>NZ_ML133649.1:0-432405 GCF_003985135.1 Rhizobium fabae
CACCAAAACCGGCCACGGCGTAAGCCGAAACCTCTCTTCGCCCTCCGCCAAAACACAACCGGCAAAAAATCCAATCGCCAAAAAAGCAAAACCCGCCGAAAAAATCGACGGGTTTGTCAGCAGTCTGAAGGCCGGTTGCCCGGCCTTTTCTTATGCTGCGTCGTCGATCGCCCATTTCCTGAGGATTTTCGCGGCGCGTTCCTCGTTGATCTCAACCATGCGGGCAAGCTTGCGTTCCGGGCCTTCCTTGACGCGACGGTTGAAGTTGCCGTCGTCGTCGCCGAGACTGAGAAGATCCTCGGTGCTGTCGAAGCCGAAGTCGGAGCCGAAGCCATCCATGAGAGCCCCTCCGGGCACCCCGGCCGCTGGCGCAAAGTCGGGAAGCTCGAGGCCGGCCGCTTCCGGCGTGGCGTCGCCGAGAACCGCAGTGGAGTTGCCGTTGACGCTGCGAACCAGAGGCCGCAGCCCCATCCAGACGACCACGAAGGCGACCGCGACGAAGGCAAGCGAATTGATGATGCCGGCAAGGTTGCGGCTCAGCATATCCATGACATGGACGCCGCCGCTGGCCTCTTCGAGCAGCTGGTTCTCGAGGAAGTCCATCGCCGTGACGGTGACGACGTCGCCGCGCTTGGCGTCGATGCCTGCCGCCGAAGCGACGATCTTCTGCATTTCAGCAAGATAGGCGTCGATCTTGGCCTGGTCGGCAGGTTCGCCGACCATCTTGGCGATACGGCCCTTGTTGACAACCACCGCGATCGAAAGCTTCTCGACCTTGTAGCTGTTGCGGGTCGTCGCCGTCGTCTTGCTGTTAATTTCGTAGTTGGTCTGCTCTTCGCGCTTGTCGGACTTATCCTGCGATTCGGGTCCTGCTGAGCCACCGGCCTGGGGAGCCGCCTGCGGAATGTTCTGCTCGACGGTCGTCGCGCTGTCGGACTGTTTCTGCTGGGACTGCTGGGCTTCTTTGGTCGAGCGGACCGAGCGTTCGACCTTGGATTCCGGATCGTAGGTGGTTTCCTGGATCTGCTGGGCGTCGGTGTTGAGATTGGCGGTGACGCTGGAGCGGAAGTTGTCCATGCCGAGGAAGGGTGCGAGCGCCTTGTCGATGTTGGATTCGACTTCCTGCTGGACGTTCTGGACGATGTTGAGCGAGCGGTTCAGCGAGCTGTTGCTCGCATCGTCGCCGGAAGCGAGCAGCTGACCGGCGGAATCGAGGATCGTCACGTCATCGACGTCAAGCCCCGGCACGGCCGAGGCGACGAGGTGGCGGATCGAGGTGGCGGCGCTGCGGCCGGTGGCCGCGCTTGCGCGAATCATCACCGAGGCGGTCGGCTTCTGCTCCGCCTTCCGGAAGTTTCCGACCTCCGGCATGACGATATGGACGCGGGCGGCTGTGATGCCCGAGATCGACTGGATGGTGCGTGCGATTTCGCCTTCCAGCGCCCGAACCCGCGTCACCTCTTGCATGAAGGAGGTCAGGCCGAGGGAACCGACATTGTCGAAGAGTTCGTAACCGGCGTTGGCGCTGTTCGGCAGGCCGCGCTCGGCAAGCATCAGGCGGGCCTTGCCCGTCATCCCCGCGGGAACGGTGATGCTTGAGCCATCCGTGCCGACCTGAAAATTGATGTTGGCTTCCGCAAGCGCCATGCTGATCTGGTTCAGATCAGGGTTATCAAGACCGACATAAAGCGTTTCTTGCGCCGGTTTGTTGACGAAAAGGGCAGCCGCAAGGACGATTGCGATGGAAACGGCGCCGACGCCTCCCAGAATCATCAGGCGTGTTCGGCCTAGGGCGCCAAAGTTCTTAAAAATCTGAACTAATTGATTTAACAGATTCATTCTGTTCTCGCACGATCCGTCAAAGACAAAGCAGGCTTATTGCCCATCTGACGAATAATCGGCGAAACTTGTGCGAGCGTTTCGTGAAGAGTGCGGAGCGAAAAGCTCCTAGAAGAAATCGAAGTCGCCGGCGGCCTTGCTCAGCGGCTGTGAATGGCCGTGGCGCGTGGCGCCGCCCAGCGCCTTCTGCATCTCCGCCAGCTTGACAAGGCTGAGGGCGGTGGCGACGTCCACCGTCCAGCCGTGCGGGATTTCGCCGGTAATGGTGTCGATGAATTCGGCAAGGCCGCGCGACTTCTGCACAGCCAGATCGATACCCTGCATCACCTTCATGGCATCCGGCGAATTCAGCACGTCGGCGCCGCCGCCGAGTTCGAGAAGCTGCGGCTCGATACGCTCGATGAGGTAGGCGACGTCGTGCAGTTCGGAAACGATGCGCATCAGGATATCGCTCAGCGCTTCGACAGGCGCCGGCGGCTCCATCACAGGGGTAAATGTCATATGAAAATCCTCGCCATCAAAAAAATTCGATACTGGTTTCGACGGGCTTCTGCGGAGCGGCGGGACGCTGCTCGAGAGCGACGGTTCTCTGTGTTTCGGCGCCGGTCAGGGGGTATTGCCGGGCACGACCGGAGACCGGCCAATATTCAAGCTTGCGTCCATGCTCGCCGCCGGTAGAGGAGCCGACCACCGGAATGCCTTCATCCCTGAGGAACTGCATGGCGAAGGCCGCGTTCTGCTCACCGACATTGGAGAATGTCGAGATCGTCTTCGCCCCGCCGAAGATCTTTGCCTCCAGCCGGTCGCGCCGGGCGCCCTGCTTCAGGAGACCGTTGATCAGCAGTTCCATCAGATGCACGCCGTAGCGCGTGGCATCGCCGCCGGTCATCGGCGAGTTCGCCGTACCGGGCAGCAGGAAGTGGTTCATACCGCCGACGCCGGCGATGGGATCTCGGAGGCACGCAGCCACGCACGAGCCGAGAATGGTCGAGAGCACCGCATTCGGATCGCTCAGAACCTTGTACTCGCCCTGAATGATGTGCACGCGGCGGGCTGCCCCCTCAGTGATCATTTCAAGGCTCCAAACACGGCTTCGATAGCAGCTTTCATCTTTTCGATCGTGAACGGCTTTGCCAGCACGTTGTTGGCGCCGAGCTGGGCCGCCTTCTGCACCAGCGCGCGGTCACCCTGGGCGGTGAGGATGATGAACGCCGCCTTCTTGGTGTTCGGATTGGTGCGCACGGCCTGAAGGAAGCCGATGCCATCCATCTTCGGCATGTTGAAGTCCGAGATCACCAGGTGGTGCGGTTGCTCGGCCATGATCTTCATGCCCTGCTCGCCGTCGCCTGCGGACGTGATCTGCTTGAAACCGAGCTGGGTCAGCGCATCGCTGAGCAGCAACCGGCTCGTTACCTGATCATCAACGATCAGAACTTTGATTTTCTCCGCGATCGACATTATTCGGTCCCTTCCTTTCGGGCGGCTGTCATTTTCAATATTTCTTCACCGATGGCAGACAGTGGCAGCTGCTGCTCAACGGCGCCAAGTTCGTGGGCAACCCTTGGCATTCCGTAAACGACACAGGTTTTTTCGTTCTGGCCGAGTGTTCTGGCGCCGGCGTGGCGCATTTTCAACAATCCGGCCGCACCATCGCGGCCCATTCCAGTCAGGATCACGCCGACGGCGTTGCGGCCGGCCAGTTCCGCGACCGAATCAAACAGCACATCGACCGACGGACGATGACCGTTGACCGGAGGGCGGTCGACGAGACGGCAACAGGGTGCGGAGGCGCTGCTGACCTGAAGATGACGTTCGCCGCCGGGCGCCAGATAGATCTTGCCGATTTCGAGACGGGCGCCATCGGTCGCTTCCTGCACCACGGGCGCGCAGAGGCGGTTCAGCCGCTCGGCGAAGCTCTTGGTGAAAGTCGGCGGCATATGCTGGGTGATGACGGTTGGCGGGCAATTCGCCGGAAACTTCTGCAGCACGGCGATCAGCGCCTCGACGCCGCCGGTCGACGAGCCGATCGCGACGATCTTGCGGCCGACGCGGAAGTCGGCGACGGCGGGCGGCGGCGCGGGGGCGGCCACGCGTTGGGAGAACTGGCGCTGCGTGCGCGCGGCGGCCTTCACCTTCTCTGCGAGGTCGCCGAAGGGCCTGGGTTCGCCCGGCGTCGGCTTGCCGACGCAGTCAAAGGCGCCGATCTCAAGCGCCGCAAGCGTCGCCTCGGCGCCGCGATGCGTCATGGTGGAAACCATGATCACCGGCATCGGACGCAGCGTCATGATCTTTTCGAGGAAATCGAGACCGTTCATATTCGGCATCTCGATGTCGAGCGTCACGACGTCCGGGTTCAGCCGCTTGATCGCCTCGCGCGCTTCCAGCGCATCGCCGGCCTGGCCGATGACGTTGACTTCGGGGTCCGAACTCAGGACGGCAGTGATCAGGCCGCGCATCGTCGGCGAGTCGTCAACAACAAGAACCCTTGCCGGCGCGCTCATGCCTTCCTCCCGGGACCCTTGGCGGTGTAGCGATAGGTCGTGATGCCGATATTGTCGAAGACGTGTTTCGCCTCGCCCGAAACACGCTCGGAATGGCCGATATAGAGATGGCCGCCTTCCGGCAGCAGGCCGGCGAAACGCTGCCATATCTTCATCTGCGTCGGCTCGTCGAAATAGATGACGACGTTGCGGCAGAAGATGACGTCGAACTTGCCCTTGAACGGCCACTGCGCCATCAGGTTCAGCTCGTTATAGGTGATCAGCCGCTTGACGCGGTCGTCGACCTGGAACTTCCGGCGCCCCTGCACCTCGACTTCGCTGAACCATTGCTTGCGCATGGCGGGCGACACGGTTTCCAGCGCGCTTTCGTCATAGGCACCGGCCCGGGCGATCGCGAGGATCTTCGGATCGATGTCGGTCGCCAGGATCTTGAAGTCGTAATCGGCGACATTCGGCATCAGGGACAGCACCGTCAGCGCGATCGAATAGGGTTCCTGCCCGTCGGAGGAGGCAGCCGACCAGATGCGCACCCTGCCGCCCGATCTCGCGCGCTGCAGGAGCTCGGGCAGGACATGATCGCGCAGATGATCGAAATGATGATTTTCGCGAAAGAAGCGGGTGAAATTGGTGGTCAGATGCGAAAGCATTTCGCGGCGCGCCGCAGCACCGGCCGGCGAAGCGACGAGGGCACAATACTCCCGGAAGCCGGACAGGCCGAGATTGCGGATATGTTTCGACAGGCGCGAATAGACGAGCGAAGCCTTCGTCTCGTTGAGGAAGATGCCGGCATCTGAATAGATCATCGCGGCGATCTCCGTGAGGTCGCGGCGCGTCAGCGGGTATTCCCCGCTCGCCAGGACCTCGTCGGCGCCCTGCCTCTGATCTTTTGCGCCCATTGCATTCATGCGGCTTCGCTTTCGGTTTCGGAAATGAGGGCTTCAAGTTCGATCAGGCAGATCATGCGCTTCTCGATGGCGAGGATGCCGCGGGCAAACTGACGCTCGAGCTCGGAGGAGATCTCGGGCGTCGGCTGAACAACCTCGTCGGTGACCGTCAGGATGTCGGAAACGGCATCGACCAGCAGGCCGACGACCTTACGCCGGACCTGGGCGACGATGATGACATGACGGGCGGTCGGATCGGCCGGCTTCATGCCGAGCCGGGCCGAGAGGTCGATGATCGGCAGCACCGCGCCGCGCAAGTTGATGACACCTAGCATATAGGTCGGCGAGTGCGGCATCGCGGTCGCCGGGGTCCAGCCCCGGATTTCGCGAACCGACATGATGTTCACGCAAAATTCCTGATCCCCGATGCGGAACGCGATCAGCTCGCGATCCCCCTGGTTCAGATTTTTTACAGTGTACGACATTGCCTTATCCCACCGCTGCTAACGACATTTCCGCTTTCAGCGATTGGCCGCGCGAGGCGCCGACAACCGCGTCGACATCGAGGATGAGAGCCACGCGGCCGTCGCCGAGAATGGTGGCGGCGGCTATGCCCGGCACGTGGGTGTAGTTCGCTTCCAGGCTCTTGATGACGACCTGACGCTGACCCTGAATGGCATCGACCATCAGGGCGCGCTGGCCACCGCCTTCGGATTCCACCAGAAGCGCGACACCTTCGACCGGATTGGCCTGGGTCGCACGGAAGTTCAGAATGCGGCCGACATCAACCAGCGGGCAGAAGCTGTTGCGGATCGAGATCAGCCGGTGGTTCGCACCGAAGGAGTGGATCGCGGAGGCTTCCGGTTGCAAGGTTTCGACGATCGCGGTCAACGGCACAACCAGCGTCTGGCCGGCGACAGTGACCACCATGCCGTCGAGGACGGCGAGCGTCAACGGCAGGCTCATGGTGAAGACCGAGCCGTGACCCGGCTTGGAGGTGATGTTGATGCGTCCGCCGAGCGCCTGGATCGAGCGCTTGACGACGTCCATGCCGACGCCGCGGCCGGAGATGTCAGAGATCTTGTCGGCTGTCGAGAAGCCCGGCAGGAAGATCAGGTTGTCGATCTCCTCGTCCGACAGGTTGGAGTCGGCCGGGATGAGGTCGTTGTCGATCGCCTTCTGGCGTACTTTCTCGCGGTTGATGCCGGCGCCGTCGTCGGCAAGCTCGATCAGGATGCGGCCCGAACGATGCTTGGCGGTGAGGCGAACCGTGCCTTCCGTGTTCTTGCCGGCAGCGGCGCGCTTTTCGGGCGTTTCGATGCCGTGGTCGACGGCATTGCGGATCATGTGGGTCAGCGGCTCGGCGAGCTTGTCGATAACAGTCTTGTCGACTTCGGTGTTTTCACCTTCCGTGATCAGGCGGATCGACTTGCCGGTCATGTCGGCGATTTCGCGGACGATACGCGACATGCGCTGGAAGACCGGCTTCACCGGCTGAGCGCGGATTGCCATGACCGAGTCCTGGATCTCGCGGGTGAGCTGCTGCAGCTCTTCCAGACCCATGTTGATCGAGGAGGTGCCGGTCGTGTCGTTTTCAATGACGCTCTGCGACAGCATCGCCTGGTTGATGACCAGTTCGCCGACGAGGTTGATGAGGCGGTCAACACGGTCGAGATCGACGCGGATCGTCTGGCCGGCACCGGCGGCATTGTTCTGGGCGGCAGCGTTTGCGGCTGCTGCCGCTGCTGCTGCGGCTGCCGATTCCTTCTTTTCAACACGGGCTGCGGCTGCGGCCATCTGCGTGACGTTGGAGGCGGTCTCGGCGGCGGCAACGGCTGCGGCCGTCTCGTTGGCCCTATTGCCGGCGGAGCTCACTTCGGCTGCGCCCGTTTCATCCAGGATCGACAGGTCGAAGGGAACCGGCACCATCGGCAGTTCCTCGTTGGCGCTTGTATTGCCAGCCGCTTCGTCGACCGGTTTCACCGTCAGGTCGCAATCCCACTCGGCGAATTCGAAGACGGTGCGGATGGCGTCTTCACCCTTGTCCGTCCTGATCGTCACGTTCCAGAAGAAATAGGCCCCTTCAGGATCGATCTCCTCGAGGCCCGGCAGGGCGTCTGTATTGCAATAGATTGTCATCTCGCCAAGACGCGAGAGGTCGCGCAGCAGCAGAGTGGCGTCGTTGCCCTTGGAATAGAGCTCGAAACGCGGTTTGAAGATGACTTCATAGGCCGGCAGGCCGGAGCCGACATCGCCCTCGCCGCCGAAATCGTCAAAAGAAAAAGGAACCGGCTGGAAGCCGCTGTCGTCGGTCGGCTTGGGAGTGGCCGCAGGCGCAGCCGATGCTGCCGGCTTTGCGGCGGCCTTCGGCGCAGGGGCTTCGGCGGCTGCGGAAGGAGACGGCAGTTCGCCGTTGGCCAGCGCTTCGAGCTCCTTGACGAGACCGCGGCTGCGGCTTTCATCGACGCTGCCGCCGTCGCGCGCAGCATTCGTCAGGTCGGCGAGCACGTCAGCCGACTTCAGCATGACCTTCAGGACGTCCTGGGTCGGCTCAAGCTTGTTGGAACGAACGCAATCGAGAGTGGTCTCGAAAACATGGGCGAAGGCTACCAGATCGTCAAGGCCGAAGGCGCCGGCGCCACCCTTGATCGAATGCACGGCACGGAACACCGCGTTGACGGTTTCCGGATCGCGATCGCCATCATTCATTTTCAGAAGACCGGATTCCAGCTCGGCGAGCTGTTCCTCGCACTCCTGGAAAAAGATCTCTTTGATTTCGTTCATATCCATAGGAGAAAATCCTGGGTTTAAGCGGTTACGCGCTCAATGGCATCGATCAGTTTGGCCGGGTCGAAAGGCTTGACGATCCAGCCCGTGGCGCCGGCCTGGCGGGCGCGATTCTTTTTTTCCGCGTCGCTTTCGGTGGTCAGGACCAGGATCGGGATCGCCCGATATTTCTCGTTGCGGCGGACGCCTTCGATGAAACCGAAGCCGTCGAGACGCGGCATGTTGATGTCGGTCACGATGACGTCGGGATTGGACTCTTCGAGAACCTCGAGGCCCTCGACGCCATCCTCGGCCTGGATCGTCTCGAAGCCGGCATTGTTTAGCGTCACCAGAAGCATGTTCCGGATGGTGCGCGAGTCATCCACGGTAAGCACTTTTTTCTTCATTGCCGAATCTCCTTGGCGAGCAGGTGGTCAATATTGACGCCAACCAGCTGCATGGTTTTCTGAAATGCATCGGACACCTTGGAAAAGGTGAACGGCTGCTTGTCCTGCTCCCAGGTCTTCTCGGCGGACATCAGAACCTGAGCGCAAAGAGCACCAATCCGTTCGACGCCCGATGCGTCGATAGAAAGACCACTGCCCCGCAACGAGAGGAGTTTGTCGCGCAAGGCGGAAGCCTCGTTGAGGTCGAGCACCGCTGTCAAATTCAGCGTCTTGCCACTCTTCTTTGCTACCATCAGCTTTTCCTTGTCCCCTTGTCGCCGGCCCGAGAAGACGAGCTGAGGCGATAATCCGATAGGTTAGTAAACATTCCGCCCACCTCCGATGCTCGCGAGGGGCTGCGGAAAGCCAAAATCGTCATTTTCATAGTCGTCCTCGACCGCGGCCGGACGGGAAGCCGCCTCGATGGCGCGCGACGGCGGCACGCGAACCGGCGCCGGGCGGCCGGCATGGGCGTTTTCCCGGGCGATGCGGAATTCGCGAATCGTCTGGCCGAGTTCGAGAATGACCGTGTGGAGATGGTCGGCGCCTTGCGCCGAGCGCTCGGCAAGACCGGCGCTATCGGCCACCTCGGCGCCCAGGCCCTTGACGTCTGATGTGACGCCATCAAGGCTTGCGGCGTGCTCGCCGGTCTTTGTGGCGATGCCGGCGATGGCGGCGTTGATGTCGGTGACCTGGCGCACGATGCTGCCGATCGAATCCTGTGTCCGGCCGACCATCTGCACGCCGGCGTCGACCTGCGCCTTGGTCGTCGTCACCAGCGTCTTGATTTCGCGGGCGGCTTCGGCCGAGCGCTGAGCAAGGGCGCGCACTTCCTGGGCAACGACGGCGAAACCACGGCCGGATTCGCCGGCGCGAGCAGCTTCGATGCCGGCATTCAGCGCGAGAAGATTGGTCTGGAAGGCGATCTCGTCGATCGCCCCGATGATCTGGCCGATCTTTTCGGCCGATTGCTCGATATCGGCCATGGCGCTGATCGCCCGGCCGACGACCTCGCCACTTTCCTCGACGGCGGCGCGCGTCGAAGCGGCCGCCTGTTCGGCGGCACGGCTCTCGGCCGCACCGTCGCGCACGCTGCCGGCGATGCCGGCAAGGGCAGCGGCGGAAAGCTGCAGCCGGTCGGCCTGGCCGGAAGCGGTGCCGGCAAACTGCCGCGACAGGCCGGCAAGCGAGCCGGTCGCCGCCTCGGCCTTGTCAGTGCGCTCGGTGATGGCGGTGAATTCGGCCTGCAGGCCATCCAGTGCACCGTTCAGCGCAGCGGCGATCCCGGCATAGGCGCCATCGCCTTCGACGGGCGCGCGCCGCGTCAGGTCGCGAGCAGAAAGGCCTTCGATGACATCGCCGAAGATCCTGGCGATCTCGGCTTCGCTGTCGGCGCGCTGATCGGCGAGCGCGCGGCTCTGGGTGGCGCGCAGCGCATTGAAGCGGAGCGAGACAGCGATTTCCACATCGACCATGACGATGCGGATGATCGCCGTCATCAGGTCGGAGATTTCGCGCGCGCGGCGCTTGGCCGACGGCAGCAAGGGACGGCCGGCGATCTCTTGCGCGAGGCCGGAAACCACATGCTCGAGCATGACGCCGTGACCGGCCACGTGCCAGCGCGGGTCGAGCCCCATCTTGCTTTCGGTATCGGAGAGAACCTTGACGCGCTCGGCATAGAGGCTGTCGAACCGCGCATCCGTCAGCACATCCCAATGCGAGGACTGCAGATCATGCAGGCGGTCGACCTGGCGCTCGCTCTCGAAATTGCGCGCGGCGTCGGGAAAGGACTGGAACCTGTGGAAGAGGTCGCGCAGGCCGGCTTTCAAATGCGCTTCAAGGGCCGGCCGGTTGCGGCGGACCAGTTCGCACTGGTCGGCATCGAGACCGGCAAAGCGCAGGCGGTCGCGCAAGCTGCCTGCCTGCGCTCCACGAGCCTGATCTGATGGCATATCCTGCCTCAACGCCTGTCCCCAACCACGTTCCGGGCGAATGCCCGGCCAAAAACTTTCGCAGCATCCGATGGACACAAAGCGTGGAGACCGTTCTCACCGCCAGTGACAACCGGCGGATCGAAGCCCCCTGATCAGCTATGTTTCGGAGCTGTCTGAAGAGATGGATACCGGATCAACCCGGTACGGCGGTACGGCGTCATGCCTGGTGGGAACGAGTGCATCTTCCCATTCCGACGTGTAAACCAATGTTTATGGTTAATTCCTTGCCTGAAGGTTAATAAGCCTTTCGCAGTGCGGGTTTTTGAAGCAATTCAAGGCAGTTCGCGAGAAATACTGCCGCGCAGTTGCATGGCTGCTACAAGGCACACGCAAGCTCCGTGTTATAGGCCGGTCGACAACCAAGACATGACGTCGACAAGGACAGAGCAATGATTGTTCTCGCATTGGGTTCCTGCTTGATCGCAATGACGGTGCTCGCAGCCGTCGCCCGCCTCGATTCCATCGCCGCAAACCGCGACATCCGCGCGCTTCGGGTGTTCTAAAAGGCGGCTCATCTCTCCCCTCCCCCGTTGGCAGTCCGGCACCTTTGGTGTATCGCACTCGCGCCTTTCATGTCAGCGGAACTATCGGTTCATGTCCCCCAGATCTGGTCTCCTCATCGTTCTTGGCTTCACGCTCTGGCGGGTCGTCACGCTTCATTTCGATGCGACGGACCTTTTCGTCGACGAGGCACAGTACTGGTTCTGGTCGCAGAACCTCGATCTCGGCTATTACTCGAAGCCGCCGATGATCGCCTGGGTGATCCGGGCGATGACCGAGCTTTCCGGCTCCAACGCCATCTATTGGATCAGGCTGCTCGGACCGCTGATCCACATGGCGGCGGCACTGGTGCTGATGAAGACGGCAAAGCGTTTCGTCGGGCCGGAGATCGAAGGGTGGACGGGAGTCACCTACATCACGCTTCCAGGTGTTGCGCTTTCCTCGGTGTTCTTCTCGACCGATGTGATCCTGCTGTTCTTCATCGCAATCGCCCTGCTTGCCTATTTCGGCCTGACGCAGCGACGCTCGGTCGGGCTGGCGCTTATCATGGGGCTCGGCGTCGGCCTTGCCTTCCTCACGAAATATGCGGTGCTCTTCGTCGTTCCCGGCGGTGCGCTTGCACTCCTGCTCATTCCGGCGGCGCGCATCGCCATTCGGGATTTTGTCATCGCGGTCGCAGTGTCGGCGTTGGTCGCCCTGCCGAACCTCTGGTGGAACCTCAGGCACGACAATACGACGGTGCGGCATACGCAGGACATCGCCCATTGGAGCGAACCCGGCATCAATATCCGCGGCGGGCTGGAATTCTTCGCCGCCCAGTTCGGCGTCGTCGGGCCGATCATCTTCTTCGCAATCCTCTGGGCGGTCTATCGCATGATCAAGGCCCGGAGCGACGACCGGGAAAAGTTGCTGGTCTGGTTGTCGATGCCGGTGGTCCTGCTCATCACCCTGCAGGCAACGATCGCCAAGGCCTATGCCAATTGGGCCGTGACCGCCTATGTCGCGGGGACTGTCCTTGCCGTCTGGCTGCTCTATCGGCTGTGGCCGAAGGGGCTCAGGCTGTCGTTCACCATCAACGGCATCGCAAGCCTGCTCTTTCCGCTGGCGACGATTTTCCCGCAGCAGGTGCTGCTGCCGAACGGCGACGAGCTGATGAAGCGTTATCTCGGCCGCGCCGAGGTCAGCCGCGAGGCCGCGGCGCTTACAGGCCAGGCCGGCACCGACGTCATCGTCACCAACGATCGCGACATGGTCGCCGACCTGTTCTATACGCTGCGCGATGCACCCTACAGGATCTATGCGCGGGCTCCGGCGGGGCTTCCCGAAAGCTATTACGAGCAGGAATTCGCCCTGCCCGCCGATATCACCGGCAAGGTGCTTTTCCTGACCGACAGCCCCTTCACCTGCGCCACCGAAACGCCTGAGGTGCTAAAGAACTGGCGGCCGACAGAGGGCTATTACAAGGGCAAGGCGCTCTATATCTACAAGGTTTCCGCCGCCTGCCTGGCGCCCTGAGTAAGATCAATCCATCCGCTTGGGGAGGCAGAGACCGGTGCCGGCCCCTTCGATCTCCACGAATTTGACGCCGCCCTCCTCGAAGGCCAGGCGCAGCTGCGCCTCGGTCGCACGGTGGATGTCGTGGTGGCGTCCCTCGTAATCGCGGATCGTGCTGCGTGAGACGGCGGCCCTCTCGGCAAGGTCCGTCTGGGTCCAATCGAGCAGGCCACGTGCGGCCCGGCAGAGAGCGGGGCTCAGAATTGTTTCCCTGGCGGCTTGACCCATGATTTCAAGTTACCCATATTGGTCGATATAGACCATATATGTCATATTACGAACGGGATTTCCAGATCGGGAGACAGCGATGCCACACGATACGCCCTTGATTTCCACGATCGTCGGCGGCCTCGTGCTGGCTTTCATCTTCGGCGCCATCGCCCACCGGCTGCGCATGCCGCCGCTGGTGGGCTATCTGATCGCCGGCGTGCTGGTCGGCCCGCACACGCCGGGATACGTGGCAGACCAGAGCCTTGCGCCGGAGCTTGCCGAAATCGGCGTTATCCTGCTGATGTTCGGCGTCGGGCTGCATTTCTCCCTGAAGGATCTTCTGTCGGTGCGCGGCATTGCGGTACCTGGCGCGATCGTACAGATCGCCTTTGCCACACTGCTCGGCTGGGGGCTCGGCGCCTTCATGGGATGGCCGACCGGCGGCAGCCTAGTCTTCGGCCTGGCCTTGTCCGTCGCCTCCACCGTCGTGCTCCTGAAGGCGCTGCAGGAACGGCGGCTCGTCGAGACCGAGCGCGGCAGGATCGCCGTCGGCTGGCTGATCGTCGAGGATCTCGCCATGGTGCTGGCGCTGGTGCTGATCCCGGCCGCAGCCAGCATCGGCGGTGAAGGCCACGGCCCCGTCGAGCCGCTTTCGGCGGGGCTGAACCGCCTGCTCGGCCTCGATCTCGGCGTCGGCGGCATGATCGCCATGACCCTGGTGAAGGTGGTGCTGTTCGTGGCGCTGATGCTGGTCTTCGGCCGCAAGCTCATTCCCTGGACGATGCACCGAATCGCCCATACCGGCTCGCGCGAACTTTTCCGGCTGGGCGTGCTCGCGATCGCGCTCGGCGTCGCCTTCGGGGCGGCGAAGCTCTTCGGCGTATCGCTGGCGCTCGGCGCCTTCTTCGCCGGCATGGTGCTTGCCGAAAGCGAGCTCAGCCATCGCGCCGCGCAGGAAAGCCTGCCGCTGCGCGATGCCTTCGCCGTACTCTTCTTCGTCTCGGTCGGCATGCTGTTCGATCCGAACATCCTGATCGACAAGCCGCTGCCGATCCTTGCCACCATCTTCATCATCGTCATCGGCAAGTCCGTCGCCGCCCTTCTGATCGTACTCGCCTTCAAGAAGCCGCTCGGCACGGCGCTGACGATTTCAGCAAGCCTCGGCCAGATCGGCGAATTCTCCTTCATCCTCGCCGCCCTCGGCGTCGAACTCGGGTTGTTGCCGGAGGAGGGCCGCGATCTCATCCTTGCCGGCGCCATCATCTCGATCGTTCTCAATCCGCTGCTGTTCTTCCTCTGCGATCGTCTACGGCCGCTTCTCGAAGGGACAAAACGCGAGGAAGCCACAGCCGAGCCCGCTCCCGCCACGGATGCAGCCATCGCTCAGCAGCAACTGCCCGCCGAAGACGACGACGTGCATCCGACCGCCCTCAACGGCCACGCCATCCTCATCGGCTATGGACGCGTCGGCAAGATCGTCGGGCAGAACCTCAAATCATCGGGTACGCCCTTCCTCGTCATCGAGGATTCCGACAAGCGCATCGGCGAGTTGAAGGCGCAGGGCATCGAAGCTTTCATGGGCAATGCGGTGGCGAGAGAAACGCTCGATCTTGCCAATCTTTCGACTGCGCGCAGCCTTGCCATCGCTATCCCGAACGCCTTCGAGGCCTGCCGCATCGCCGAGCAGGCGCGTAGCGTCAACCCGTCGATCCTCATCGTCGCCCGCGCCCATTCCGACGCCGAGGTCGACGAGTTGAAGCAATATGGCGCCGACACCGTCATCATGGGCGAACGTGAAATTGCGCTTGGCATGGTTGACCGGCTGGCTCAAGTGCATCATGAGAGTGTGCCCTATGAAGACAGACATGAGCCTGATACAATTATCCCGACGGGCACTGCTCCGCCGGAAAAAGAATGAGAGATTGGCGCGCTTTTGAGCCGATACGGGAGTGACATCGCCGGGACGGAGGAGATGGAGCTGGACCAGCACCGTCTGACCAATCGTGTCGCCGCTTCCCTGCTCGTCGCCATCCTTGCCTATCTCGGCCTGCTCTTCGGCGGCAATTTGCTCATTTCGCCTGCCGTCGCCGTCAACACGCTTTCTTCTTCCGGCCGGGATCCGCAGTCGCCGCAACTGACGGCGCGCGATGCCGTGCGGGGCGTGCTCGCCGCCGAGCGCAGGCTTGCGCCGAAACAGGCGGCGCACGACGTCGGAACGCCTGCCCTTGCCACCACCCCGGTTCTCGATTTCGCCGACTGGAACATATCAGCCCCTCTTCCGGCATTCGAAGCGCCGCTTCATGCCGCAAATTTCAGGACCCATCAGCCGCGCGCACCGCCAGCTGTTGCCTGACGCCCGCGCCGAGCGGCGCTTCCTGCCATTGAGACATGCTGCCAGCGCTCGAGCGCCGGCCCCCGATTATCAAGGAATACAACATGCGTACTTCACCATGGCTGGTGTTCACCTATACGGTGATCATCGTGATCGGCCTATTGATCGCCCTGCCGAACGCCCTGCCGCAATCCGTCCTCCAGCGCGTGCCGGCATGGCTGCCGCATGACCAGGTGTCGCTCGGCCTCGACCTGCGCGGCGGCTCGCACCTCGTTCTGGAAGTCGACGAAGCCGACCTCACCAAGGAGCGGCTGCAATCGCTGCTTCAGGACGCGCGCCGCGTGCTGCGCGAAAAGGGCGTCCAGCCGAAGGCCGTCGTCCGCAGCCAGAACCAGATCGTCGTGACGCTCGCCGATGCCTCGCAGAGCGATGCGGCCGTCACCGACCTCAAGACGCTCGCCAACCCGATCAGCACCGGCATCAGCGCCGGCCAGACGGATCTCGACGTCACGGCGAACGGAGCCACCATCACCGTCGGCTTCTCGCCGGCCGGAATCTCCGCCAATGTCGACAATGCCGTCCAGCAGAGCCTTGAAGTCATCCGCCAGCGCGTCGACCAGGTCGGCGTCTCCGAGCCGACCATTCAGCGCATCGGCGGCAATCGCGTGCTCGTCCAGCTTCCGGGCGCGCAGGATCCGTCGCGCCTGCGTGAACTTCTCGGCTCCACGGCGAAGATGTCGTTCCACATGCTTTCGCCGAACAACGCCCCTGGGCCCGGCGTCACCATGATGAACGACGCCGAGGGCAGGACCTATCCGGTCCTCGACCGCGTCGAGATCTCAGGTGACCGCCTCTCGGATGCCCGCGTCAGCTTCGACCCGAACACGCACGAGCCGGTCGTCAGCTTCCGCTTCGACAGCGCCGGCGCCACCCGCTTTGCCGAGATCACCCGCCAGAACGTCGGCAATCCCTTCGCCATCGTCCTCGACGACAAGGTGCTGAGCGCGCCCGTCATCCGCGAGCCGATCACCGGTGGCTCGGGCCAGATCTCCGGCAGCTTCTCAGCCGACAGCGCAACGACGCTTGCCGCCATGCTGCGCGCTGGCGCCCTGCCTGCCAAGCTGACGGTCATCGAAGAACGCACCGTGGGCGCCGACCTCGGCGCCGATGCCATCAAGATGGGCATCTATTCCGGCATCGTCGGCTTTATCCTGGTTGCAGCCTTCATTTTCGTTCTCTACGGCACCTGGGGTATCCTGGCGAACGTGGCGCTGCTGATCCACACGTTCCTGACCTTCTCGGCCCTGACGCTGGTCGGCGCAACGTTGACGCTGCCGGGCATCGCCGGCGTCGTTCTCGGTATCGGCCTTGCGGTCGACGCGAACGTTCTCATCAACGAGCGCATCCGCGAAGAAACGCGCAAGGGCAAGAGCGCCTTCGCCGCCATCGATACCGGCTTCCGCCGCGCTTATTCGACCATCATCGACGGCAACATGACGGCTCTGATCGCAGCAGCCATCCTGTTCTATTTCGGCTCGGGTCCGGTTCGCGGCTTTGCCGTGACCATGGCGCTCGGCCTCATCATCTCGATGTTCACCTCCGTCGCCTTCGTCCGCGTCGCGATGATCGAGATCACCCGCCGCCGCAAGCTCAAGGTGCTGAACATCCGGCCGCTGATCCCCTTCAGCCCCTATGACAAGCACATCCAGTTCATGAAGGCGCGCTTCTTCGGCGTCACCGTTTCGGCGCTGCTTTCGATCGCCTCCGTCGTGCTCTTCATCCATCCCGGCCTCAACTACGGCGTCGACTTCCGCGGCGGCATTCAGATGTCCGTCAGGACCCAGGGCGCGGCCGATCTTGCGAAGTTCCGCGAGGGCCTTGATAGTCTCGGTCTCGGCGAAATCACACTCCAGTCCTTCGGCGACAACAACAGCATTCTCGTTCGCGCCCAGCGGCAGGAAGGCGGCGAAGAGGCGCAGACGGCAGCAGTAACCAAGCTGAAGGCCGAAGTCGCCAAGATCGATCCGAGCGCAACGGTCGAAGGTACCGACGTCATCGGCCCGAAGGTCAGCGGCGAGCTTGCCTCGGCCGGTATCCTGTCGGTCGTGATCGCAAGCTTCGCGATGCTCATCTATATCTGGGCTCGGTTCGAATGGCCGTTCGCCGTCGGCGCCATCGTCACCCTGGTGCTCGACGTCACCAAAGCGATCGGCTTCTTCGCGATCACCGGCCTCGACTTCAACCTGACGGCCATCGCCGCCATCCTGACGCTCGTCGGTTACTCCGTGAACGACAAGGTCGTCGTCTACGACCGCATGCGCGAAAACATGCGGCTCTACAAGTCGATGCCGTTGCGCGAGATCATCGACAAATCGATCAACGAGACCCTGGCGCGAAGCCTCTACACCAATGCGACGGCCTTCCTCGCCCTGGTGCCGATGGCGATCTGGGGCGGCAGCGCCGTGTCGAGCTTCGCGATCCCGATGGTCTTCGGCATTCTCGTGGCCGGCGCCTCGTCGATCTTCATCGCAGCTCCGATCCTGCTCTTCCTCGGCGACTGGCGCCGCCGCCATGCCAAGGCGGCTCCGGCAAGCGATGTCGAAATCATCCCGCCGGAACAGGGTCGCCCGCGCAAGTCCGCGAGCTAACTGCGGTTGTTAACGCATCATTGTGGAGGGCGCCGGTTGCAGAACCTGCGCCCTTTTTCTATTGTCGGCTATCAGGATCGGGGAATTTGCCAAATGTCATCCAACCCGACGAGTCTGTCAGACAGCAATGCGGCCAGCGAGAGCGAGGAGCGGATCAAACGTTTTCTCGCGACAGCCTCGCACGACTTGCAATCGCCGCTGCGCCACATCGCGATGTATGCCGAGCTGCTTCTGGACGACCTGGAGGAGACGCTCGACGGCGAACAGCTTCAAAGTCTCAGGATGATCATGGAGAAGGCGCAGACGGCCCAGCGCCTCACCAAGTCATTGATGAGCCTTGCCGGCGGAGCACCTCAGGTGACGCCCGAAGAAGTCGATCTGCAGGCGCTGACCGAGACGATCTGGGGTGAACTCACAGATGAAACCGCGGTGCACGATGCCACGCTCGCGAGTGAAGGCCTGCCCTTGATCCGCACCGACCCCGCCCTGCTCAGCCTGGCGCTGCGGCATCTCCTGTCTAACGCGCTGACCTATCGTAGCGAATCGCCGCCGCAGGTGATCATGACGGCAGAGCGCGAGGGGGCGGACTGGTTTATCCGGATTTCCGACAACGGAACGGGTATCGATCCCGCTTATCGGGAACGGATATTCGAGCCTTTCTGGAAATTGCCGAAGGCAGGCGCCGTCCCCGGCGCCGGACTGGGGCTGACGACTGCGCGGGAGTTTCTCACGGCGCTTGGCGGCGATGTCAGCCTCGAGCATTCGGATGAAAGCGGCAGCCGCTTCACCATTCGCCTTCCCGTCGCCTGATAGTTATAACAGGATACCGAGGATCGCGACGCGCTTTTGCCGGAATCGCTTAGATGCTGTAGTCGTCCTTCCAGAAATCCGGAACGGCGTAGGTCACATATTCGCGGATGATATGCTGCAGCGCCTGGACGTCAATTTCGTCCTTACCGATGCGGAAATCGACGCCGTAATTCGGGAATTCCTGGAAATAGCCGCCTGAAATATCGGTCGAAACGACGCCGATCGGGCCGGTGTAGCCGATGCCGCGCAACTCCGGTACCGTGTCGCGGAAATCGGCATTGGGCATGAGGCGATTGTCGAGCAGGATGAGATCGAAGCGCGCCGCCCGGACCTTTTCCAAGGCGTCGCCGATCGATTGCGAATATTCGAGTTCGACGACAGGCTCCGAGAGATCGGCAATCTTCTTCTTGAGCGCGCGGAATTCAATGAATTCGTCGTCGACAAAGAGAACCTTTACTTGACCCTTTCGCGTTGCTTCGGCGATCATCGTCTTAATTTCCCCAATCCCGAAACCAATTTCACGAAACCAAGCCGTTTCTCAAGGCGATCGCCACCATATGAACGCGGTTCACGGCGTCAAGTTTACGCGCTGCCGCAGTGATGTGCGAATTGACCGTATGTTCAGACAGACCGAGGATGATGGCGATCTCAGCCGACGTCTTGCCTTCGCTCGTCCATTTGACGATTTCCGATTCGCGCTGGGTCAGCCGCCCCGACATTTCCGGCGTCAGGATCTCCTCGTAAAGCTTGTCGAAGATGCGCATGGCGTCGAGCAGCATGTCGGCGATCTCGCTCTGGTCGGGCTCCTGACGCTCGCCGCTGAGCACGAGGCAATATCGCCGCCCTTCCGGCGTGAACAACGGGATGAAGAGGAAGACGCCGCTGCGGAACTCGTTGAAAACGCGATCGGACGTAAAGCCTTCCGGCTGGGCGCTCCGGCCATGGACCGGCGTCGCCAGGAACTGGGCGGACTTTGCCCGCGCGGTTCCGAGCGCTTCCTTCAAACTCGTGATGAAAAGGCTGACGCGCCGCTCGGCGACATTGGTGATGACGATATCGCGTTCGCCGAAGGGAGCCGAAGCTTCGGAAATGCGGGCAAGCGCGAAATTTTCAAATTTATAGTGCTGCGCCGCCGCCTTCAGCAGACGGAAAAAATCGGTGCGGTTGATGGCCCGGCTGAGTTCCGGTCCGGCATGAAAGGGAATTGCCGGGGCATTGTTCATTCCCACTCTATCCTCTCCTCCCGCCAATCCCTCCGATCCCGAAATCTTGGGATATACGTCTTAAACGCGAAGAGCTACAAAAATTGCGAGACGGTTGATGACAAGTATCGAAACGGGGACTTTCGATATGCAAGGCGGATATCATCAATTATCTCAACTACAGGTGATGCACGGGCAGTTTTACTGAGGGCAGTAGTTCTTACCTGGGTATCGTAAATCTTCCTGCATTCAACATCCATGAATGCGAGAAGGCAGTGCCAGACGTAAGCGCGAGAGAGCCGATAGGCCCATTCAGCTAAGGGGTTGGCTGATGTTCGTGGCGGCGAACGCGGGTGGATCGGTTCTCTCAGCGCTTATTTTTGCGTTCCCTTGTCTTCGCTTCGGTTGCATCTTGGGATGCGTCCTCGACCTTGTCAATTGCGGTTTCTCGTATGACTCAGGCGAACGGCGGAGAATAGGCCTCGAAGCGTCCGCCGCTTCCTACACTTCAAGATTGAGAATAATGGCGGCAAGGTCAAGCGGCTTTTCCAGATAGAAATCGGCACCAGCCTCGAGCGCACGCGCGCGGTCCTCGTCGGCATCCGATCCGCTGCAGATGGCAAGCCGCATCGCCTCGAAGCGATTATCCCGGCGCAGCCGGTTCATCAGCTCTATGCCGCTGTCCAGCGGCATATAGAGATCGGCGATCAGCAGCTCGGGCACGGCCTTGTCGTCCGCCACGCGCCGCTCCAGCGCCTCGAACGCTGCCTCGGCGGCCGAAAAACAGAATAGATCGACGTCTATCTGCTGCTTCCTGCTGATATAGTCGAGATAGAAGAGGTCATCCCTGCTGTCGTCGACGTAAAATAAAGTAGGCATCCAGCACCGCAACCTAGATATTGTTCAGATGATCCTCGCTGTCCTTCTACATCACGATAACGCCGTTTTGCTAAAATTCGATATACCTCAGCGTGAATCACTTCGCAAAAAGCACGGCACGGCCTCCGCTTGCCTATTGAGTATTCCTCGATTTCGGAAAAAATGGCCGCGCGAACCGAGGAGGATACGCGGGTGCAGGATGGGAGCGATTTGAACCTGCAGGACCACCCAAGGCGGTGGCGCTACCGTGCCTTCGCGATTGCCGTCGGCTGCCTGATGGTTCTTCTCGGCGCAACCGTTCTTGCCGGCTGGCTGCTGCAGATCAAGCTGATCATTTCGGTCGTTCCAGACTTTCCCTCGATGGCCTTCAACACGGCGCTCTGCTTTATGCTTTCCGGCGCGGGGCTCGTCGCATCGACGCTCGCCGCCCGCCGCTTTCGGGCGACGGCGGCGATCACGACGGGATTGGCGGCGGCGATCGCCGCGGCACGGCTTGTCGAGATCATTACCCTCGGGCGGACCTTCCACAATGTCGATGTCTTGGTGTCGCAGTTCCTGATCCCGCCCGACTTCATGGCGCAGATCGGCGGCGGCATGGGACCGAACACGGCGCTGATCTTCCTGATCGCCAATCTTTCGCTGCTGCTCTCGCTTCGGGCCGGAAGGTCGAAAAGCCAGGTGGTGCAGGAGCTGACGAGCTACATCGTCATCACACTCGGCATGATCGCGCTGGCCGGCTATGTCACCGATGCCGAACAAGGCTATCGCTGGGGCGTCTATGCGGCGATGGCACTGCACACGGCGGTCGGCGTGGTCGCTTTCGGCTCGGGGCTTCTGGCAAGGTCCTGGCTGATGCAGCCGGCGAACCGGGCGCAGATCCCGCTCTGGGTCCCGGCTGCGGTCTGCTTCACCGGCCTTCTCGTCGATCTCTATACGCCGCTGGGTGTTGCCAACGGTATTCTCTACGTGCCGCTGGTGCTGACGGCGCTGTGGTTCGGCAACAGGAACGCGCCGCTTTTCTTCGCCTTTGCCTGCACCGTGCTGCTGATGCTCGGCTTCTTCGCCGTCAAGCACGACGAAGCGGCGTTCTGGCAGGAGATCGCCAACCGCGCCATCACGGCTGCCACGCTTTGGCTGATCGCCATTCTCATCTTTTATTTCATGCGCAACACCCATCACCTGGAAAACGAGCGCGTCCGCTTCGGCGCGCTGGTGCGCAGCACGCCCGATGCCGTCATCGTCATCGACGAGCGTGGAACGATCGCAAGCTTCAATCCAGCGGCCGAGAGCATGTTCGGTTATTCGCCGCAGGAGACGATCGGCCGAAACATCAAGATGCTGATGCCCGAACCCTACCATTCCGAGCATGACGGCTATCTCACCCATTACCTGCAAACCGGCGAGGAGCGAATCATCGGAAAGACGCGCATGGTCTCCGGACGACGCAAGAACGGCATCGTCTTTCCGATCGATGTTTCAATCAGCGCTGTCATCACCGGCTACACCAAGACCTTCGTCGGCATCGTGCGCGATATCAGCGAGCGTGTTCGGCAGGAAGAACGGATGAAAACGACGCTTGCCCAGCTCGAGGCCTATACGGCCGATCTCGAGCGCAGCAACCACGACCTCGACGAATTCGCCTATATCGCCTCGCATGATCTCAAGGAACCGCTACGCGGCCTGCACAATCACTCCCGTTTCCTCCTCGAAGACTACGAAGACAAGCTCGACCCGGACGGCGTGCGACGGCTGAACCGGCTCGTGCGCCTCAGCCAGCGCATGGAGAAGCTCGTCAACGACCTCCTCTATTTCTCCCGCCTCGGGCGGCAGCAGCTGGCGGTCAAACGCACCGATATCAGCCTGATCGTCAAGGACGTCGTCGCGACGATGGAGCTTCTGCTGGAGGAACGGCATGCCAAGGTCATCATCGACGGCCGACTGCCGGAGGTGATCTGTGACGCGCCGCGGCTGACCGAAGTGTTCCGCAACCTCATCACCAACGCGATCAAATACAACGACAAGCCTGCGCCGCTCGTCTCGATCGGCTATCTCGACCGGTATGTCGGCGAGGACGGCACGGTTGCCCGCAACGTGTTTTTCGTTAAGGATAACGGCAAGGGCATTCCGGAAGAATTCCACGAGGATATTTTCCGCATTTTCAAGCGCCTCGAAAAGTCGCAGGATTCCGAAGACGGAACCGGAGCAGGCCTCACCTTCGTCCGCAAGATCATCGCCCGGCACAATGGCGATATCTGGCTGGAATCGGAGGTCGGCGCCGGTACCACATTCTATTTCACCTTGGGGAAAAAGCGTGAGGGACAGAATGCAGCAGCGTGACACGCAACCGATCCTGATCGTCGAAGACAGCGAAGACGATTTCGAAGCGACGATGCGTGCGTTCAAACGCACCAATCTGCGCAACTCGATCCGCTGGGCGGCCTCCGGCCAGGAAGCGCTCGACATGCTCGGCACGATGGTGCCGAAGCCGGGGTTGATCCTGCTCGATCTCAACATGCCGGGCCTCGACGGCCGCAAAACGCTGGAGGCGATCAAATCGAACGACGGCTGGCGCAAGATCCCCGTCGTCATCCTCACAACCTCTGACGACGAGCGCGATATCGAAGGCTGTTATGCGCTCGGCGCCAATACCTATGTGCAGAAGCCGGTCGATCTCGACGGGCTGTTTGCCGCAATCCAGCGGCTGAAGGAATACTGGTTCGAAATCGCGATCCTGCCGCTCGAGGACTGACAGATTGGCGGAAGACTGCTGCATCCTCATCATCGACGACAATATCGACGATCGCGAGGTCTATCGCCGCATACTCGGGCGCGTCTCGAGCACGGCTTACAGGGTGGTCGAGGCTGAGACGGGCGAAGAAGGCCTTGCGCTGAACCACCGGAAACGGCCGAACTGCATCCTGCTCGACTATTCCCTGCCGGGGCGCGACGGGCTCGGCGTTCTTGCCGACATCCTGGAGGATGATCCCGCCGCCAACGTCATCATGCTAACCGGACAGGGCAGCGAAACCGTCGCCGTCGAGGTGATGAAGAGTGGCGCGCGCGACTATCTGACCAAGGATTCGCTGTCGCCTGAAACACTGCATCGCTGCATCCAGAACGCCATCATGCACGGCGTGCTGGAGGCAAAGCTGGAGCAGAAGCGCCAATCACTTGAGATCTTCACGCGCGCCATGGCCCACGATCTGAAGGAGCCGCTGCGGACGATCAAATCCTTCAGCCGCATCCTGCACGGTTCCGCAGCGCTTCCCGCCGAGGACCGGGAACTGCTCGACTATGTGCTGAGCGCTGCCGACCATATGGAAGACCTGATCGTCAAGGTCTCGGGCTTCACCAAGCTCGAGGCCTCCGGCGGGCCGCAGCTGAAGCCGGTGTCGCTGTCTGATGTGCTCAACCAGGTAGAGGACAATCTGCGCCAGCAGACCGAAAGCCGCGGCGCCGTCATCATCCGCGGGACGCTGCCCGAAGTCATGGGCGATGCGACGCTCCTGACCCAGCTCCTGCAGAACCTCGTGTCGAACGCCATCCGCTATTGCGAGCAGAAGGTCCCCGAGGTGACGATCTCGGGCGAACCGCAGGGCGATGTCTGTCGCCTCGGTGTGCGCGACAACGGGCCGGGCATCGATCCCCAGCACCGTGAGCTGATCTTCCAGCCGTTCAAGCGCCTTGTCGGCCGCGGCATCGAAGGCACCGGCCTCGGCCTTGCCATCTGCCGCCGTATCGCGCAGCTGCATGGCGGCTCGATCTGGTGCGAAGCAGAGGATGGGCCCGGGGCCACCTTCATCGTCGAAGTGCCGCTCGCCGAAGCGAGATCCGCACCGCCCGCCGCGTCAACTGTCTCGCACAGCGCCAAATCGGCCGAGCATTCCGGCGACGGCGCAGGCAGGCTCGCCGAAGTGCTGCTCGTGGAAGACAGCCCGGCGGACATCCAGATTCTGAAGATCAAGCTGATGCGGCGGGAGAAAGTGAACTTCAACCTGCATGTCGCGACCAACGGGCGCGAGGCGATGCGGCTGCTCGAAGAACGCGCCGGCATCGCCGATTTGCCGCAGATCGACCTGATGCTGCTCGACATCAACATGCCAATCATGGATGGTTTCGAGGTACTGCACGCGCTTTCGGCCGATGCCCGCCTCAAGCGGATTCCCGTCTGCATCCTCAGCACATCGAGCGACGAGACCGACATGCGGCGGGCCCGGGATCTCGGCGCGCTTGCCTATATGGTCAAGCCACCCACGCTTCAGCAGCTGGAAGAGGCGCTCGAAGATGTCGACCATCTGGAATTGCTGCAGCGCGGCGATTCGCTTGCGCTTTGTGCGGAACAAAACTAAGCGATGGTCATTGGCAACGGTATGACTGTCGCAGCTCTCATACTCGCGCTCCTGACGCCGCTTCAATCAGGACTGCTTACGATGGTATCCGGCATACACCACATCACCGCCGTCACCCGCAAAGTTCAGGCGAACGTGGACTTCTATGCGGGCTTTCTCGGCATGCGGCTCGTCAAGCAGACGGCCGGTTACGAGGATGCGACGCAGCTTCACCTCTTCTACGGCGATGCAGCGGGGACGCCGGGTTCGCTTCTCACCTTCCTCGTCTGGGAAGATGGTTCGCCCGGCCGGGCCGGCTACGGCCAGATCAGCGAAATATCGCTGTCAATCAACCCCGCAAGCATCGGCTATTGGCTGACGCGCGCCATGAGCTTCGGCCTGCGTTCCGAGGGACCGGCCGACGAATTCGGCGAGCCCGTCCTCCGGCTGAAGGACCCCGACAACATCATCCTCAAGCTCGCGGGCGCCAAGGATCTCACATCGCCGGCGGCCTGGGACGGTGCCTCGATCCCTATCGAGCATGCCGTCCAGCGTGTGCGCGGCGCAACCATGCTGACGGAGAAGCCCGCCGAAAGCCGCAGTTTCCTCGAGAACCATTTCGGTTATCGCTTCCAGGCGAGCCGTGGGACGATCGACAGACTGGTTTCGCAATCCGGCGACATCATCGACGTGCGCGACGCGCGCGGCTTCTGGTCCGGCGCGCCGGGCACCGGCACGATCGATCATGTCGCCTTCCGCGCCGCCGACGAGGAGACGCTGCTTTCCGTGCGCAAGGCGCTGGAGACGACCGAGGCGTTGCCGACCAACATGCATGACCGCAAATATTTCCGTTCGCTCTACGCCCGAGAGCCCGGCGGCACGCTTGTAGAGCTTGCGACCGACAAGCCGGGCATGATCGTGGACGAGGAGCAGGCAGCGCTCGGGAAGAAGCTTTTCGCGCCGCCCGACGCCATCACCAACCTTCACGACCTGAAAGTGGTACTGCCGCAGTTTTCGATGCCCGGCCAGCCGCGAATCAATTACCGCGAGCTGCCGTTCGTCCATCGCTTCTATACGCCCCCGGACCCCGACGGCAGCGTCTTCGTGCTGCTGCACGGCTCCGGCGGCAATGAGACGACGCTGATGCCGCTCTTGAACAGGGTAGCGCCGCGGGCGACGCTGCTTGGCGTACGCGGCCGGGCGACGGAGGAGGGTTTTCCCCGCTGGTACAAGCGCATTACCCCCTTCTCCTTCGACCAGAACGACATCAAGACCGAGGCGGAGGCCTTTGCAGCCTTCATCGAGGGCGCCGTCAAATCCTACGGGCTCGATCCCCAGAAGGTCGTCTATGTCGGCTATTCCAACGGCGCCAACCTCTTGAACTCGCTGCTGTACCTGCACCCGAACCTCGTACACAAGGCGGTTCTGCTGCGTTCCATGCCTGTCCTCAGCGACTATCCGCACGCGGATCTGAAGGGCACGGACCTCCTCGTCATCAGCGGCAAGACGGATGCCTACGGCAAATATGCGAGCGAATTGGAAGAGAGGCTGAAGAGTTCCGGCGCCACCGTCGATTCCGACGTCATCCCCGGCGGCCACGATCTCGGCGATGCCGATGTGCCGATCATCCAGAAATGGCTATTGCAGGAAATTCGCTGAGGATCAGCGGCGCCCAAAGCGCATCTCTGTTCTACGTCTGAAGGCGGGATGTCCGGGCGACCATGATGCCGGCGAGTACGACGGCGCCACCCAATGCCTGCATCATGCCGATCGCTTCGTTAAGCAGCGCCCAGGCCAGGATCGCGGCGACGACCGGCTGCAGCAGCAGCGTCAGCGAGGAAAAGGCCGGCGCCAGATAGGCAAGCGCATAGGTGATCGCCACCTGCCCGCCGGCATGGCTGATAAAGGCGAGGCCAAAGACCATTGACCAGCCATAGACGGTCACCGGCAGCATGTGGCCCTCAAAGAAGAAGGCGACCGGAAAGATGCAGACGGCCGCGGACGCCGTGCTCCACAGCATGATTCGCATCGTATCGAAGCGGCTGCGCAGCCTGCCGAGCGCAAGGATGTAGCAGGCATAAAAGAAGGCGGCGATCATCGCCAGGCCATCGCCGCGGAGGTCGCCGTCGGCCAAAGCGGCCGGCCCGCCCTTCAGGATGACGACGCCGACGAGCGCCAGGGCAAGCCCAAGCATGAAGACACGGCTGATCTGCGCCTTGAAAAAGAGGAAGGCGATCACGGTGACGAAAACAGGCGCAAGATTGGCAAGCAGCGTCGCATTGGCGACCGAGGTCATGGTGATCGAAAGGTGCCAGGCGGCAAGGTCGAGCGACAGCATGACGCCCGGAAGGATCAGCATGCTGTAGTCGAAAAGGCTTTGCGGCTTTTGCCCCGCATCCTTCTTCAGCATCGAGACGATGAAGATCGGGATCAATGCCAGCGCCACGCGCCAGAAGGCAGTGGCCATCGGGCCGACCTCGGAGAGCCTGACGAAAATCGGCGAACCGCCGATCGCCGCCCCGCCGAGAAGAAGCACCGCAAGCGGGAAACGATTGGAAGGCGAAGCTTCGGAAACGGTGGAGGCAGCCTGCGACATGATCCTGATATTTTCTGCTCGGCTGAAAACCCGGGCGGTGGGATGCCGGCCGCCGGGTGATTATCAGAAGTCGGTCGCCCCCGACAGCCGGAGAACGACATTCGGATGGAAAATCAGGCCGGATGCGTAATTGTCGCGGCGGCATGCAGCTTTCCGGCGATTTCGGTCGCGACGAAGAAGGCATGCTCGGTCACCTGCGGCAGCCCCATCAGTTCACCGAAAGTGCCGCGCGCCAGCGGACCGGAGATCAGCAGTGAAGGGTCTGCCGTTCCGGATGAACCGATCGCCTCCGAACGCTCGGTGCAGGCAAGGCCGAGGCCGGTCGGATCGAGCATCAGGTGGCCGTTTGCCGCAAGGGCTGCGAGCCAGGGCTGGGTTTCGAGAATGCCGCCATGCGCCGGGCCGGTGGTGACGACGACAGCGTCATAGCGTTCCTCCAGCGGTTCGCGTTGATGACGCGGCTGCAGAGTGCAAAGGATGCGCTCGCCGTCGATGCGCGCATCGGCGACCGAGCCCGCAAGGATATTGAGGCGGCCCGTAGCAATCGCCTCGTCGAGAACGGCCTCGACCTGCGGCGCGATCCGGAAGCGGTGCACGTCCCAGTAGGGTCTGAGATGGCGCACGAGACGACGTCGTTCGGCAACCGGCAGCGCCTGCCAGAGATCATGTCCCTGTGCCCGCACCTGGTCGATCACGCCGTGCCAGCTGATCCCTTGCGCTTTCGCCGCCTCTATGGCGGTGCGGACCCTTGCCAGTAGAAAACCGGCGGAATGCGCCGCATCTAAACCGAAATCGCCGAATAGCGGCTGCGGCACCGGCGCATGCCCACGCGAACGCAAGCCCCGGCGCGAAATGGCGGTCATAGGCCCGACATGCCCGCGTTGCGCCAGCGAGGCGATGACATCGGCAGCCGTCAGGCCGTTGCCGATGACCAATACCCGGTCATGCGGACGGATGACGTTGAGTGCGCTCGGTTTCGTGGTATCGGCAACGAACCGCGGATGGGCTGCAAGGCTTGCTGCAAGCCGGCCGGGCGCTGCCGGCGGCGGATGGCTGGTGGCGATCGCAACGATATCGGCTTCGGTCACGCCGCCTTTATCATCCAGGATCGACCAGCGGCCGGCATGGCGCTCGACACCGGTTACCGTGGCGCGGCAATGACGCACGGTGCCATCTTCCAGCAGCGGTTTCAGCAGGGAGGCAACATAATCGCCGAAAAGCCGGCGCCGGGGGAAGAGCATGCCGTCGGACCGATTTGCCTCAGGATCGTCGGCGACGGCGTCGCGCGCCTCGATCCAGGCCTGGAATTCGCCCACATCGTCCGGCTGCAGGCTCATCTTGGCGGCAGGAACGTTGATGCGATGGGCTGGATCTGCCGTGTCATATGCAAGGCCGCGGCCGAGTTCGGCGCGAGGTTCGAAGACCATGATGACAGGGTGCTCGCGGCAATTCGCACTGGCAAGATGATAGGCAACGCCCGCGCCGGAAACGCCGCCGCCGATGATGGCGACGACGGGCCGCTTGGAATTCGAGATAGACTTGGATTGCATCATGGCCGGATCATTGCTTTCGATGCTCCGAGCATAGAAGCCGGGCATTGCCCGCGCAATCCTCCGTCCCCAATTGTCTATAATTATTATGGATATCTCAACGCTATCCCGATATTGTCGTCGAGAAATCGGGATTGCCGCGGATGGTGTTGCTGACGGTGCAGATCTCGTCTTCGGCGGCGTGGACGATTTTCCGGCGGGTTTCCTCGTCGATATCGCCCTTGATCGAGAAGGCGATATTGAACTTCCCAACACGCGAAAGCCCCTCCGTCGCCTTCTCGCCGGTGACGTCGGCGGTGATCTCGCTGATCCTGTCGAGAATGCCCATCTGGCTGGCGGCAATGCGGGCGCTGAGCACGAGGCAGGCCGAGAGCGAGGCATAGAGCAGATCGAGCGGGCTGAAACCCGGATGCGACGGTGCGGTGACGATGTCGAGTTCGCCCTTCGTGGTGGAGGTGACGTGCGGAAAGCCGGTGCGGCCGAGAACGGCGGTGGCACCGGTCGGACGGGGGCGAGCCTTGAGATCGGCCATGATGAAATCCTCTGACGAATATCCCTGCAGATGGTGATTTCCGTCCGTTGCCGCAACAGACGCGAGCGCCCATCGGATTCGGAACCTTTCCATCCGTCATCAGTTGATTACACCTGAACGAAATCAGTGACAAAGGTGTATTGTGATGCCTGATGTCCGCAGCATGGATCGCCAGCGCCGGCGGATGGATGCTCGCGATCGGGTGATCGTCGTGCTCTATGCGCAGCTGAAGGCTGAGCGGGAGACTCGCGAGACACTGGAATGGGCAATCCGCAACGGCGCCATCTCGCAGGAGGTGCTGGAGGCGATCGCGGCCGATCCTGTTCCTGTCGTCACCAGCGAGGATATCGCCTCCCTGGAAAAGATCATCGCGCTCGATGCCAGACGCAAACCAAATCGGAACTGAAAGAGGAGATCCGAAATGGCCGATATCACGTATCAGGTCGTGCCCCATGACAATGGCTGGGCCTATAAACTTGGCAACACGCTTTCGGAAACCTATCCGACCGCGGATGAAGCGATCGTCCACGCCAAGGACGCTGCCTCGCGCCAGAAGATTGGTGACGGCGATGCGTTGCTTGCCTATCCCGCGCCCGACGGCGGCTGGGCATTCCAGGAGCTTGAAACCGACAAGAGCAACAGTCGGCTCTGATTTGCGACGGAGGATGGGATGGCCGCTCGGGCAAGCTGGAAAGGTCATCTGAGGGTGGGCGACCTTGCCTGCGCCGTCGGGCTCTATACCGCCGTCTCCTCGTCCGACCGCCTCTCCTTCAACATTATCAACCGCAGAACCGGCCATCGGGTGGAGCGGCAATTCGTCGACAGCGAAACCGGCAAACCGGTCGAGCGGGACGACCAGGTCAAGGGCTACCAGCTGGAGAATGGCGAGTACATCGTCATCGAGGGCGACGAGATCGCCGAAATCATGCCGGAAAGCGACAAGCTGCTGAATATCAAGGCTTTCATCGCCTACGACGACATCGACAAGCTCTATTTCGATCGGCCTTACTATCTCGCGCCCGTCGACGCGCATGACGAGGAGGCGCTGTCGCTGATCGCCAGGGGCATGCGCGACGGCAAGGTCGCAGCACTTGCCGAAGCCGTGCTTTTTCGACGTAACCGGACGCTGCTGATCCGCCCCCATGACGACTGCATCGTCGCGACGATGCTGAATTTCGACTACGAGGTGCGCTCGGCCGATACGGTGTTCAAGGATATTCCCGACATCAAGTTTGACAAGGAGATGCTCGAACTCGCAGGCCATATCATCGGGACCAAGCACGGCAGCTTCGAACCCAGCGAATACAAAGATCGCTACGAGGCCGCCCTGGTCGAGCTGGTGAAGGCAAAGATCGAAGGCCGCGCACTGCCGAAGAAGAAACCGCTCCAGGAACGCAAGGTCGTCGACCTGATGGAGGCGCTGCGCCAGAGCGCGAAGATGGGCGGCAAGCCGCCTGCGAAGAAGACGCCGGCGCGCAGCGACAGCCGCGGGATGAAGGCAAGCTGAAATGGCCCTCGAAACCTATCAGGCGAAGCGCAATTTCAAGCTGACCCCCGAGCCGCGCGGACGAAAAGGCACCAGCAGCGGCAACAGCTTTGTCATCCAGAAGCATGATGCGACCCGGCTGCACTACGATTTCCGGCTGGAGATGGACGGCGTGCTGAAGAGCTGGGCGGTGACGAAAGGTCCGAGCCTCAACCCGGAGGACAAGCGGCTCGCCGTGCACGTCGAGGATCACCCGCTTTCCTACGGGGATTTCGAGGGCATCATTCCCAAGGGACAGTATGGCGGCGGCACTGTCATCGTCTGGGATCGCGGCACCTGGACGCCGCATGGCGATGCCCGCAAGGCCTATAAAAAAGGCCATATGGAATTCGAACTCGACGGCGAGAAGCTGAAAGGCCGCTGGCATCTGGTGCGCATGCACGGCCGGCCCGGCGAAAAACGAGAGAACTGGCTGCTGATCAAGGGAGATGACGCCGAGGCCCGTCATCATGGCGACATCCTCAAGGAGCGGCCGGAATCGGCCAAGACCGGCAGACAGCTCAAAGAGGTGGCAAAACACCCCAATGCGACCTGGAATTCCAACTCGAAGGACGGCAAGGCGGCTTCCGCTGACAAGCCGGCGCGAAAAACGAAAATCCAAGCCCCCCGGGAACGTGACTGGCCAAAAGGTGCGCGCAAGGCCGCGATGCCCGATTTCATCGAGCCGGCCCTTGCCAAGCTGAAGCCAAAGCCGCCGGCCGGCGATCACTGGATCCATGAGATCAAGTTCGACGGCTATCGCCTGCAGGTCAGGGTGGAGGACGGCGCAATCACGATGCTGACCCGCAGCGGGCTCGACTGGACGGTGAAATTCGGCAAGGAGGTGCTTGATGCCTTTGCAGCCCTACCGGTCCGATCGGCGGTGATCGACGGCGAAATCGTCGTCGAGCGCGATACCGGCGCCTCGGACTTCTCGGCGCTGCAGCACGATCTGAGCGAGGGCCGCGACGATCGTTTCGTCTTTTACGCCTTCGATCTGCTTTACCTCGACGGGCACAGTCTCTTGAACGTGACGCTCATCGATCGCAAGCATCTGCTCGAGACGCTGCTGCCCCGCGATAACGATAAGCTGCGCTATAGCGTGCATTTCAACGAAAGCGGTGGATTGGTGCTCGACCATGCCTGCCGCCTCAGCCTCGAAGGCGTGATTTCCAAGCAGCGCGACAGCCAATACACCTCCGGGCGAAATGGCGATTGGATCAAATCGAAATGCTCGCATCGGCAGGAATTCGTCATCGGCGGCTATGTTCCGTCGACATCGATGAAGAATGCGATCGGCTCGCTGGCGATGGGTTATTACGAAAAGGGCAAGCTCAGGCATGTCGGCCGCGTCGGCACCGGCTACACGGCGGCAACGGCCCAGATGCTCTACGAGAGACTGATGCAGCTGACGCAGACCAAGACATCGTTCGACGACAAGCTGACATCAGAGGAGCGGCGCGGGCTGATCTACGTGAAACCGCAATTGGTCGCCGAGGTGGAATTCAGCGCCTGGTCGGCCGACGGCAATCTGCGCCATGCCGCCTTTCGCGGCCTGCGCGAGGACAAGCCCGCGAAGGAGGTGACGCGCGAGACGGAAAGGACGACGGCGCGCAGCCTGCCAACATCGGCGGTGGCGCTCACCCATCCAGACCGTATCTACTGGCCTGATGAGGGAGTGACCAAAGAGGGGCTGGCGAACTATTACGCCGAGGTGTGGCACTTCATGGCGCCTTATGTCGTCAACCGGCCTCTAGCACTGCTGCGCCTGCCCGACGGCATCAACGGACGTCAGCGATTCTTCCAGAAACACGCCTGGAAGGGCATGAACTCGCATATCGGGGAGATCATCGACCCGAAGGACAAGCAGGGAGAGAAGCTGCTGCGCATTACCGATTACGACGGCGTCGTGGCGCTGGTGCAATCGGCCGTGCTGGAAATCCATCCTTGGGGGGCGACGACCGACAACTGGGAAAAGCCCGATATGATCACCATGGATCTCGACCCCGGCGAGGACGTGGAATGGGAGAATGTGATCGCCGCCGCTTACGAATTGAAGGAGCGGCTGGAAGCTGAAGGCCTCGCCGCCTTCGTCAAGACGACGGGCGGCAAAGGGTTGCATGTGGTGACGCCGCTGACCCCGAAGGCCAGCTGGGTAGGGGTGAAGGCCTTTGCTAAATGGCTTGCCGACAGCATGTCGGCCGATGGTCCCGACCGCTATCTTGCGACGGCGACGAAGGCCAAACGAGGGGGCAGAATTTTTATTGATTATCTTCGCAATGGCCGCGGCAATACGGCGGTCGCACCCTATTCGACACGGGCAAGGCCGGGAGCCGCGGTCTCGATGCCGCTGGAATGGAGCGAGCTCAGTGCCGATATCGGACCGGCACATTTCACAGTGGACAATACGCCGACACGGCTCACTGCCTTGCCGAGAGATCCCTGGAACGAGTTCTTCGCGGCGGCGAAGCCGTTGGAAAAGAAGAAGGGGAAAGGCTAGGGACCTTAACGCGGCTTCCCCCCACCTTCCCCAGCGAGGCTCTTTTTCAACGCATCCATGATATTGATGACATTGCCGGTCGATTTCACCGGCGCCTGTTTTTGAGCGGGTGCGGTCTTCTTCAAGCTCCTCTGCCTGCTGCGGATCATCGACTTCAGGCGTTTCTGGATCGGGTCCTGCACCATTTCAGGGCTCCAATCCTTCGTTTCCTCCTTCACCAGTTGTTTCATCAGCGTCAGCAGCTGGCTGTCGACCTCCGCCTTGCTGTCGAGTTCGGCCACCGGTTCGCGCACCTCGTCGCCAAACCGCAGTGTCCAGAGGATGATGCCTTTACCCAGTGGCTCCAGCAGCACGGCGCGCTCCCGACGATAGAGAACCAGGCGGGCAATGCCGACCACGTCGTTCGCCTTCATGGCCTCACGGATGACGCAGAAGGCTTCCACTCCGACCTTGTCCTCAGGCGCCAGAAAGTGCGGCTTGTCGTACCAGATCCAGTCGATGGAACCGCACGGCACGAAACTGTCGATGTCGATGGTGCGGGTGCTTTCGAGCCCGACCTCCTCGATTTCCTCGTCTTCGAGAAGAACATAGTCGTCCTCGCCGCGCGGATAACCCTTCACCTGGTCTCGTTCGGCGACCGGTTTATGGGTGACGCTGTCGACATAGCGGCTTTCGACGCGGTTCTTTGTCTGGCGATTGAGGACGTGGAAACGGACCTTGTTGCTTTCGGTCGTCGCCGGTGTCAGCGACACGGCCGCGGTGACGAGCGAAAGCTTGAGATAACCTTTCCAAAATGTCTGACGTGCCATATGCGCCTGCCGCCGGGTCGTTTTCCAGACATGGTCCGAGATATGGCAATCAACGGAAGGGGCCGCCTTTGGTTCCAGGTCCCGATACTTTTCCGGGGAAGCCCCCGGACGGACGCCGCCGTGACCCCGGAGCAATTCAAGGTTCTGCGAAGGTTTCACCTAGCGCCGCGCGATCGACAGTTCGCAGCCGCCACCTTCTTGACAAAATTGCATACCAAATGGTTCTGTAATTCTTCAGCGATGATGCAGAGCTCGTGGATATGGAGCGCTCAATGAAAAAAGAAGACGTGAGGCGGGCAACGCGCATCGCTTTTGGGCTCGTAATCGTTTTTGGCCTTATGGTCTCCTATGCGAAATTCGCAGGCTTTTTCCTGCCTCAAAGCTCACAAAATGAGTATGGCCCGCCGGGATGGTTTTCGAGCTTCGATCCCGGCCCGCCGCCACGGCTTCCGGGCGTCCAAGACGGGTGACGGGTCGCGGGCCACATTACTTAAATCGAGAGATAGCGCTTCTGCCAGGGCAGCATTTTCTCCTGCCAGGCGCGTGGCATGAACTGGTCATAGGCGGTCTCGGCGATCGCGATCATCCAATTCTGCTCCTTACGCGCCAGCAGGACGCATGACAATTCCATTCCGGGCTCGACCGCAATGGAGGGCCGATTGGCGCCGGGGATGTCGATCCCCTTGTTACGCCACTGGATGCGGATCTCGTCGGGTTCAGATGTCCATTCCCCGGAGGCCACGGATGCTTTTCCGTCGGGTTTGAAGCGAAGCGGCGGCGGGGTGACACTCAGGAAACTGCCGTCGTTGACGTAGTTGTCCTCGACCTCTCCTGCAGTTGCCTCGCCCTTTGCCCTCAGGACGATGTCCTGCTTGCACCTCAGGAATATGTTGCGCCGAAAACTCCCCGACCATGGCCGATTGGCGAAGAACGCAATGTCGCATTCCTTGATCACATTGTCGTGGATGTCGACGTCTTTGCGAAAAGCCAGTCCTTGGTCCGAGAAACCGCTGAGGCTGACGCCACGATTGCTGTTTTCGATCCAGTTGTCGTAGACATGATGCCCGGCGTGATCGACCTTGTCGCCAATGCCGTAGCCGAAAGAATAGTCATTCATCCTGCCGTCGCGCATGATGTTGCTGCGCACCACGGCATCGTCGCCGACCGACGAGAAAGAGAAATTCTTCCCACCGATGTAGTTGTATTCAACGAGGTATTTTTGAGTTTTGTCGCAGACCAGGGCGCCCTTGTTCGATGTGCTGTCCGGCGACTGAAGGAAGAGATTGCCCCGGATGACGACATCGGAACTGATATTGTTGTCCTTGTTTTGATAGGCGAACTGGCAGCAGTCGGCGCCTTCTCCCGGTGCCGCCCCGACGCGGTTATTCTCCAGCAGCACGTTCGACGTCTTCGTCAAGTAGATGCCGTCGCCCACCACATTCTCGGTCTCGCAGCGCCTCACGACAAGGTTCTTGCCATTGTGAAATTTGAAGCCACGAGGAGAATTCTTGACAACGACATCCTCTACCACCGCGTCGGAGAACACCTGATAGGCAACGCCAATATCCGCGGCGCCGTCGACGACTTCTCCGCGTGTGGAAACGCCGTGAGCTTTCTTTCGCACGATTGCGGGCATCGGATCTCCATTCGAACGGTGGCAGCGCAAGAATTAATGAAGGACGTGTGGCAGGAATTTGACGATCTGAGCTTAGCCGAGCGCGCAGAGGTCGTCCCCCCGATCTTCATCCCATCCGTCAAGACCAAGGTCTTCAAGGCCCGCGGTCGAGACTTGGGAACCTCGTTATGTCAGAAGTTTTTCAGTGTTATGTGAAAAATGGGACGCATTCGCGGCCGGCATCACATTGACGCGCTGAGAGCGTGTGCCGTTACAGCGGAGCTGAAGGAAGCTCGCAAGCGCGTATCCCTCGGGCTTTCCCCAAAAGCGCTGCGGTAGATCGCAGAGAACCTGCCAGCATGGAAGAAGCCCCACGTGGTGCAGATGTCGCGAAGCGTTTGCTGGTTAAAGGGATCACGCAACTGGTCGTGAACGGCTTTCAGCCTGATCGTGCGTAGGTAAGCGCCCGGTGACGTTCCCCTGAAGGTCTTGAAGCCCGTTTGTAGCGCGCGGAGCGAAATTCCGACTTCATCCGCCACCATCGACATGGTGAAAGGCTCAGCAATGTTAGCGTGCATATAGTCGATGGCGCGCCGGACATGCCAAGGAGCGACCGCCGACACCTTCGTTTTTTGAAAATGGCAGGAAAGGCGATGCTGGGCAAATCGGATCACGAGATCAGCAAGCGTTTCGCTCATCGTCGATACGGCAAGCGGCGAGGACAGAAGCGGACCGCAATTGCGCATGCCCTGCACGATCGTCTGCGCCAGGTTGCCGATAAGCCGGCCGGACGGTGTTGCGAGATCCACGACGGGCTCGAGGTCAAGCGACTCCAGGGTCGGCGTTTCCAGCAGCGAAAAAAGCGTTCGCCTCACCACTTTCCAATCCAGGCAAAGCGCGTCCGAACAGTGGGGGTCACCCTGGACCAGTCGATCGCCAACCTCATGATTGTTGACCATGAGAATTCGTCCCGCGACACCTTCGACCGTTCTTTTGCCAACGGTCACTTGAACGGATCCCCTCTGCGGAATGTAGAACGCAAGGTGTTGCGGGGTCTCGTCGAGCGTTTGAACTTTCCAGGAGCTCTGAAAAACCGAATGAACCGCGGTCAGCGTCCCACTCGTTCTCAAATCTGCTGCCCAGGCAAAGGCCCGATCATCGCCCTGCGGCTTTGCACCAAAGGGGCCATAGCCTGCCGTAAAGGCTTGCACCATCGACTCGAAGTTGTCGCCTTCGTGCGTCGGTGCGAAGCCATAGTCACGCTCGCGAGTGCGCGCCGAACTCTGAGATCTCAACCATACCATGTTGCTCGGTTCTTTCTGCCTTCTACAACCCGCAGGTCTAACCGCCCTCTCCCATCCTGCACTCGGCCGGTCCCCTCGTCCCTGCGAAGCCCTCATCTCGGCTGGATTGGCCAGTCTCCATGAGATAAGCAGGACCTACAGGTCGGGGATCGATCCTTGATTTGACAGAAAGCAAAGCACTCCCTAAGCAGGTTTCACACCTGCAGTGTAAATCAAAACGATCGAGAAATGAAGTACGTTCCATTAGACCACGTTGCGACGCATTTCTTGCGGGAATTTCAACCTGCGCGAGTGGCTTCCCGCAATGAACGGGACCTTTTGCGGCTGATCTGGAAATCCCCGGGGATCGAACGCTCCGACCTGACCGAGCCGCTCGATCTCACCCAGCAATCGCTGCACAGGATCGTCCGGCAGCTTCACGATCGGGGAATGATTGTTTTTTCCACATCGGAAACCCGTCGCCCGGGACCGCCCAGCCCCGAACTCACACTTTGCAAGGATTGGTGTTTGACGCTCGGCATTTCCGTGAACGTCGGCTCGATCGGCCTCTGCCTCATGGGTTTCGGAGAGCCTTTGGAAAACATGGAAATTCCGCAGGAGGGATCCTCGCTCACCCTGGAGATGGAGCGGATTGATGTCGCCGTCGAAGAGCTTCTTGGCCGCCGCGGGGCCGAGCGGCGCGATGTGCTCGGGGTCGGCCTCGCAGTCAGTGGCCATCGCATGCTGGAAACGGCCTTCAACTGCCCTCTGCCGCTCGCCCATTGGTCATTGATCGATCTGGCGCCTCTGCTTGGGAAGCAACTGGGCCTACCGGTCTGGGCGGACAATGTGGCCAGAACCGCCGCTTTGGCCGAAGCCATTTTCGGTGTCGGCCGCGATGTCGCGGATTTCGCCTATATCGCCCATCTTCACGGATATGGCGGCGGCCTCGTCTGCGGAGGCATGCCGTTTCGCGGCAGTTTCGGCAATGCCGGTGAATACTCCGTTCTCTTCGGGCGCCAGGATTACGACGACCGCCCTGCCCTCAGCCTTCTGCTTCAACATCTTCGTGCCAAGGGGCGCGTGGACCTGACGCTGAAGGACTTGAAAAACGAAGCGCTGGCGGATTGGGACGGCGTTGCGGAGTGGGTCGATCGCGTGGCGCCGGCACACAATCGCGCCATCAATGCGATCTGCGCGGTCTTCGACCCGGCATTGATCGTGCTTGGCGGCGAGCTTCCGCATTCACTGGCAAGAATGCTCATCGAACGGACCGAGTTCAACAATCTGCCTCGACATGGCGTCCTGCGTGACGTCCCCGGCCTTACCGTGGCTCAGATCGTCGATGCCCCCGGTGCAATTGGCGCGGCTTTGATCCCGCTTTTCGAGACCGTTCTCTGAGGCCATCGGAAGATCACGAACTTCGATAGCAGACGCGCTGTCCGGGCTTGCGCGAATGACTGGCAAAGTAACGCTTGCCAAAACAATCGAGCGAAAAGACATAATTCAGTGAATTGAATGCTCGAAATATCGAAATCGTTGGAAGTACTTGTCCGATTTCCGCATCACACATCTTTAAACCTATAGGCGCAATCCTTACGTCGTTCGTCGTCATGTCTATCAAGGCAACTCCGATGTGAGACACACACGACCACGCCGTCCCTCGGTGGGGACCAGGGACGCGCGGTCATTTTCCCAGACAATGAGCAGCCCAGGCGTTCGCGACCGACTTCGTGCGTCGTACGCATAGGCGCGCAATCTCCCCGTCTTATCAACCAGCAACCGACCGGGCGGCCGTCGGGTGGACGAACCCGTGCGCCCATAGGAGAGAAAATATGGATACCGTACAATATCTGAGTCCGATGGAATGGCGGGCGATCGAATTCGCCGCCTTCATCATCGTATTGGCAATTCTGTTCTGGTGGAGCGGCGTCATCCGCTACATCCCGAACGACAGGCTCGGCATCCTCGAGAAGCTATGGAGCTTCCGTGGCTCCGTCGACAATGGCTTCATCGCGCTGAACGGCGAAGCAGGTTTCCAGCCGGAAGTCGTGCGCGGCGGCCTGCATTTCTTCATGCCGTTCCAATATTCGATGCATCGCGCCAACTTGGTGACCATTCCGCAGGGCCAGATCGGCTATGTCTTCGCCCGCGATGGCAACCCGCTGCCGCCCACTCAGACCTTAGCCTCAAATACCGAGGCTGGCGATTTCCAGGACGTGCGCGCCTTTTTGGAAAAGGGCGGCCAAAAGGGTCCGCAGCGCAAGATCCTGCGCGAAGGCACTTATGCCATCAATCTCGCGCAATTCATCGTGCTCACTGCGCAGTCGACCTATGCCGTGGCGCTCGGCGCCTCCGAACAGAAACTGTTTTCGGAAATGTCGCAGATGATCGCGGAGCGGGATGGTTTCGAGCCGGTCGTCATTCGTGACGCCGATGACATGATCGGCATCGTCACCGTCCATGATGGCCCGGCCCTGCCGGACGGCGAGATCATTGCGCCGACGGTCGCCAATGATCCCAGGGACCCGAACTTTCACAACAATTTCCAGGACCCCGAGAAATTCCTCAATGCCGGCGGCTATCGGGGCCGGCAGCTGCAGGTTCTCGCCGACGGCAGCTACTTCCTCAATCGCATTTTCGCGACCATCGAACTCGTGGAAAAGACGATCATCGACGTCGGCACCGTGGGTGTGGTCGTCTCCTATACCGGCCGCCGCAGCGCTGACATATCCGGCCAGTCCTACAGGCACGGCGAACTGGTCGAACGGGGTTCGCGCGGCGTTTGGTCGACACCGCTTCTGCCAGGCAAATACGCCTTCAACACCTATGCAGGCGGCATCGTTATCGTGCCGACGACCAACTTCGTGCTCAAGTGGACCAAGGAACAGTTCGGTGAACATCGCCTTGATGAGAACCTTTCGGAAGTGTCGTTGATCACCAGGGACGCATTCGAACCGGTTCTGCCGCTCTCGGTCGTCGTGCATATCGACTATATGAAGGCGCCGCTGGTGGTGCAGCGCTTCGGCGATATCAAGCGGCTCGTCGAGCAGACACTCGATCCGATGGTCTCGGCCTATTTCAAGAATATCGCCCAGACCAAGACCCTGATCGAACTGCTGCAGGAGCGCAGCGAAATCCAGCGCAAATCCGGCGACGAAATGCGCGAGAAGTTCGCCTCCTACAGTCTCGAACTGCAGGAGGTGCTGATCGGCACGCCGCGCGCCGCCAATGGCCAGAACAGCATCGAGCAGATCCTGATCCAGTTGCGCGAACGCCAGATCGCGGTCGAAAAGGTTGAGACCTACAAGCTGCAGGAAGCCGCGGCGGTCCAGGAGCGGACACTGCGCGAGAAGGAAGCGCTGGCCGAGCAACAGGCCAAGATCACAACGTCGGCGCTCGCCATCGAGATCAGCGAGAACGATGGTAAGGCACAGCTCGCCCGCACCCGCCAGCAGGCCGAGACCATTCAGGTCACCGCCAAGGCCGAAGCGGAAAAGGTCCGGCTCGCCGGCCTTGGTGAGGCCGACCGGATCAAGGCGATCGCACTTGCCGATGCAGAGCGTATCAAGGCGACCGGTCTTGCCGATGCCCAGAAGGTGCGCGCCATCGGTCTGGCGGAAGCCGAAGCCACCGAGAAGAAGGTGGCTGCCTTCGGCGGTCCGGACTACCAGCTCAATTCGCAGGTGCTGATGCGCTTTGCCGAAGCGATCGAGAACGGCAGGCTGCCGCTCGTGCCGCAGATCCAGGTCGGCGGTGGCGGCGGCGAGAAGGGCGGTGCAAACGGTCTGGTGGAAATGATGCTGTCGATGCTGGTCGCCGACCGGCTGGGACGGCAGGGTTCGCCGGCTGCGATACCGGCGCCGGTCGAGCAGAATTGATTGTGGATGGGCCGGCTCTGCCGGCCCATTTTGCATCTTGCCTATGCGCTACCGAGAGGAGCGCAGCAAGGCGGCAATCTCGGCGCGCGACGGCATGGCCGGGGCCGTACCCGGGCGTGTCACGGCGATTGCAGCGGTCGCGCAACCGAAACCGATGGCCTCGATCGGCGGCTGTCCTTCAGAAATCGCCGTCGCGAAACCGCCGAGGAAGGCGTCGCCGGCCCCGGTTGTGTCGACGACGCTACCCGCCGAAAACGCGGGTACGAATTCGCTCTGCCCGGCAGTGTGATAAAATGCGCCGCGTGCGCCGAGCGTGATGATCGCCGCTCGCGCTCCTCGATCCAGCAGCGTGCGGCCCGCCGCGCGGACCTGCTCATCGGTTTCGATCGCATGGCCCACCAATTCGGCCGCTTCCACCTCATTGGGTACGATGAAATCGCACAAGCCGTAGATGCTGTCCGGAATGGCGCGGGCAGGCGCAGGGTTGAAGATCGTCGTGGCCCCTGCCCTTTTCGCCATCGAAAGGCCGTGCATGGCCGCCTCGAGCGGTTGCTCGAGCTGGGTCATGAAAATGGCGGCGCTTTCGATCTCCGCCCGGTTCGCATCGACATCTTCGATGCCGATAAGGCCTGCAGCGCCGGGCGCGACGATGATGGCATTGTCGCCGCTCACTTCGTCGACGAAGATGAAGGCGGCGCCGGTGGAAACGCCGTCCATCGTCATCACATTGGCTTTGACGCCTGCCGCCGCATAGGCCGCAAGGGCCATCTCGCCGAACGGGTCATTGCCGACCCGAGAGATAAAGGTCACCTTGCCGCCGGCCTTGGCCGCGGCAATTGCCTGGTTGGAGCCCTTGCCTCCCGGCCCAAGCGTGAAGCCCGACCCCATCAGCGTCTCGGCAATATGGGGCAGGCGCTTTGCCTTGTAGGCGGTGTCGGCGGCAAAAATGCCCAGAATGACGATCCCGCTCCTCGCGCTCATCTCACAGCGTCCTCCGCCGGAATGACACCCTTGGTCAGAAGGAAGCATCCGTAGAACCGCAGCTCTCCCGTTGCGATGACGCAATAGGCCTTCTTGGCAATGTCATAAAACGCCATGCGTTCGACGGAATACATGGGCGACGGCTTGCCTTCGGCGCGGTCGACAATGGCCTGGACTTCTTGTTGGATCGGCGGAATTTCATCCGGCTTGCCAATCACTTCCATGCGACCCGCCGAAGGCTGGATTGGTGTATCCAGTGGGAAGACGGAAAGGATCGCATCGATCGCCTGCGGCGCGGAAATGTTTTCCATGGTCAGCAGCCTACCCAGGCGGGTCTGACGGGCTATCGAATCCGACGGAAAATTCGTGTCGGAAATGACGAGATAGTCACCGTGCCCCATGTTGCAAAGGGCTTGAAGAATGTCGCCGTTGAGTTCGGCTCTAATCCCCTTGAGCATTGATCTTCCATCCTTTTCTCGTGGCCGGAGCACCGGCCGTGCTTCAATTTTTATATCAGGCGCGATCCGCCTTGGGTTGCGGACACGGGCCGCTGGAACCGCGCACGATCAGCGACCCATCAACCATTTCGTCTCCCGTGCCCGGTGGTTCACTGAGGAGAAGGGCGACCGCGCGCCGTGCCAGCATGTCGGCCGGCTGGCGTATGGTCGTCAGCCGCGGCACGACGAGATTGGCGAGCGAAATGTCATCGAAACCTGTGACCGACAGCTTTCGCGGCACGTCGATCTTGAGGTCGCGGGCAGCGCGCAGCGCGCCGATCGCCTGCTGGTCACTGGCTGCCGCAATGGCCGTGGGCCGGTCCTGTGGCGGGCGTGAAAGCAGCTCGCGGGCAATTCTTTCACCGGACTCGTAGTCGAACCTGCCATAGGCAATTTCCAGTTCAACGGGTTCGCCGATCTCAGCGAACCGATCGATGCGGCCGACGAAACCTTCCTTGCGCATGCGCCCCGCCTCGGTGTCGGGCGGTCCTGCGATATAGGCGATGCGGCGGTGCCCGAGCGCATGGAGATGGTCCGCAATCAGCGCGGCCGCCTGTGCATGGTTGGTCGACACTAGGGGAAAGGTGCCGAAGCGCCGGTCCAGCGAGATGATCGGGACCGCTGCCTCCAGATGGAGGCCCGAGCCGTCGCTCGAAGCCACCACGATGATGCCGCGCACCGACCGGTCGAGGAAGGCTGAAACGTGGCTCTGTTCCGCCGCCCGGTCGTCATGCGAACTTGCCAGCATGAGGCTATGCCCGCATTCGAGCGCCGCGTGCTCGACGCTTGCCGCAAGCTGCGCGAAGAATGGATTGGTGATGTCGGGAACGACGAGGCCGATGACATCGGTTCTGCTGGTGCGCAGTGCTCTCGCGGTCACATTGGGCCGGTAACCGAGCGCCGATATGGCGTCGTTGACCTTTTCACGCAGTGCGGTCTTGACCGCGGCTTCGCCCGACAGCACACGCGAAACGGTGCCCACAGAGACGCCCGCATACTGGGCGACATCCTTGACTGTAGGCATCTTTGACATTTTCGATATCCCGCAGCTACTTCACCGCGCCCGCGGTCATTCCGGCGATGATGTGTTTTTCCAGCACGACGCCGACGACCACTAGCGGAAGGATACCGGCGGTGGAAAGGGCAGCCATCGACCACCAATTGATGCCTTGGCTGCCTGTCTGGCTGGCAATCATCACCGGCAATGTGTTGGTGTTGGTGGACGTCAGCAGTGCCGCGAAGAAATATTCGTTCCAGCACAGGATCAGCGCCAGGAGGAACGCGGCAACCATGCCCGGCAGAACGAGCGGCACGATGATGCGGGCAAACGCGCCCCAGATCGACAGACCGTCGACGAGCGCAGCCTCCTCGAGCTCTACCGGTATGGTGGCGAACTGGTCGCGCATGATCCAGACGACAATCGGCAGGACCATCAGCGTATAGACCGCGATCATCCCCACATAAGTGTCCAGCAGCGCCAGCTCCTTGTAGAGAACCAAGAACGGCAGGGCGAGGACGACGGGCGGCATAATGAGCTGCGACAGGAAGAAAAAGGAAATGTCGGCGTTCCGCATATGGCCGAACTTATAGGAAAAGCGGCTGAGGCCATAGGCCGCGAGCGATCCGAGTAGGACCGCAAGGGCGGATGCCGTGACGGAAATGATGACGCTGTTCCAGAGCCTGCGCATGAACTCGTCACGCACCGTCGATATCTGAGAAATCGTATCCGGAGAGAGCCCCAGCGAACGCCATCCGAGCCAGTTGGGCGCAAAGTTGAACCAGGGGACCAGGTTGCCGCGCATGACATCCGCGGCGGTTTTGAACGAGGTCGAAACCGTCCAGAACAGCGGGAAGATGCAGACGAATGCCCAGATGACGAGCAGGCTGTAGACGGCGAAGCGCATGGCCCACCAGCGAATGCGCTGGCCGCGCGCGTATTTATCGAAATCGATCCGAACCATCAGAGCCTTCCTGTCATCCGCTTCACGATACGGTCGGAAATTTTCATCAGCACCGTCATACCAAGGACGATGATGACCAGATAGACAAGCGCGAGCAGGGTCCCATATCCGACATTCGAACGGTCGCGGTATTCGCGATAAATGAAACTAGTGACGGAATCGGTTGCCCCGCCGGGGCCGCCCGATGTCACCGTGATGATGATGTCGGCAAGCTTGAGCTTGAAGATGATGCGGATCATCACCGCCGTTACCGACACCGGTAGCATGAGCGGGAAGATCACCTGCCAAAAGCGTTGCCACTTGGTGGCGCCGTCGACTTCGGCCGCCTCCAGCACCTCCTTGGACAAGGCCTGCAATCCGGCAAGCAGCATGATCATCATGAAGGGAATGAAGGTCCAGGCATCCATGATCATGATCGAGAGCCGCGCCGTCAGCGGATCGCCGAAGAAGGAGGGATTTTCCCAGCCGAGCCAGCGGGCGAAGCGGGCGACCGGGCCGAAACGGGTCTCCATCATCGACTTGCCGACCATCCAGCTCACCGCCACCGGCGACAGCATCAAGGGCACCAGGAAGGTGACGCGCCAGAACTTGCGGGCAAGGATTTCCTGATTGAGCAGCAAGGCCAGACCGAAGGCGATCGCATATTCGACCACGATCGCCAGGCAATACAGGATCATATTGAGCAGGGCGTTGGCATAGAACGGGTCCGCGATCATCCGGCGAACATTGTCGAGGCCGTTGAACCGCCGTCCGGTCGAGGAGGCGAGGTTCCAATCGGAAAAGCCGATCCAGAGCGCGAAGAGCAGCGGAAATACCACCATCGACACGACGAAAAGCGCAGCCGGCAGAACAAAAAGCGCCTTCTTGCCCGTCTCGCCATAAATGACGACGCGGGTGACGCAAAGAACTACGGCCCAGAGAAAATAGGCATAAAGAACCGGACGCCAGTTCGCGAAGCCCCAATCGATCCAGGCCAGTTCATGGGCGCCCTGCAATACAAACGATGTTATGAACCATATGGCGCTCAACCACAGAGCTAAGCGGCCCCAAAAACGACGGCTCGCGGAAATGGAGCCGGCTTCGACGGTGTGGAGCAGGTCGCCTTCGACTGTCGACATGATATTCCTCGCCCGGACAGAATGGACGCTGGCGGAATCGCTTCCGACCCGCCAGCGCGTTTAATCAAGTGATCAGAGCCCGAGGCTCGCCCGATAGAGTTTCAGCTGGCTATCGCGGCCAATCTGGTCGGTGATCTTTTCCCAGGCGGCCGCAATTGCATCTGCGGTTTCCTGTGCCGATTTGTACTGTCCGGCAAAACCCTTCGCCAGCTCATCCTCCGCAACGGAATAATATTGGAAGATACCGGGTATGCGCGGTTCGATGGCAGCGTTCGGATGGTTGTAGCTGTCGGCGTTCGAACCGAGATAGTCCTCGATATAGGCGCGGTCGTAACCTGCCTTTTCCCATTCGTCGTAGTTGAAGTTGGACTGGCGGTAGGGCTGGAAGCCGGAGGGATAGGCCGACGTCCAAAGAGACAGATCCTTGCCGCCGAGATGGGCGGCAGCAGACCAGGCCGCCTTGCGCTTCTTCTCGTCGCCGGAGACCTGCTTGGTGACATAGATGCCCCAGCCGAGATAGGCCATGTTGGGGGCTTCGTTATACTTGTCTTCCCATTGACCGGTCTTGCGGTTGTAGACGCGATTGGAACCGCGGTTGATGCCGAAGCCGACCACATCGCCCACGACCGAGGTATCAGAGGTGCGCGCGCTGGAGCCGACATCGCCCCACCACATCAGCATTGCACCGGTGCCCGCCAGGAATTGGGAAAAGGCCGTGGTGCCAGGGTCGGCATTGATCTGGTCGGCCGGATAGGCCTTGGCTGCGATAAGATCCAGGACGTCCTGGATCGCCTGGACCCAGGCGGGGTTGTTGACCAGCGGCTTCATGTTGTCAGGATCGAACAGCCAGGCCGGATCACCGGGATATTTGGCATAGGCCGTCGCGCGGTTTTCGATGAAATAGAAACCGAACCCGCCCCAGCCCTTGAGCGGGTCGAGATAGCCGTAGGCCGGCTGGCCGGTCAGCGGATCGGTCTTGCCGATCAAGGCCTTGGAAGCTTCGTTGACTTCCTGCCAGGTCTTCGGCGGCTCGGCCATGCCGCTGATTGAACCTGCGCCGAAGTAATCCTTGCGATAGGCGAAGGTGTGGCAGTCGCCATCGATCGTCACGCGATAGGTCTTGCCGCCCCAGGTGCCGACCGGCGGCTTCAGGTAGCTCACCAGATCGTCGGCCTCGATCTGCTTTGCCACCCAATCAGGCATCTCGTCCAGCAGTCCGCGCCCGGCGGTGTCGCCTTCGAAAGGAGCGCCCATTTCCAGAATGTCGAAATCAACCGTGCCGGTCGCGATCGACTGCTGAAGGCGGGCATTGTAGTCGGCCTGGGCAAGGTCGATCCAGTTGATCTTGGCGCCCGTATAGGCTTCCCACGGCTTCAGGAAACCGCGGAACAGGAAGTTATGCAGATTCTGGTTGTTGAGCCCCATGAAGGTCAGCTCGACACCAGCCAATTCGCCCTGCTTGACATTGGCCTTGGTCGGACCGAGGCAGAGCTCGCCCACCTTCTGCCAGTCTGCGTCCGTGGGCGAGCCCTTCCCTACCCCGGGAATTTTCAGGATCTGGGCGCGCAGATCATCGGCGGCAAATGCCATGCCGGGAATTCCGCCCATTGCGCCGGACAGGCCGAGCAGAGCCGCAGCGCTCGCCGTTCCGCGCAAGACATCACGGCGGCTTGCCTGACGGCGCATCAGTGCATCGTATATTTCGACTTTCATGGATTCCTCCTCCACGTTTGTTGCGCTGTGCCCAACCGGTCCTGCCGGGCTTACTCCAGTCCGATTTTAAAACTGGCCTGGTGCAAAACTATCTGGTAAACACGGAAATGAAACGTTTCATATCCTGCTTGAAACCGCTCCTCCCGGTCTCGTTTTCGAACATCAGGCGGCCAGCGGAAAAAGTCAACAAGAAATGAAACGTTTCATGGAGGAGGTTTGCCGGGTGCTTTCGAGCAGGCGCAAAGGGCGGTTTGCCCGACCGTAGGCTCGAAAATAGACGGCAAGACATGATGACCCCGAGACGGCTCGGGCGCTTTAAAGCAAGTGGGAGGCACATGGCTGAAGTCAATATTTCAGAGGCACGGAAGGCCTATGGCACCTTAAGTGTCCTGCATGGCGTAGATATCGAGATTCGCGACGGTGAATTCGTGGTGCTTGTCGGCCCATCCGGTTGCGGCAAGTCGACCCTCTTGCGCATGGTCGCGGGGCTCGAAAGCATTACCGGCGGCACCATTTCGATCGGCGGAAAGGTCGTTAACAATCTGCCGCCGAAGGACCGCGACATCGCGATGGTCTTCCAGAGCTATGCGCTCTATCCGCACAAGACCGTCGCCGAAAACATGGTCTTTGCACTGCGCCTCCAGAAGCAGCCGGCCGACGTCATCAAACAGCGCCTGCAGGCGGCGGCCGAGACACTCGACCTCGTGCCCTATCTGGACCGCTATCCGCGCCAGCTTTCCGGTGGTCAGCGCCAGCGCGTCGCGATGGGTCGAGCCATCGTCAGATCGCCGCAAGTGTTCCTGTTCGACGAACCCCTGTCAAACCTCGATGCCAAGCTCCGCGTGCAGATGCGCAAGGAGATCAAGGAGCTGCACCAGCGGCTGAGGACCACGACTATCTATGTCACCCACGACCAGGTCGAAGCCATGACCATGGCTGACAAGATCGTGGTGATGCAGGGCGGCAAGATCGAACAAGTTGGCACGCCTCTGGAACTCTACGACCGCCCTAGCAACACGTTCGTGGCAACGTTCATCGGTTCGCCGTCGATGAATTTGCTGAAAGGCCGCTACAAGGCCGAAGGCGCGATCTTCGTCACGGAGACCGGCGACGAGATTGCGCTCGGTTTCACGCCAGAGGTCTCGGACGGGCAGCCCGTGCTCCTGGGCGTTCGGCCTGAACACCTGTCTCTCGCCGAAAGCGGGCTCAAGGCGACCGTCAACGTCACCGAACCAACCGGCCATGAGACGATGGTGTTCCTGCGCTACGGGCCTGGCGAGCTTGTCGCGGTGTTTTCCGAACGGCACGATTTTGCGCCGGGACAGGTCGTGACGATCGCCGCTCGGCCGGGGAAGCTTCATCTTTTTGATGCGGTATCGGGCAAGACCTTGCGACCGGATTAAGCCCTGCCTCTCGCCGATTGAAAGGTTTTGCGCCCAAAGCTTCGGCGGGCTTTCGACGGCGTTAAGCTCGACGACATCGGAAACATAGAACTCCGTTTCCGATCTCGGCATCGAGAACACCGAAATAGCAGGCAGTGGCGATCTCTCTCGCCACTCCTGTATTCCGGTTTCGGCGCCGAACGGGGGCCCCGCTTTAGCTCCAAGCGTGCAGCGGCGGCTTCTCTCCATTGAGGAAGTATTTGCCGAGGATCGAGTATTTCCACCGCACCGGATCGTGCAGCGTATGCGTCCGGGCATTGCGCCAATGTCGGTCGAGATTGTGCTCGGCAAGCGTCGAGCGCGTGCCCGCCAGTTCGAACAGCTTGTTGGTCGCCTCGATAGCGATCTCGGTCGAGAGGATCTTGGCCTCGGCGGTGAACACCTGGGCTTCCGCCACGGTGTCGGCATTGGGACTGGCAACCGCCCGGTCGATCGCATGTCCGGCTTTGTCGAGCAGTGCCTGCGCCGCGTGCAGGCGAAGCTGGAGGGCGCCGACCGCCTGGATCGTGTAAGGATCATCCCAGGCGTGGTCGAGACCACTGTCCACCCAGGCGCGGGACTTCGTTCGAACGAAGTCGATCGTCTCCTTGATCGCTGCCGATGCAATGCCGGTATCGACGGCAACCTGGATGATCTGGAAGATGGCGCCGTCCGCCGTCGGCTTGTCGTAGCCCTTGTATCCTGGCACCAGCCAGGCCTTTTCGACTTTGACGTTGTCCAGGATGACAGTGCCCGAGAGCGTGGTTCGCTGGCCGAAGCTCGACCAGTCGTCGATGACGGTCAAGCCCGGCGCATCGCGATCGGCGATCGCGTACCAGGCGCGGCCCTCGTCATCGAGCGCCACGATCGGTACCTTGTGGGCAAGCAAGGCGCCGGACGAATAAAATTTCCGACCGGTCACCACGACGTGGTCGCCACGGTCGACAAACCTGGTTTCAAAATCGACCGCGCGTTTGGAACCGAATTCCGAAAAAGCATTGCCGAAGCGGGTGCCCTTGAGGATTTCGCCAAACAACAGTTCCTGTTGCACTTTGTCTGAAACCGTACGGATTGCCGCTACGACGCCGAGATGATTCTGCGAGATCTGTCCGATCGACGAATCCGCCTCGGAGATGATCTCGACCACCTTTGCAAGCGTGACGTAGGAGACCTCCGGTCCGCCGAATGCCTTGGGCACATTGATCGACCAGAGCCCGCTCTGCGAGAAGGCATTCAGCTCTTCCGCCGGCCAGATCCGCTCGCGATCACGATCCGCGGAACCTTTGACGAACTCCGCGGCGAGCCGGTGGGCGACAGCGATCGCTTCTGCGTCGTCCTTGATGATGTGCGCAGGCTTTTCCGGCCGCTTGACGCCGGGTACGGCAACCCTGTCTGTTTTGGCAATGACGTTCATTCTGGTCTCCCTTCTGGGTGATGGATGTGAGTGGGATCAGGCCGCCGGCCTGTCATGGGCGAAGGCCGCGCCTTCGCCGAGATAAAAAGCCTTGATGTCGTCACGGCTGCGCAATTCGGCGGCGGAACCCGATAGCACGGCGAGGCCGTTTTCGATGACGGTGGCGTGGTCGGCGTATTGAAGCGCCACCGTCGAATTCTGTTCGGCAACCAGGATGGAAAGCCCGTCCTCGCGGTTCAGCGCCTTGAGCGAGCGAAAGATATCCTTGATCACGAGGGGTGCCAGACCCATAGAGGGCTCGTCGAGAACAAGCAGCCGTGGCCGCGACATCAGCGCGCGGCCGATCGCCGTCATCTGCTGCTCGCCGCCCGAAGTCAGCCCTGACGCCGTACGACGCTTCTCCTTGAGTCTGGGGAAAATGACATAGATCCGCTCGAGGTCGGCAGCGATCTCGCGCCTGGATGACGAGCGCCCGAGGCCGCCGGAGACGAGATTTTCCTCGACCGACAGGCTCTTGAAGCAGTGCCGCCCTTCGAGCACCTGAACCAGGCCTGATCGAACCAGATTGGCAGGCTTCTCGCTCAGCACATCGCGGCCTTCGAAACGGATCGTGCCCGACGTCACCTGGCCTCGTTCGGCAGGCAGCAGGTTCGAGATGGCCTTCAGGGCCGTCGTCTTGCCCGCACCATTCGACCCGAGAAGGGCGAGGATTTCTCCGCGCCGCAACTGAAAGCTCACGCCATTCAGGGCCTTGATGGTCTTGCTGTAGACGGCATGCACGGACTTGATATCGAGAAGGATCGTTTCGTCGGACATGTCACTCGTTCCAAAATCAATCAGCAAGAGAGGCGCGGCGCAGGCAACCGGATCTGCCGCACCGGGTTATGGGATGAGGGATGGCGGCTTGCGCCATCCCTCAACTCGTCAGTTCGTGGTCGCAATGCCTTCAGCATCGGCCGCCGTGCGCAGCTTGATGCCCTTTTCCTTGGCGTAGGCTTCCGAGGATTTTTCGATGATCGGGCGCAGCAGCTTCCAGTCCGGCGCGATCCAGTCGGAGACGACGTTCCACTTCTTGCCGTCCCATTGCTGGAAGGTCACGTAACCATCGCCTTCGTGGTTGTCCCACGTGACGTTGATGGAGTGGAACAGGTCCTTGGCGCCGAGGGCTGCGACCTTGGCCTCGTCGAGCTTCAGGTGCTCGAAGCCCCAGCGCACTTCGTCGCCGGTTAGCGTACGCTTACCGAACTTTTCCTGTGCGGTGCGGATCGCCTCGACATTCAGGATGCCATTGACGATGCCGAGGTTGTGGTAGACCGAGCCGATGCGCTTCTTGTCTTCCAGATTGCCCTTGCCGTGATCGTAGAGCGTCTTCACAACTTCCTGCAGGACAGGATACTGCTCGCCCGAAGCCTGGGTGGTAATCGCGGTATAGCCGATCGCCGCCTCGCCTGCGGGGATGACGTCCTCTTCCGAATTCGACCAGACATTGCCGACGATCTTGGAGGCGGGGAAGCCGACTTTGGCCGCCGTCTTCAGCGCCACCGGGTTCATCACGCCCCAGCCGCGCAGAACGACATAATCCGGCTTGGCGCGGCGGATCGTCAGCCACTGCGACTGCTGCTCGTTGCCGGGATGGGGGACTTCGATCTGCTGAACGGTGAAGCCATACTTCTCGGCCAGCAATTCATAGATCGGAATGGTCTCCTTGCCATAAGGCGAACCGTGATAGAGGACGACGATCTTCTTGCCCTTGAGCTTGTCGAGGCCACCTTCCTTAGAGGCAAGGTAGTTCACGATGCCCGAGGTTTCCGAATAGGGGTTGAGTAGCAGCGGGAAGACATAGGGGAAGACGCGCCCGTCGGTGGAGTCGGTGCGGCCATGGTTCACCGTGATCAGTGGCACCTTGTCGCCGGTGATGCGGTCGATCATGGCGTAGGCGATGCCGACCGAAAGCGGATTCCACGCCGCCGCATTTGGATGGCTCTTCTGGCGCTCGTAGCATTCGACGCCGCGCTCGACCTCATACTGGGTTTCGCATTCGTCCCAGGTGAGCTTGACGCCGTTCACGCCGCCGTCGCGAGTGTTAATCAGGTTCAGGTAGTCGATGAAACCACCGAAAAAACCGGTGCCGCCAGCGGCATAAGGTCCGACGCGATAGCTCTGCAGCGGGAAATATTGCTCATCGGCATGGGCAGGCATCAAGCCGGCTCCACCGATGATGGCAAGCGCTGCGACCGCCGCCTTGAATGTGGTTTTCAGACTTTTCATTGGACAAACTCCCTCTGTTGACCGGCTCTGCCGGCGTCCCAATGCATTTTGAAGATGATGATGTGGCTGCTCAGCCGACGGGTTCGGGGCTGCTGCGCCTGAACCGTCTGGTCAGCCGCCTTCCGAGTGCCGCGAGCCCATCGGGTTCGAGGATCAGGAAGGCGATGATGAGTGCGCCGATGACGATGCGCTGGCTCATGTCGAGCACGTCGGAATCGAACAGATCGCCCAGGAGGAACGATCCGACCCGCGACAGCACAACCGGAAAGACCACCATCAGCGCCGCGCCCAGGAACGCGCCGCGGATCGTCGCCAGCCCGCCGATGATGACGATGAACAGGATCTGGAACGACCGGTCGAGATTGAAGCCGGCCGGCTCCACCGTGCGCAGGTAGGCAAAGGCCCAGAGCGCACCGGCGACCCCGATGATGAAGGACGAGAGTGCGAAGGCGAGCAGCTTGGTGCGCAGCACCGGCACCCCGATGATCCGGGCCGCCGTCTCATTGTCGCGAATGGCGATGAAATTGCGGCCGGTCTGCGAGGACGCGACGCGCCAGGCAAAGAGGGTGAGCGCAGTGACGATGATCAGCGAGAAATAGTAGCGCCCAATCGAACTGTCGAAATCGATGCCGGCGATGGTGAGCTTCGGCGCGTCGATCACGCCGGACGGGTTGTCGTTGGAGAACCAGCCGAACTTCGTCAGTGCCCATTGCACGAAGAACTGTGCTGCAAGCGTGGAAACCGCGAGATAGAAGCCGCGCAGGCGCAGGCTTGGCAGGCCGAAGACGATGCCGACCGCAGCCGCGATACCGCCGGCGAGCGCGATGGAGACGAGAAGTGGCAGGCCTTCGAGACGCAGATTGAAATTGAAGGCGGCGAAGGCGCCGACCGCCATGAAGGCAGCACTGCCGAGCGATACCTGCCCGGCATAGCCGGTGAGCATGTTGAGGCCGACGCCGGCCAGCGACAATGCCAGGAACGGCAGCAGCAGCGCTTCGATCAGATAGCTCGAGCCGATAAAGGGCACAATGGCGAAGGCGATGATGAGGATGGCGAGCGGCGCGATCCAGCCTGGAAGTTTTGCCGAAACGATGGGTTGGGAGGTGATGGCAGCCATGGCTCAGACCCTTTCCACGAGCTTCTGGCCGAACAGGCCGGAGGGGCGGATAAGCAGGAAGACCAGCGCGATCGCGTAGGCGAACCAGCCCTCGATGCCGCCGCCGAAATATTCGCCGATATAGACTTCGGCGAGCTTTTCCGAGGCGCCGATCAGCAGGCCGCCGATGATGGCGCCGGCGATCGAATCGAAACCGCCGAGCACGAGCACCGGCAAGGCCTTCAGGACCACCAACGAGAGCGAGAACTGCACGCCGCTGCGCGCACCCCAGAGAAGGCCTGCGACCAGTGCGACGAGCCCCGAGGTTGCCCAGACGGTGGCCCAGATGCGCGGCAGGCGAAGCCCGACGGCGAGTGCCGCGAACTGGTCGTCCGCCACGGCGCGGAAGGTCAGGCCGACCCGGGTGTAACGAAAGAAGAGCGTCAGCCCGATGACCATGAGCGCTGCGACCGCCGAAGCGAAGACATCGAACTGCGAGATGAAGACACCATAAAATTCGAAGGGCACGTCCTCGATGCCGAGTTCCAAGGCATGGACCTGCGTGCCCCAGAGAAGCTGGGCAGCTCCCTCGATGACGTAGGAAAGCCCGAGCGTCGCCATGAACAGCGTGATCGGCGGCTTGTTGACGAGCGGCCGGAGCACTGCGCGTTCGATACCGATGCCCAGCAGAACCATGATAGCGAAGGTGAGCACAAGCGCGAGATAGAAAGGCACTCCGCGCTCGACCAGCGAAACGAATGTGAGAGCAGCAAACAGGAGCAATGCGCCTTGCGCAAAATTCAAGACACCCGAGGTCTTGTAGATCAGCACGAAACCGATCGCGACGAGCGAATACATGACGCCGGACAGCAATCCGCCAGTCAGCACCTCGAAGAAGAAGAGGTAGTCGAAGCTTTCCATCAGACGTCCGCCTCTTCCTGGTCCTCGCGGGCAACGCCAAGATAGGCATCGATGACGGCCTGGTCGGCGCGCACTTCGGCCGGCGTGCCGTCGGCGATCTTGCGGCCGTAGTCGAGCACGGCGATCCGGTCGGAAAGTCCCATGACCACGCCGATATCGTGTTCGATCAGGATGATCGTCGTGCCGTAACCCTCCCGTGCAGCGCGGACGAAACCTGCCATTTCCTGCTTTTCGGTGGCGGTCATGCCTGCCATCGGTTCGTCGAGCAGCAGGATCTGCGGATCGGGCACCAGCGCCCGGGCAAGCTCGACGCGCTTCTGCAAGCCATAGGGCAGCGAGCCGGCAAGCTGGTCATGGACACGGCCGAGGTGCAGGAAGCCGATGACCTGCCGCGCCCGTTCACGCGCCTCGCGCTCCTCACGGCGGGCGCGGGGCGAACCGAACACCTGGCCGATGAAAGTCGAGCGGCGCTGGAATGTCAGGCCGGTCATGACGTTTTCAAGAACCGTCAGTCCCTTGAACAGGGCAAGGTTCTGGAAGGTGCGGGCGATGCCCAGCCGCGCGGCTTTCTGCGCCGGCACCTGCGCATAGGTCTTGCCATTGAGGCTGACATGGCCGGCATCCGGCCGGTATTGCCCTGAAATCACGTTGATCAGAGAGCTTTTGCCGGCGCCGTTCGGGCCGATGATCGCGCGGATCTCGCCTGGCTGGACCGCAAGATCGACATTGGCAATCGCCGTGACGCCGCCGAAGGAGAGCGTGATGCCCGAGAGCGCCAATATCGGCGGATGGCTCAGCGCATTGCTGTCGACATCCGCCGCCCGACGGCTCGATGGACCGGACACCGGCAGCGGGGAATATTCCCTCACCGTAGAGGTCTCATCGAGTGCCGTGTAATGCGCATTCACCATTGTCTGCTCCGTTGTGCGCGGGGACCGCAGGCCTTGCCTGAAGACACACGCCACCATCCGGCTCCCCTAGAATGGGGAGCCGTTCGCTTTTCAGTTTGGGAAGGAAGCCGTTACTCGGCGGCTTCCAGCCGCTGGTCTTCGATCGCTTCGAGTTCACGGACGATCGGCAGGACGTGCTTGCCGAAATATTCCACCTCTTCCTGGAAATGCAGGAAGCCGAGCAGAATGAGGTCCGCGCCCGCCCGTTTGTGACCGATGATGCGTTCGGCCACCTGTTCCGGCGTGCCGATCAGGTTTGAACGGAAACCGTCATTGTATTGCACCAGATCCTGGAAGGTGGATTTCGCCCAGTTGCCTTCGCGCTCCGGCGAGGAATTCCCGGCATTCTGAACCTCGTGGTGGAAACCCTTGACCGCCTCGGGGATGGCCTTGTCGAGGATCTCCTGGAGGACCTCCTGCGCTTCCTTCTCCGAAGAGCGGACGATGCCGAAGGCATTCATGCCGATCTTCGTGCGCCAGGTCTTGCCGAAAGCCTTTTCCTTGGTGCGGATGTCATCGACCTGGTCCTTCAGACCTTCCGGCGTGTTGCCATTGGTGAAGTACCAATCGGACACGCGGGCCGCCATGTCACGAGCCGCGCGCGAGGAACCGCCCTGGAACACCTGTGGAATGCCGCCGATCGGCTTCGGCTTCATCGAATAATCCGTGAAGCGATAGAAATCGCCGCGCAGGTTATAGACGTCTTCCGTCCAGATGCCGCGGATCGCACGGATGAACTCCTCGGAGCGGCGATAGCGTTCGTCATGGTCGAGCCAAGGCTCGCCAATGGCGGCGAACTCGCCGCGGAACCAGCCGGAGACGATGTTGACGTCGACACGGCCGTTGGTGAGGTGGCTGATGGTGGCGATCTGCTTGGCAAGCAGCGCCGGGTTCCACGGCCCGGGCAGGACGGCGGCAATGACACGAAGCTTCTCAGTGGCCGCAAGAAGGGCGTGGGAAAAGGAGACCGACTCGTGCTGGTTGTCGGCGCCATATCCGGCCGTGAAGCGAATCTGGCTCAAGGCAAACTCAAATCCCGACCGTTCAGCGATCTGGGCGAGCTTGCGATTGTAGTCGATGCCCCAATCGGTACGTTGCTCAACCGAGCTGATGACCAGGCCGCCCGATACGTTCGGCACCCAGTAGGCAAACTTCAAAGGTTCTTTCTTCGATTGTGACATCGGTCTCTCCATGCTTATTCGTGTTTGTCAGGCGATCAGCCGCGATTGTTCTTCGGCACGGGCCAAGGCGAGTGCCCTGGCGTGCGGAACGATCAGTTCCAGTTCGCGCACGGCTGCCCTGATCCGTTTCTGGATGTCCGGACTTGCAACGGCGTATGAGTCGAACTCGCTTTCGAGCGCATAGACCGACGTCGGCAGCGGCAGCGCCTTGAAGAAGCTGAACAGCGGACGGAGCTGATGGTCGATCATCAAACCGTGCAATGGCGTTCCGCCCGTTGCGGCGAGAATCACGGGTTTGCCGATTAGTGACTCGTAGTGAACCAGGTCGAACAGGTGCTTGAGTGCTCCGCTATACGAAGCGCGATAAACCGGGGAACCGACGACCAGGACATCCGCGCTCTCTACCGAGCGCACGATCTCCGCGCCTTCCTCATCCAGCTGGTCGGCCCGCAAGGCTCGAAAGAGCGCCGGTGCAGATACAGCCAAATCGATGTGCCGCCCGGGCAAGCCAAGCTCGGACTCGATACGGCGAAGGACGGACGCGACCAGCGCCGATGTTCGGGACGGAGCCTTCACGTTTCCAGATATTCCAATGACACGCAGTTCCTGCATGGGCTCCTCCAATTTATATAAACCCTATAAATTAAGTAGATTACATGCAATGAGCGCGCCGTCCGATTTGACCCATGAATGGAACATCAAATTCCAAAGAACACCCATTTTAGAAAATATTTTCATCCGCCCGAACAGATGCTGCTCAGGTCATCGCCGAAAGCTTGCGCGCCACAGATCGCGCTACCTCGACGCCCCAATCCGGCTCCACAGGCGCAATCGCCAAATCGATCGCCGCACTGGCGGACGCTCCACCGTGCGCCCGCTGGAGTCAATGACCGGCAAAGCGAGCCTGCTAATACCCTCCTACGTTTTGATACACTTCCGGCAATTCTCCAAACATCTCAGATACATCGCCGCCATAACCTCCTTTGCGCAAACAGAGCGTAAGCAAAGGAGAGTACCTATGACTGAGACCGCAAAGGCTTCCCCGCAGAAATACGGCCGCTTCATCGCCGTGACGATGGTCGCCATTACCCTCGCTCCCGGCGGATATGTCGTTCAGGCAAACGCCGCCGACGTCGTTTCGGCCCCATCGTTGAATACGACCGATCGCGACGAGAGCATCCGCCCGTTCCAGGTTCACGTGCCACAATCTCAGCTAGACGATCTGCGCGGGCGCATTGCGGAGACGCGCTGGCCCGATAAGGAAACCGTTGGCGATTCATCCCAGGGCATTCAACTGGCGCAAGTCCAGGAGTTGGTCCGCTATTGGGGAACCGATTACGATTGGCGAAAGGCCGAGACGCAACTCAATGCGCTGCCGGAATTCATCACGACGATCGACGGCGTCGATATCCAGTTCATCCACGTTCGCTCTCGCCACCCCGATGCTCTCCCCATCATCCTGACACACGGCTGGCCCGGCTCGACATTCGAGTTCCTCAAGACGATCGGGCCTCTTACCGACCCCACGGCTTACGGCGGGCGGGCTGAGGATGCATTCGATGTCGTCGTCCCTTCCATCCCCGGCTACGGCTTTTCGGGGAAGCCCACGGATCTCGGCTGGGGGCCTGAGCGCACGGCGCGGGCGTGGGACACCCTGATGAAACGCCTTGGATATCAGCACTATGTTTCACAGGGCGGGGATCACGGCTCGGTCATCTCCGATGCGCTTGCTCGCCAGGCACCAAAGGGGCTTCTGGCAATACATCTCAATATGCCGGCGACAATCCCCGGCGACTTGACCAAGGCCATCAACAGCGGCGACCCCGCGCCGTCAAACCTGACGCCTCCCGAGCGGCAAGCCTTCCAGTCGCTCAGCACGTTTTTCGGACGAAATGCCGCCTACGGCGCCCTGATGGTGACGCGACCGCAGACGATCGGTTATTCGCTATCTGATTCGCCGGCCGGTCTTGCGGCATGGATGTACGAAAAGTTCGCGCAGTGGAGCGACAGCGATGGCGTCCCCGAGCGCGTTCTCTCCAGAGACGAAATGCTCAACGACATCACACTCTACTGGCTGACGAACACGGGAGCATCGTCCTCGCGTTTCTATTGGGAAAACAACAACAACAATTTCAGTGCCGAGACGCAGCACACCAAAGACATCAAGGTCCCCGTCGCCATCTCCGTATTCCCAAAGGAGATTTATCAAGCGCCCGAAAGCTGGAGCAAGCAGGCCTATCCGAGCCTGTTCTACTATAATCAAGTCGCGAGAGGCGGCCACTTTGCGGCATGGGAACAGCCTCAGCTTTTCACCGAAGAGCTTCGTGCGGCTTTCAAATCTGTCCGCTGATGAAAACGAATGCATGAATCGGCGGGGCGGCGTGGTGAACGCCGGCCCGCCATTGAGAACGCCTCGAAAGGATTCGAACTTGACACTCGCGACCAGAATGCCGGCGGAGTTCTCTCATCTCTGACTTGCTGTTCCTTTCGCTATCTATGCTCGACCGTCAAAACCATTGGCATGGCCCAGGTGGCCTGTGGAATCGGCCAGCGCAGCAATTTGACGTTGTCGTCGTCGACCTGCGCCTCCCATCGAGCATAGAACTTTTGACTATATCCGTTCAGTCGGACGCTGCGGCATGCGATGGGTCCGCCGTCGAGGTTGAGGGCAACCTTGAGATCCAGCGGAGACGCCTTGAGAAACTCCGCCAACCGATCGAGGGAAAAGAACGCTTCCTTTGTGGTGCCGATTACAATACGGCCGGAACCGTCCTTGGCAACAAAGGTGCGATTGGCCAGCCAGCGACTTTTCACGTTCACATGGGTTTTGCCATCGTCACCGATCAGGAGCGGATAGGAAACCATGGCATTCGTCGAAGCGGCAAAGGCGCTCTGCCAATCTTGATGGGTCAGGTCACGTATGTCGGCAGAGTTTGCATCCGCAATGAAGGCCCCGGCCTTCGCATCATACTGCTGGGGACCCAGCGCAATGCCCTCACTGATGAAGGGCGTGTCGGGCCGACCATGCGTATCGTAATAGCTGCCGTTGACGATCAGCACAGCCTTGGGCAAGGCATATTCCCACTCGTCAATACCCGTATCACCCTTGGGTGCATTATGGACGACGAAGCGGAAGCGCGCCGGATCAATCCTGCTCAGAAAAATGCGATCGACTTCGCGACCATCGGCTAGCACCGGCAGCTCCGCCACCTCGAAGCCAGGCTCCGGCTGTTGCCATGCCAGCGGCCCCGGCTGCACGGACGGGACAGGGCTCTTCAACGCCAATTGCATCGAGTCGGATAGCCGCTCGTCGTCAGGCTTCACGGTGATCCAATAGGTTCCGCCGCGACGCAATATCGAGTTGAACCCATAGGCGCCCGCGACTTGCCAGAGCCAACCAGCGCCTGCAACAATCACAATGACCAACGCTGCAGTCAGCCCGAGTAGGAGCTTGCGAACTACTGACATCAAAAAATCTCTAAAAGAAAATAGCTAGGTTCGGTATGCCGCGCGATGCGCTCGCCCTGCGCAAATGCAATTTCAAGTGAGGCTTTTCTACGACGGTCACCTTGAGGAAAAACTCCAATGTCCGTCACCCAATGTCGGTGAGGCTTTGTCGAGCGTCAGGGGGCTGCGCGACAAGCCGATCGGCGTTCTCAAACCCGGCAGGCCTTCCGGCGCGATCCTCAGCCCGCGTGCCTTGATCTGCGGCTCGTCGATAGCCTCGGCCACGCTGTTGATCGGCCCGCCCGGAACGCCTGCCCTCTCGAGGTCGGCAATCAGCGCCGCCTTTGGCCTGAGGCTGGTCTTTTCCGCTATCAAGGCGCAAAGCGTCTCGCGGTTCTCCACCCGTGCCGGATTGGTGGCAAAGGCCGGGTTGTCCGCAACCCCGTGAAGGCCCAGCAGGCTGCAGAGAGCTACGAATTGCCGGTCGTTGCCACAGGCGATGATGAGATGGCCGTCGGAGGCCGGAAAGACCTGGTAAGGCACGATATTGGGATGCGCATTGCCCATGCGCCGAGGTACGTTGCCGCCTGCGAGGTAGTTCATCGCCTGATTGGCCAGCACAGCGACGCCGACGTCGAAGAGCGCCAGATCGCCCTGCTGGCCGAGGCCGGAGCGTTCGCGCTCTGCAAGTGCGGCCTAAATGCCGATGACACCGTAGAGCCCGGTGAAGACATCAATCCAAGCGACACCGACTTTTTGCGGCTCGCCGTCGGGCTCGCCGGTCAAGTCCATGATCCCGCACATGCCCTGTATCAGAAAATCGTAGCCCGGCTGTTGCGCGCGCGGACCAGTCTGGCCGAAGCCCGTGACGGATACATAGACAATGCGCGGATTGATCGCGGCGACGCTTTCATGGTCGAGCCCGAATTTCTTCAATCCGCCGACTTTGAAGTTTTCGACCACGCATCCGCTTGGCAGATCAGGGCCCTGACGCGGGCAAGATCCTCCGGATCGGCGAAATCGCAGGTGATTGAGGTCTTGCCCCTATTTGCCGCGTGAAAATAGGCTGCCACCTTCTCGGTACCGCCTTTGCCGTCTGGCCATTCGATGAAGGGTGGACCCCAGCTGCGGGTATCGTCGCCTTGCGGGCTTTCGATCTTGATGACCTCGGCACCGAGATCGGCAAGCGTCTGGCCGATCCAGGGGCCTGCCAGAATGCGGGCGAGTTCCACCACTTTCAGGCCGGCAAGCGGCGCGCTGTTTAGGCCGGCCATCAGAAGAACGCCTGGATTCCGGTCTGGGCGCGGCCAAGGATCAGCGCATGGACGTCGTGCGTGCCCTCATAGGTGTTGACCGTTTCGAGGTTCTGGGCATGGCGCATGACATGATATTCGATCTGGATGCCATTGCCGCCGTGCATGTCGCGAGCGTGCCTGGCGATCTCGAGCGCCTTGCCGCAATTGTTGCGCTTGACGATCGAAACCATTTCAGGCGCGAACCGGCCCGCATCCATCAGGCGGCCGACGCGGAGGCTGCCTTGCAGCCCGAGCGCGATCTCCGTCTGCATGTCGGCGAGCTTCTTCTGGAAAAGCTGGGTGCCGGCGAGCGGCTTGCCGAACTGAATACGATCGAGCCCATATTGCCGGGAGCGGAACCAGCAATCCTCAGCGGCGCCGAGCACGCCCCAGGAAATGCCGTAGCGCGCGCGGTTGAGGCAGCCGAACGGTCCCTTGAGGCCCGCAACACCAGGCAGCAGCGTATCCTCGCCGACCTCAACGCCGTCGAGCACAATCTCGCCGGTGATCGAAGCGCGCAGCGACAACTTGCCGCCGATCTTCGGCGCGGACAGGCCTTTCATTCCCTTTTCGAGGATGAAGCCGCGAATCTGGCCATCATGCGCTTCCGATTTCGCCCAGACGACGAAGACATCGGCGATCGGCGCATTGGAGATCCACATCTTCGAGCCGCGCAAGCGGTAGCCGCCGTCGATCTTCTCTGCGCGGGTCTTCATGCCGCCCGGATCGGAACCGGCATCCGGCTCGGTCAGGCCGAAGCAGCCGATCAATTCACCGGAAACGAGCCCCGGCAGGTATTTGTCCCGCTGCTCTTCGGATCCGTAGGCATAGATCGGATAGATCACCAGCGAGGACTGCACGCTCATCATCGAGCGATAGCCGGAATCGATGCGCTCGACTTCCCGGGCGACCAGACCGTAAGCAACATAATTGGCGCCGGCAGCACCATATTTCTCCGGCAAGGTCACGCCGAGGAGCCCGGCCTTGCCCATCAATCGGAACAACGCAGGATCGGTGTGTTCCTCGAGGTAGGCATCCTGAACACGCGGCAGCAATTCGGCTTCGGAAAAAGCCCTGGCCGCATCGCGGATCATGCGCTCCTCTTCGGAAAGCTGGTCGTCGAGAAGGAAGGGATCGTCCCAGGCGAAGGCACTCGTTTGGGATGAAGCTTTGAAGGCGGTTGCGTTTCTATCGGCAGTCACGGATTTCCCCTCGAAATGGCGAAGCGGCTTCCTATGTAGATAACGATTGCGATAAGGGGGAAAAAACCCTATTTAGGCCTAACTTCATTCATGGAGTGCATAGGCTGTATGCGCCCGCGCCGCTTTTTGCCCTCGATAAGTCTCCTATCGGCTTTCGACGCCCTCCTCAGAACGGGTTCGACCGCAGCGGCGGCGCGCGAACTCGACCTGAACCAGAGCACGGTGAGCCGCTTGGTCCAGAATCTGGAACAACAGCTCGGCCGTCCGCTTTTCGAACGGCACAGGCAGAAGCTTATCCCCACGCAAGCCGCCCATGCCTACGGGCGGGATGTCAGCCGGGCGCTCGAACTCATTCAGCGCAGCAGCATGGAATTTTCCGCCAATCCGAGCGGCGGTGCCCTGTCGCTGGCGATCCTGCCGGCCTTCGGCACGCGTTGGCTGGCGCCGCGGCTGGGCGAATTTCTCGTCAAACATCCCGGCATCACGATCAACCTGGCAACACGGCTCAAGCGCTTCAATTTCGCGGCCGAGGGTTTCGATGCCGCCATTCATTTCGGTGCGGACGATTGGCGCGATGCCGATCACATGCGACTGTTCGAAGAACGGCTGACGGCCTGCATTTCACCGGCGCTGCTTGCCGAACATCCGATCGCTTCGGCCGGCGACATGGCCGGCCTGCCCCTTCTGCAGCTGGAAACCAGGCCGAATGCGTGGAGACTGTGGTTTGCCGCCCAAGGCTCGGAACCAGCAATTGTGACGGGCATGCTCTTCGATCAGTTCGCGACGATGACACAGGCGGCGATTTCGGGGCTCGGCGTCGCCCTTCTTCCGAATTATCTCGCCGACAGTGAAATCGCCGAAGGACGGCTGGTGCCGGTCTTGAAGAGATCGGTGCCGGGGTCGGGATCCTACTGGCTGGTCTGGCCGCAATCGCGGGCCGATTACCCGCCGCTCGAGGCTTTCCGCGCCTGGCTCGGCGCGGAACTGCGTTCCGGGGTCTCCTGAGTTCTCAGGACAGTTCTCGCTTGCGAAGCTATACCGCCGCGGTGTCGGACGGCAGGGAAAATGCCGCCTCGATGGCCGCCTCCAGGATATCCAGGCCTTCCGAGAGGACGTCCCATTCAATCGTCAGGGGCGGTAGCAGACGGATCACGTTCAGGCGCGTGCCACATGAGAGAAGGATGAGGCCGCGCGCCTCGGCTTCGGCGACACGGCTGCCTGCATCAGGCAGCCGTGTCGAAAGGCAAGGACGTGTTTGATCTGGTGATGAGGTTAGAAACCTCAATCTTAGGCTGCGAGCGACTCGAGATTGGCCTCGATCTGTTCGCGGAAGTTTTCGTAGCGGCTCGGCAACTTGAGTGCTTCGCCGAGGTGAGCGGTATCCTCGTCCCGATCGAAACCTGGCTCGTTGGTGGCGATTTCGAACAGGATCCCGCCCGGCGTGCGGAAGTAGATCGCCCAGAAATAATCGCGGTCGATGACCGGGGTGACCTGATAGCCGGTATCCATCAGCGCCTTGCGCACCTCGAGCTGTTTTTCGCGGTTTTCTACGGCAAAGGCGATGTGATGGACAGACCCGGCACCCTGGCGGGCAAACGGCGTCTTCGGGAGCAAAGCCAGATCGATCGTGTCGGCGCCATTGCCACCTGGAATGATGAACCGGGTGACGTCGCCTTCGGCCTCTGCGCGTTCATAGCCCATGAAGCGAAGGAGTTCTTCGGTGGCTGCTGTGTCATGAAGGTTGAAGCGCGCTCCCGAAAAGCCGCGGATGGCAACATCTTCTGACATACCCTCGCCGATCCAGGCCGCGCGGTTATCATCGGCGGTCTCGACCAATGCGAAACCATCGCCGTCAGGACCGATGAAGCGCAGGCGTTTAGCGCCGAATACCGTGTCGGCTTCTACCCCGCCGACGCCCTGTATAGCGAAGCGGTCCTTCCAAAAAGAAAGCGCGCCCTTGGGAATGGCGAACTGGGTTTCGCCGACTTCACCGACGCCCGGGCGGCCAAGCATCATGTTGGGAAAGGGGAAGTAGGTCATGACGGTGCCAGGCGTGCCGTTTTCATCGCCGTAGTAGAGGTGGTAGACGCTCGGGTCATCGAAGTTGACGGTCTTCTTGACGCGGCGCAGGCCGAGCGTGTCGGTGAAGAACCTGTTGTTCTGCTTTGCATCCGACGCCATGGAGGTGACGTGATGCAGTCCCTTGATATCCTTAATCATGACCTGTGCCTTTCTGCTCTGGCCTTGTTCGTTACGTTCGATTTAACCGGGTTGATTGCATCGCGGAATTGCAATATTTCTTTCGAATGAATTGCCGTTTTTGAAATAATCGAGATGAATGACTATAAAGCCCTGAAAACCTTCCTGCTGGCGGCCGAGAAGCGGAATTTCGCCCAGGTCGCGCGCGAGCTCGACATGACCCCGGCTGCTGTAACGAGAGCGATTGCGGCCCTTGAAGACGATCTCGGGGTTCAGCTGTTCGTGCGCACGACGCGCCAGGTGTCGCTGACGACCGATGGTGCGGTCTTTGCCGCACAGATACAGCCGGCCGTCGATGCACTCGAAAATGCCCGCAAGGATGTCCGGAACGCACATAAGGCCGATCAGGGACGCCTGAGGATTAGTGCGCCGACCTGGTTCGGCAAGGCAGTCCTGCCGCCAATCCTTTCGGGCTTCCGGGAACTCTATCCGAAGATGAGCTTCGAGATCTCGCTCTCAGACGGACTCGTGAATATCGTCGATGACGATTACGACCTTGCCATACGCATCTCGTCCCAACCATCGGACAAGTTCACGATCTGGCGCAAGATCCAAGTCGTTCCGCGCATTCTCGTCGCGGCACCCGGCAGCCGGTTCGCCGAGATGCAGCACCCGAGCGAGCTCACACCCGACGATTGCCTTGCCTATAGCGGCGAAAGCCGACGGGAGAACTGGCTGCTGTCGGATGGTGGATCGAGCATGACGATCTCGGCCGGCCGGGCGTTCAGCGCCAACAATGGCGAAGTGCTTGCCGACATGGCCGCCGATGGCGCCGGCGTTGCGATGCTGCCTGGATTTCATATCGCAGAACATTTGAGAGCCGGACGCCTCGTCCACGTCCTCCGGGGATGGTCGCCGCCGGACCTCTGGCTGACGCTCTATTACCCGCCCTATCAGACCCTGCCACCCCGCATAGCTTCGTTCTCGAAATTCTTCGAAGAGCAGGTCGTGTCCCATATGGTGATGCTCGACTGAGTACCAAATTCACTGATCGGCGGGCGGAGTGCTCGCCAGCGTGCCGCCCGGCATGTTCTGGCGGCCGATGATTTCTGCAGCAACCAGAGCCTGCAAACGCCACAAATTGCGGTCACGGATACCCTCCGCGTCCAGATCGACGATCGTATTGTGCAGATACTCGGCGCAGGATCCGCCTTGGCCACAGGCGCCTGCGATCAGCGAAGATGCCTGCTCGGCGGGCAGTGGTGTCGTGAGCCCAGACCGCTTGGTACTTGCCCAAAATGTCAGAGCCTTTCGAGCACCGTTTTGGGTTCGCACGGGAAGCCACCGCGCCATGTCGATGACCTCGCGATACTTGATCTCGCGAGCAACGAGGGCGCGAAGATCTTGACGCCGCCGATCGGCCGATAGCTCGAAAACAATACCGTCGCACTGGCCACCCCGCTCAAGGGCCATCATCAGACCCGGCTGGTCGCTGGTGGCCCGCCAACGCTTGATTTTCAGGGAAAAGGACCTGTGCCAACCGTGAGCGGTGGCACGCTGGCGGCTGACTGGTTGAAATTCCGGATTCCAGATCAGGGACCCGTAGGCAAAGACAAAAACGGGATCGCTGCCCGCATCGCTTTCGATCCTGTCGACGAGACGATCGAGCTCTGCTTCCGAAAGCGGCGTCCAGCCCGGCTCCGGGCCGTCGTCGCAGACGTTTCTGATGGTCAGGGCAACAAGTTCGGGCGTTAACAGCATCATCGTCTCAATCAGTGTTTCGTCAAGGATTTGGCCGAGCGGCCACGGCGGGTTTCCGCCGCGGCCACCCATTTGCGTCAGGACTGAACGAATGCGAGAAGGTCGGCGTTCAGCACGTCGGCATTGACAGTCAGCATGCCGTGCGAGAAGCCGGGATAGGTCTTCAGCGAGCCGTTCTTCAAGAGCTTGACCGACTTCAGCGCCGAGTCAGCGATCGGCACGATCTGGTCGTCTTCGCCGTGCAGAACCAGCGTCGGAACGGTGATTGCCTGCAGGTCTTCCGTCTGGTCGGTTTCAGAGAAAGCCTTGATACCGTCGTAATGAGCCTTGGCGCCGCCCATCATGCCCTGGCGCCACCAATTCTGGATCACGCCTTCCTGAGCCTTGGCACCGTCGCGGTTGAAGCCGTAAAACGGACCGGCCGGAACATCGCGGAAGAACTGTGCGCGGTTGGCGGCAAGCGCAGAACGGAAACCATCGAAGACGCCGATCGGCAGGCCTTCCGGGTTGCTATCTGTTTTCAGCATCAGCGGCGGGACGGCGGAAACGAGAACGGCCTTGGCGACGCGGCCGGCCGGCTGGCCATACTTGGCCACATAGCGAGCGACTTCACCGCCGCCGGTGGAGTGGCCGATATGGATGGCGTTCTTCAGGTCGAGGTGTTCGACGACGGCGAAGGCGTCGGCAGCGTAATGATCCATATCATGACCGTCTGCGACCTGGGCGGACCGGCCATGGCCACGGCGGTCATGGGCGACGACGCGATAGCCCTTGGACATGAAGAAAAGCATCTGCGCGTCCCAGTCGTCCGAAGACAGTGGCCAGCCGTGGTGGAAGACGATCGGCTGGGCGTCTTTCGGACCCCAATCCTTGTAGAAGATTTCGACGCCGTCCTTGGTGGTGACGATATTCATAGTCTTGTTTCCTTTGATTGAATTGGCGGTGGAAGAGGAGTTAGCTGCAAAGCTCAAAAGGGGTAGAGAGCGCCATCGTTGCGACGGCGGCTCCGGAGGGCAGCGGCGCGGCGTGTCAAAAAGAGAGAATTGGTCATGTTCGCGTCCTGCGACCTTCGTTGTTTCGTCTTCAGCCGACGCTGTGTTCGTCTGATGTAGAGAAATTGCCATCACTCGGTCGCGGCAACAATTGCATCAATTATTTCGATTTAATTGCTCTTTTCGCAATAATGCGCAATGACGTGTGATATGGGTCTGGTGGCGGGCAGTTGGAACAAGCCCGCCCTCAGAAACAGGTTTTGATCTCCGTCCCCGTGAGGTATTCATCACAGATCCAAAAGCGCGTGTTCTGCTTCGACGCGTCAATCCCCGGAGTTGCATCATGAAAATTGCACCGCAGCAGCGGATCTATGTCTGCTTCTTTCTCTTCGCCGTGTCGCTGGGGGCGCTGTTGTCGAGGATGCCGGATTTGCAGGTTGCGCTTGGCGTCGATAAGTCCGAGCTTGGGTTGACGTTGATAGGGTCTGCGATCGGCGCCTTGATTTCGTTGACTTTGTCTTCGCCCTTGATCGCCCGGCTCGGCGCGCGGACGACGGCGTTCATTACAGTTCTCGGCACATCTGCGCTGCTGTCGCTGGTGCCATGGATCGGTGCTGCGCCGTTCGTATTCTGTTTGTTTTTCGCCGAGGGGCTGCTCGCCGGGGCGCTGGAGATCAATCTCAACGTCGAGATTGACCGCATCGAAGCGCAACTGGGACGCGGCGTGATGAACAGGGCCCATGGTTTCTGGAGCCTCGGCTTCTTCGTCACGGCGCTTGTCTCCTCGGTCGTCCGCCAAGCCGGTATTTCGATGCAGCTACATCTCGCCGCGACCTTTGTCGCGGTCCTTGTCATCGGCATCTGGGCGATCGCCGGCATGCGCGATGCGCCGGCGCGGATCACGTTGGATGAAGGCAAGGCGCCGCCGATAGCGCTTCCTACCTGGGGGCTAATGCCGCTCTGCGTAATCGGCATCGCCGCCTTTCTCGTCGAAGGTGCCGGGATCGATTGGTCGGCGATCTATATGCGCGACGTGTTTTCAGTCGAGCCCTTCATCGGCGGACTCGGATTGACATTCTTTACCTTTTGCATGGCGCTGGCGCGCCTGTTCGTCGATCCGTTGGTCGATCGGTTTGGCGCGCGGGCCGTCGCCACGATGCTGCTTGTGCTTTCGGCAATCGGCATCTGCGCCGTCTGGGGCGCACCGCATGCCTATGTCGCACTGGCCGGCTTCGCCTTGATGGGCGCCGGCTGCAGCGCGGTCTATCCTCTCGCCGTCTCGGCAGCAGCCCAGCGCACTGATCGCGCGGCGTATCTCAACGTCGCCGCTCTCGGCCAGATGACCTTCGTCGTCTTCTTCCTGGCGCCGCCGCTACTCGGTTTAATTGCCGAACATGCAGGCATCAGGACATCCTATCTCGCCTGCCTTCCGCTGATTATCTACGCGCTCTTTTCGGTCAAGGCGCTCGCCACGCGCCGGGCTGCCGGCGGCGGTAGCGTTGCAACTGTTCGGAGCGTCAACGGATGACGGCTTGATGGTCTAACCAACCCGGTGTCAGCCAGGCGACGCAGCGACGGCCGGTCGGCTATTCAAAGACAATGAGGCTTGCCGGAGTTGGCGGCATCGGTTTGACCATGACGCCGGAAAGGCCAGCCAGTCTTGCCATCTCAGTCAACTCACTTTGGGTATAAGCCTGTCCCGCCGGCGTGCTGGCGAGCATCTCCCAGGAGAAGGCCGCGGGAAAAGGTGGCGACACGCCATCTTCGTCCGGCACGAAATCGACCGCGACGATCCGACCATCCTTTGCAAGGCTCGCGATGATCTTTCGTAACAGCTGGGCACATGTCGGCAAATCGAAGTGGTGCAGAAAATTCGGAAGCAGCACGAGATCATAACCCGTGCCCCAATCCACATCAAAGGCACTACCGGCGATCGTCCGGTACCGGTCAACCACGCCGGCTTTTTCCGCATTCTGCCTCGATAGCTCCAATACGGCGGCCCAGTCGACGGCGACGATCTCCGCCAACGGAAGGGCCTTCGCAATTTCGATCCCGAAAACGCCTGGACCTGCAGCGATGTCCAAGACCCTTTTGGGAGACCTCGGCCAGCCGGAGATCTCGCCGGCCAGTATCTTGGCACTGAGCCCAGTAAAGGAGCCCATGCCGCGGGCAAATTTCAACCAGACGGGATTGTCTGCAGACATGTTGGCAAGCCCGGCCGAGCCGCCGTTTCGCACGATGGCGGCCGGATCACGCAGAAAATTACCCAATATCTCGGGTGCGGCGACGAACTCGACGGCAGAGCCCATATAGGCCGGCGAATTGCGATCGAGGAACATTCTGGTCGAGGGCGTCATTCGGTACCGTCCACTCTCCTTTGTCAGGAAACCATGGACCACGAGGTAGTCGCAAAGGATGCGCACCCCTCGCTCCGAGGCGCGTGTTGCCGACGCCAGCAATGTTGCCGTTTCGCCGTCGCCGATGTGAGTAAAGAGATCAAGCTCGATGGCCGCCCTGATTGCCGCCGTCTTTCGGCATGCAAACAGTGCATCGACCACGAGTTCGGGTGACACGACGCCGGCAGGAGCGTCCTCGACGATTGTTTCCATGGTATCCCCCGGGAGCTCTCGGCCGTTTTTGCCGGGCAGCGCCAGACGCGGAAATTATTCTATATTCGCATATCCTACAATACGCACCGCGCTAACCCTATCGGATGCCTCGCCTCAATGCCCGCGCGCTGTCCTGCCGCCCGCCGCCGACGCAATTCGAGTTGTTCCACCTCGCCGGCAGACTGCAGATCGAACCGCCCTCTCGGCGTTATCCTACGGGATGGTCTCGCCTTGCGGCGATTTTGGAAGGAAACCCGCCCATTGGATTTCAAAAACCGACGGGTGACGCCGCCAGTTAGTTGACTATGCTGGTGCGCGGGCCTTGCCGATAATGCGGCGCGGCGGATCGCTCTGACGACGATTGCTGCGGCTGTGCTTAGTTATCTCGCCTTCTGGGAAACGGTTTGGATTGGAACGACGATCAAATATCTGACGATCTTCGCCCACTTCTTGCCCTTCTTTATTTGCCGCGGATTCGCTTGCCCGTATGGCTAGGCCGTTTGGTAACAATGATCGCAGTCTCTGCCTTCCCCATCTACCTGCTGCATCGCTTTGTACAGGAACTGCTGATGGCGCCGGCAGCTGGCGCCTTGCCAGTCCCAGCGTTTCACCTGCTGGCAATCGCCGGCGGCCTGGCGATTGGCATCGTGCCCAACAAAATGGTGGCAGATTTCCGCAACCTGCTTGGTGGAATGGCAACATCCCCAGACACCGATCTTCCCGAGCCGGCCCTGTTGCTGCAGCGACCGTTCGTCATGCGGCGTAATCGTTGATTGCGACCGAAGCAACGGTCGCTTTGCTTCGGTTAGAAAGACCAGCCGGCAGCCAGGATCGATTTTGAGGTGAATGATTGTCGCAGGCGGGATCACGTTCTGAGCCGCCCCCCCCGTCAGGTTCGTAGCCTCCCGCTGCAAGGCATACACTCTGTTGGCCGGAACAAGCCCCTGATCGAACAGGCGCTGTAGGCCTTCAAAGCGGAGCTTCGTCCAGGGCTGACCTGTTTCTCCCGAACGTATACGACCATCACTTGTCTATTAGTTTTTGCTGCATTAGATTATGCAATATTTAGTTGCATTCATTGTACCAGATCGACAGGTCAATGGACGCTAAAGCGATACCTTCGGATGACACCATGATCTGGAACCATCGCATCACACGCATCACCGTTGGTCTGCTGCTGCTGGCAATCATCGCTGTCGTCTCATTGCCAGCGATAACCGGCTTTACGAGCCTTGATGGCATCGTCAATGCGCGGTTCGCTATTGTTAATGCTCCTATCGACGGCACGATTGCGGAAGAACCCCTCAAGGTCGGTAGCCCGGTCAGAGAGGGACAATCCCTCGCGGAAATCAGAAATACGCGCGTTAATCGCGCAATTCTCGCTTCGCTCGAGGCAGATCGCAACACGGCGCTCGACCGCGTCGCGGCACTTAAAAAGGAACGGGAGGAGCTTTCCGCGCTTCGCGAAGAATTATCTGCCAGATTGGAAGTCTACAAGCAGACGACCATTGCCAATCTCGAACGCGAAGTCGAAATCCTGCGGAAGAAAGTCGAGGTGTCGCAAGCGCAGGATCTGGTCGCACAGGTCGACCTGAACCGTCGGATGGAGCTCGAGTCAAAAGGCATACTTACGCAGAAGCTGGTTGAGGCCGCGCGCGCCGCGGGAGCTGCGACCGGCGGCGAAGTCGAAATCAGCAATCTAACCGTCGATCAATTGCAACAAAGGCTCAATGCGGTCCGCCAGGGAATTTTTGTCTTCGGCGACGGACAGAATGACGTGCCTTATTCGCGACAGCGCGAGGACGAGGTTGTCGTTCGCATCAACGACTTGAACTCACGCATAGCGGAAAATGAGACAAAAGCTACTGAAGTTCAAAAGCAGTTGGTCGAAGAGGGAAACCGTGTCGGCAGCCTTGAATCCGCAACTGCGATAGCGCCGTTCGACGGCGTTGTTTGGAGCAGGAGTATCGTCCACGGTTCGAACGTCGTGCTGAACGACGAGCTGATGCGCCTCCTCGACTGTCGAGAGCTGTTTGTGGATATCCTTGTTCCCGAGGTCAATTATGACGAGATCTATCCTGGGCTTGTCGCGCAGGTGCGCTTGTTCGGCCGCAGCGATGTCTTCAAGGGCACGGTCACTTCTGTCAGAGGCAGTTCGGCTTCGGTCGAGACCGATTCCTTTGCCGCCAGTTTGCCGCCGTCGACACAGCGCAATGCCCGTATTCGGGTTCGCCTTGATCCATCCGTCATGAACGACGATTTTGCGAATTCCTGCCAAGTGGGGCGTACAGTGCAGGTACGGTTCTCGAAGCATGGGATCGACGTGTCCAACTGGGTCAAAAGCCTGTGGTTCAGTATCTTGTAGCGCTGGTTCCGACTTTCCTCGTTTTAGCCTTCTTTTTCCTGGGGCCATTCAATTGGTCGCGCCAGCACACCTGGACACGGGCGGTGACCTGCGCGTTTGTCGCAGTAGTCGCATTGCGATACATGTTCTGGCGCTTGACGGAGACAGTGCTCCCCTATCCCAACGACGGTGCGAGTTTCTACTGGGTTTGGATCCTCTTCGTCGTGGAGATTCTGGCGTGCTTCGAGGTCATCCTTTTTCTGGTATTGATGAGCCGCTACGTCGACCGGAGCGCAGAAGCGGACAGGCTGGCTCGCGTTTTCTTTGCGCAAGAGCAGTCTGAACTTCCGACTGTCGATGTTTTCATTCCCACCTATAATGAGCCGCTCGACGTGCTCGAGCGAACCATCATCGGCGCGCTCTCGCTGGATTATCCTTCCGACAAGTTGAAGGTGTATGTGCTCGACGATCAACGCCGAGACTGGCTGAAGGCCTATTGCGAAGAGAAGAACGCCATCCACGTCACTCGCGGCGACAACAAACACGCCAAAGCAGGCAATATGAACAATGGGCTGCAGGTCAGTTCGGGCGAGTTTGTTGCAGTCTTCGACGCCGATTTCGTTCCCTATCGACATTTCCTTCGCCGGACTCTGCCCTTCTTCAGCGATGAAAGCATCGGCATCGTCCAGACACCTCAACATTTCTTCAATGTCGATCCGGTGCAATCGAACCTGGGTTTGGAGAATATCTGGCCGGACGAACAGCGCTTGTTCTTCGACGAGATCGCGCCCAGCAGAGACGCCTGGGACGTCAGCTTCTGCTGCGGGTCATGCTCGATTGCCCGCCGCAAGGCCGTTGACGCGATAGGAGGGTTTCCGACGGAGTCGATCACGGAAGACCTGCTGACAACTCTTTCAATGCTCAACAAAGGCTACAAAACGCGCTACCTGAACGAACGGCTGTCGATGGGATTGGCTGCCGAAAACCTGACCGGTTATTTTGTGCAGCGCGAACGGTGGTGTCAGGGAGGAATTCAAACCCTTTACCTTTATAATGGCCCGCTGCGCGGCCCGGGATTGACGCTCTTTCAACGGATCATGTTCCTGCCAGCATCATGGCTGGTGCAATATCTGGTCCGCTTCATGATATTGCTCGTTCCCATCGTCTATCTCTGGCTCGGGCTGATCCCGCTTTATTTCACCGATATAGCCGATTATGTGGCCCATCAGGTGCCGCTGCTGGCGGCGTATTTTCTGCTTATGCTGTGGATCACCCCGACGCGCTATCTGCCTGTGATTTCCAGTGCAGTCGGGACCTTTGCGACATTTCGCATGTTGCCTACTGTGGTCTCCAGCCTCGTGCGGCCATTTGGCAAGCCGTTCAGGGTGACGCCAAAGGGCAGTGGCAACGAGTCGAACCAGTTCGACCGTTACAGCTTAGCCTGGATCGCAAGCATGATTGCGGTCACCGTCCTTGGTCTGCTGGTCAACATCGTGCCGGAAACGTCGCACGTACAAGGCCAGTTTTCACCGGTCGCGGCCTGGTGGTCAGGTATCAATATCGTCGTCTTGCTCATCGCGTCACTCATCTGCTTTGAGAAACCCCGGCGCCTGTTTCATGCGTTCAAGCTCGATGAACCCGCAATCGTAGACGATGTCCCTGGCCAAATCGTAAGTTTGGCACTGGACAAGGCGGTCGTTGCAGTCCCCACCATGGCCCGATTTCAATCCAAATCCGTCGTGCTTAAACTGCCCGGCTTTGCTCCGTTCAAATCAGAGCTAAGACAGGTCACCCAACGACGCAGGAGCATAAGTCGCGGCGGTGACAAGCAATCTTACTACCTGCATCTGTATTTCGAACTCAGTGGCTCCGCTCGCGACAGCATGATTGTGAAACTCTACACAGGTCAATATTCGCAGGACATTCGCGACATCGATAAAGTCGCGGTCTCTCTTAATCTTCTTCTGCGGTCGTTCGGGCGGACACGCACGTTGTAGCCTCGGGTAACCCATAGGCTAACTTCGGTTCCCCAAGCGGTTTGTTTTGCGCCACTCTTCGTACTCTCCGCGGGCATCGTCATGCAGCGGATAGTAGCGCTGCAACGACCCGCCCTCCATAAGCTTCGCTCGCGAGAACTCCTCCCAATCGTGATGCTTTTGCGACTCTTCGATTACCTTTGAGGCCATTGCGACTGGAAGCACCACCACCCCGTCGTCGTCGGCGACGATGATGTCGCCGGGGATTACCGTGACACCGCCGCAGGCAATCGGAACGTTGACGGCATTGGGATAGATGCTGGTCTGCACATGGTAGTTGGGCGTCCAGCCACGCAGCCATAAGGGGAGATCTAGCTTCTCGACATTGGGCCGATCGCGCATGCACCCGTCGACTACGATGCCAGCGCCGCCTCTGCCTTTGAAATAGGTCGACATCATATCGCCGAAGACGCCCGAGCTCATGTCGCCGCGCGCGTCGACCACGACCACATCGCCCTCCTGCGCGTGATAGAGCACGTGCCGGTGCAACTGCGTCTCCGGATCAGCATATTCTCCCTCGGTGAAGAGATCCGGCCGCTGCGGCAGGAATTGAAGCGTCAGCGCCGGCCCGACGATCGATTTCCCACGATTCTGCGCCACGGGACCGACCATGTGCGGATTGCGGAAGCCCATGTGGCCAAGTGTGCCGGAAACCGTAGCGGCGCCGATTTCCTTCAGTGCGTCGATCAGCTCTTTGGGCGGTCGCGTAATGTCGGGCGTGTGCGTCATTTTAGGCTCCGGTGAATGAAACTACCAGTTTGTGACAGAACCGTCGCGGCGCTTCAGGTGAGGCGCTTCCCAGAAACGAAAGCTCTCCGCCTTAACCGCCTCTTCGTTGACCTCGACGCCGAGCCCCGGCAGATCGCTGACCGGATAGTCGGGACCGTCGAGCCGTGGTTGTACGGGGAAGAAGTCGGAATTATCGAAGCCCAGCTTTGCTTCGGGCGCCCTTGTCTCGAGCCAAGCGAAATTCGGCACCGCCGCGGCGAGATGGATGGTCGCGGCCGTGCAGACTGGGCCGAGGGGATTGTGCGGCATCAGGTCCACATAATGCGCCTCGCTCCAGCCAGCCACCTTCATCGCTTCAGTGAGCCCGCCAACATTGCAAACATCGAGCCGGTTGAACTGATGGATGCCGCGCTCGATGTAGGGCAGGAACTGCCATTTGCTGGCAAATTCCTCGCCGATCGCGAACGGGATGTCGGTCATCGTTCGCAGGGATTCGTAGGCCTCGGGTGTCTCGTCTCGTATCGGCTCCTCGAGGAAATCAAGCACGCCACGGCCGAGCTTGTTGCAGAAGCTCGCCGCCTCTGCCACCGACAGCCGATGATGATAGTCGATGCCGAGGACGACGTCGTCGTCCAGCGCTTCACGCGCCTTGTTCAGCATTCGTGCGGTCGGCCCGATCGATTCCCGCGGCTCAAAGATATCCCTGCTGTTTTGCCCGATGGGGAAGAAGCGGATCGCCTGCCACCCTTGTGCGCGTAGTTCGCGGGCCCGTTCGATGGCAACATCGCCCTCGGCCTCGTCACCGGTCGAGGCGAAGGTCGGAATGCGGTCGCGCTGCTTGCCGCCCAACAGATCGTAGGCCGGCACCCCCAGCGCCTTGCCCTTGATGTCGTGAAGGGCAATGTCGATCGCGGAAATCGCCGCCTGCAGAACGCGCCCGCCTTCGAAGTATTGGCTGCGATAAACTTCTTGCCAGATCCGACCAATCTGCATCGGGTCGCGGCCGATGAGAAATTCGCGATAGTGCTCGATCGCGCCCGCCACGGCCTTCTCGCGCCCGCTCAAGCCGCTCTCACCCCAGCCGAAGATGCCATCGTCGGTCTCGACCTTGACCAGCATCTGGTTGCGGGTTCCTACCCATACTGGATAGGGCTTGATCGCCGTGATCTTAAGCTTTGCAGTCATCCACGCCCTCGTTTCACACGCATCCGCCTGGTCTTAGTTGGCCTTGAGTGCCATTTCTGTTTCGCCGTCGAACAGATGCATCCGCTCCTGATCGAACTCGAGCCAAATTTGTTCGTCGGGCGCCACGGCAATGGTCGGCGGCACGCTGACATTGACGATGGCGCCTGACAGGAACGCCTGCACGAAAGTGACGTCTCCGGTCGGCTCCACCGTGTAGGCCTTGGCAGGGACGCTTCCAGGTATCGCACTCTTATGCAGCCTGATCGTCGAGTGTCGTGCGCCGAGCACGACTTTCCTGGTTGTTGCCCTCGAGACCTTCTGAGCGTTTTCTGGCGAGAGTTCGAGGCGCCAGCCCTCCGCGCTCGTCAACACAGTGCTGCCGTTTGCCGTTGATGCCTCCAGCGGAACAAGGCTCATCGCCGGGCTGCCGACGAAGCTGGCGACGAACATGTTCACAGGATGGGCAAAGACCTGCGCCGGCGTATCGTATTGCTGCAGGTAGCCGCCGTTCATCACCGCCATCCTGTCGGCCATGGTTACCGCTTCGAGCTGGTCGTGCGTCACGTAGATGATCGTCGCGTTGAGGTCCTGGTGGAAACGCTTGATCTCCGACCGCATCTGCACGCGCAGCTTTGCGTCGAGGTTGGAGAGTGGTTCATCCATCAGGAAGACCGCCGGATCTCGAACGAGGGCACGGCCCAGCGCCACGCGCTGCTGTTGCCCGCCCGAAAGTTCACGCGGCTTGCGCTCGAGCAGCTGCGTCATGTCGAGCACGCGCGCTGCTTCCTTGACCTTCCTGTCGATCTCGTCCCTTGGCAGTTTGCGCATCTGCAGCGGGAACGCCAGATTTTTGTAGACCGATTTCTGCGGATAGAGCGCGTAGTTCTGGAACACCATTGCGATGTCCCGGTCCTTGGGGTCGAGGTCGTTGACCACCCTGTCGCCGATGACGATGTCGCCAGATGTGATGGGGATGAGCCCGGCCACTAGATTGAGCGTGGTTGTCTTGCCGCAGCCTGAAGGGCCGACGAGTGCAACGAATTCGCCGTCGTTGACCGTCAGCGAAACATTGTTGACAGCTTTGAAGCTGCCATAGGTCTTGACCAGATCTTTGAGGACCACGTGGGCCACCGGCAGCTCCCTAGTGCTTGACTGCGCCTTCCGTAAGGGCGCGTACGAAGTATCGTTGCAGGACGAGGAACAGGACCACGACGGGCACACTCATCATGAAGCTCGCCGCCATCAGCCCTGGAAAGTCCGTCGTGTTTTCCGAGAAGAAGCGCTGGATGCCGACCGGCAGCGTCAACTGCTCGTTCTTGGAGAGGAAGGTGTAGGCATAGATGTACTCGTTCCACGCGCCGATGAAGGAATAGATCGCCGTGGCGATGATCCCTGGCGCCGAGAGCGGCATTACGATCAGGATAAAGGCCTGGAACCGTGTTGCTCCGTCGATGCGTGCGGCCTGCTCGAGTTGCACCGGGATGTTGTCGTAGAAGCCCTTGAGCAGCCAGATTGCCAGCGGCAGGCCGAATGTGAGGTAGGTGAGGACGAGCGACCCATGCGTGTTCACCAGCCCGATCGCGCGCATCAGGATGAAGAGCGGCACGAGAAAGATCACCGCCGGGAACATGTTGCGAAGCAGGACGGCAAAGAACAGAAAGTTACGGCCCGGGAAGGTGAAGCGCGAAAACGCGTAGGCCGCAGGAACTGCCACGATCACCGAAAGGATGGTGGTGGCAGTGGAGACGAAAAGGCTGTTCCAGAAGAAGCGCAGGAAGTCCTGACCGACGCTGTTTTGCGGATCGAGCAGCTTCTGGTAACTGGCGAGGGTGGGTTGGTCCGGCCACCATTGCGGTGGGAATTGCATGGCCGCGAAGCCGGACTTGATCGAGGTGATCAGCATCCAGATCATCGGTAATGCGGTGTAAAGCAGCATGAACACAAGGAAGATGCGTCCACCCCACCGCCATCCATCGATGCGGGTACGGCGACGCGCTTGGCTTCGACGAGCAGTCTCGGCAATCGCGCTCATTCGTTTCCATCCTTCCGTTCATTGCCGCTCAACGCACGGACGTAGAAATAGCCGAGCGACATCAGGATCAGGAACAGCAGCACCGAATAGGCTGATGCCACGCCCCAGCGCTGGCGGCCGAAGGCGAGTTCATAAATGTGGGTGATCCAGATATGCGATGCGTTCGACGGCCCGCCGCCGGTCATGATCCAGGGGATGATGAAAGAATTGAAGTTTGCCACTGCCAGCAGAAGGATCGTCACCGTCGAGACGTTTCTCAAGTGCGGAAAGGTGACGTGCCAGAACCGCTGCCATGCATTGGCTCCGTCGACCTTTGCGGCGCGCAGCAACTGATCGGGAACCGTTTGCAGCCCAGCCATCATCATGATCATGGCAAACGGAAACTCTCGCCAAATATTGACGACGATCAGCGAGGGCAGCACCGTGCTGACGCTGTCGATGAAATTCGGCGGCCGGTCGGCCAATCCGAGGCCGACCAACACCGCGCCGATGATCCCAAAGTCCGAATGGTAGATCCACTTCCAGATATAAGACGCGGCGACCGCGCTGATGACCCAGGGAACGATAAGGATGGCCCGCAGGATGCCGCGGCCGATAAAGTCTCGATGGAGCGCCAAGGCGCAGGCAAATCCCAGGACAAATGAGACAAAAGTGGATGCCAGTGTCCAGATAAGAGTATTCGAGGTGACCTTCCAGAACACCGGACTTGTGAGGATGGCGATGTAGTTGTCGAGGCCGACGAAAATCTTGTCCCGGAGTTGTAGGCCAGGCGGTGTATTAAAGAACGACAGCTCGATCGTGTAGTAGATCGGATAGGCAATGACGATGAGCATCACGGCGATCGCAGGAAGCACGTATGCGTAGTCAGCGCGATGCTCCCAAATCTTTCGCAGCACGCCGGACCTATCGGGTTGCAGTCTTCGGCGTGCCTCGGCCTTGCCACTCAAGATTGTCACTGTGCCCTGCCCTTATTCTTCGGGAGAAACCGGCTGCAATCGAGGCGCAGCCGGTCAGATCGGCAGGCTTGGACTAGAGTCCGCCGTCCGTCAGGTCTTTTACCTTCTTGGCTGCGTCGTCCGCTGCTTGGTCGACGGTCATGGCTCCAGTCAGGGCATTCTGCAGCATGTCGGGGACGATGATGTTCATGATCTCGGGCGCCTGTGGCAGCGCCGGGAACGGGATGCCGTACGGCAGCATCGAGGTCGTGACATCAAGGAACTTGATGTTATCAAGACGTTCCTTCATCCATTTGGTCTTGAAGCCGTTAAGGTTTCCCGGGTTCGAGCCGGCATAGGCCATCTTCAGCGACCATTCGGGGCTCGTCCACATGCAGATGATAGCCTTTGCAGCCGGCTCGTCTACCTTGCCGCCCTCCACATATTCGGGCTTCAGGATGTGAATGTTGGAGCCGCCAAACACGACGGCACGTTTGCCGTCGGGGCCGGTCGGAATCAGACCGTAGCGCATGTTGTCGATGACGGTCTGCGCCTTGTCCTTGTCGCTGCCCGTCGTCTTCTTCTGGAGGTCGAGCATGACGTTGTAGTCGGACGGGTGCGAGATCATCATGCCGAGCTGGCCAGCGAGGAAGAGGGGCTGGTTGTCGGCCTGCTGGTTGGTGAGCGCCGAAACGGGAACCGACTTGTCGCGAACATACATATCGTAGGAGGCTTGCAATGCCGCCTTGCTCTGCGGGCTATTGAGCTCGACCTTCTTATAGGTCGGGTTGGCGGTGGCTTCATCGAAGACGCCGCCGCCATAGGCCCACAGCTGCGGCATGAAGCGGTACGGCGTATTGCCGGCATTCTTGCGAGCCACGAGGCCGTAACCGGCAATGCCGAGTTTGTCGTGGATCTGCTTGGAATACTTGACGACGTCGTCCCAGGTTGCCGGAGCCTTTTCCGGATCGAGGCCTGCACGCTTAAAGATGTCGGCGTTCCAGATAAACGCCATCGTCTCATTGTTGGTGGGAATGCCGTAGGTCACCCCCTCCCAGGTTACAGCCTTCATTGCGCCGGGCCAGAAATCCTCGGTCGAATACCCTACATCCTCGGGTTTGAGCGGCTGCAAATAGCCCTTTGAGGCGAACTCGGTGCCGCCCAGGATCTGCAGGCGGACCGCCATGGGCGCTGCATTGCCAAGGAGTGCGGTCCGGAACTTATCCAGCAGGTCGTTATAGGTGAGGGCTTGTTCCTCAAGCTGGATGTTTGGATAGGTTTTGCGGAAGGTCTCGAAGAACTCCTTGTAATATTGGCGCAGGAGGTCGGGGTCGCCCTCGAACACGCCCTGATACCAGAAAGTCAGTCGCCCCTTGTAGTCGAGCGGCGTGACCTTGGCGCAATCGGCCGCGGTGTCAAAATCCTGTGTGCCGGCAATGGAGCGCACATATTGCGGCGACCACTTGCTCAAGTCGACCGGCGCACCCAGCGCAGACGCGGACATCAACGATACCATCAAAACAGTGGAGACAGTGCCGCGCAGGACGGCACCACCGAGTGAAATCCTCGTCATAGGTATCCTCCAGGTTCTCTCCCATGCCGCTCTGCGTCGAGGCGAGCGGTCTTTGCTCGTGGCCGCGGGACGTTTCCAGCCAAATGTATTTTTTCGAGCTCATCATACGTTTTCAGATCAGAGATTGCCTGTCAACTAGCAAAATCGTACATTGTTTGTAGCAACATCGCGTGATATCCGAGCAATATGTGTATTCATGGGGACAGCCTTGGCCGAAACAAGCGATTTTAAAGCACAGCCACCCGAAGGGATCGACGCTATCGGGGCCTCCAGCGAGGGTGCCTCGCTTTATCAACTGATCAGGGAAGACATCATTGAAGGGCGGCTCGCTGCCAACGAACGGCTTGTGGTCACCGATCTCGCCCGGCGCCATGGCACTTCGACCAACCCCGTGCGCGAGGCTCTGCAACTGTTGCGCGGGGAGGGCTTTGTCACCCTCGTTCCCAACCGCGGAGCGCGCGTCCGGCCAATCGATCAGGATTTCGTTCGGGACATCTACGAGATCGGAGTCTTGATCGAGCCGGCACTGACCCGATGGTTCGTGAATATGGCCACCGTCGAGGACATTGCTGAACTCGAACGCATCCAAGGCCTGATTGAAGAGAACGACTTCGTCGACACGTTGAGGCACAGCGAGCTGGACACCGCCTTTCACACCGTCATGTATCAAAAGCACTACAACCGCCATGCCGCCGAGCTTTGGTGGAAGCATCGCGAAGTGCTTCGAGCCGTGAGCCGGCGCTTCAACTTCACGCTCGCCCGGCGTGCCGCGATCCTGAGCGAGCATCGCGAGCTCATCGCGCATGTAAAAGCTGGAAATGCGAACGAGGCTGCCGAACTCATTGCACGCCATGTCGAAGGCTCCGGCCGGCACATCCTCGAACACATGCGTGCGCGTAACGCCGCTCGGGCAGGATAGAATACAGGACCTGGAATACCGTTATCCCGACCACTTCAGATAAGGCAGTTGAGATGAAAATCACCAGCGTTCGGCCGTGGCTCATCAAATCCGATGCTTCTTATTGGGGAGAGTATCTGTTCGTTGAGGTGACAACCGACGAGGGGCTGAGCGGCTGGGGAGAGATCACCACCACGACAAGGCTCGCCAATCGCGCGCTCTGCACGATCCTGCGGCAGATCGGTGCCGCTGTGACAGGCGAGGACCCGGCGCGTATCGAGTATCTGTGGCACAAGATATTCCGCAGCTTCACCTACATGGGCAGTCGCGGCGCCGCAGTCGAATGCGTGAGCGCCATCGACATAGCCCTTTGGGACATCCGAGGCAAAGTCCTTGGCAAGCCAATTTACGAGCTGTTGGGTGGACCGGTACGCGATGAAATTGCGCTCTACACCCACCCCAACCAGGCCAAGTTTACCAGCAAGGAGGCTGTGGTCCGGGAAATTCGAGACATCGTCGAGTCAGGCCACACTGCGCTCAAGTTCGATCCTTTCCCCTACCAAGGCCACACCGCGGATGGTCAACCTCGCGAACAGCGGGACGGTTACCTCGATGGCAGCATGAGCCGCAAGGATGAGCGCGAAGCTGCCGAACTGACGGCTCTGATCCGCGAAACGGCAGGCCCTGATGTCGACATCCTCATCGATGCGCATGGCCGGTTTGACGTTCCCACTGCCATTCGCCTTTGTCGAAGCCTCGAGGAGGCTGGTCAGATCGACTGGTTCGAGGAGCCCTGTCCACCGGAGAGCCTCAGCGCTCTCAGACAGGTCCGTGAGAAGGTCAGCGCCGCGATCTCATGGGGCGAGCGTGGCCACACGAAGTGGGATTTCGTGCCGGTGCTCGAAAACAGGCTCGCCGACTACATCATGCCTGATGTCACCTGGACCGGCGGCATTACCGAACTCAAGAAGATTTCCGCCTTATGCGAAGCCTACTACATCCCGGTCTCGCCGCACGACGCCGCAGGACCGATCAACGTGGTTGCGGGAGCGCAGGTGATGATGACCGTTCCTAACTTCTACAAACTCGAAACGTCAGAGTGGAACCTGGGCAAATACGATCACCTCATCGACAGGCCGCTCGATGTTTCGAACGGCAGCCTCAAGCTTACGCCCAAGCCTGGTCTGGGCGTCGAAATGAACCGCGACTACCTTCAAAGCCACGAGATAGAGTTGGACTAGCAACGCTCCATGCCGCCGCAGCCGTGCGCGGCGACGAACCCCGCCGACAGAACGAGGATAAATCATGCCAGAAGCAGATGAAGCCGACGAGGCGCTCAATCGGGTGAACACGCATTCCAAGCCGTCCGACCTTCGCATTACCGACATGCGGGTCGCCGAAATTGTCGGCGCGCCGTTCACCTCGGTGCTGCTCAAGATTTACACGAACCAGGGCATCGTCGGACTTGGCGAGGTGCGCGACGGCGCCAGCGCCACCTACGCGCTAATGCTGAAAAGTCGGTTGCTCGGCGAGAACCCTTGCAACATCGATCGACTATTTCGCCGGATCAAGCAGTTCGGCGGGCACGGCCGGCAAGGCGGCGGCGTATCGGCGGTCGAAATCGCGTTGTGGGATCTTGCCGGCAAGGCCTATGGTGTCCCTATCTACCAGATGCTCGGCGGCCGGTTTCGGGAGAAAGTGCGCGTCTACTGTGATACCGACGCCACCGTGCCGAGCGGTACCGAGACCGGCAAGCGCCTCAAGCAGCGCATGGAGCTAGGATTCACCTTCCTCAAGATGGATCTGGGATTGATGCAGATCGCGGATGTGCCCGGCGCGGTCGTGTTTCCTGCCGGCTCACTGGAAGGGTACCGGGACAGTCCGGGCCGCGGACCGCTGAAGACCCTTGAAGAGCGGCGCGTCCGCAACGCTGCCTACGATTTGCATAATGTCCCGCACCCGTTTACCGGCCTGCACTTTTCCGACAAGGGCCTCGACCTGCTTGAGCAATACATCGCCGAGGTTCGTGAGGTCATCGGCATGGATGTGCCGCTGGCGATCGACCATATCGGCCATATCTCCATGCAGAACGGCATTCGCCTTGCCAGGCGAATTGAAAAATACGTCCCGGCCTGGCTCGAGGATGTGATCCCCTGGCAGTATACCGAGCAGTACCGACAACTGCAGGACGCCACCACGGTGCCGATCTGCACTGGCGAGGACATATACCTCAAGGAGGGCTTCGAGCCTCTGCTGAAGAGTGGCGGCGTCTCGGTTATCCATCCGGACCTGCTTACCAGCGGGGGCATCCTCGAGACCAAGAAGATCGGCGATATGGCGCAGGACCATGGTGTCGCCATGGCCATCCACATGGCAGAAAGTCCAATCGCCGCAATGGCCGCCGCACACTTGGCGACCGCGACCGAAAATTTCATGGCGCTCGAATACCATTCCGCCGATGTCGACTGGTGGGACGATATCGTCACCGGCCTTCCCAAGCCGCTGGTGAAGGACGGCTTCATCACTGTTCCGGACAAGCCTGGCCTGGGGATTGACGACGTCGTCGACGAGGTGATCGCGCAACATCTGCAGCCGGGTGTCACCGGCATCTGGCGCCCCACGGATCACTGGGACGATGAATATTCCTGGGATCGCACCTGGAGCTGAGGCGAAAAGGAACAAAGATGAAGATCACCGATCTGCGCTGCGCCGTTATCGGCAAACACCCGATCGTGCGCATCGTCACGGACGAGGGCCTCTATGGCTTGGGCGAAGTCGAGTTCACCAAGTCCTACCTCAAGCCCTTTGTGCTGCATTTCCGCGAGGCGCTGATCGGCGAAGACCCGACCGACGTCGAGAGAGTCATGCTGAAGATCCGCCAACGCGGCTCTTTCAAGCCGTACGGCGCGGCAGTGAGCGCTATTGAGCATGCGCTGTGGGATATTGCCGGCAAGGCCGCGGGCGTGCCCGTCTATAAGCTGCTCGGCGGGAAGGTGCGGGATAAGGTGCGGGTCTACAACGGCTCGATCCGCCGGAAACGCACGGGCGACCGGCCGGAAGATTACGCGGCTGACGCCAAATGGATGATGGAGCAGCCGCAGAACTTCTTCATGGTCAAGCAAGGAATCTCGTTCCACTCCAACATGAAGGACACCATCGAGGACTTCCACTACGGCGTGACGCAGAAGAAGGCCGGCTATCACGGCGCTATGGATCAGGGCGTGATCAGCGAGCGCGGTTTCAATCACATGCTCGACTGCGTGATCGCGATGAAGGAAGTGCTGGGCGACAAAGTCAGCCTGGCGCTCGACTGCGGCCCGGGCTGGATGCTGCCCGATGCGATCAAGTTCGCTCGCGCGGTCGAGAAGTACAATTTGATGTGGCTCGAGGACATGCTGACTGGCGACTACGTGCCGTGGGTCAATCCGCAGGCCTATCGGGAACTGACCATGTCCACGTCCACGCCAATCCACACTGGCGAGCAGATCTACCTGCGGCACAATTTCAAGGAACTGATCGAGACGCAGGCGGTGCGCGTCATCGGCCCCGATCCGGCCGATATTGGCGGTATTGCCGAACTCAAATGGGTCTCCGAGCACGCCTACATGCACTCGATCCTGATGGCGCCGCACGGGACCGCCAACGGCCTGCTAGGCCTCGGCGCGTTGATCAATGTCTGCGCCACCTTGCCTGCAAATTACATCGCGTTCGAATATCCGAGCGCCTCCGACCCCTGGTGGGAGGATCTGGTAGTCGGCTTGCCGCCGCAGATCGTGAAGGACAGTATGGTGGACCTGCTGGAAGCGCCGGGGCTCGGCCTCGATATCGACACCGCAGCGGCCAGGCGATATCTCAGGGAAGAGGATGCGGGCTTCTTCGACTGAACCCATTAAGGGGCTATTGCCCCACGGGCCGCATGATGTCCGCAATGTCCTTGCCACCCACATTCCGAAGCAGACCGGTTCGTATGAACAGGCGAGCTGCGCGATCCAAGATACGCGGGCGACGCGGGTCCTGCCAACCCCATGGAAACGAAGCGCCAGGCGGAGCGGTATCCATTTCGGATCGATCGCGACCAGGCGCTGCTCGAAACTTCTGCCTTATCTTTTGGCAAATCTGGCGTATATTTGAGTGTATGAATATAGATCGGGTGACCGTGCGGCCCCGGAGGTATTGCCGAGAGGCAATCCGTATTTTCGCTTTGGCATTGGTCTGGGGTTCAGCATTCCTGTTTTCCGTCGCCCCGACAGCGGGCTCGGAACGCGTCGCTTTACTGCTGCGATTGAATGGCGCCGTCAGCCCGGCGTCCGCCGACTATCTGATACGCGGCATCCAGCTTGCCAACGATCGTAAAGTGGCGTTGGTCGTCCTGCAAATGGATACGCCCGGCGGTCTCGATACGTCGATGCGGGACATCGTTCGCGCAATCCTTGCCTCGTCTGTGCCGGTCGCGAGCTACGTGGCTCCAAGCGGCGCCCGTGCGGCCAGCGCCGGCACATACATCCTCTATGCCAGTCATATCGCCGCCATGGCGCCGGGGACTAATCTGGGCGCCGCAACGCCCATTGCTCTCGGTGGGAGCGGACAAGACAACGGCCAGAACGGCGACAGCAAGGAGCGACAGTCGCCCAACGCTGCAGAGGCAAAGGCAGTGAACGACGCGGCTGCCTATCTTCGGGGGCTGGCCGAGTTACGCAATCGCAACGCCGACTGGGCGGAAAAGGCGGTACGGGACGCAGCCAGCCTCTCATCGACTGCGGCCGAACGCGAAAAGGTCATCGATTTCGTCGCGCTCTCCGTCGACGAGCTGATGGCGAAAGCCAATGGTCGCACGGTACGGGCAGGAGGAGTGGACATCCGGCTTGATACGACGGGCCTCGCTGTCCAGAGCATCGAGCCTGACTGGAGAACACGCCTGCTTTCGGTCATCGCCGACCCGAATGTCGCTCTCATGCTGATGGTCATCGGCATTTACGGCCTGATATTCGAGTTTCTCACGCCCGGAGCGGTTATCCCGGGAACAGTCGGCGGCATATGCCTGCTGCTCGGTCTCTACGCCCTGGCACTGCTACCGGTCAGCTATGCCGGCGTCGGCCTTATCGTGCTTGCGGTTGCTCTCTTTGTCGTGGAGGCGCATGCACCGACATTCGGCATCCTCGGCCTTAGCGGTGCGGTCGCCCTCGTCCTGGGCGCAACCATTCTCTTCGATACGGATGTGCCCGATCTGGAAGTGAGCCGGCAGGTCCTGGTTGGTATCGGTGTTTCGGCCCTCGCCTTCAGCCTCATTGTCGTTCGCCTTGCATTCGGCGCGCGCCGGCGTGCCGTGGCGACCGGTGCGGAGCAGATGATCGGCATTTCGGGGAAAGTCTCCAGTTGGACGGGCACGACCGGCTACATTGTCACGCATGGAGAGCGCTGGAGCGCCGCCTCCGCCGAACCGCTCACGGACGGAGACGACGTGACGGTCATTGCGAGAGATGGGTTAACCCTCGAGGTCACCCGTGATCCCCACAAGAATAGGGGACCTCAAGAAAGCAAGGAGAAGCGCAGATGACCATGATTGGAGGTTTCATCTTCTATATCGTCGCAGTCGTCCTGTTGCTGATCACCCTGGCGAGCGCGATCAAGATCTTGCGCGAGTATCAGCGGGCCGTCGTCTTTACACTTGGCCGATTTACCGGCGTGAAAGGCCCCGGATTGATCCTGCTTGTTCCCTACGTACAACAAATGGTGCGGGTCGACCTGCGCACGCGCGTGCTCGACGTACCCAGCCAGGACGTCATCTCCCATGACAACGTTTCGGTTCGAGTCAGCGCGGTGATTTACTTCAGGGTCATCGATCCGGAGAAGTCAGTGATTCAGGTCGAGGATTTCATGGCAGCCACGAGCCAGCTTGCCCAAACGACGCTGCGCTCGGTGCTCGGCAAGCACGATCTCGACGAGATGCTCGCGGAACGCGACAGGCTCAACGAAGATATCCAGAGAATGCTCGACGCCCAAACGGATGCGTGGGGCATCAAAGTGGCCAATGTTGAGATCAAGCATGTTGACATCAACGAGTCGATGATCCGTGCGATTGCAAGGCAAGCTGAGGCAGAACGCGAGCGGCGTGCAAAAATCATAAACGCCGAGGGCGAGCAGCAGGCTGCGGCAAAGCTGGTGGAAGCGGCTGAAATGCTGGCCAGACAACCGTTGTCAATGCAACTGCGCTACCTGAGCACGCTGAACGTTATTGCCGGGGAAAACAGTTCGACGATCATATTCCCGTTCCCCATGGAACTCATCCATCTCCTGGGCGGCAAAGCAGACAAGCCAACTGAATGAGCAACGGCATGTCCTCGGCGACAAGCCGGAGGCATTGTGTTGCCTGCCTAGCCGTTTACTTGCTCAAACGCTTCGGCGAAGATTCACAACGCGTCCTGCGGTGACGGGACATCGACGCGAATGGCCCGCGAGAAATTCGGCGAAAGACCGTCGTCGTGCGCCCTTGCAGCGATGTGTGCGGCTGAGCGCAGTTGCGACAGGGGAACCGAGATATCCAGCGCGCCCCGGGTCATAGGTGTATTCCGGCAGGTATCCGTTGACGACGAGGCGCCAGTCTGTCGGCACGGCGTCGCCTGCGACGCGCATCATCTTGACGATGGTCATCGTGGAGTTGGTCGTCAGCGAATTGTAGAAGACGGGCGTGGCCGCTGACGAGCGACGTCCGGAGCCCACGCGCCATTTGCCGGCGGTTCGATCGTGCTCCACCAGACGAGGACAAGGACGAACGCGGCCGCAAACGCGAGGACTGCACGAAAGCGCCTTCTGCCAAAGAGGGCCACGATGACCCAGGCGCCAAAAAGCCCGAACAAGATGGCGCTGGCGTGCCTGCCGATCTCGGGCAACGGCAAGCGGTACCAAAGCGCGAGCGACGACCAGGCCAATGCAAAGGCGACAAGCAACAGGAGCACTGCAATGATGATCGCACGGATCGGTCAAACCATTTTTGCTTTTCCAAACGAGTTTGAAGCATCCGTCCTGATCATTGGACCCTATCGGTTTCCCGACTCGAAGCCCAGAACCTATCCGAGGCGACGGGGCACGGGATCCTCCATTTTGGTATGGCTGGAATTCCGTTGGCGTGACCGACGTTGCCAACAGGCGTGACAAGACCGAGAATTCCTCCGCGACCCTATTCCTCTCCCTTCAGAGCGTCGGGGGACTAAGGGAAAGGCCGCCAACACGACGAATTCTCGCAGCTATCCGTCTTCGAATTTTCAATGTGGGGTGCGGCCGCCATCAACTGGCCGGCCCGGTTTGTCTCCAGCTTGGATCCGGCTAAACGCTGCTTTTCTTTGATTTTCTCCGGAAGAAAAGGAAGGCCACTATAATGACACACGTGAACCTGGACATCGCGCTGATCTTCCGGCCCTACCTCGATGAGGCGTAGCGCGCTTCTCCTATTTGCATCCCAAGGTGACCGTCACCACCACGGAGGGCGCCGTCGAGGTGAGCAGTTCCGACGCGAAACGACGGGGCGTTCTCCGTAAGAGGGCTAGTGGGGCCTGATTTTAGGCGTCTCGCATCCCTCTACTCTCCGGCCGTTGCAAATACCGCGCTGGCATCGCTGACAATTTCCACATGAGAATATGCCGCCTGCCCCGCGGCCGCGGCGTCCGCGCGCATGATCGCAGTCACGATCCGGCCGTGCTCCTCATAGGATTTTGCCAGACGCCCGGGCAAACGGAATTGTGCCCGCCGAAAAGGTGCCAGTCGCGCCCGCGTCTGCATCACCATCTCGAATACATGATCATTATGCGCGCCGCGATAAAGCCGGGTGTGGAATTCGGTATTGTGAGCAGAGTATTCCTCTTCGGCCCCGGCATGCACCAGCCTCATCGATGCCCGATGCTCCAACTCCAGCGCGCGCCGCTCGTCGACCGTCATGCGCTCGGCCGAGAGCCTGGCGCAGATTGCTTCAAGCTCCGCCATCGCCTCAAACATCGAATGCAGGTAGGACTCGGTGACATTGGTAACGAGGGCACTGCGGTTTGGCTCACGCACGACCAATCCCATGGCGCCCAGCTCACGCAAGGCCTCGCGTACCGGCGTGCGCGAAACGTCGAAACGAACCGCAAGCGATACCTCGTCCAGCTTCGCGCCCGGCAGGATCTCGCCTGTGACGATCATGTCGGAAATCGCCCGCACCATCTGTTCGACGGTGGTTCCGGTGCGGATCACTTCTCTGCGTCTGGTCTGCTTCACAATACGAATCTGCTCACATCAACACTCTGCATACAGATGCAGCTCGAGGTCCGATAAGTCAAATATGGCAGTGAAGCTGTTGTTAAATTTCCGCTTTCTGATGAATAAGGGAGCTTTAGTAGCACAGTGTAGCAGCAATTACGCGGACAATATGAGCAAAAAATACCTGTTGCTTACTTTTTACTCAACTGATCAGACAATCTGCATGCACTTTTGCAGTGCGCGAGTTTTGCAAATAAAATAAATAATAAAAAACAATAGATTGATTTATGGCACGCTCATTGCATGCACTTTTCTGTACTCGTTCGCAACCGTCCCAACGCCGCAAGGAGCATTCCGATGACCAAACTCCTTTCCATGAACCGCCGCAATTTCCTCCAGGCTTCCGCTGCCGGTGCGCTCGCCGGCGCCATGCCGGGCCTTATCGGCTCTCCCGCTGCAGCCCAGACCGCGCTGACCGTCGGCTTCATCTATGTCGGCCCCAAGGACGACTACGGCTACAACCAAGCGCATGCGGAAGGTGCCGCCGTGGTCAAGGCGCTGCCGGGCGTGACCCTGGTCGAAGAAGAGAATGTTCCTGAAACCGTCGATGTCCAGAAGACGATGGAGTCGATGATCAATCTCGATGGCGCGACCCTGCTGTTTCCGACCTCCTTCGGCTATTTCGATCCCCACATGCTGGCCATGGCCGCCAAATATCCCGATATCCAGTTCCGCCATTGCGGCGGCCTCTGGCAGGAAGGCAAGAATCCCGCCAATACTGGGTCCTATTTCGGCTATATCTTCCAGGGCCAGTATCTGAACGGCATCGCCGCTGGTCATGCGACGAAGAGCAAGAAGATCGGCTTCGTCGCCGCCAAGCCGATCCCGCAAGTTCTGCAGAACATCAACGCCTTCCTGCTTGGAGCGCGCACAGTGGATCCTGGTATCACCTGCCAGGTGATCTTCACCGGTGAATGGTCGCTCGCCGTCAAGGAGGCCGAAGCCACCAACGCGCTGGTCGACCAGGGCGCCGACGTCATCACCTGCCACGTCGATAGTCCCAAAGTGGTCGTCGAGACGGCGGCCGGCCGCGGCGCCTTCGTCTGCGGTTATCACGCCAACCAGAGCCCGCTTGCTCCCGAAAAGTACCTCACCGGCGCCGAATGGGCCTGGGGCAACGTCTACAGCGACTTCGTCAAGAAGGCGCAGGCCGGCGAAAAGCTCGGCAACTTCGTGCGCGGCGGCCTGAAGGACGGCTTCGTCAAGATGAGCACGCTTGGCCCCGCCGTGTCCGCCGAGGGCCGCAAGGCTTTCGAAGTCACGCAGGCGGAGATGATGAAGGGCGGCTTCTCGGTCTTCAAGGGACCGTTGAAGGACAATAAGGGCGACACTGTCGTTGCCGCCGACAAGAGCTACGCCGAAGACGCGATCGAGCTCGAAAGCATGAATTATCTGGTTGAGGGCGTCGTCGGGTCCACGGCGTAAACCGCGAAGGGAGAAGCGCCATGACCATCGAGGCCAATGATCCCGCACTATCGATCGCTTCGGAAAAGCCTACTTCGCTACGTCCCATCCTCGAATGGATCGCGCGGCGCGCCGAACCTGTTGTCATCGCCCTTGCGGCCATCCTGATCGGTCTTGCGCTCTTCTCCCTCTTCATCCTGGCGGTCGGTAAGTCGCCGGTCGCCCTCTTCCAACTGATGTATACCGGCGGCTTCGGCAGCTGGTTTTCGGTGCAGAACAGCTTAAGCCGCGCCGCACCCCTTCTCCTGACGGCGCTCTGCGTCGCCCTGCCCGCCCGTCTCGGCCTCGTCATCATCGGCGGGGAAGGAGCGGTCGTGCTGGGCGGCGTTGCTGCCGCAGCCATGGCTCTGCCGCTCGCCGGCACTGCGCCCGTTTTCCTCACCCTCATTCTGATGGCGATCGCTGCCATGGCGGTCGGCGGCATCTGGATCGGCCTTGCCGGCTTCCTGCGCCACTATCGCGGCGTCAACGAAACCATATCATCGCTGCTGCTCTCCTATATCGCCATTGCCCTGATGAACCAGTTCGTCGAAGGGATGCTCCGCGATCCTGCAAGCCTCAACAAGCCGTCGACCAGGCCGCTGCCGGCGGAATATATGCTCGGCAAGATTCCCGGCATGGACGTGCATTGGGGTCTCGTCATCGGCATCCTCGCCTGCATTGTGTCCTGGATCGTGATGGAGGCGACGAGCTACGGTTTTGCCGCCCGCATTGCCGGCGGCAACGTGCGCGCCGCCCAGATCCAGGGACTGCCTGTGGGAAAACTGATCGCGGGATTTACGGCACTCGCCGGCAGCTTTGCCGGTCTGGCGGGCATGATTGAAGTGGCGGCGGTGCAGGGAAGCGCAAATGCCTCGCTTGCCGCCGGCTACGGTTATACCGGCATCCTCGTCGCCTTCCTCGCCAGGCACAATCCGCTGGCGATCATTCCGGTCGCGATCCTGCTCGGTGGCATCGACGCCTCGGGCGGCCTCATCCAGCGGCGCATGGGCCTGCCGGATGCGACCGTTCTGGTGCTGCAGGGGACGCTTTTCATCGTCATTCTGTTCTGCGAGACCTTCTACGGCCGCTTCAAGATCTTCAATCCCGACCTCTGGAAAAGGAGCCTCTGATGGAAGAGACAGGCATCGGCATCTGGGGCGTGCCGCTGGCGATCTTCGCGGGCGCCATCCGCGTTTCCACCCCATTCATCTTCGTCAGCCTCGGCGAGACGATCACCGAACGCTCCGGTCGAATCAATCTCGGCCTGGAAGGCACGCTGGTCTTCGGCGCCATGACGGCCTATGCGGTGGCCGTCATGACCGGCTCGCCGACCCTCGGCGTGCTGGCTGCCATGATGGCCGGCGCAGTCTTCGGCCTCATCCACGGCTGGATCTGCAAATTCCCCAAGGTCAACGACATCGCCATCGGCATCGCCATGATGCAGTTCGGTCTCGGCATGGCGTTTTTCCTCGGCAAATCCTTCATCCAGCCGGTGGCGCCGAAACTGCCCTCGATCCCGCTCGGTGGCTGGTCGAGCACTCCGCAGATCCAGGCGGCGCTGAATATCAACGTGCTGTTCTTCATCGGCGCAGCCCTTGCCCTCTTCCTGTTCTGGGCCTTCAAGAACACCCGCATCGGCCTGATCCTGCGCGTTGTCGGCGACAGTACCGACGCGGCCCGGGCCATGGGCGTCCACCCGGACCGGGTTCGCCTGCTGGCGACGGCCGCCGGCGGCTCGCTGGCGGCGATCGGCGGCGCTTACCTCTCGCTCTACTATCCGGGCTCGTGGAACGAAGGCATCTCGTCGGGCCAGGGCCTGATGGCCGTGGCTCTCGTGATCTTCGCTCGCTGGAACCCGATCGGCTGCTTTCTCGCTGCCCTGCTTTTCGGCGGTGCCGGCGCGCTCGGCCCGGCGCTGCAGTCGGTCGGCGTCACGCAAGGCTACTACCTCTTCTACGCCGCTCCTTACGTCCTCACCCTCGTCATCCTGATCGCCACGTCCTCGCCCACCCGCTCGCTCGCCGGTGCGCCGGGTGCCCTGTCGCTCACGAAGTAACGGAGCTTGCCGATGAATGGACTTGGCGGTCTCAACAAATCCGAACATGGCGTCGGCATCGGCCTGGTACAGCTCCAACTGCCGGTGACCCTCACCAAAGCGGATCTGGCAAAACAGACGCATGTGATCGTCGATCTGGTGGCCAAAGCACGGCGCAACCAGCCGGGCATGGACCTGGTCGTCTTTCCCGAGTATGCGCTGCACGGCCTCTCCATGGACATCAATCCGGAGATCATGTGCAAGCTCGACGGGCCGGAGGTCGCGGCCTTCAGGAGGGCCTGCAGGGACAACGCGATCTGGGGCTGCTTCTCGATCATGGAGCTGAACCCTGGCGGCATGCCCTACAATTCCGGCATCGTCATCGACGACCAAGGCGAGTTGAAGCTCTATTATCGCAAGATGCATCCCTGGATCCCCGTCGAGCCCTGGGAGCCCGGCGATCTTGGCATCCCTGTCATCGAAGGCCCGCGAGGCGCCAAGCTCGCACTGATCATCTGCCATGACGGCATGTTCCCGGAGATGGCGCGCGAATGCGCCTATAAGGGCGCCGAAATCATGATTCGTACAGCCGGCTACACGGCGCCGATCCGCGATGCCTGGCGTTTTACCAACCAGGCCAATGCCTTCTGTAATCTGATGGTCACGGCCAACGTTTGCATGTGCGGCTCGGACGGAACGTTCGATTCCATGGGTGAAGGCATGATCTGCAATTTCGACGGCACGATCATCGCCCACGGCACCTCCGGCCGCGTCAACGAGATCATCACCGCCGAGGTGCGTCCCGACTTAGTGCGCGAGGCCCGGCTCGGCTGGGGCGTGGAGAACAATATCTATCAGTTCGGCCATCGCGGCTATGTCGCCGTCGCCGGCGGCGCGCAGGATGCGCCCTACACCTACATGCACGACCTCGTCGCCGGCAAATACCGCCTGCCTTGGGAAGACGAGATAAAGGTCAAGGACGGCACGTCCTGCGGATTTGACAAGCCAATGCGCCGTTACGGCGAACCCCTCAAACCTGCCGCGGAATAGGAGAGAGAATGATGGACGCGATGGTCGAAAGCGAAGGGCATTTTATCGACGCCGATCCCTATCCGTGGCCCTATAACGGCGCTCTGAGACCGGACAATACCGCCCTCATCATCATCGACATGCAGACCGATTTCTGCGGCAAGGGCGGTTATGTCGACCATATGGGCTACGACCTGTCGCTGGTGCAGGCGCCGATCGAACCCATCAAACGTGTGCTTGCCGCCATGCGGGCCAAGGGCTACCACATCATCCACACCCGCGAGGGCCATCGCCCCGATCTTGCCGATCTGCCGGCCAACAAACGCTGGCGCTCGCAGCGGATCGGCGCCGGCATCGGCGATCCCGGCCCCTGCGGTCGCATCCTGACGCGGGGCGAACCTGGCTGGGACATCATCCCCGAACTCTACCCGATCGAAGGCGAGACGATCATCGACAAGCCCGGCAAGGGTTCGTTCTGTGCCACCGACTTCGAACTCATCCTCAACCAGAAGCGCATCGAGAACATCATCCTCACCGGGATCACCACCGATGTCTGCGTTTCGACGACGATGCGCGAGGCAAACGACCGCGGCTACGAATGCCTGCTTCTGGAGGACTGCTGCGGTGCGACCGACTACGGAAACCACCTCGCCGCCATCAAGATGGTGAAGATGCAGGGTGGCGTATTCGGTTCCGTCTCCAATTCCGAAACCTTTGTGAGCCAGTTGCCATGAGTACCGTTCGCGACACGCCCCTCCCCAAGACCGGCAAGGCGGTCGGCATCGATACGCTCGGGATGACCATGCGCTTCGGCTCGTTCACTGCGCTCGACAACGTCTCGCTTGCCGTTCCGGCCGGCTCCTTTCACGCGCTTCTCGGCGAAAACGGCGCCGGCAAGTCGACGCTCGTCAAATGCATCATGGGCTTCTATCACGCCACGTCAGGCTCGCTGTCGGTCGACGGCCGCGAGGTGGCGGTCGCCTCCCCCAAGGACGCCGCCACCTATGGGCTCGGCATGGTCTACCAGCATTTCACCCTGGTTCCCTCTCTAACCGGTGCGGAAAACCTGGTCATCAGCCGCACCGAGGTCCGCGCGGTGATCAACTGGGCCAGGGAACGCAAGGATCTAGCGGATTTCATGGAGCGCATGCCGTTCAAGATCCCGCTCGACAGGCCGGTAAGCGAGCTTGCCGCCGGCGAAAAGCAGAAGCTCGAAATCGTCAAGCAGCTCTATCTCGGCCGCTCCTTCCTCGTGCTCGACGAGCCGACCTCGGTGCTGACGCCGGCCGAAGCCGACGAGATGCTCGGCATCGTGCGCGGAATGACCGAGCGCGGCGAACTCACCGTGCTGATGATTTCCCACAAGTTCCATGAGGTGACGAAGTTCGCCGATGCCGTCTCGATCCTGCGGCGCGGCAAGCTGGTCGGTACCGGCAAGGTTGGCGAACTCTCCACTGTCGAGATGGCGGCGATGATGATCGGCGACGTCAAGCTCGCCGAGCTCGACAGCCGTCTGCCGGTGGCCGAAGCGGCAAGACCGGTGTTGACCGTAAGCCAAGTAAAGGCCCCCGATCGCTCCGGCCTGAAGACGATCGAGATCGACGCGCTGACAGTCCGCTCCGGCGAGATCGTCGGCATCGCCGGCATATCGGGCAACGGCCAGAAGGAGCTGACGGAGATTCTCGCCGGCCAGCGCCCGACCGATGCCGGTAAGATCATGGTCAATGGCGAGGCTTACGGCGCCACCCGCGATGAGACGCGCAAGAACAAGGTGCGTTTCATCCCGGAAGAGCCGTTGCAGAACGCCTGCGCACCCAAGATGACCGTGAGCGAGAACCTTGCGTTCCGCACCTTCGACTTGAAGTCGGACGGCAAGGACGCGATCTGGCTGAACAAGGGCAGTATGAAGAAGCGTGCCTCGGCGCTGATCTCCGACTTCAAGGTCAAGACCGCCTCTTCCTCCTCGCCGATCGCAGCGCTTTCGGGCGGCAACGTGCAGCGGGCGGTGCTCGCCCGCGAACTGACCGGCGATGTCGATCTGCTGATCGTATCGAACCCCTGTTTCGGTCTCGATTTCTCGGCCGTTGCCGAAATCCGTGCCCGTATCATGAAGGCGCGCAATTTGGGTGCCGCCGTGTTGCTGCTGTCGGAAGACCTCGACGAACTGCTCGAGATGTCCGACCGCATCATGGTCATTTCGGAAGGCAAGCTAGTTTACGAGACACCGGCACGCTCGGCCGATATCGGCGTGATCGGCGCCCACATGGCGGGACATCATTGATGGCGAAGATCAAAGCCGAACCTTTCGCCTTTCCGGTGAAGCATGATGAACTTGCCCTCATCGTCATCGACATGCAGCGCGATTTCGCCGAGCCCGGCGGCTTCGGTGCAAGCCTCGGCAATGATGTCAGCCGCATCACCAGGATCGTGCCTGATGTCAAACGCCTCATCCAAGGCTTCCGCAATGCCGGTCTGCCTGTGATCCATACGATGGAGTGCCATCGGCCGGACCTTTCTGACCTGCCACCGGCAAAACGCGACCGCGGCAATCCTTCGCTCAGGATCGGCGACGAAGGCCCGATGGGCCGCATTCTGATCTCCGGCGAACCCGGCACGGCAATCCTGCCGGAACTCGCTCCTGTGAAGGGCGAAGTCGTCATCGAAAAACCCGGCAAGGGTGCCTTCTACGCCACAGACCTCGGCAGGGTGTTGCAGGAGAAGGGTATCAGTCAGCTCGTCTTTGCCGGCGTCACCACCGAAGTCTGTGTGCAGACGACGATGCGCGAAGCAAACGACCGCGGCTATGAGTGCCTGCTTGCCGAGGAGGCGACGGAAAGCTATTTCCCGGAATTCAAAGCCGCAGCCATCGCCATGATCCGCGCTCAGGGCGCGATCGTCGGCTGGACCGCTCATGTCGACGACATTCTGGAAAGCATCGCCCATGCCTGAAACGACCCGCGAACTGCTGAGCCCAGGCGGCTGGAAGGCGCTGGAATTCGGCCCTTTTCGCGACGCTGTCACCATTCACTGGATCCGCCCATTCGAGGGCGATCAGCCGGGTGTGGCGCTGTTGAGATATGAGCCCGGCGCCTCCGTTCCCCGCCATCGCCACGAAGGACTCGAGACCATTCTGGTGCTCGATGGCGTTCAATCCGACGAGACGGGCGATTACAGCAGCGGCAGTTATATCGTCAATGCGCCGGGCAGCGAACACTCGGTCTGGAGCGATACCGGCTGTGTCGTGCTCATCCAGTGGGACCGGCCCGTGAAAATACTCGAAGGCGAAATTGCCTGAACCCGATATCTCCCGAGGTCTGCCCGATGATCCGGAAGGACATGAGCGTCGGAGCAGCATCGAGGCGCCGCGATCGATATAGGTGTCCAGGAATTGTTCGAGCCGGAGGTTTCTCGGCCGCTTGAAGACATCCTTCGGTGGGCCGGTGAACAGCACCTTGCCGTGATCGAGAAAGATGATCTGCTGGCCGACTGTCGCGGCAAATCCGATCTCGTCGGAGGCGTCGGCCATCGCATGACGTTCAGCACCTCGCCGGTCAACTCGGGATCAGTGACTAAGTCAATTCGTCAAAGAGCATGATCTTCGAGTTGAGGGCAAGGGCGCGGACGATGGCAACGCGCTGCTGCTGCCCTCCCGAAAGCTGCGAGGGATAGTGCCCTGCCCTCGAGACCGACCTTGGCGAGCCGGGCCATTGACCGCTCCTCTGCATCCCTACGGTTCATCTTGTGAGAACCGTCTTCAGCGCTTCGCTGACATTGCCCAGCGCCGTCATGTGTGACCAGAGATTGAACTGCTGAAACATCATCCCGATCTGCCGGTTCACAGCCGCCGGCATCCGCTCACGTGCGACCTTAGCGTTTTCCGCAAAGCCAAGCACCTCGCCGTTGACGGTATGAAATCATCCCTCAACCATATGCCACTTCGCAAGCGGCGCGAGATTGGCCGCGTTCTGGAAATTCTCCACGAGGAATTCGAGGACGCGTTGAAGGATGGTACGGCAGAATTCAAGAAGCGCGGCAGGATCTTGAAGATCATCCTGTTCGGCTCCTACGCCAAGGGTGGGTGGGTCGATGAACCCTTCACGATGAAGGGATATCGCTCCGATTTCGATCTCTTGATCATCGTCAACAACCGCAAGCTCTTGCCTATCCCTTCCAGCGGCCTTCGCCACATCCGGACTGGCCTGATTTTGCTCCGCCGATGACAATAATCTTGTGTAAAATCCGATACTAGGGCACAATTTGCGAAGGCATCTGAAGTTGCGGCGCAATCTCAAATCCGGCCATCTCGCGCCGAGTGACAGTTCGCGCCGGAGGGTCGGCGTCGATGGATCAGGGGTTCTTTCTTCTGTTCGCTACGGTATCCGTGATCACGGCCCTGACGATGGTCCTGGTGCGCAATCCGGTTCACAGCGCATTGGCGCTGATGGCGTGTTTCCTGCAGGTCTCGGCAATCTTCGTCTTGCTCGAGGCACCGTTGCTCGCGGTCATCCAGATCTTCGTTTATGTCGGCGCGATCATGGTCCTGTTCCTGTTCGTGATCATGATGATCGATGTGCGCGAAGCGGTGTTGCAGCGGTTCTTGCCGGGCGGAAACCTCCCGGCACTGGTACTGCTCGTCCTGCTCGGGGTCGAGATGCTCGTGCTGGTGCTCTGGAGCGACCGTTTTTCGGTCATGGAGCCCGTCGCCATGGGCGGCGGCGATGACGTCAGGCAGCTTGGCACAGCACTTTTTGCCGACTATCTCCTGCCGTTTGAAACCGCCTCCGTAATCCTGCTGGCGGCCTTGGTCGGTGCCATCATGCTGGCGCGGAAGGAGCAGGGGTGATGGTTCCGCTCTGGTGGTATATTGTGCTCGGCGTGGTCCTCTTCGTGATCGGAGCGGCGGGCGTGCTGCTCAGGCGCAATATTCTCGTCGTCCTGATGTCGCTGGAGCTGCTGCTCAACTCGGTCAACATCAATTTTATCGCTTTCGGGCGTTACCACGCCGATTTCCGCGGGCAGATCTTCGCGATCTTCGTCATCGCAATCACCGCGGCAGAGGTTGCCGTCGCCCTCGGTATCCTGGTCGCCCTCGTGAGGAACAAATCCACCCTCAAGGTCGACGACGTGACGGTGATGAAAGGATAGCGGCTTTGGACCCGGTTGTATCGATCCGGCCGTTGCTTGCCATCACCGTCGCCGGTCTGGCGGCCCTTGCAGTTCTCCTTTTGCACAACCGCGCGAGACTTCGCGATTTGGTCTCGCCGTTGGCCGCGATCGCCATGTTCGCGATTGTCGTGTCGATGGCGCCCACGGTGCTGGCGGGCGGGACGGTCGAATTGCGTCTGTTCGAGATTCTGCCGGGGATTGACTTTGCTTTCCGGGTCGATGCGCTCGGCATGGTGTTTGCCACCGTTTCGTCGCTGCTGTGGATCGTGGCGGCTATCTATTCCATCGGCTACATGCGGCATTTGAACGAGCATGCGCAGACCCGGTTCTTCGCCTGCTTCGCCAGCAGTCTTGCGGCGGCAGCCGGGGGCGCCTTCGCCGCCAATCTATTTACGCTGGTGATCTTCTACGAAGTGCTCAGCCTCGTTACCTATCCGCTCGTCTACCACCACGAAGACGAAGCGGGATGGAGGGGCAGCCACAAGTACCTCGTCTATCTGATGGGCGCGTCGAAAAGCGCGCTGCTCGCCGCACTGGCGCTGACCTACCATATTGCGGGGTCGCTCGACTTTGTCACGGGAGGACTGCTGGCCGGGAGCGACACCTCGGCGGCGCTGCTGACGGTCGTCTATTTCTGCTATCTTTTCGGCTTCGCCAAGGCCGCTGTGATGCCGATGCACGCCTGGCTGCCCGCCGCGATGGTCGCGCCGACACCGGTCAGCGCGCTTTTGCATGCAGTGGCAGTGGTCAAGATGGGCGTGTTCTGCGTCCTGCGGGTGGTGTTCCAAGTCTTCGGCACGGGGCTAGTGGGCGGGCTGGGCCTCGGCATCGCCACGGCCTATCTGGCTTCGTTCACGATCCTGATGGCGTCGGTTTACGCCCTGACGCGGGACGACCTGAAGGCCAGGCTCGCCTATTCGACGGTCAGCCAGCTCTCCTACATCGTGCTGGGCGCGGCTCTGTTGTCGCCGGTCGCTATGGTCGGCGGGATCATCCACATCGCAGCGCACGCATTCTCCAAGATCACGCTCTTTTTCTGTGCCGGGTCGATCTATTGCGCGTCCGGCAAGCGTAACATCAGCGACATGGCCGGTATCGGCCGCAGGCTGCCCTGGACGATGGGGGCATTCTTCGTCGCCTCGCTCAGTATGATCGGGATACCGCCAACCGCGGGCTTCGTCAGCAAGTGGTATCTGGCGGAGGGCGCCGTGGCGGCGAGAGAGACCGTGTTCCTGGTCGTGCTCCTGGTGAGCTCGATCCTGAACGCCGCCTATTTCCTGCCGATCAGCTATGCCGCCTTCTTCCAGGCTGAGAGGCAGGAGAGCCGGACGACGGTCCGTGAAATTCCGTTGGTCACGATTCCGCTGGTCGCGACGGCGATCCTGTCGGTGCTGATGGGCATTTTCCCGGGCTATTTTCTCACCCTGGCAGACGGAGTGATCCGATGATCAAGCCTATCGTCCACTTCTTTGGTGACGAGCAATATGCGAGGCCGCGCCGCCGACTATTCTACCTTGTGCTCGTCCTGATCGTCGTCGCCGACTTTCTGGTTTCTCGCGAACACGCCGAATATCTGTGGGACAGCCTGCCGGGCTGGTCCGCCGTCTACGGCTTCGTCTCCTGCGTCCTGCTTACCTTCGTTTCCAAGTTTCTCGGCCATCGGGTCAGGCTGATGCGGCGCGAGGACTATTATGACTGACTTCATCCATCCGGCTCTGCTCTTTATTCTTGGCGCCCTACCGATCCCGTTCCTCAGCGGGTCGGTCCGCAAGGCCTATCTGCTTCTGATCCCTGCGCTGGCGATCCTTGCCGTGCTTGCGATGGAGCCGGGCAGCTATGGCGAAGCGCGGTTCATCGGGCAGGAGATCCTGATAGCGAAGGTGGACAAGCTCAGCATCGTCTTCGCCACCGTTTTCACCATCATGGCGCTGATCGGCATGGTCTACGCGCTGCATCTGACGGATGCCGGCCAGCACATGGCGGCATTCGTCTATGTCGGCAGCGCGCTTGGCGTGGTGTTTGCCGGTGACTACCTGACCCTCTTCCTGTTCTGGGAGGGCATGGCATTCGCTTCCGCCTATCTGGTCTTCGCGCAGCGTGGCGGGCCGGCGATCCGGGCGGGCTTCCGCTATCTCATGGTCCATATCACCGGCGGCGTGGTCCTGCTCGGCGGCATCATTTCCCACGGGCTCGCCACCGGTTCACTGCTTTTCGGCCCGATCGCGGGGGGGCTCACCAACGGGGGAATGGGGGTCGGCGACTACCTGATCCTCGCCGGCTTCATCCTCAACGCGGCCGTGCCGCCGCTCAATGCCTGGCTGACCGATGCCTATCCGGAGGCGACCGTCACCGGGGCGGTGTTCATGAGCGCGTTTACCACCAAGACTGCCGTCTATGTGCTGGCGCGAGCGTTTCCGGGGACCGAACTCCTGGTCTGGCTCGGCACCATCATGGCGCTCTACGGCGTCATCTACGCGGTGCTGGAGAACGATTGCCGACGGCTTCTCGCCTATCACATCGTCAGCCAGGTGGGTTATATGATCGCGGGTATCGGCATCGGGACCGAGATGGCGGTGAACGGAGCCGCCAGCCACGCCTTCGCGCATATCCTCTACAAGGCGCTGCTGTTCATGGGTGCCGGGGCGGTCATCTACGTCACCGGCCGACGCAAACTCACCGAGCTCGGTGGGCTTTACAAGACCATGCCACTGACCGTGGCGCTTTACATGGTTGGCGCCTTGGCGATCTCGGCGTTCCCGTTCTTCTCGGGTTTCGTTACCAAATCGATGGTGATAGCGGCCGCAGGAGCGGATCACCGCGCGCTGGTGGTGCTGGCGCTGACGATGGCATCGTCCGGGACGTTCCTGCACACTGGCCTCAAGCTTCCCTATTACATGTTCTTCGGGACGGACCGGAAACTGGAGGCGCGGGAGCCGCCGCGCAACATGCTGATTGCCATGGGCATGGCGGCGGCGCTCTGCATTGCGATCGGGGTGTTCCCCCAGCCGCTTTATGCGCTTCTGCCCTATCCGGTGGATTTCGAACCCTATACGGGCCTGCATGTCATGGAGAGCCTCGGGCTGCTGATGTTCACCGCCTTGGGGTTCGTGCTGTTCCTCTGGGCGCTCGATCCCGAGCAGACGATCAGCCTCGACACCGACTGGTTTTATCGCAAGGGTGCGCGGGCCTTCATGTGGCTCGCCGAAAGGCCGCTGGCGCGCTATGAGCAGGCGGTGAGCAACGTCTCCGAGACCGCGGCGCTGCCCTTGCTGCACGGCGCGGCGCGGGCAGGACTCCGGCTCGATCTTGCCGGCGTGGATGCCGTCGTGAATGGCATTGCCCACTCGATCCTGCACAGCGGCGGGCGGCTCAGGCGGCTCCAGACGGGTGTTGTGACCCATTACGTGCTGGCGATGGTCGTCGGTCTGATCGCAGCCACCGTCGTCTTCGTCGTGGCGTGGCGGTAGAGGCGCGCCATGGGCATCCCGCTGCTCAGCTTCATCATATTCACACCCGTCGCCGGTGCCGCGGTTCTGATGCTCCTGCGCGGTGACGATGCGGCGCGGTGGACTGCGCTCTCTTTCACCGTCCTCGACCTTGCTCTCTGCATCGCCATGCTGGTCGGCTTCGACACCACGACCCATGCCATGCAGTTCACCGAGATGCGCTCGTGGGTGCCCGCGCTCGGGATCAATTATGCGCTCGGCATCGACGGAATCAGCGCGCTCTTCGTGTTCCTGACCGCATTGTTGGGGTCGATCTGTGTGCTCGCCTCTTGGGTTGCGATCGACCGCAAGGTGAAGGAATTCATGATCTGCCTGCTCTCGATGCAGGCGCTGATGCTCGGGGTCTTCTGCGCGCTCGATCTGTTCCTCTTCTACGTCTTTTGGGAGGCGATGCTGATCCCGATGTACCTCATCATCGGCGTCTGGGGCGGCGAGGGTCGGGTCTATGCGGCGATCAAGTTTTTCCTCTACACGCTTGCTGGCAGCCTCCTGTTCCTGATCGGTGTCATCGTGCTCTATTTCTACGGTGGCAGGAGCTTCGATATCCTCGCTTTGACAGAGCAGGACTTGCCGTTCCGGATCCAGTCTTGGCTGTTCTTCGCCTTCCTGATCGCTTTTGCGGTCAAGGTGCCGATGGTGCCGGTTCATACCTGGCTGCCGGACGCCCATGTGCAGGCGCCGACGGCGGGCAGCATTATCCTCGCCGGCGTGCTCCTGAAGATGGGCGCCTACGGATTCCTACGGTTCTCGCTGCCGATGCTGCCGGAGGCATCGATGCACTATTCGACGCTGATGCTGGCGCTTTCGGTGCTTGCGATCGTCTATGGCGGGTTACTCGCGCTGGCGCAGGACGATCTGAAGAAGCTGGTGGCCTATTCCAGCATCAGCCACATGGGCATCGTGACGCTGGGGATTTTTGCGCTGAACCTCCGCGGGCTCGAGGGCGGTATCCTGCAGATGTTCAATCATGGCGTGACGACAGGCGCCCTGTTCCTGTTCGTCGGGCTGATTTACGAGCGGACCCATACCCGCAGCATCGCCGACTATGGCGGGTTGATGAAGGTGGCGCCGGTCTACACCACGTTTCTGGCACTGTTTACCCTGTCGTCGATGGCGCTGCCGGGAACGAATTCGTTCGTCGGCGAGTTGCTGGTGCTGTCAGGCGGGTTTGCGGCCAATCTGGTCGCCGGCTCGGCCGCCGTTTTGGGCGCATTGCTGGGGGCTGCCTATCTGCTTGGCATGTATGGGAAAGTCGCGCTCGGCCCGGCCAGCGTCGGCGTCCAGTTGAAGATACGCGATCTGAACGCCCGCGAGATGGCTGCGATCCTGCCGCTGGCCGTCTTCGTGCTCTGGGTTGGGTTCTATCCAAAACCCTTTCTCAACATCATCGATGCCTCGGTGAAGCATCTGCTGACGCAGGTGCAAAGTAAGGAGAGCGGCCCATGACCGCCGCCACGCTTTTCCAGTCGGCGCTAGCGAGCCTGCCCGAGATCGTGGTGATCACAGGCGCCTGCATTCTGCTGATCCTGGGACAGTTTGTGCGAAAGGGACAGGAACATTTCCTTGTCTGGGCGTCGGTGGCGGTCGTGTTGATTGCCGCCTTGGCGACACTCATGCTGGCGAGCGAGGTCCGGCCGGTCTACACGGGCATGTTCATCGCCGACCGCTTCGCGGTCTTCTTCAAGTTCATTTTCTACTTGGCCACCGTTCTGACATTCCTCCTATCGCGAAAATATGCCGATATCGAAGGGATCGGGAGCAGCGAATACTATGTCCTGCTGCTCTTCGCGCTTTTGGGCATGATGATCATGGCCTCGGCGACCGATCTCCTGTCGATCTATGTGGGCCTCGAACTGATGGTGATTTGCACCTATGTGCTGACCGGCTTCCTGCGGCGTGAGCGACGGTCGAACGAAGCAGCACTGAAATACGTGATCCTTGGCGCGGTCTCGACCGGAATTTTCCTTTACGGCGTGTCGTTGATCTACGGGCTTACCGGCACGACGCAACTGGACGGGATGGCTGCGGCGGTGACCGGCGATCCGCTCGATTCCGGATTGTTGCTGGCGGTGGTCTTCATCGTCGCGGGGCTGGTCTTCAAGGTCGGCGCGGTTCCCTTCCATATGTGGCTGCCGGACGTCTATGAAGGCGCGCCGACGACGATCACCGCCTTCATGTCGGTTGGCCCCAAGGCGGCGGGGTTCGCGGTGATCCTGCGGGTGTTCCTCAACCCTCTGGTTGCAGCCTCGGACGTCTGGATCATCCTCGCCGTCATTGCGGTGGTGACGATGGCACTCGGCAGTTTCGTGGCGCTGGTCCAGGATAATTTCAAGCGTCTCCTGGCCTATTCCAGCATCGCCCACGCCGGCTTCGCCATTTTCGGCGTGGCCGCTGGCGGTGCTGATGGGATCGCCAGCGTGATGCTTTACCTACTGATCTACGCTTTCACGAATCTCGGCATTTTCGCCGCCGTCATCATGATGCGGAACGGCGATTTCTCAGGCGAGGTTATCGAAGACTATGCGGGTTTCGCCAAGTCACATCCGGGGCTGGCGCTTCTGATGCTGCTCTTTCTCTTCTCGCTGGCCGGCATTCCGCCGACGGCCGGGTTCTTCGCCAAGTTTTACGTGCTGGTCGCTCTCGTCGAGCGTGGTTTCGTCATGCTGGCGGTAATTGCAGTGCTGCTCAGCGCAGTCGCCGCCTATTTCTACATCCGCATCGTCATGGTGATGTACATGCGCGAGCCGAAGAGGGCGTTCGCCCCGGCGCTGACGCCCCTGGTGCGCGCCACGCTGGTCGTCACCGCCGCCGGCACCATCGGCATCGGCCTATTTCCGTCGTGGTTTCTTAAGCTTGCCCAGGATTCGGTCTTTGGCGGGTGAGCGATTGGATTTGCAATGATCACACCGACGGAATAGACTTGAAACCGGAGAAAGGATTGCCCAAGTCGCGCCGCGGCGCACCGATTTATCGGTTCGCGACGAGGTCGGTGGGCAACCGGTGCAGTGATATGACTGCAATGGAATTCTTGCCCGTTCTTTTCATGATCGCCGGAGTCGTTCTGGTGGTGGGGGTGACGTTGTTCGTTTCCTCGCTGCTGCGCCCATCCAATCCCTATCCCGCCAAGAACATGCCCTATGAATGCGGCATGGATGCAGCGGGCGAAGCGGCGGCGGGCCGCTTCAGAGTGCCGTTCTTTATCCTCGCGATCCTGCTGGTCGTTTTCGATGTCGAAGCGATGTTCCTCTTTCCCTGGGCCGTCGTCCTGAAAGAGATCGGGCTGGTCGGCTATATCGAGATGTTCATCTTCATGGTGCTGCTTCTCGTGGGCTTCGCCTACGCCTGGCTGAAAGGAGCGCTGGAATGGGAGACGTAAACAACGCGATCCGCGACAGCGTGCTGTTCACCACGGCCGACAGCATCATCAGTTGGAGCCGGAGGTCGGCGCTGTGGCCGGAGACCTTCGGCATTGCCTGCTGCGCCATCGAGATGATCTCGGCCGGTTGCGCCCGCTACGATCTCGACCGGTTCGGTGTGGTGTTCCGCCCTTCGCCGAGACAATCCGACGTCATGATCATCGCCGGCACCGTGACCCGGAAATTCGCGCCCGTCGTGCGGCGGCTCTATGACCAGATGCCGGAACCGCGCTGGGTGATCGCCATGGGCACCTGTGCTATTTCGGGCGGGGTCTACAACACCTATGCCGTGGTGCAGGGATCGGAAACCTTCGTGCCCGTCGATGTGCATGTGCCCGGCTGTCCGCCCCGGCCCGAGGCGCTGATGCACGGCTTCCTCCTACTTCAAGAAAAGATCAAGAGGTCGCGGGCGCTCGCCGGCACCCCCCTGGAAAGGGTTATAGCGTCATGAGTACGCAGCCCTCCCTCAATCGCGCTCCGATCATGGAGCGCTTCGGAGAAACAATCGAGGACCTCGGCATCGCGCACGGTATCGACGCCTTTGCCGTTCCGCCTGAGAGGATCGTCGAGTTCTGCCGGTTCCTGAAAGAGCATCCGGCGCTGCAATTCAACTTCCTCTCGGACATTTGCGGGGTTGATCACTATCCCGAAATGCCTCGGTTCGAGGCGGTCTACCATCTTTATTCACTGCCCAACAGATGGCGGGTCCGCATCAAATGCCGGCTTGGTGATCCTCCTGAAGTGGCTTCGGTCACGGGAGTCTGGCGCACCGCCAATTGGCATGAGCGTGAGGCCTGGGACATGTATGGCATCCGGTTCGAGGGGCATCCCGATCTGCGCCGGATCTACATGTGGGAAGGCTTCGAGGGCTTTCCCCAGCGCAAGGATTTCCCTCTCAGGGGCTATAAGGACAAGTTGAATCCCTTCGGTGCCGAAGGTCCGCCGCCAACGCAGCCCGACCTTGCCACCAGGGACATTCCGTAAGGGAGGCCGTTCTACGCCGGAACGTTGAGATGACCGAAGTCACCGAGCTCAGCAGGCCTGAGGGTGAAGCGCTCAATACCAGGGAAGTGCTTCTCAACCTCGGTCCGCAGCACCCCAGCACGCATGGGGTTCTTCGGCTCGTCCTCGAACTGGACGGCGAGTTCGTCGAGCGCATCGATCCGCATATTGGCTACCTCCATCGCGGCACCGAAAAACTGGCGGAGAGTTTCACCTATACGCAGATTTTCCCGCTGACGGACCGGCTCGACTATCTCTGTCCGCCCTCGAACAACCTCGCCTTCGCGCTGGCGGTGGAGAAACACCTCGGCATAGAAGCACCGATCCGGGCGCAATATATCCGCGTGATGATGGCCGAGCTGGCACGGATCTCCGGTCACCTCCTGATCACCGGCGCGCTGCCGATGGATCTCGGCGCCATGACCGCGCTGCTTTACGTCATGCGCGAGCGCGAAATGATCATGGACCTCCTGGAAATGATCACCGGTGCGCGCATGCACACATCCTTCTGCAGGGTCGGCGGGGTGCGCGAGGACCTGCCTGACGGGTTCTTCCCCAAGATCAGGGAGTTTTGCGACATCTTCCCGAACCGGATCCGAGACTATGAGCGACTGCTCGAAGATAACCGGGTGTTTCTCAATCGCACGAAGGGGATCGGCGTGATCTCCGCCGAGGATGCCGTCGATCTCGGCCTCAGCGGCCCGAACCTGCGTGCTTCCGGTGTCGACTGGGACATCCGGCGCGATGAGCCCTACGAGATCTACGACCGGCTCGATTTCAACGTCATCACCCGTAATGAGGGCGATTGCTATGCACGCTGGCGATGCCGCGTCGACGAGATGCGCGAAAGCATGAGGATCATCGAACAATGCATCGACCAGATACCAGAGGGCCCGTTCCAGATCGACAATCCGACAATCGCCTTCCCGCTCAACAAGGATCGGGTGCACTGCTCGATGGAGACGCTGATCCAGCATTTCGACCTGTCGGCCTACGGCTTCAAGGTGCCGAAGGGCGAGGTCTATTCGGCGATCGAGGCGCCAAAGGGCGAGCTTGGCTTCTACATCATCAGCGACGGGTCGCCAAAACCGTTCCGAATGAAGGTGCGGGCACCCTCGTTCGTCAATCTTCAGGCCCTCTTCGGGGTCACCAACGCCCGCTATCTGGCGGACATGATCGCCGTGCTCGGCAGCCTCGACCCTGTGATGGCGGAGGTGGACAAGTAGCAAGGATTTGAATGCGATGACCATGCGCGAAAAGATCGAAGAGGCGGCGGCGCGGTATCCCGACCAGCGCTCTGCGATCATGCCTGCGCTCCTCATTGCGCAGAAAGAACATGGCCATCTGCCCGGGCCGGTGTTGGAAGAGGTCGCCGACATTCTCGGAGTCGAGCGGATCCGGGTCTACGAGTTGGCGACTTTCTACACCCTCTTCCACACCGAGCCGGTGGGGATGTTCCACCTGCAACTCTGTGACAATGTTTCCTGCATGCTGTGCGGATCAGAGGACCTGCTAAACCATCTGGAAACGGCGCTGGGGATCGGGAAAGGCGACACCACCCCGGACGGGCTGTTCACGCTTTCGACCGTCGAATGCCTCGGCGCCTGCGAGATGGCTCCGGTGATGCAGGTCGGCGACGATTACCACGGCGACCTTGATGTGGCGCGGATAAACGCACTGCTGGACAGACTGCGGGCGACAGTGGGAGCCGCGAGCTTCGAGCACGCCTCTGGGCGGCTGCCGGGGGAGTAGCGCCATGTTCGAGCCGGTTCTTCTCAAAAATGTCGATGTGGCGGACGGTCACTTGGTGTCAACTTACGAGGCTGGCGGCGGCTACCAGGCGCTGGCGAAGGCGCTGCGCGAGTACACGCCCGACGAGGTTATCGACCTCGTCAAACGATCCAACCTGCGCGGTCGCGGCGGTGCCGGATTCCCGACGGGCATGAAATGGGGTTTCGTGCCGAAGCGCACTGGCAAGCCGACATATCTGTGCTGCAACGCCGATGAGGGCGAACCGGGCACGTTCAAGGACCGGATCATCATGGAGCGCCACCCGCATCAACTGATCGAGGGGCTGGCGGTCAGTGCATACGCGATCGGGGCCGAAACCGCCTATGTCTACATTCGCGGAGAATATGTGACGGCGATCCGTCGTCTGGAGCAGGCGATCGCCGAGGCCCACGCAAAGGGCTATCTCGGAAAGCGCATTCTGGGCTCGGATTTCAATTTCGCCGTACACATCCACTGCGGCGCCGGCGCCTATATCTGCGGCGAGGAGACTGCGATGCTCGAGTCGCTCGAGGGCAAGCGGGCGCAGCCGCGATTGAAGCCACCATTTCCGGCCGTGGCCGGGCTCTACGCCAGCCCGACAGTGATCAACAATGTCGAGACGCTCGCTTGCGTGCCGCATATCGTCGTGCGGGGGGCGGACTGGTTTCGGGGCATCGGCCCGGACAAGAGCCCCGGTCCGAAGCTCTACTGCCTCAGTGGGCAGGTGCGCAAACCCGGTCTCTATGAGTTGCCGATGGGCATACCGCTGCGCGAACTGGTCGAGAACCACGCCGGCGGCGCGCTGCCGGGACGCAGAATCAAGGCGGTGATCCCCGGCGGGGTCTCAGCGCCGGTCATACCGGAGCACGGGCTGGAGGTGAGGATGGATTTCGACTCGCTGGCTGCCGCCGGCTCGATGCTCGGTTCGGCTGGCGTTATCGTGATCGACGACTCGACCTGTATGGTCAAGGTCGCCACCCGGATCATCGAGTTCTTCCATCATGAGTCCTGCGGCAAGTGCACGCCATGCCGGGAGGGACTGAACTGGGTCGTGAAGGTCCTGCGCCGGATCGAGGCCGGCGAAGGTGCTGCCGGCGATCTGGAGCAGCTGGAGATGCTCTGCAAAGGCATTTTCGGCAATACGTTTTGTGCCTTGGGTGACGGGGCGGCGATGGGGTTGCGGGCGGCACTCGGCCATTTTCGCAATGAGTTCGTTGCCCATATCGAGGACCGCGGGTGTCCCTTTCACTGAAGGCGTGCGCTGCGACAGGACTGCGAGGAAGTATGGTTAGCATTACGATCGATGGACAAACGCTGGAAGTTGAGGCTGGCTCGACAGTGCTGCAGGCCGCCCAGCGTTTGGGTATCGAGATCCCGACCTTCTGCTATCTGAAGCGTCTGCCGCCGCTGGCCTCCTGCCGCATGTGCCTGGTGGAGATCGAGGGGCAGCGGCGGCTGCAGCCGTCCTGCGCCACTGCTGTCACCGAGGGTATGGTGGTGCGGGCGAACACAGCTCTGATCGAGGAAACGCGCTCTTCCATGCTCGATATGCTGCTCGCCAACCACCCCCTCGATTGTCCGATCTGCGACAAGGGCGGCGAATGCGAGCTTCAGAACATGGTGATGGCCTACGGGCCCCGCGAGAGCAGATTCCGCGATGACAAGCGTGTGTTCCACTCCGAGGACATTCGTCTGAGCCCGGTCATCATCATGAACGTCAACCGCTGCATCCAGTGCCAGCGCTGTGTCCGGATGTGTGAGGAGGTCGTCGGCGCGGTCGCCCTCGGCACCATCGAAAAAGGCATGGATACCGCCGTCACCGGCTTCGAGGGCAGTCTCGCGGCTTGTGACCAGTGCGGCAATTGCGTCGAGGTCTGCCCGGTCGGCGCGCTGATGAGTTTCCCCTATCGCTACAAGGCGCGGCCCTGGGATCTCACCGAGACTGACACGGTCTGCCCGCATTGTGGCACCGGTTGCCAGCTGACGGTGGGCACACGTAAGGGCGAGTTCATGCGGGTGCGCTCGAAGTGGGACGAGGGGGTCAACCGCGAAACGCTCTGCGTTCGGGGACGCTTCGGTCTCGATTTCGTCGCGAGCCGGGACCGGATCAAGCGACCGATGATCCGTCGTGATGGCGCCCTGGTTCCGGTTTCCTGGGATGAGGCTGGGGACTATCTGCGCCGGCGGCTATCGGCCGTCGAGGGCAAGGCTGCCGGCGGACTGGCCTCGCCTCGCCTCCCCAACGAGACGCTCTATCAGTTTCAGAAGCTGATGCGGACGGCTTTCCGGACCAACAACATTGATTGCTCGTCACGCTGGTGCACGCCCTTCGACACGCTCGGCCCGCTACTGGCAGCCTTCAACAGCCGCGCACCGCTGGACGACGTGATCGGCAACGACTGCGTGCTCGTCGTCGGCGGCAACGTCACCGAGGAGAACCCGGTCACCGAATACCTGCTGCGGGATGGCGTGCGGCGGCGGCAGACCGGATTGCTCATGCTCTCGGCGCGGCCATCCCGTCTGGATGCCGATGCCAGGGTGGTGGTTCGCGTGCTGCCGGGCGGAGAAGCGGCGAGCCTTGCGGCCGTGGTGGCCGGTCTCGTATCGGCAGCTGGTCAGGCCTTGCCGGACGACGTTCTTGCAGGCATCGCCGCGACAATCGGCAAGCCGGCGGCGGAAACCGGCACTGACGGGCCGGATCGTCTGGCCGCGGCACTCAAGGAGGGCCGCAGAGTCACCGTGCTTGTCAGCGTCGACCTCCTGAGATCACTCGAAGCGCGCGCGACGCTGCAGCAGATCAATAACCTGCTGCAAGTTCTGCGCCTGCTCGGCAAGGGCCCGGCGATGCAGTTCCTCTTCGACCGTGCCAACCAGATGGGCGCCTGGGACATGGGAGTTCTGCCGGCCGCTCTGCCGGGACTGCGGGCGGTCGCCGACGATGTGGCGCGCACGAGTCTTGCGCGGGACTGGGGCGCCGAAATTCCGTCTGAACCCGGCGCGAGTCTCGACGCCATTCTGGAGCTCTGCGTCGGCGGGCGGATGGGCGCTCTCTACATCGTCGGAACCGACCCCCTGATCGCCTATCCCGACAGGGATTTCGTGACGCGGGCGCTTGGCGCCGCCGATCTCCTGATCGTGCAGGACGCCTTCCTCACGGATACGGCAGGCCTTGCCGAGGTCGTTCTGCCCGCGGCAGGTTACGGCGAGGAAACCGGCACGTTCACCAACAACGAGGGCCGAACCCAGACGGTCCGCAAATTCCGCGAACCCGCCTTCGAGGCGCGGAGCAATCTGGCGATCTTCGACTTCGTCGCGGCGCTCCGCAACCAGGCACTGCGGCCGTCGACGCAAGGTGAAATTTTCGACGAGATTGCGCGGCTGGTTCCAGCCTATCAGGGGTTGACGCTGGGCGGACTTGGCGCCGACGGCGCATTTACCAAGGCGGTGCCGACGCCACCTGTGGCCAGGTTCTTTGCGCCACCGCCCGTCCCGGCAGCAGCCGACCGGCTCATGCTGATCACCGGCGACTGCCTGTTCCACAACGGATATCTTTCCGAACGGTCGGACGTCCTGAACACGGTCGCCAATGATCCCTATGTCGCGATGAGCGCGCACGATACCGCACAGCTTGGCCTGTCGGATGGCGATCAGGTCATTGTGCGTTCCGCCCAGGGCGAACTGATGGCGCAACTCAAGGTCGACAGGCGGTTTCCCAAGGGCCTCGTCTTCGTCCCGGAAAACTATAGAGCCTTGCGTCTCAACGGCTTGATGCGACGGGGCGAATACCCATGCCCGGTGGAGGTCCACAAGGTGCATGCCATTCTTGAGGTCGACCGGACGGGCCGGATCTGGCGTGGGGTCTGAAGATTTGGGATCAGGGCGCCGCGGGCCGGGCAAGCTGCCCTGCCCCAGCGTCTTCACATCAAGCTGGCGACTTCAGTGATACCTGGTCCCGCAGATGTAATCCTGCAGATCCTGCTCTGTGCGCTGCGCTTCGTCGAGCCTGTGTTTAACCACGTCGCCGATACTGACCACGCCGACAACGTCGCCTCCATCCATGACAAGCACATGACGCGTACGCCGCTGGGTCATGATCCCCATCGCTACGGGTAGCAAGTCCCGTGTCGAACAGGTCGCCACATTGCGGTTCATGATATCCGCGACCCGCATCATCGCCGCCTCGGCCCCGTATTCCGCCACCGCATTGCAGCAATCCCGCTCCGATAGCGAACCCAGGTATTCGTCGTTCGATTGGCCGACGACGACGAAGCCGATATTGTTGTCGCGAAACAGCCTCAAGACTTCCACCATCGTCTGATCGGGAGTGACCGCGATGACACCGACACCCTTGTTCTTCATGATTTCGCCGACAAGCATCTGAGCCTCCTGTCTGCGCGCTCCGGCTTGACGGATGGCGCGCGTTCACGTTCGCCGGATATTCCGCCACCAGTTGTAGCCCTGCATCTCTTTCGTCTCGACGAGCACGTCCTTCTGCGTATTCAGGCGCGCGGCGACCACGCCGCCGCCGGTTGCCGCCTTGCCCGGCTTGGCGAGCAGGTCGTCGCGCCCGATCACCAGGTCACGCGAGGAAAAACTCGAAAATTCGTACTGCTGGCCGAGCGCGATTGCATCCGCTGGGCAGGCGTCCTCGCACAGCCCGCAGAACAGGCAGCGAGCCGTGTCGATCTCGAATTTGGCCGGGTGCCGGTTGCCCTTCTCGTCCTCGTAGGGGACGACTTCGATGCAGTCGCAGGGGCAGATCCGCGCGCAGAGTTCGCAGGCCACGCACTTGATCTCGCCCTCTTCATCACGCGTCAGGAAGTGATGCCCGCGATAGCGTGAGTAGGGTAGCCATTTTTCCTTGTCCGGATACTGCATGGTTACGGTTCTGGAGAACAAGTAACCGAAGGTCAGAGCCAACGCACTCGCCAGGTCGGCGAAGAACGCCCAGCCAATCCATGTTCCAACTCTGTCCTGCGCGCGCGACATCGCCGCCTCGCTACGGAGCCGCCACGGCCCCTAAAAGTACACCGGTTATAATTATGTTCGCCATCGACAGAGGAAGCAAGACTTTCCATCCGATCGCCATCAGTTGGTCGTAGCGGTAGCGGGGGAAAGTGAAGCGGAACCAGATAAACACATAGACGAAGAATGCGACCTTGAGCACAAACCAGAGGAGTGGTGGCAAGGGGATTAGTACACCGTTCCAGCCGCCGAAAAACAGGATCACCACCAGGACCGACACCAGCAACACGATGGCATATTCGCTGACCATGAAAAACGCAAAGCGGATACCGCTGTATTCGGTATGGAAGCCGGCACCCAGATCGCCTTCCGCTTCCGAAAGATCGAAGGGAATACGCTGCGCTTCGGCCAATCCAGCGACGAAGAACACGAAGAAGCCGACCGGTTGGTAGACGATGTTCCAGACGTCGGTTTGGGCCCGCACGATGTCGAGCAGGCTCATGGATTGCGCCAACATGACCACCCCGATCACCGCGAACCCCATCGGAATCTCGTAGCTGATCATCTGCGCACAGGTCCTGAGGCTGCCGAGGACCGCGTATTTGCTGTTGGCGGCCCAGCCACCGAAGATGACGCCATAGACCTCGATCCCGATCACCGCAAAGACGAAGAGTAACGCCACATTCATGTTGGAGACGTGGAGCGTGATATCGGCGCCGAGTACCGAGATGCTTTCGCCGAAGGGGATCGCGACGAACACCACAAAGGGCGGGGTGAGCGCCAGGATTGGCGCCAGTTTGAACAGGAAACGATCGGCCTCGGCCGGGATGTGGTCCTCTTTGGTTAAGAGCTTTATTCCGTCCGCCACCGGCTGCAGCAGCCCGTGCCACCCGACACGCATCGGCCCCATCCGCTGCTGGATGTGCCCGGCGATCTTGCGTTCCAGCCAGGTCAGCGGCAACGGCAGCAGCAGCAGGATCGCGATCAGAAACGCGACCTTTAAGACAATCAGGCCAAGGGCGACGACAAGTTCCATGATCCACGGTCACTTATTCATCGGGTTGAGACGTGCGACCGGACTTTGGCTCCGGCTATAGACCTGGCACTTTGCGCAACCGTCAGGCTACATGGTACAACGGCGACGCACCTCATACAATGCCATCACAGTTATGTCGTCGCTGGCTATGATGTGTCCGGCTCAGGATGTTTGAGACAAGTGGTTTGATGCGCGTCTCTGGCTTTGCGCCATTTGCGGACAAAGCGGTGGTTGTTTGTGAACCATCCGACGCTTGCTGACATCAACCGCATCTTGCCTATGGCGTTTCTATCGCCGAGAATCACCGAAGCGATCCTCACAGGGCAGCAGCCACCGATTTCGCCATCGCGAAGCTCAAGCGGGTTGTCGATCTTCCCGCGCTGTGGATAGAGCAACATGACCTTCTGATGCGCCCTCATCACTGACAGCCGTCACAGATCATCAGCCAAGCACAACAGCCCGCGGATCGAAGCGGGCCTGTAGCTTACTCCGGCGAATGAATGCATGCGCCGTGCACTCGACGAGGCTGCGAACCGGCCTCGGGAAAACGTCGGCCAATACTCAAAATCTATTGGCTGCCGGGAAAAGGCTTCTGAGACGGGCAGCTGTAATGCATACGAAAGGGGTGCAAAGACCTAAAAAAATAGAGTCGAGCGGGGCACAAGCATCCGGTAAGCCTATGAATTTACGCAGCAATTCCAACAACACACATATGAGATTAATTTGGGTAAACTGAATGGTGCCCAGGACCGGAATCGAACCAGTGACACGCGGATTTTCAATCCGCTGCTCTACCAACTGAGCTACCTGGGCTAACCTGCTTCCACTGGCGCTTTCGAAGAAAGCACCTCGGGGCCTTGGTTCGCCCCGGAAGCGAGCGGGGTTATAGCATCTTGTTCGCCCATGGCAAGCGTCAAATGACTCTTTTTTGACGGTCTTACCAGTTTTCCGGATTCATGAGGAAAAATAAGAGCTTCGCGGGTGGAACTCTCTGAAGCGCGTCACAATCCTTCAGATTGCTGCTCGTGCTTCAGGTCTTGATTTCCATGCATGTCGTCATCCCAAAACCGCTGCACACTTTTGGGCGACAGGCATTAGTTTTCGTCATCCGGATATTCGGCCTTGGTCTCGTCGTCGGCAACGGGAATGGCGTAGGCGCCGGTCAGCCAGCGGGAGAGATCGACCTCGCGGCAGCGGTTGGAGCAGAAGGGGTAATGTTCGCGGTGGGAAGGTTTGCCGCATTCGGGGCAAGGGCGCGTCTTGCGCAGCGGCTCGACCTTGGCGGCTGCTTTCTTTTCTTCAGGCATATCGGTTCGTCCTATCGATCGGCCGTCGGGCTCAGCCCTCGGGCCACCGGCTATGCACGTCGAAGCCTTCGCCGGTCAAAAGCAGAACGGTTTCATAAAGCGGCAGGCCGACTACATTCGTGTAGGAGCCCACCATTTTCTGCACGAAAGTGCCGGCAAGGCCCTGGATGCCGTAGGCACCCGCCTTGCCGCGCCACTGGCCGGAGGCCAGATAGTTCTCGATCTCGAAGCCTGAAAGACGCTTGAAGCGCACCTTGGTTTCGACGATCTTCTGACGGATCTTGCGATCCGGCGTCACCAGGCAAACGCCGGTGTAGACCATATGGTTGCGCCCCGACAGGAGATGCAGCGAGCTCAACGCCTCGTCGGCGAACTCAGCCTTGCCGAGAATGCGCCGGCCGACAGCGACCACCGTATCGGCAGAGAGGATATAGCTGCCCTTCCAGGTGATATCGCTCTTGATGGCGGCAAGGGCAGCTTCCGCCTTTTCCGCCGAAAGCCTCCGGGCGAGCGAACGCGGATGCTCCGACTTCTTCGGCGCCTCGTCGATATCCATCGGCATCAGGCGCGAGGGCTCGATGCCGGCCTGGTTGAGCAGGTCGACGCGGCGGGGCGAGCCCGAGGCCAGAATGAGCTTGTATTTCAGCGCCATGGAACCTCGAGCATCGGCAGGCAGGAGAAAAACCCTTGCAGGACCTTGGGCAGGCTTACTTGAAACGGTAGGTGATGCGGCCCTTGGTCAGATCGTAGGGCGTCATTTCCACAAGCACCTTGTCGCCTGCGAGAACGCGGATGCGATTCTTGCGCATGCGGCCGGCGGTGTGGGCAATGATCTCGTGTTCGTTTTCGAGCTTCACGCGGAACGTCGCATTCGGCAGAAGTTCGGTGACGATTCCGGGGAATTCGAGGACTTCTTCTTTCGGCATATAGTGGTTTTCTTCCTGTGGGTTGAATAGGCAGCGCAGCGCGCGCCTTTAAAAATTTGGGCGGAAACTACACAATCAACGCAGGTTTGTGAACCTTGTTGATCGGGCTTTCTTTTATTTGTTTTCATGCCGATTGCGCGGCAACGCCTTTCCTTTTGAGTAGCCGGCTTTCGATGAGACTGATCAGGTGATTGCGGACCTCGCGGTAGCTCTCCAGAATCTGCTCGCGCGTTCCGCTGACGACCGTCGGATCCATCGTCGGCCAATAGACGACATCGACCGCACTTGACCGGGTGAGCTCAAGCGCCGCGTGGTGAGCCTGCGGCGAAAGGGTGATGATCAGATCGAAATAATCATCCTCCAGCTCCTCCAGCGTCTGCGGCTGGCGGCGCCCGAGTGAAAGCCCGATCTCTTCGAGCACGACATCTACGAAGGGATCGCGCTCGCCGGCGCGAACCCCGGCGGAGCGTATATAAGTATTGGACGGCAGAATGCTACGGGCAATCATTTCCGCCATCGGCGAGCGGATGGCATTCAGCCCGCACATGAAGAGAATGGCGCCCGGCCTCTTTCCTTCCTCGGCATCGGCGGCGAGCTCCATGGCCGTCACCCACGCCAGTAGAGCACGCAGACCAGCGTGAAAAGGCGCCGGGCGGTGTCGAAATCGACCTCGATCTTGCCGGCCAGCCTGTCTTTCAGCGTCTGCGAACCTTCATTGTGAATACCGCGCCGCCCCATGTCTATCGCCTCGATGCGGCTCGGCGTCGCCGACCGGATCGCTTCGTAATAGCTCTCGCAGATCATGAAGTAATCCTTCACGATCCGTCGAAAGGGCGTCAGCGACAGGATATGGGTGGCGACGTCGCGGCCTTCTTCCGTGGTGATGGCGAAGACCAGCTTCGAATCGACCAGGGAGATGTTCAGCCGGTAAGGCCCGCCGGCATGGCCGAGCGGCTCGAAGCTGTTCTCCTCGATGAGATCGAAGATGGCGACGGCGCGTTCGTGCTCGACATCTGGCGTCGAACGGCCGATCGTATCGTCAAGGACGACGTCGCAAAGCCGAAAATCGCCCTTCGCCATGCCCTCACCTTTCGAGGTTGAGGCGGATCGCGACCGATCGCGCATGGGCATCGAGGCCCTCGGAAACGGCAAGCGCGATCGCCGCCGGGCCGAGGGTACGCAGCTGCTGCGGACCGAGGCGCAGGATCGAGGTGCGCTTGACGAAATCGAGGACTGAAAGACCCGATGAGAAGCGCGCCGAACGCGCCGTCGGCAGCACATGGTTCGAACCGCCGACATAATCGCCGATCACCTCGGGTGTGTGGGAGCCGATGAAAATCGCTCCAGCATTGCGGATGCCGTCGAGCAGCCGGTCCGGATTGACGACCGCAAGTTCCAGATGCTCGGCGGCGATACGGTTTGCCAGGGGAATGGCCTGTTTCAGATCGGCAACCAGGATGATTGCGCCGAAATCGCGCCAGCTGGCCGCAGCCGTCTCGGCGCGGTTCAGCGTCTTCAGCTGGCGTTCGACCGCCTGCTCCACCGCCTTGCCGAATTCGGCATCGTCGGTGATCAGGATCGCCTGGGCGCTGACATCGTGCTCGGCCTGTGCCAGCAGGTCGGCAGCGATCCAATCGGGATTGTTGTCCTTGTCTGCGATGACGAGCACTTCGGAGGGGCCGGCGATCATGTCGATGCCGACGGTGCCGAAGACATGGCGTTTGGCGGCAGCGACATAGGCATTGCCGGGGCCAGTGATCTTGGCAACCGGGGCGATCGTCTCAGTGCCGTAGGCGAGTGCCGCGATCGCCTGGGCGCCGCCGAGACGATAAATCTCCGTGACGCCCACAAGCTTGGCGGCGGCAAGCACCGCCGGATTGACAGCGCCGCCTGTGGCGGGAACGGCGATGACGATGCGATCAACGCCGGCGACCTTGGCCGGCACGGCATTCATCAGCACCGAACTCGGATAGCTGGCCGTGCCACCCGGAACATAGAGCCCGACCGCCTCGATCGCTGTCCAGCGCGAGCCGAGACCGACGCCCATGTCGTCCTCGTAGATATCGTCCTTCGGCAGTTGCCGGCGATGGTGGGATTCGATGCGCAGTGTCGCAAGCTTCAGCGCGCCCAGCACTTCCGATGGCACCGCCTCGACGGCGGCGTCGATCTCCTCTGATGTGACGCGCATCGGGACGGTGGCGAAATCGATGCCGTCGAACTTCAGCGAATATTCGGCCAGCGCTGCGTCGCCGCGGGCGCGCACGTCATCAATGATGGCGCGAACCACGACGTTCACATCTTCGGAGACTTCACGCTTCGTCGTCAGAAAGGCGGCAAAATGCTGCTCGAAACCTTCCGATGCCTGATCCAGCCAGATTGCCAAGACCGATATTCCTTCTCAACTCGAAACCGCGATGTTCAAACGTTCACGCGACAGGCGTTTCAGGGATGGCGAGGCTTTGAAGCCGCCTCCCAGGCACCGCCGATATCGGCCAGCTGGATCTCGATGCATTCAACATCGAGCGCGATCGAGGCTGTGCCTGACAGCGACAGTTCGATCGTACCGTCCGGCCCCTCGCCCTTCTTCTCGAAGCGCAGTGCAAGCAGCGACAGCACCTCGTCGCGCTTCCCACGGTCGATGCCGAGCGAACGGACGGCAAGCACACGCTTGAAGACCAGCGCCGCACGGCGGCGCTCAAAACCCCTACGCTTGCGCGCGGCACTTTCCCAGACGAAACGATTGACGGCAAGGGCGAACTGCGCGTCGCGCGGCGACCAGTCGATATCGCCGACCTTGAAGACGCTGTCCTGCATATGCGCGGAAATGATCGCAAGATCCTCGTCATCGAGCGCAACAAGCTTCAGGTCGGTCATTCAGCCTCAATCCCATTACTTCAGGTGCCGGGCACCGCCGGAATGGCGATGCGTCAGACAAGGGAAATAAGATGCTGCGGCCAATTACGCAACCGGGGTGAAGGTCGCTTTACTCGCTGATGCGCTCGACCACTGCGCCGCAGCGGGTCAGCTTCTCCTCAAGCCGCTCGAAACCGCGGTCGAGGTGATAGACGCGGGACACCGTGGTTTCGCCCTCGGCGGCGAGGCCGGCGATGACGAGCGAAACGGAGGCGCGCAGATCGGTCGCCATGACGGGGGCGCCGCGCAGGCGCTCGACACCCTCGATCTTCGCCGTCTGGCCGGAGAGCGAGATCCTAGCGCCGAGGCGGGCAAGCTCCTGCACATGCATGAAACGGTTTTCGAAGATGGTCTCGGTGACATGCGAAATGCCCGAAGAGCGGGTCATCAGCGCCATGAACTGCGCCTGCAGGTCCGTGGGGAAGCCCGGGAAAGGATCGGTGACGATATCGACCGGCTTGATGCCGGCGCCGTTGCGCCTGATGCGCATGCCGTTGTTGGTCGACGAGATTTCCGCGCCGGCCCGACGCAGCGTTTCCAGCGCGGTTTCGAGCAGCGACGTATCGGTATTCTCGAGCACGACGTCGCCGCCGGCCATGGCGACGGCCATGGCGTAGGTGCCGGTCTCGATGCGATCCGGCAGGACGCGGTGGCGGGCGCCGGAGAGCGAGGTAACGCCTTCGATGGTGATCGTTGCCGTGCCGGCGCCAGTGATCTTGGCGCCCATGGCGTTCAGGCAGTTGGCGAGGTCGACGACCTCAGGCTCGCGGGCGGCATTGCCGATGACAGTCGTGCCGCGGGCAAGCGTTGCCGCCATCATCATCACATGGGTGGCGCCGACGGAGACCTTCGGGAAGGTGTAGCGTGCTCCGATCAGGCCGCCGGCAGGCGCCTTGGCGTTGATGTATCCGGCATCGATCTCCATAGTCGCGCCGAGCGCCGTCAGGCCCTCGATGAAGAGATCGACAGGGCGCGTGCCGATGGCGCAGCCTCCCGGCAGCGAAACCCTGCAATGGCCTTCGCGTGCCAAAAGCGGTCCGATAACCCAGAAGGAGGCGCGCATCTTGGAGACCAGTTCGTAAGATGCAGTGGTGTCGACGATGGTGCGGCAGGTGAAATGGATCGTGCGCGCATAGGAATCTTCCTGGCGCTCGCGGCGGCCGTTGACGGCGACGTCGACGCCGTGATTGCCGAGGATGCGCATCAGCAGCTCGACGTCGGCCAGATGCGGCACGTTTTCGAGCGTCAGCGTATCGCTGGTCAGAAGCGAGGCGATCATCAGCGGCAGTGCGGCATTCTTGGCGCCGGAAATCGGAATGATGCCATTCAGCTCATTACCGCCGACGATTCTGATACGATCCATGTGCGCTTACGGGCCGCGCCCGCCTTTCCTGAAAGTTCTGCCTTGGAATAAGGAGTGGAGTGTTTAGGGGATTTCTCGGGACGCTTCAATTCGTCACGGACGGAACATTACGATTCGTCCATTTTTGCGGCGGGCAGTCCATCTGTCTCGTCGGCCTGGCCCGAACGGCGGGCGCGCACCTGCTGTTTGCGTCGCCCTAGATTTTCCCTGAGCTTTTCGGCGGCGCGCTCGCGGCGCAGTTTCGCCTGGGCCTCGATCGCCTCTTTGCGGCTCTTTTGGCCGGTTTCGGTCTTGTCGTTCATGTGAACAGGATTAGCCGAATTTGCGCCGATCCAAAAGTCCCTTGCATCCCAATCCACGCGAAGTTGGAATTTGCTGCTTGCGCTTGTCGCCAAGCTGTGGCAATAGCCGCCCCGTTCCCGCAATTGAGCCCCCGGCTCGCACGGGTACTGGTCCTGCTGCCGTAGCTCAGTGGTAGAGCACACCCTTGGTAAGGGTGAGGTCGGTGGTTCAATCCCACTCGGCAGCACCAGTTTTCTCTCAAAAAACTACTATTGAAAATCAGGCAGCGCGCAGGATCACACGCGAAACCGCCCCGGGTGAGGCTCATCATCTTTCCCGATTGCTAAATATCAAACGCCGCCCCAGGCGGCTATTGGCCGTAGGTTTCCCTATCGCTGAAGTTGACCTGAGCTGCACCCTAACTTACAACCCACGACCGGTAGTGATATTTGGGCCAAACTCCAGCCAGGGAATAGATCTTGCGCCACATCAAAGAATATGACGGCTTGCGAGGACTGATGGCCCTCTGGGTGCTTATCGGACATTGGGCCGCGACAATCTATATGCAGTTTCCGTGGCCCGCGAACTTGGGAAATGCCTACGCCGTCGATGTTTTTGTAATCTTGAGCGGATTTGCTATTGCAACGCTCGTCGAGCGGAAGCGAGAGACTTACGGCATTTACATCATTCGTCGAGTATTGCGGATATTTCCTGTGTACTGGTTCTATCTCGCGATCTCCATTGCCTTGGCGTGGGTTAGCGTCGACGTATGGACCAATGCAGCAGGCGGCGAGGCAACGCCCAATCGACTGCAGATCTCACTTGCCGCGCTCGATAATTTTTGGCCGAACGTCGTCAGCCACATCGTCGCCTTGCATGGTGTCGTCCCAAGAAACATGGTCCCGAATGGAGAGTATGCTTTTCTCGGGCAGGCATGGAGCATTTCGCTCGAATGGCAGTTTTATCTGATTGCACCATTGGTGATCGCCTTGGGCGTGCGCGCCGCAGGCAATTTCAAAGCTTGCCTAATCCTCGTTATCGGGCTGTTTGTGCTTTCGTATGTCAGCCCTCGGTTCCCCTATAGCTTCATCGGCCGATATTCCGCGTTCTTTGCGATCGGCATTGCGACATACTTCCTGCTAAATGTTGGCATCCCTCTCTTGGCTCACCGCAGGATTGCCATAGCGCCAATTGCGCTGCTCATAGTTACGGCATTGATATTGTTTGAATTGCCGTCAGTGCTGCCCGTCTCGATCTGGATTGTCGCCACCGCTGCTGTTCTGGCCCCAAGCCAATTTGGTCTTTCAGCAGTTGGCGGACTCCTCAGATGGAAGCCCATCCAGGCGCTGGGGCAGATGTCCTATTCCGTTTATCTCTCGCACATGGCTGTGCTCGTCTTGGGGATGCTGGCTCTTGAAAAAGCCGGGATCACATCGCCCTATCTTCATGCCGCCCTGTTGCTGATCATGACATTGGCTGGCACGCTCGCCATATCGATAGCCTCCTATAATTTCATCGAAGTTCCATTTCAGCGGCTGGGTCGAAATCTCGCGACACGGCCCCAAGCAGCTGAATGAAATCCCTGCCAGTTTAGCTGTGGCGGAACCGTCGCCATGGCATTCATCGTCGAACTTGCCCTCGTTCCCGGTTGAAGGACCTTTAGGCAGAGCGAACGCCTGAGCTCATTCCGCCTCACCAGCCGGAATCCATCCACCATTGCTGCCCGCGAAAATCGCGCTAGAATATTAACTATCGCGGAGTCTCCCGGAGGAATTGGGAGATGTTACATCTGGTCAATCGAAAACCCTGGAGGAGCATCGATGGCAACTGAACGATGGAACAGCCCGGTCACGGTCGGTTTCGAAGGCGCCGACGCGCGAACGGTCAATGGTCCGTTCGATGCGCTGAAATGCCTGGCGGATCTGTGGCCGAGTTCGCGCGGGCTTCATTACATCAAGGCTCGCAGCACCTGCCGGGCAGCGCTCGACGGGCGCAAGAGCGTGGAAGAAGCAAGAGCCGAGTTCCTGGCAGCGGCCGAAGAGGCAAAGCTGAAGCTGCATTAGCAGTTCGGTAAGGTTTTTGGGCCGTTTGCCGGCTTTTTGCCGAAGGAAGCGTGTCGGAACGGTACAATGCTTGATTTTCACTTAACCCTGCATCGAGCTTGTGCCGGGTTTTGACGCAAGAGGCGTTGCGCCCAGGACAGGTGCATCAATAGAAGATGCTCAGCCATCATGATGATGGTCAGAGGCTCGTCACCTCTGCGGGAACGCAGGCGAGCCTCGTCCGAGCAAGCCCGGATGTTTTCAGCAGGCTGCGCCCCCTTCACTCTCCACCTCGACATAACCGACGCCGATGATCGTGCCGTCCGCCGTGCGGATGAAAGAGGGGAGATACCGGGGTTCCGCCAGCGTGCAAGCGGCAGTTCCCGTATATTCGTTGAGGGCGATCTGGTCCTTCGGCAGAGCGGAATAGTTCGTGCCGGTTTCGAGCGAGGCATGGGCGGAGCCGGCAAAGACGCCCCAACCCGAAATCAGGGTCGCTGCCCAGAGGCGAGAAAGCAACTGCATGATGGTCTCCAGCTTTTAGATCCGGCATTTCAACACCCGGGATGGCCTTTGGTTCCGCTGCTCAACACCGGGATAGGAGCGCGTGGCCGACGCGGCGCCCCATTCGCCGCACCTCAGCGGTGCAGCATCCGGCTGCGCACGTAGCCTCGACCGACAATGCTCTCGGCGATCTCGACCGCTCGCTCGACGTCACCCCGCCGGCGCACGAAACCTTCCAGGATCACGTATGAGCCCAGCATGCTGACGATGACCTCCCCGGCTTCGATATTATCGGCAGCATGAAGGGCGCTCTCCACCGAAGCGCGCGTCGCCGCATCGCGGTGTCCCTGTCGGCCGATTTCCTCATGGCCCGTGAATGTCAGAAAGCCGGGCATCGTGACCGTCCCTTGATGTTGACTGATCTTGATAAACGCCGGAGCGAGGCGTTTCGTTGCTGCAGGCGGCCAGCCCTTGGCGAAAGACGCGGCGATTTCCATATCTGCCGGCAACGGAAGAAGGATGACGACGATGAAAGCGTTTCTGCCCGCATTGTTTGCCGGGGCATTGCTGGCCGGCTGCTCCTCAGCCGATGGGCCGGCGCTGGAACCCATTCCGGGCAGCATCACCTATGGCGGCCAGCCGCGAACGAAGCTCACCAAGTCGCCGGTCGGCAGCGCTGTTTACAACCAGTTCTACAATCAGACGGGCCAACGGGTGGAGGAGACCTATATTCTTCAGCCGGACCGCAGCCTGAAACTGGTACGGCGTGTGGTCGGCCCGGATTTCCCCGACTGAGGTTCTCGCGCCGCTTGACAGAGGCGGCAATCGCGAACATTCAAGGAACATCTAATCTCTCCGCGGTGATTCTGCGGGAGCCCGACCGGACGGCTGGATGTACCTCGAAAAGCTCAATCCACAGCAGCGCATGGCCGTCGAGCACGGCACGCTCACCGACGGCAATCATATTGCCGGGCCGCTGCTGGTCATTGCCGGCGCCGGCTCCGGCAAGACGAATACCTTGGCGCATCGGGTCGCCCATCTCATCGTCAAGGGCGCCGACCCCCGCCGCATACTGCTGATGACCTTCTCGCGCCGGGCGGCGGCCGAGATGGCGCGGCGCGTCGAGCGCATCTGCCGCGATGTGCTTGGCGCCAATGCCGGCGTCATGGCGGACGCGCTTTCCTGGTCCGGCACCTTCCACGGCATCGGCGCGCGGCTACTGCGAGATTACGCCCAGCAGATCGGTCTCGATCCTGACTTCACCATCCACGACCGCGAAGACAGCGCCGATCTGATGAACCTGATCCGGCATGACCTAGGCTTCTCAAAGACGGAAAGCCGCTTCCCCACAAAGGGCACCTGCCTTGCCATCTATTCCCGAGCGGTGAATTCGGAAACCGCGCTCGACCTCGTGCTGCGCGACGCCTTTCCCTGGTGCGCGACATGGGAGAAACAGCTGCGCGAACTTTTCGCCTGCTATGTGGAGGCGAAGCAGACCCAGAATGTGCTCGATTATGACGATCTGCTGCTCTATTGGGCGCAGATGGTCGGCGAGGCTGTCATTGCCGAGGACATCGGCAGCCGCTTCGACCATGTGCTCGTCGACGAATATCAGGACACCAACCGGCTGCAGGCTTCGATCCTGCTCGCACTAAAACCCGAAGGCCGGGGGCTGACCGTCGTCGGCGACGATGCGCAGTCGATCTATTCCTTCCGCGCCGCGACGGTGCGCAATATCCTCGACTTTCCCGCCGCCTTCAGCCCGGCGGCCAACATCGTGACACTCGACCGCAATTACCGCTCGACGCAGCCGATCCTGGCAGCGGCCAACGCCGTCATCGATCTCGCCTCGGAGCGCTTCACCAAGAACCTCTGGACCGAGCGGCAATCCTCTGAGCGGCCGCGTCTCGTCACGGTTCGAGATGAGGCCGAACAGGCGCGCTACATCGCCGACAAGGTGCTCGACAATCGCGAGGAAGGCCTCAAGCTCAAGCAGCAGGCCGTGCTCTTCCGCGCCTCGCATCACAGCGGGCCGCTGGAGGTCGAATTGACCCGGCGCAACATTCCCTTCGTCAAGTTCGGCGGGCTGAAGTTTCTCGACAGCGCGCATGTGAAGGACATGCTGGCCACCCTTCGCTTCGCGCAGAACCCGCGCGACCGCGTGGCGGGGTTCCGGCTGATGCAGATCCTGCCGGGTGTCGGCCCCTCGACAGCGCAGAAGGCGCTCGACCTGATGGCGGAGGATGTGAGCCCGCTGTCTGCCCTTGCCGCCATGCCGGCGCCGCCGCGCTCGGGCGAAGACTGGACATCCTTCGTTTCGATGCTGCAGGAGATGAAGTCCGGGAAGGCCGGCTGGCCGGCGGAAATCGGGCTGGTGCGAGAATGGTATGCGCCGCATCTGGAACGGCTGCATGAGGACGCCGCGACCCGGCAGGCCGACCTGCTGCAGCTCGAACAGATCGCCAGCGGTTATGCCTCACGCGAGCGCTTCCTCACCGAGCTTACCCTCGATCCGCCGGATGCGACCAGCGACCAGGCGGGCGTGCCGCTTCTCGACGACGACTATCTCATCCTGTCGACCATCCATTCCGCAAAGGGCCAGGAGTGGACGAGGGTTTTCATACTGAATGTCGTCGACGGCTGCATTCCGAACGATCTCGCCGTCGGCACCACGGCCGAAATCGAAGAGGAACGTCGCCTGCTCTACGTGGCGATGACGCGCGCAAGAGACGGTCTCGACCTCGTCGTGCCGCAACGCTTCTTTACTTATGGGCAGAATTCGCAGGGCGACCGCCACGTCTATGCCTCGCGCAGCCGTTTCATCCCTGCGACGCTGCTGCAGTTCTTCGAGGCGTGCAGCTGGCCGCAGGTGAAATCGGACGCCGCCGCCCAAGCGCAGGCCCGGCAGGTGCGCATCGATGTCGGCGCCCGCATGCGCGGCATGTGGCGATAGGCCGGGACGGTTTAGAGCAAAAGCGGCGGTTCGGCCGGTTTCAGGAAATGTTCGACCGATGCCGCCTCCACGGCTTCGACTGATGAGGGCGACCATTTCGGATTGCGGTCCTTGTCGATGACGGCGGCGCGGATGCCCTCGAAAAAATCGGGATTGTGCAACATCTGCAGGCAGGCGCCGAGTTCGCGGCGAAGGCATTCGGCGAGCGAGATGCTGCGGCGGCCGGCCCTGAGCAGCCGCAAGGCGAGCTTCAGACTGGTTGGCGAACGCGTCAGCAATACCCGGCGCGTCTCGGCGGGGAAGTCGCCCTCCTCCACTGCGAGAGCGGCCAGGATCGCCTCGACGCTGTCAAACCGAAATGCGCGATCAATCGTTGCCGCGTTCCGCTGCAGCTGGCCTTCTGCCGGAGGCTCGGAAAGCGCCTGCAACACGGCATCGACATCGCTTGGCGCGCTGCCGAGCGGCAAGATCGACAAAACCTCGATCACCTCTCCAAGCCGCGACGAAGCGATTTGAAGATCGGCAAGGCGGGCGTGGATCGCGTCGGCGGCACCAATATCGAGCCCTGTTAGGCCGAGCCATGTTCCCGCCTCGCCGGGGGCGTGTGGCAACAGCCAGGTGGCGCCGATATCCGGGACATAGCCGATGCCGGTTTCGGGCATGGCAAGGCGCGTGCGCTCGGTGACGATGCGATGGCGACCGTGCGACGACAGGCCGACGCCGCCGCCCATGGTGATGCCATCCATGAGCGCGACATAGGGTTTGGGATAGAAGGCGATCATATGGTTGAGGCGGAATTCCTCGCGCCAGAAGGCGCCCGCAAGGCCGTCGCCGGCGCGGGCGCTCTCATGCAAGGCGCGGATATCGCCTCCGGCGCAGAAGCCGCGCTCACCCTCCCCCGTCACCACGACGCTCGCCACCGCGGCATCACCGGCGAAAGCGTCGAGGGCCTCGGTGATCGCGCGGATCATCGGCAGCGTCAGGCTGTTCAGCGCCCGCGGCCGGTTGAGCCGGATAATGCCGGCAGTGCCTCGCCGCTCGATGATGACTTCGCTTGGCCGTTCGCCGTCCTGCATGCTTCACCTCCACTGTTGCGACCATGAATAGACGACGAGGCGGCGTCGCTCCAGTCGATTTGCGGCCGGCCGCGATCGATTGTCAGGCAGAGAGCGAATTGCGGGCGGAAACGGCGCCGTCGCATCTGGCCGCATATTCGATGGCAAGTTCCAGCGGCAGCGGCCGCGAGAAATAATAGCCTTGGGCCAGACGGACGCCCATTGCTTTCAATCCCTCGGCGATCTGCTCGCTTTCGACGCCTTCGGCAACGGAGGCGATGCCGAGATTCTGGCAGAGATTGGCGACCGAGCGGGTGATGTTCATGCAGCGGGCGTCGCGATCGAAATTCATCACGAAACCCTTGTCGATCTTCAGCTTGTCGAAGGCGAGACGATGGATATGGCTGAGGCTCGAAAAGCCGGTGCCGAAATCGTCCAGCGCGATTGATATGCCGGCGGCGCGCAGCATTGATATCACCCGGTCGGCAGCGTCGAAATCGGAAAGCAGCGCCGTTTCGGTAATCTCGAATTCGATGCGCTTCGGATCGACGCCGGAGCGGGTGATCATGGCGAGCAGGGCCATCGAGGTCTCGTGATCGCAAATATCGCGGGCCGAGAGGTTGAAGGATAGCCTGAGATGTTTCGGCATGATCGCCAGCGCTTCGAGCGCCTGGGCAAAGAGGATGCGCGTCATTCGGCCGATGACGGCCGTGCGTTCGGCGGCGGGGATGAAGGCCTCAGGGCTGATGCGGCCGAAGCGGGCGCTGTCCCAGCGGGCGAGCGCCTCGTAACCGACGACGCGGCCGCTCTTCAATTCGACGATCGGCTGATAATCGAGCTTCAATTCCTGGGCGAAGTCGTTCGCCTGCAGTTCGAGTTCGATCAGGTGGCGCTGCGTCAGGATTTTTTCGTGGTCGGCTGAGAAGAATTCGACGCCGCTGCTGCGCTTGCTCTTGACCTGGTAGAGGGCGAAATCCGCCTTCTCGTAGAGATCCTCGGCCGTGTATTGGCCGATATCGGGATAGACGATGCCGCAGGAACCGAAAACACGAACCGAGCCGTCGGGGATTTCATAGGGCTCGCGGACGGCCGCGCAGAGCGCCTGGCCGAGATCGGCGATCGCGTTGCGCGTCATCGAACAGGGGAAGATGATGCCGAATTCATCGCCGCCGAGGCGGGAGACGATGCCCTCGTTGCCGACCAGCGCGGTGAAGCGGCGGGCCGTCTCCTTGAGCACGAGATCGCCCGCGGCATGGCCGAAGACGTCGTTGACGGGCTTGAACCCGTCGAGATCGATAATGCCGAGGACGGGCGGCGAGGATGGTTTCTCCCGCAGCCGTTTTTCCAGCGAGAGAAAGAAGCTGCGGCGGTTGGCAAGGCTGGTCAATTGGTCCTGCATGGCGTTGCGGCTGTTGACGAGATTGAGCTCCTCAGCCTCCGCCTGCTTCTGCTTCAATTCCTCGGTCAATTGCACAAGGCCGACGAAATTCTGGAAATAGCTGTTGATTACCCTCAAAAAGGGCAGAATCAGGAAAAGGCCGCTGACGGCGGTCGCCACGAAAACGGGATTGCCCGAGAACATGAAGGTCGCGATCATGGCCGAGAAGGTGATGACAGTGGTGATCGCCGCCGCCATCGGCAGATGCATCAGGCAGAAGATGCAGGAAATGCCCGTCACGACGAGGAAATAGGCGATCTGGCCCTGCTGGGAGGCATCGCCGTACTGATAAAGCGCGATCGCCCAGCCGCCGAAGGCGGCGGCCAGGATGCAGGCGCCTGATATGGTGACCTTCATCAGCCGGTAAGCCCGCTCGGCGGTGACGTTTTCCTTGCCCCTGGTCGCCCACCAGCAGAGGCGGAACACGCAGACGATGCTGAGACCGACAGGGATATAGAGCGCGAGCCAGAGAGGAGCGGATTTAACGTGCGTAACCGCCACCGCAAGGGCGTTGATGATCAGGAGGACATAAAGAATAGGGATCTGGGACGACAGGGCCTGGAACTGCGCCACCAGAAACGTCGGGTTGTCTTTTTGCAGCCGCAGCGCGGCCAGAAAGTTCTTCATGTCTCTTTTCCGTCGGCCCCGAGCCACCAGAGAAAGCTTGATGTTTCCTTATTCCAGTCATGTCATGCGGACCCCGCCGGGACGGGGATGGTAAAAAGGCCGTTGCGTCGAAACGCCGTTCAGAAAGAAGCGGCGGCGAGCGCCCGATGGATGCTGTGCAGATCGTCGACGTTCTTGTTCGACAGGAAGAGTTCCCAATCGAGCGAGCTCTGGACGATGGTTTCCAGCGAATCGTAGCGAGGTTTCCAGTCGAGCACCTGCCGGGCGAGCGAAGCGTCTGCGACGACGCTTGCCGAATCCCCGGCGCGGCGCGGCGCCATGTGGATCTTGAATGAATGTCCGTGGAGGCGGGTGACCATGTTCAGCACGTCGAGCACGGAATAGCCGCTGCCATAGCCGCAATTGGCAACGAGCGAGCCCTTGTCCTTGCGCAGGTGCTGCAGCGCTTTCAGGTGTGCATCGACAAGATCCGTGACGTGGATGTAGTCCCGCACGCCGGTGCCGTCATGCGTGGGATAGTCGATGCCATAGACATGCACGCCGTCGCGCGTGCCGAGTGCGGCCTCGCAGGCAACCTTGATGAGATGCGTGGCGCCTGAAGTCGACTGGCCGGTGCGGTGGTGCGGGTCGGCGCCGGCGACGTTGAAATAGCGAAGCGCGACATAGTTGAAGTCATAGGCGGCTGCGGCATCGCGCAGCATGAGTTCGGTCATCAGCTTGGATTGGCCGTAAGGATTTTCCGGGTTGAGGGAAGCTGTCTCCTTCACGGGCAGGTCCGTCTTCTGCTGACCGTAGACGGCTGCCGTCGAGGAGAAGACGAAATTGCGGATGCCAGCCTTGATCGAAGCGCTCAGAAGCGCGCGGGTCTTACCGGAATTGTTGTCGTAATAGGAAAGCGGATCAGCGACCGAGACCGGGACGACGGCGGACCCGGCGAAATGGATGATCGTCTCGATGTCGTTCTCGATGAAGATCTTCTTCAATATATCGGGGTCGGCAATGTCGCCGAGATAGAAACGCGCCGCCGGCGCCACGGCCCATCGAAAACCCGTGGAGAGGCGGTCGAGCACGACCACATCCTCGCCTGAATCGAGCAACAACCAAACCATGTGACTGCCGATATATCCGGCCCCGCCCGTCACCAAAACCGCCATGTCACGCATCCCTGCTTTCGTTTTTATAGGCAGGGGCATCAGGCGCCGGTTTTTCTTTCCAATCTTCTTATCGGATGGCCGTTTGGCAGCCTTTGAACGGGTATGTTTGGAGTCGTGGTTAGAGGCCGATTTCGGGCTTTGCTAGAGTTTTATCGATCTTGCGATTTCGCACAAAATCGGCCGGGCTGGGAGCCGCCACGCGTCTTGCCGCCGAGGTTCTCAGAGCTTGAGGATATAATCGCAGAGACGTTCAGCGGCGATTGCCACCTGGGCCGGGTCGCGCAGGAAACAGGCGCGCAGGAAGAGTTCGCCGCCGGCACCGAAGGCGGTTCCGGGAGCAAGTCCGACACCTGTCTTGTCGACGATATCGATGGCAGCGCTACGGCTATCGGTGACGCCGTCGATCTTCAGGAAAGCATAGAGCGCGCCGTCCGGCTTCAGCGTCTCGACACGATTGGTGGCGATCAGCGCATCGCAGAGAATATCGCGCGAGCGGGCGGCCTTGGCGATATTGGCGCGCACAAAATCATCGCCGTCATCGAGGGCCGCGACGGCGCCCTTCTGCATGAACTGCGCCACGCCCGACGTCGAATACTGAATGAGGTTTTCGAGCACCTGCCCCATTTCCGGGGGTGCTACGATCCAGCCGACGCGCCAGCCGGTCATCGACCAGTTCTTCGAGAAGGAATTGACGAAGATGATCTTGTCATCCGGTTCCATTACGTTGAGGAAGGAGGGCGCGCGGCCGCCGGCAAAATAATAGAGGGCGTAGATTTCATCCGCCATGATCCAGAGGTCGTACTTGCGGGCGAGCGCCAGGATGTCGGCGAGATCCTTCTTCGTCGCCGTCCAACCCGTCGGGTTCGACGGCGTATTGATGAAGATGCCCCTGGTCTTTTGCGTGATCGCGGCTTCGATGCGGTCGAGATCGACCGTCCATCGACCGCCTTCGAACTGCAGCTCGACGCCGACGGAGCGCGCGCCCGCTATTTCGAGGGCCGCGGCGATATTCGGCCAGGCGGGCGTGAGGAAGACGAATTCGTCGCCCGGCGAGGTCAGCGCCTGTACTGCGATCTGGATCGCCTGCATGCCGGAGCCGGCGACATAGAAATGCTCGACCGGCAGCCGGACGGCGAAATGCCTGGCGTAATAATCCGAAAGCGCCCGGCGAAGCTCGGGAATGCCACGCTGCCAGGTGTAGAAGGTCTCGCCGGCCGCAAGCGCGCCCATCGCCGCCCTGCTGATGAAATCGGGCGTCGGCAGATCGCCTTCCCCCACCCAGAGCGGTAATAGGCCGTCACGGCCACGAGCATAATTTACGACTTCGACAATCCCGCTTTCGGGCGCCGCCAAGGCGCGCGGGCTAAGGCTGGTGACGATCGACATGCATATCTCCGGTTTCCGCCTTCATAGAGGATTTGCGCCGGCAAATCCCATGATATCCAGTGATGGCATATCGATTTTCGTGATGAATGAGCCCGGCTCAAGCCGTCGGGCGCTTGGCGAGAAGATCGCGGATCTCGGTCAGCAGCTGAACGTCTGCCGGCGGCGGAGGCAGCTCTTCCGGTGCGGCCTTTTCCTTGCGCTCGACCTGCTCGCGCAGCGTATTCACACCCTTGACCATCAGGAAGATGATCCAGGCGAGAATGAGGAAGTTGATCAGAACGGTGAGGAAGCTGCCATAGGCAAACACCGCTCCCTGCGCACGGGCGGCGGCGAGCGACGTCTCGGTGACCTTCGACGACAGCGGAATGAAATAATTCGAGAAATCGAAGCCGCCGAAGACGGCGCCGACGATCGGCATAATGATGTCGTCGACCAGCGATTTGACGATGCCGCCAAAGGCGCCGCCGATGATGACGCCGACTGCAAGATCCATGACATTGCCGCGGGCGATAAAGGCCTTGAACTCGTTGAGCATCGGATCCGTCTCCCTTCGATGCACTTCAAAGTTATGCAACTGATTTTATTAGCTACATCTTCATTGCAATTAATCAATCGGCAATCGCAATTAATCGACGATACCCCCGCGGTCTTTGACTTAAGGCCTAGACGGCCAGGAATTTTCAAAGCGCCTGAAATAACTTAAGCTGATCCACTTGCGGGAGATCCCGGCGGGTTTCCGCCGGCGGAGGGTCAATGCTTCCAGGCTGGGTTATATTCGCGTCTGCCTTCGGCTATCTGCTCCTGCTTTTCGCCGTGGCAAGCTATGGCGACCGCAAGAACCGCAGGCGGGGCACTCTCGGCCCGGGCAGGCTGGAAGGCGGATGGCCGGTGGTCTATGCGCTGAGCCTTGCGATCTACTGCACCTCCTGGACCTATTTCGGCAGCGTCGGGCTTGCCGCGCAGCGCGGCCTGGAATTTGCCGGCATCTATATCGGTCCCATCCTTGTCTTCACGCTCGGCATGCCGCTGCTTCGCCGCATCATCGAGCTCGCCAAGGCCGAAAAACTCACCTCGGTCGCCGATTTCGTCGCCGCGCGCTACGGCAAGAACCCGACGGTCGCGACGATCGTGGCGCTGATTTCGCTGATCGGCACCATTCCTTATATCGCGCTGCAGCTCAAGGCGATCTCGAGCACCGTCAGCGCCATGGTCAACCCCTCCGATTACGGCATCGGCAGCGGCAATCTCTATTTTCTCGACCTGCCGCTCGTCGCGACGCTGGTGCTCGCCTGCTTCGCCATCATGTTCGGCACGCGGCATACGGATGCAACGGAGCATCAGGACGGCCTCATCCTCGCCGTCTCGATGGAATCTGTGGTCAAGCTCGTCGCCTTCCTGACGGCCGGCATCTGCGTCATCTGGTTTCTCTTCGACGGCCCGACCGATCTCTGGCAGAAGACCGTCGACAACGAGCTGGTCATGTCAGCTCTGAACTACCACACGCCGATCAGCCGCTGGATCACCCTGATCGTCCTGTCGGCCTTCGCAATCATCATGCTGCCACGGCAATTCCACGTCACGGTCGTCGAAAACCGGACGCCGAAACAGCTGAAGCTCGCGGGTTTTCTCTTTCCCACCTACCTCATATCAATCAATCTCTTCGTGCTGCCGGTGGCGATCGGCGGCCTCCTGACCTTCGGCGGCACCGGCAATGCCGATTTCTATATGCTGTCGCTGCCACTTGCCGGCCAGATGCCCGTGGTTTCCCTGATCACCTTCATCGGTGGCTTCTCCGCTGCAACGGCGATGGTCATCGTCGATTCCGTGGCGCTGTCGATCATGGTGTCGAACGACATCATCATGCCGATCTTCCTCAGGCGCAAACTCGCCGGCCGCGCCAGCCAGCGCGACGATTTCGCCAAGACCCTGCTCAACATCCGCCGCAGCGCCATCTTCGCCGTGCTGCTTTTCGGCTATGCTTATTATCGCTCGACGGACAGCACCGCCGGCCTTGCCTCGATCGGCCTTCTTTCCTTCGCCGCGATCGCGCAGATCGCCCCTGCCCTGATCGGCGGGCTGATCTGGCGGCGCGCGAATGCGCGCGGCGCGATCCTCGGGCTGACCACCGGCTTCGTCACCTGGATCTATCTGCTGTTCCTGCCCTCGCTCGGCGGCCCCGATTATTCGCATGTGGCAAGTGCTGTGCTCGGTTTCATCTTTCCCGGCTCGACAATGTTCACTGCGCCCGACGCCGATCCGCTGGTCAATGCGACGGTCATGAGCCTGCTCGTCAACACAGCCTTCTTCGTCGTCGGCTCGCTCACCCGCAATGCCAGACCGCTGGAACGCATCCAGGCCGGCATCTTCGTCAAGCGGCATTCGCGCTCGCAATTCGCTACGCGCGGCTGGAAGACCCGCATCAGCGTCGGCGATCTCAAGGCGGCGATCTCGCGCTATCTCGGGGAAGAGCGCATGCAACGCTCGCTGACGACCTACGAGCAAAGCTACGGCCGCAAGCTGGAGGACGAGCAGCCGGCCGACATGGCGCTCATCCATTTCAGCGAGCAGTTGCTCGGCAGTGCCATCGGCTCCTCCTCGGCCAGGCTCGTGCTCTCCTTGATCCTGCAGAAGATCGAGGATGCCTCTTCCGATACCGCCTGGCTGCTCGACCAGGCGAGCGAAGCGCTGCAATATAACCAGGACATGCTGCAGACCGCCCTTTCGCAGATGGACCAGGGCATTGCGGTCTTCGACAGTTCCAACCGGCTGACGATCTGGAACCGGCGCTTCCGGCAATTGCTGGACCTGCCGGAAAATGCCGGCCAGGTCGGTTTTCCCTTGTCCGACATCGTCACCATCCTCAGCCGGCGCGGCGACATTGCGCCCGGCGACCTCAATCAGACGGTGCGGCATTTCCTGACGCTCGACAAACCCTTCGCGCTGGTGCTCGGCGGCGGAGAGCGGATCATCGAGGTGCGCTCCAACGCCATGCCGGACAAGGGCATCGTCGCGACTTTCACCGACATTACGCAGCGCGTGAGCGCCGACCAGGCGCTGAAACAGGCAAATGAGACGCTGGAGCAGCGTGTGGCCGAACGGACGGCCGAACTGACCCGCGTCAACCATGAGCTTGCCGAAGCGCGCGCTGCCGCCGACGAGGCGAACATCGGCAAGACGCGCTTTTTCGCCGCCGCCGGCCACGATATTCTGCAGCCGCTCAACGCCGCCAGGCTCTATTCCTCCGCATTGGTCGAGCGCATGGCGCAATCCGACAACAGCCCGATCGTGCGCAACATCGATTCCGCACTGGAATCGGTCGAGACTATTCTCGGGGCGGTGCTCGATATTTCCCGCCTCGATACCGGCGCCATGCGGCCGCGGCTTGCCGCCGTCGCGCTCTCCGACCTGTTGGAGCGCATCGAGACCGATTTCGCGCCGATCGCCCGCGAAAAGCAGCTGAAGCTGGTGGTCATGCCGACGTCGCTGCGCGTGCGCTCCGATCCCAACCTTCTGCGACGACTAGTGCAGAACCTCGTTTCCAACGCCATCAAATACACGATCACCGGCAAGGTGCTGGTTGGCGCGCGGCGACGCGGTAATCAGGTGATCATCCAGGTGATGGATTCGGGCATCGGCATTCCGCCATCGAAATTCCGCACCGTGTTCAAGGAATTCGCGCGGCTGGACGAAGGGGCGAAAACTGCTTCCGGCCTCGGGCTTGGCCTGTCGATCGTCGATCGCATCGCCCGCGTGCTGAACCATCCGGTCGAACTGCACTCGACGCATGGCAGGGGCACGGAGTTCCGCATCACCATGCCCCTCGAAGTTTCCCGCCCCGCCGGGACAGCAGCGGCGATCGCGCCCGCCGACCGGCCGGGACAACCGCTGAAAGGGCTGAAGATCCTCTGCATCGACAACGAGCCGAATATCCTCGAAGGCATGCGGCTTCTGATCAGCGGCTGGGGCTGCGAGGTGGAGGCGCTGGATCGCCTCGCCGACGTCATGGCTATCGACGGGCACGGCGGGCTGCCGGATCTCATCATCGCCGATTATCATCTTGGCGACGGCACCGGCATTGCCGCGATCCTGCATCTGCGCCGGCAGATCGGCGCCGATATCCCGGCTTTGCTGGTCACGGCCGACCGCACGCCGGAGGTGCGCAGCGAGGCCGAGCGGCACGGCATCGCCGTCCAGCACAAGCCGGTGCGGCCGGCGGCGCTGCGTGCCTATATCACCCAGATTTCCGGCCTCAAGCGCGCTGCCGCAGAGTAGGAAGCAAGCTCAGTCGGTCGTGCTCATGACGCGCGTAACAAGGTCGCGTACACGCGTGGTGTCGGGCACATCGCCGAACAGGATGCGGTACATGATCGGTGCCACGACCTGGTCCATGACGAGATCGACATCAGGAAAGGCTGCACCGCGCGCCTTTGCCCTCCCGGCAATGACGTCGATCTGCTGGCGCGTATATTCGGCGCATTTGCAGGCATTCACGCCCGCCTGTGCCGCCAGCACGTCGCGGATCATCTCGCGGCCGGGGCCGGAAGACATTTCCTCGGCATATTGCTCGGCCCAGGCTTGAAGATCGGCCTGGCCGTTGCCTGTATCGACAGGCTGCATATCCGGCCGCAACCGCTCGACGGCGACATCGGCGAGAAGCTCCTGCAGGTCGCCCCAGCGGCGATAAATCGTCGATGGCGTCACCCCCGCCTTGCCGGCGATCATCGGGATGGTGACCTCGGCCCGGTTCATCGCGGCCAGTAGCTCGCGAACCGCCTTATGAACCGATGCCTGAACCCGGGCGCTTCTGCCGCCCGGACGGAGATTCTCTTTTACTGCCATGCGACCCAACCTTCGCCCTAGAGCATTTCCGCTTTTCTCCGAATCGCGGAAATGCTCTATCTCTTTGCTTTCACGCAATTCTCGGCAAAAGCGTTTCACGCTTTGCCTGGCAAAACCGTTACACACTTTTGCTGGAATTGCTCCAATGGTTCAAAATCTTTGACAGACCCATTAATGCAAATAATTTGCTTTTATAGAATGCCCGCTCTACATACAGCTAACGCAACGACTTAGCTTTAAGAGGGCTTATACATGTTTGCCGCAGCCAAATCCACAGCGAATTCGCCGCGCCCCTCGACCGGCTTCCATGCGCTGACGCTCGCCACCTTTTTTGGAGCCTCCTCGGTACCAACGCCGCTCTACCGGATCTATCAGGAGAATTTTTCCATCTCGCCGGTGCTGATCACCGTCATCTTTGCAGTCTATGCCTTCGCACTGCTGGCGGCCCTGCTGACCGCCGGTTCGATCTCCGATCATCTCGGCCGCAAGCCGGTGATCTTTTTCGCTCTCATCGTCGAAATCGTCGCCATGGGCCTCTTCGTCGTCGCAAGCGGTCCCGGCTGGCTGATCGCGGCGCGGATCGTGCAGGGTCTTGCCACCGGGATCGCCGGCGCCTCACTCGGAGCGGCTCTCGTCGATATCGACCGGGCGAAGGGGCAGATCGTCAATTCGATCGCACCGCTTACCGGCATGGCGGTGGGCGCGGTCGGCACCAGTGCACTGATTCAATACGCCCCCTTCCCGATGCATCTGGTCTATGCGCTGCTACTCGTCGCCTTCTCGCTGCTGGCAGCCGCCATCTGGCTGACGCGCGAGACCGGCAGCAGGCGGCACGGAGCGCTGGGCTCGCTGGTGCCGCGGGTCGCTATTCCGCCGCAGGCAAAGCGACCGCTCGCGCTGGTAACACCGATCAATATCGCCAACTGGACGCTCGGCGGTTTTTATCTTTCGCTGGTGCCTTCATTGGTCGCCAGCACGACGGGCAGCGGAGCCCCGATGACGGGCGGAGCCGTCGTGGCGGCGCTGACCGCGAGCGGAGCGATCGCCGTCTACCTCAGGCGCAACAAGACGGTAACGGCCAATCTCGGCTTTGGCGTATTGGCCAAGACGCTCGGCATTCTGACGGTCGTTGCCGGCGTTCATCTCGCCAATGTGCCGTTGCTTCTCATCGGCACCGTCTTCACCGGCGCCGGCTTCGGCACCAATTTCCTCGGTTCGATCGGCACGATCATGCCACTCGCCAAGCCAGACGAGCGCGCCGGGCTGCTGTCCGCCTTCTACACCCAGAGCTACCTCGCCTTCAGCCTGCCGGCGATCCTTGCCGGATTCCTGGCAAAATCGGCCGGCTATGCGCTGACGACGGATATTTTCGCAACGGCGATCCTGCTTTTGATGGGCGTCGGGATCATGGCTGTTCGCGACGGCAGGGGGAAGACGGCGGAGAATGCGGCCTGACATCCGAGGGAGTTCATGGCTGGAGATCGACCAGCGCGCGGGTGCTGCCATCCATGGAAAAGGGTACGGAGGCATGCTGATGGGCCACCAGCCATCGACCGCCTCGCTTTACGAGACCGAGGGTCTGGCGGAACCAGAGATCGACCTCGGCGCCATCGGTCTTGGTTCCCGTCATGCGCGTGAGGCCGCTCCAGAAGGCGACGTCCTCGCCAACTGTCAGTTTGGCATCGCGCACTTCGCTGCCGATGGGGCCTTCCCAAGTGTCGAACCAGGCCTGAAGGCTCGCCCCGTCCTTGCCGTTGCTGACGAGCGGCGGCGCCAGTGAAAACTCGACCGAATCCTCGGCCTCGTAGGAAAGCGCGTCCTCGGCGTTCTTTTCCCCCAGCGCCCTGGCCCGCATCATCAGCATGGCGATGATCGCCTCTTCCTCGAGCTTGGCATTCGCTTCGTTATTCACGGCCGTTCTCCTTTGCTGTTACAAACTGAGGACGAACGGAAGGAGGACGATCCGACAATGATGCATTTCCGTTTGCGCAATTCCGGAGGCAAAACTGCTGCGGACTCTTGCTGGAATTGCTTCAGAGATAACTCGTCACTTCAGGCTCGTTCCACCAGGCATCGTGCCTCCCGTCGTAATAACGGACAGGCAAGGCCGCCAGTTCCTCAGGGGTGATATCGTCGAGGCAGGCGATATTGATCGAAACATAGGCGCCGCCGATCGCTTCGACATAACCATTGCCGTAAGCGGCCACGCCACAGGTGCGGCAAAAGCGGTGATGGCCGCTCATCGTGTTGAACTGGTAGTCGGTCGTTTCCGCCTCATCGCACATCAGCCGGAAATCGGCCGGCTTGACGTTGGCGCCCCAATAGCGTCGCTTGGAGCAGATCGAACAATTGCAGCGACCGGTGCCTTCTTCGAGGTCCACATCAACCTCGTAACGAACATTGCCGCAATGGCAGCTTCCCCTGTAGGTCTTCTTCATGGTGCTCTCCTCCTTCGGCGTTGCATCAGGTGCTTGAATATGACAATATGTTGTCACGATGGATGAGATACACAATCGACAACATGTTGTCAAACTAAATCGGCCGGAACGGACAATGGAGGGTGATGTCTTTTCCAGTTTCGCGATTACGGCGCTACGCCTCGCCGGCCATCTGACGGCGGCCGGAGACCGGCTGGCGAAGCCCGAAGGGCAAACGAGCGCGCGCTGGCAGGTGCTGGCCGCCGCGCGACGCAGCGACATGTCTGTGGCACAGATCGCCCGCGCGCTCGGCCTCGCCCGCCAAGGCGTGCAGCGGCTTGCCGACGTGCTGGAGCGCGAAGGGCTGATCGCCTATGCCGACAACCCACAGCACCAGCGCGCCAAGTTGGTGCGACTGACGGCGGAAGGGGCGGCACGGCTCGGGGCGATCGAGATCGCCCAGGCGGGGTGGGCGAACGAATTGGGCGCCGCGTTCACGTCAGCCGAGCTTGACGCGGCACGCGTTGTGATGGCGCGGGTCATGGAAATGCTGGAGGCCGACGAGGTGCCGGTCGACTAAGCGCAGTGCTTGGGGAACAAATGGAAAGGGCACGGCATCAGCCGGCCAGAAACGAAAAAGGCCGGGGCTAACCCGACCTTCCCTGCCATCTCGACGGACCGTGCCAGTACATCCGTGGTCACGATCGGGAGATGATTTTCAAGCCTTAAAGGCTCAGGCCGCCTGGAGGCGGTCTGCCGACATCTTGCCCGACTTGTTGTCGCGCACGAGTTCGTAGGACAGCTTCTGGCCATCCTTGAGATCGCGCATGCCAGCGCGTTCGACGGCGGAGATGTGGACGAAAACGTCGGCTGCGCCGTCATCCGGCTGAATGAAGCCGAAGCCCTTGGTTGCGTTGAACCACTTTACGGTACCTGTGCTCATGACGATATCCTTTTCGAATCGCTCATAGAAGATTGCAGCGCGGGCAGAGGCCCGAGCGGCGATGAAAACCGATTTTGGAGGAAGTTCGCCAGGAACGACGCGAGCGCCGTTTCAAAGTTCATCTAGCAAGATCGATGCGCAGATATGTAAGCGGAAATTGTGTCCGTGGCAAGGCGTCCGCAAGGAAAAGTCGAATTCAACTTGGCTGGGTGTTCTTTACGTCCTGCCGCAGCGCCCTCTGGCCTGCCGGCCAAGGGGCGCTGCGGTACGGCAGAGACGACCTACGCCGCCTTCGCCCGCGCATAGGGATCAAACCGCCCGTAGAAGGTCTCGCCCTTGGCGGCCATGTCCTTCAAAAGTGGCGTCGGTTTGAAATGATCCCCGTAAGCGGTAGCTAACTTCTCAGCCAGTTCCACGAAAGCCTTCGCGCCCATACCGTCAATATAACTCAGTGCCCCGCCGGTATAAGGCGCGAAGCCGAAGCCGAGAATCGAGCCGACATCCGCCTCACGTGGATCGGTGACGATGCCTTCTTCCACGGTGCGGGCGGCCTCCAGCGCGACGGTGACGAGGAAGCGTTGCTTCAGGACGTTGACGTCGACCTCATCCGCCGGCTTCTGCGGGTAGAGGGTCTTGAGGTCAGGCCAGAGCGACTTCTTGGCCGGTTTCGGCGGGTAATCGTAAAAACCCTTGGAATTCTTGCGGCCGAAGCGGCCCTCCTTTTCGACCATGCGCGAGATGAGCTCCATGTGCCTGGGATCGATGGCCTTTTCACCGAGATCAGCGACGGTGGCCTTGAGGATCTTCAGCGAGAGGTCGATGGCGACCTCGTCGTTGAGCGCCAAGGGGCCGACCGGCATGCCGGCCATCTTGGCGGCATTCTCGATCATGGCGGGCGGCACGCCTTCGATCAGCATGTCATAGCTTTCCGACATGTAGCGCAGCACGCAGCGATTGACGAAGAAGCCACGGGTGTCGTTGACGACGATCGGCGTCTTCTTGATGGCGGCGACATAATCCAAAGCAACGGCCAACGCCTTGTCGCCGGTTTCGACTCCGAGGATAACCTCGGTCAGCATCATCTTTTCGACGGGCGAGAAGAAGTGGATGCCGATGAAATCGGTAGGCCGCTTCGAATTCTTCGCGAGTCCCGAGATCGGCAGGGTCGAGGTATTGGAGGCGAAGATCGCGCCTTCCGGCAGCACGGCTTCGACGGCCTCGATGACCGCTTTCTTCACCTCGCGATCCTCGAATACCGCCTCGATGACGAGGTCGGCATTGGCGAGATCGGCATAGTCGGCCGAGGGCGTGATGCGGGAGAGCAGCGCGGCTCCGTCATCATGCGTAAGACGTCCCTTACCGATAGAATCCTTGACGAGCCCTTCCGAGACGGTCTTGCCCTTGGTCGCCGCTTCGATATCGCGATCGATCAGCGTAACCGGGATGCCGGCGGAAGCCGTGACATAGGCGATCGAGGCGCCCATGAAACCGGCACCGACGACGCCGACATGTTTCAGCTCGGTCTTGGGGATGCCGGCCGGGCGGCGGGCGCCCTTGCCGAGTTCCTGCATGGAGATGAACAGCGAGCGGATCATCGAGAAGGCTTCGCGGGTCTGCAGCACCTCGGTGAAATAACGCTGCTCGATCTTCAGGCCCGTGTCGAACGGCACCTGCAAGCCTTCGTAGACGCATTTCAGGATGGCAAGCGCTGCCGGATAATTGCCCGATGTTTCCCTGCGCAGGATTGCAGGCGCTGCCGGCCAGAGTTGGGCCGAAGCCGGCGTCCAGATGCCGCCGCCGGGCGCCTTGAAGCCCTTCTCGTCCCAGGGGGCGACCGGCTTCAGGCCATCCTTGATCATCTGCTTGGCGGCGGGAATGAGCTGATCCGGCTCGACCACCTGATGCACGAGGTTCATCGCCTTGGCGCGAGAACCGGTTAACGACTGGCCCGTCGTCATCATCTGCAGCGCATCCTGGGCGTTCGCCAACCGCGGCACACGCTGCGTGCCGCCGGCGCCGGGGAAGATACCGACCTTCACCTCGGGCAGCGCGATCTTCACGCTCTTGGCATTGGAGGCAACGCGGCCGTGGCAGGCGAGCGACAGTTCGAAGGCGCCGCCCATGCAGGTGCCGTTGATGGCGGACACCCAGGGCTTGCCCGATGTTTCGAGCTTACGGAACAGGCCGCTCATGCGCCCGACCAGGCCGAAGAGGGTCTGCACGGCCGTCTCCGGGCTCTTTGCCTTCTCCTCCTGATAGGAACTGAACATCGATTTGATCATCGACAGATCGGCGCCGCCGGAGAAGGAGGATTTGCCGGAGGTAAAGACGACACCCTTCACAGCAGCGTCGGCGGTCGTGACATCGATGATGGAGTCGAGTTCGGCCATCACCTCGGCGGTGAAAACGTTCATCGATTTGCCGGGCATGTCCCAGGTGACGAGAGCGATACCGTCGGCGTCGGTTTCGAGCGTGAAATTGGTGTAGGTCATTAGGTTTCCTCCCCGATCAAGCCGGCAAATGGCTGCGTTGCGCGTCTACGGTCTTCGTCTTTTCGGTGAGGACATCGCCGGTATGCTTGGTCTGCGACGGCTCGAAAAGCACGATCCAGCATTCCTCCGCCGCCACCGGGTTATGCTCGACACCCCTCGGCACGACATGAAAATCACCGGCCTTCAGATGCACATGCGGACGGTCGCGATATTCGATGGTAAGCGCTCCCTTCCAGATCAGAAAAAGCTCGTCCTCGTCTCGGTGAGAATGCCAGGCGAGCTGCCCCTGGACCTTGGCGAGCTTGACGCTCTGGCCGTTGAGATCGGCGATGACGCGGGGCGACCAGTGCTCGGTCACTTCGGCATACTCGGTTTCGATGGTGCCGGTGTTGAAGCCCATTGTCAGACCCTTTCGATAACCGTTGCCGTGCCCATGCCGGCGCCGATGCAGAGCGTCACCAGCGCGGTGTTGAGGTCGCGGCGCTCCAACTCGTCCAGCACGGTGCCGAGGATCATCGCGCCGGTGGCGCCGAGCGGATGGCCCATGGCGATGGCCCCGCCATTGACGTTGATTCTGGCGTGGTCGATGTCGAAGGCCTGCATGTAGCGCAACACCACGGCGGCGAAGGCTTCATTGAGCTCGAAGAGGTCGATATCGGAAAGGCTCATCCCCGTGCGCTTCAACAGCTTCTCAGTGACATCGACGGGGCCGGTCAGCATCAGGGCCGGATCGGAGCCGATATTGGCGAAGGCTTTTATGCGGGCGCGCGGCTTCAGCCCCATGCTCTGACCTCCGGCCTCGGAGCCGAGCAGGACGGCACCGGCGCCATCGACTATGCCGGAGGAGTTGCCGGCATGATGGACATAGTTGATGCGCTCGATCTCAGGATGGGCCTGGATGCCGACCGCCTCGAAGCCGCCCATCTCGCCGGGCATCTGGAAGGAAGGATTGAGAGAGGCAAGCGCCTGCATATCCGTGCCGGGGCGCATGTGCTCGTCCTTATCAAGGATCGTCAGGCCGTTCTGGTCCTTGACCGGAATGACCGACTTGTCGAACCAGCCCTGCTCCCAGGCATAGGCGGCACGCTTCTGACTCTCGACCGCGTAAGCGTCGACATCGGTTCTGCTGAAGCCGTATTTAGTGGCGATGAGATCGGCCGAGACGCCCTGCGGCATGAAATAGGCCGGGAAGTTCACCGAAGGGTCCATGAACCAGGCGCCGCCCGACATGCCGAGGCCGACGCGGGACATGCTTTCCACACCGCCTGCGATGACGATGTCGTCGGCCCCTTGCGCGATCTTGCCGGCGGCGAAATTGACGGCATCGAGGCCGGAAGCACAGAAACGGGAGATCTGCATGCCCGGCGCGCGGGTGGAATAGCCAGCTTCGAAGGCTGCCGCCTTGGGAATGACCGCGCCGGCATCCATCACGGGATCGACGCAGCCCATAATGATGTCGTCGACCGTTTCCGTATCGAGCCCGTTGCGGTCACGGATCGCTTCCAGCGTCTTTGCCGCTAGACGGACGGAGGGCACCTCATGCAGGGCCCCGTCCTTCTTGCCGCGGCCGCGTGGCGTGCGGACGTGATCGTAAATGAAAACCTCGGTCATTGTTTCATCTCCCTGGCGGCGCTGAGGCCGGTGAATTTCAACTCCCCTTCTCCCCAGCGGGGAGAAGGCGGCCGAAGGTCGGATGAGGGGGCGCTTGCGGCAAACTCGACCTTGCTTGCGCGCGGTCGTTCGCTCCTTTGTCGCTCACCCCCTCATCTGCCCTAACGGGCATCTTCTCCCCGCTGGGGAGAAGAGGGAATTCGTCTCAAAACGCTTCCGCAGCCAGCTCCATCATCGTGTCGGCGCCGGTTTCGATGCGGGCCTTGCGAAGCGCGGTTTCGGGCATGATCCGCTCCATGAAGAATTTCGCCGTGATCAGCTTGTTCTTCAGGTAATCCTGGCGGGCCGCATCGCCCGAAGCAAGGCCATCCTCGGCGGCTTTCGCCATCTTCGCCCACATGTAACCAAGAACGACGAGGCCGAAGAGATGCATATAATCAGTCGAGCCGGCGCCGGCATTGTCGGGCTTGGCCATGGCATTCTGCATGAACCACATGGTCGCACCCTGGACGTCGTTCAAGCCCTTCTTCAGATGCTTGGTGAAGAAGGAGAGTTTTTCGTTGTTGCGGTTCTCCTCGCAGAAATCGCCGATCTCCTTGAAGAGAGCCATCGCGGCGCGGCCGCCGTTCAAAGCGAGCTTGCGGCCGACGAGATCGAGCGCCTGAATGCCGTTGGCGCCTTCATAGATCATGGCGATGCGGGCATCGCGCACATACTGGCTCATGCCGTGCTCTTCGATATAGCCGTGGCCGCCGAAGACCTGCTGGGCCATGACGGTGTGATCGAAGCCCTTGTCGGTCATCACGCCCTTGAGGATCGGGGTGACGAGGCCGAGAATATCGTCGGCCGTCTGGCGCTCCTTCTCGTCGGTGGAGCGGTGAGCGATATCAGACTTGAGCGCGGTCCACAGCAGGAAGGCACGGCCGGCCTCGTTGAAGGCGCGGATGGTCATCAGCGAGCGGCGGATATCGGGATGGACGATGATCGGATCGGCCTTCTTGTCAGGCGCCTTGGGGCCGGAGAGCGAGCGGCCCTGGATGCGGTCGCGGGCGTAGCTCGCGGCATTCTGATAGGCGATCTCGGAAATGGCGATGCCCTGCAGGCCGACCATCAGGCGGGCCTCGTTCATCATCACGAACATGGCGTTGAGGCCGCGGTTTTCGGCGCCGATCAGGAAGCCGGTCGCCTCGTCGTAATTCATCACGCAGGTGGCGTTGCCGTGAATGCCCATCTTGTGCTCGATCGCACCGCAGGAGACAGCGTTGCGGGCGCCGAGCGTGCCGTCCTGGCCGACCAGGAATTTTGGGACGATGAAGAGCGAGATGCCCTTGGTGCCCTCCGGAGCGCCTTCGATGCGGGCCAGCACCAGATGGACGATATTGTCGGTCAGGTCGTGTTCGCCGGCAGAGATAAAGATCTTTTGACCCGAGATTTTGTAGCTGCCGTCAGCCTGCGGCACCGCCTTGGTGCGCAGCATGCCGAGATCGGTGCCGCAATGCGGCTCGGTGAGGTTCATGGTGCCGGACCAGCTGCCGTCCACCATCTTCGGGAGATAAGTGTCCTTCTGCTCCTGTGTGCCGTGGACGAGGATCGCGGCGATCGCGCCCTGCGTCAGGCCGGGATACATCATCAGCGACATGTTGGCGGCGGAGGTATATTCGCCGACGGCGGTATGCAACGTATAGGGAAGCCCCTGCCCGCCGAATTCCTCCGGCACCGCAAGACCGATCCAGCCACCTTCGCGATAGGCTTTATAAGCTTCCTTGAAGCCCTTCGGCGTTGAGACGCTAGCATCGTCGTGGCGAGCGCAGCCTTCCTGATCGCCGGAATAGTTCACCGGAAAGAGCACTTCTTCGGCGACCTTGGCCGCCTCGCCGAGGATCGCTTCGATCATGTCGGGCGTCGCATCGACAAAACCCGGCAGATTGTTGTAGCGTTCGAGGCCCAGCACGTCGTTCAGGACGAAGAGCGTATCGTTCACCGGGGCCTTGTAGACTGGCATCTCTCGAATTCCTCCCATTCGGCTGACCGGATCGCGCCGGCCTCGCGCACTGTCTTACAAAATATTGACGTTTGCGTAAACGTCAAATTCTGCGCTTGCGGTCGGTTTCGTGAAAAATTTCGAAAGCCCGAATCCCGGGCCGGAAAACGCCGAGAGGAGACGCCATCTCATCTTCCTTGTCCATCTTGGAAGAGCGTATAAACGGAAGCGTCTTCCAAGCCGCAATTGGGCAATTCAAGAGGGCCTCCGGCATGATCAGTTTCGCAGTGATAAGGCAGCGTGCGGAGGAACGAAAAGGCGGGCCGGCCGCACTGCAGGCATTGCTGGAGAAATACCGGCCGGATCACGACCGGCTGCGCGCCATGCCCGACGACCGCGTCCTGGCCGATATGACCCGCCGCGTCTTCTACAGCGGTTTCGTCCAGAAAGTGATCGACAACAAATGGCCGGGTTTCGAGGCGGCGTTTTCCGGTTTCGATACGGCAACGCTGAACATTGCGCCGGACGACTATTGGCATGAACTGACGTCGGATGAGCGGATCATCCGGAACGGCGCAAAGATCATGTCGGTTCGGACCAATGCCGCCTTCGTCAGGGAGCTGGCGAAGGAACATGGCAGCGCGGGCGCCTTCTTCGCCGACTGGCCGCGGGATGACCAGATCGGCCTTCTCGACATGTTGAGCAAACGCGGCAGCCGGCTCGGCGGCATGACCGGCCAGTATTTCCTGAGGGGCATCGGCCGCGACAGCTTCGTCGGAACGATTGATGTCCTCGCCTGCCTCAGATCGGCCGGCGTGCCGCTCTCCTCCTCCGGCACGACGAAGAAGGACCAGCAGATGATCCAGCAGGCCTTCAATGAATGGGCCGAAGAGACAGGCCTCTCGTTCATCCATCTCTCGCGCATCAGCGCCTATTCGATCGATGCGGCGCACTGAAATTCGGCCGGGCAGTGGCGCAAGCCGTTGCCGCTTCCTACGTCACCAGGACAACCCATCGAGGACGATATCATGAGCGATTTTCCCTATGAGAGTGCCCTCATCGTCGGCGCAGGCTCCGGCATCAGCGCATCGCTCGCTCGGCAATTGTCGGCGCAGGGCGTCAGGGTCGGGCTCGCCGCCCGTAATATCGAAAAGCTGCAGACGCTGGTCGAAGAAACAGGCGCCAGTGCCTTTACGACTGACGTCTCGCAGCCTGCGAGCGTTGCCGCGCTGTTCGAAGAGGCTGCCGCCGTGATCGGCGGACCTGATGTGGTCATCTTCAATGCCAGCGCCCGCTTGCGAGGACCGCTCACCGAACTCAATCCGGCCGAAGTGGAGAAGGCGATCGCGACCACCGCTTTCGGCGGCTTCCTGGTGGTGCAGCAGGCGGCGCGGCGGATGATCCCGCGCGGCCACGGCGCCATCCTCATCACCGGCGCCTCGGCAAGCGTGAAAGGCTTTGCGCAATCGGCGCCGTTCGCGATGGGCAAGTTCGCACTGCGTGGCCTTGCCCAGAGTGCTGCCCGCGAGCTCGGGCCGATGGGCATCCATGTCGCGCATTTTGTCATCGACGGCGCTGTGCGTTCGCAGACCCGACCAGATCAGGCGGAGAAGCCTGACGGCACGCTCTCACCGGATGCGATCGCCCAGACCTATATCGACGTGCTTCGCCAGCACCGCAGCGCATGGTCGCTGGAGGTCGAGGTCCGGCCATGGACCGAGAGTTTTTGAGCCTCAGCGGGGCGGCAACTTTCGCAGCCGCGTCAAACGGACTATGTTTCTTCGCCCAAACTGGCTGGGAGGAAACCGATGCCGCGACTGGACCACGTCACCATCGAAACACGCGATGCCCCTGGCATGATCCGCTTCCTGGAAGCCCTTCTCGGCGTCAAGGAAGGCTATCGGCCGCCCTTCGCCTCGCGCGGCCACTGGCTCTATCTCGACGAGCGGCCGGTCATCCATCTCAGCCTGACGTCGCGCAGCACCGATTTTCCGCCCGGCATCGTCAATCATTTCGCCTTCAGCCTCTACGAATTCGAGCCGGCGTTGGAGCGTATCAAGGCGAGCGGCTATCGCTACGAATATTACGATATTCCCGACACGGATCTCGGCCAGATTTTTGTCTACGGCCCGGAGGGCGTGAAGATCGAGCTGCAATATCCGCGGCCGGCCTGAGTGACGAATTCAACGGCAATTACTGTCAAAAACGGCTTTTGGAACACAAACGTTAAAAAATTCTCATCAACATTAACGGCTTGTTTACCACGTTTCGTGAAAGGTGCGGATTGAGCAGTAGTGATCCGCATTCCTTTTCCCAGTCTCGCGTTTCCCAAGGATGCCGCTACACCGTTCCAGCTTGAGGAAAGTCTAATTGACTATCTTCTTACGAATGGTGCGCTCCGGTCCGCGCGAAGGCGCGGCAGCAGACGGAAAAGCCAAGAATCGAGCTCTGGCGAGAGATCGAGCAGTCGAAGCGAGCAAGAAGATGAACGGATCGCGATCAAATCCTTCCCGACAGTCCGACAGGACCTCGCTCGATGCGCTGAACCGCACGATCGAAGGGCTGGAGGCGCGTATCGAAGGGCTGATGGGCGGCGGGCGCGAACAGCGGCCCCGCACGGCAATGCCCGAGCGCGACCCCTACGCGGCCTCCAATGCTTCCCGTCCCGCAAGAGCACCGCTCGAGCCGCGGCCGGATCCGCTCGCTGAAATCCGCCAGCGCCAACGCACGCTCGAAGCCGGCCGCGAGCGTCCCTATGCGCGCGAGCAGGCCCCACATTTGCGCGAGCCTGCGCCCCGCGCCGTCGTGCCGCCCACAACACCCGCCTTCCGGGCAGGCGACGACACGATGACGGAAATTGCCCAGGCGCTGGTCAACCTGCGCCAGGACCTGAAGCGCGACATTTCCGAGGGCGTCACCCGCGAGATGAACGCACTGCGCGCCGAACTGCGCGAGATCAAGGCCAATGCCGGAGACGGCCGTTTCGCCGACGACATGCGCGCCGACATGGGCCGCCTTGCCCAGAGCATCACACAGCTGACCGGCCGCTCCGCCGCGCCGGAGGCCGCAGGCCTGCGCGAGGACTTCGAGGAACTGCGCTCGCTGATGGATGGACTGGCGCGCGAGGATTCGCTGCGCCATATGGAAAACCGCTGGGACGGATTCGAGAACCGGCTTGCGGCGCTCGATACCGAGGGGCTGCAGGAAGAGCTCGTTTCGCTCGCCTACCGGCTCGACGACATCAAGCGCCATATCGGCGGCATGGGCGAAAGCCCGGCCGTTCGGGCGCTGGAAGACAAGCTCATCTCCATTGCCACGGCGATGGAGCATTTCGGCAACATGATCCAGCCGCACGACCGCGTCATGTCCGAACAGTTCGCCGCCATGGACATGCGGCTCGACGAGATCAGCCGGGCGATCGCGGCCAGTGGACGCGCCGCTGCCACCAGTGATCCGGCGCTGATGCAGCGGCTGGAAAACCGGCTTTCGGCGCTTGCCGACCAGATCGACCTGATGAGCCATGACGCGGCGAACCGCGTGAACCCAGCCGACGAGCTGGCGATACGCCTGGAGGCGCTGACGGGACGCGTCGAGGAACTGACCAAGGCGGAAGCGACGTCGCGGCTCGACGAACGGCTGGAGCATCTTTCCTTCCTGTTGGAGCGCACGCAGAAGGCAGCACCCCAGCCCGACCTCACCGGCGCGCTTTCCGACATTTCCCGCAAGATCGACGCGCTTGAGAATGGCGCCGTCAACGACGTGCTGGCACAGCGGCTCGACTATCTCGCCCGGCGCATCGACGAGATGGCGCATCAGCAGCAAGTGCCGGCGCCCGCCGCCGTGGTCGACGACGGCGCCTTCCGGCGTCTCGAAGGACGGCTGAGCGACATCGCCGCCCGGCTGGAAGAGAGCACATCGGCGCCGCCGACCGATGCCCGCGCCCTGAAGAACCTCGAAGACCAGATCGCCAATCTTTCGGCGCTGATGAACGAGCCGCGCGAAAGCGCCGCGATACCCTCCGAATTCGACCGTCGCATGGGCGCGATCGAAGATTACATGGCGACGAGCGACGAATATATCATCGAGGCGGCTCGCCAGGCGGCGGAAGCCGTCGTCGAAGCCTATTCGCGCCATGGCAGCCTGCAGGGCGCCGTGCCCGCCGCCGACATGTCGGCGCTGACGGCACTGGCCGAAGATCTGCGCCATCTCGAAGATATCAGCCGCGACAGCGAGGAGCGCACGCACAAGACCTTCAAGGCGCTGCACGAGACGCTGGTGCATATTGCCGACCGCCTCGACGGCATGGAAGAGCGCGGGCGGCCGATCACCCAGATGCCGGTGGCCGACGTCGATTTCGATGTCGATCCCTACGCGCTGATGGTGACCGAAGCCGAAGCGGGCCGGGCACCCGCCGCTGCCCCAGCCGCAAAGGCCTCTCCCGTCATTCGCACGGCTGAGGTCGCTGCGGACCCCGCCGTCCCGACGCAGGCCACGGCCATGAGCGGAGCGAGCGCGATCGCCATCGAAGCCGCAACCCGGTCACCGGAGGCCGCAGTGCAGGCGCCGGCAAAGGCCGGTCTGCTCGTCAGCCTCGGCAAACGGCTGCTGCCCGGCAAGAAAGCAGAAGCCAAGGCGACCGAACGCGCGGTCATCGACCCGGCGCCGTCGATCGATCCCACAGACGTGGTGCCGACGGATGCAGCAAACGAACTGCTCGAGCCGGGTTCCGGCACGCCTGACGTGAAGAAGATCCTCGAGCGGGTACGCGCAAGTCAGAGCGCGGCGCGGGGCAAACCTGCCGGTGAAACCGATCGCGCCGACTACATCGCCGCCGCCCGCCGCGCGGCACAGGCGGCCGCCATGGAGGTGGACGCCAATCCGAAGCAGGCGACTGTCAAGCCTGAGAAGAAGAACGTCAACATCGACAAGGCTGGCAGGGCTTCTGACAAGACGGGCAAGACCAGCGCCTTTTCGCGCTACCGCCGGCCCATCCTTCTGGCGGTCGGCGCCGTGCTGCTCGCCATCATGGCCTTTCCGCTCGCCCGCACGCTGACGAGGGGCGAGCGCGCGCCGCAACCGCCGGCGGAAATCTCGGCGCTGACGGGAGCGACGGAAAACCCTGCACCGGCCGTGCCTGAAGCAGCGCCCGCGCAGCCGGACGCTGGCGCTGCGAAGACGACTGCGCCCGCAGCAGAGGCAACACCTCCCGCCGCCGAGCAGGGGCAGCCGGGCGCAGCCTCGCCGGTCGCCGGCGATCACCTGACCGATGCGATCCCGCTCGACGGTGAGGGTGCCGCGACATTTGCCCCGTCCGGTTCGGCTGGCGCAACGCAGGAGACATCGGGCTTCGTTCCGAACGCCCCGGCCACGGACGCACCTCAGCCCCAGGCCGCAATCACCATTCCCGATGCTGTGCAGCCGAAATCGCTCGCCGATGCTGCGCGCAGCGGCGATGCGCTGGCGCTGTTCGAGATCGGTGCGCGCTATTCGGACGGCCGAAACGGCGTGGCGGTCGACCAGAAGCAGGCGGCAAGCTGGTATCAGCTTTCGGCTGACAAGGGCTTTGCACCGGCCCAATACCGGCTCGGCAGCATGTACGAGAAGGGCAACGGCGTCGAACGCGACATCAACAAGGCGAAGGGCTTCTACGAACAGGCGGCGAACCAGGGCAATGCCAGCGCGATGCACAATCTCGCCGTTCTCTACGCCTCCGGTGCCCTCGGTCAGCAGGATTATGCAACCGCTGCCTCGTGGTTCACAAAAGCCGCGAACCTCGGCATCACCGACAGCCAGTTCAACCTGGCGATCCTCTGCGCGCGCGGCAACGGGGTTCCGGCAGATCTCGAAGAATCCTACAAGTGGTTCGCGATCGCCGCCAAGGCCGGCGACAAGGACGCAGCGCAGAAGCGCGACGAAGTGGCCAACGCCATGAAACCCGACCAGCTCGAACGGGCGCGCGCCAAGGCCGATCTCTGGAAGCCGGAACCGCTCGACAACCGCACGAACGGTATCGACATTCCCGACGAATGGGCGGGCACGGGCGCAAAGACGGCGACCGTCGACATGAAGAAGGCGATCCGCAACATCCAGGCGATCCTCAACAACAACGGCTTCGACGCCGGAGTGCCGGACGGCGAGATGGGCGCGAAGACCGTTGCCGCGATCAAGAGCTTCCAGAAATCGGTCGGCCAGGATCCGGACGGCAAGGTGACCGACGCGACCGTGAAGGCATTGCTCGAACGCAATAAACAGGGCACCAAGGCAATCTAGGAAGCACCGCAGCGGCTATGCTGCGGCCTTTTTTCAATTTTGCCGCCGCCTGTCACAATACCTGAAAAAAGCCGGATTATGCGGGACATATCGATCCGCGCATCCGGCGAATCCTCTGCCGGAATCTCCATCGCTCATCAGGGGCCGATCGAAAGCCTCTGGCAACGATTTCACGGTATGGTGCGCATTCGAACGGGGACGTGACGGAAACCGGCCGACAGGCGCGGTCATCATTCGGGGTCGGTTGTGACAATCTATCTGCCCATCGCAGAATTGTCGGTGAACATCTTCATCATTCTCGGCATGGGAGCGGCCGTCGGATTCCTGTCTGGAATGTTCGGCGTTGGCGGCGGCTTTCTCATCACCCCCCTGCTGATCTTCTACAACATCCCGCCCGTCGTCGCGGTCGCGACCGGCGCCAACCAGGTTGTGGCGTCGTCGATATCGGGCGCGATCACCCATTTCCGGCGCGGCACGCTCGACGTCAAGCTCGGGACCGTGCTGCTCGTCGGCGGTCTCTCCGGCGCCACGGTCGGTATCTGGATCTTCTCGCTTTTGCGCCGGGTCGGTCAGCTCGATCTCATCATCTCGCTGATGTATGTCATTTTCCTCGGCACCGTCGGCGGGCTGATGCTGCTCGAAAGCATCAACGCCATGCGGCGGGCGGCGCGCAACGAACCGCCGGCGCCGCGCAAGCCGGGCCACCAGCACTGGGTGCACAAGCTGCCGCTCAAGGTGCGCTTCAAGAAATCGAAGATCTATCTCAGCGTCATCCCGATCGTCGCGCTGGGCTTTGCAATCGGCATCCTCACCTCGATCATGGGCGTGGGCGGCGGCTTCATCATGGTGCCGGCGATGATCTACCTCCTGCGCATACCGACCAATGTCGTCGTCGGCACCTCGCTGTTCCAGATCATCTTCGTGACCGCCTATACGACGATCGTGCAGGCGGCGACGAATTTTTCCGTCGATATCGTGCTCGCCTTCATCCTGATGGTGGCGGGCGTGATCGGGGCACAATACGGCGTGCGCGTCGGGCAGAAGCTGCGCGGCGAACAGCTGCGCGCGCTGCTCGGGCTGCTGGTGCTTGCCGTCGGCCTGCGCCTTGCCATCGCGCTGGTGGTGACGCCGGCCGACGTCTATTCGGTGGTGATGGGAGCGGGCAACTGATGCGCCTGCTCGCCGCCGTCATTGCATTCCTTTGCCTGCTGCCGGTCGCTGCCGGAGCGCAGTGGCTGCCCGGACAGGCGACGGAAACGGTGCGCGAAGGATTGGAGATCGGCACGTCGACCAGCGAAATCGCCATTACATCCGATTTCCGCGGCGCGGACCTGACGATCTTCGGGGCCTTGTCGAATACCGACCAGCTGCTGCTCGCCATCGGCCAATATGATGTAGTCGTGGTGCTGGAAGGGCCGCGCGAGGATGCGACGGTGCGCAAGAAGGAACGCGTCTTCGGCATCTGGGTGAACAGGCGCTCGATGACCTTCGAAGCGGTGCCGCATTCCTATTCGATGTCGAGTTCGCGCGGGATCGAAGACCTGACGACCCCGCTTGACCTGACCGATCGGGGGATCGGCATTGATCACATTCCGCTGACGCCTGTCGGCTTCGTCGGCGACGGCAGCAATCTCAGCGAATTCCGCCAGGCTTTCCTGCGGCTGCAGCAGGCAGGCGCGCTTTACGACCGCAACACGAGCGGAGTGCGGTTCGTTTCCTCCAACCTCTTCAAGGCGAGCCTGCGCCTGCCGGCGAACATTCCGAACGGCGTACACACGGTGCGCGCCTATCTCTTCAAAAGCGGCAATTTCGTCACCGAAAAATCGCTGCCGCTACGCGTTATCAAAACCGGCATCGAACAGACGATCACCGATGCGGCTCACGGGCAGCCGATCCTTTACGGCTGCGCCGCCGTGGCTCTCGCCGTCATCACCGGCTGGGGCGCCAGCCTGATTTTCCGCAAGGACTGATCCGCCCGCAAGGGCGGCCTGGGCGGATTTTCTTTCCGACAACAGTCCCGAGCGGGACATAACGTCTGAGATCATGGGATGATCGGCGGTCGCGTCCACGGCCGCCCCCGCATCTTCGCCTCGGATCCGGCCAAGAAACATCCTGAGAAGTTCGAATTCGACTAAAAACCGGTTTTTAACATTTACGAGTTAGTAATCTCTCGGAAACGAGAGGTTTTGTCATGCGTACTCGTATCGTTCTGACGGCCGTGTGCCTTGCGCTCCTTGCCGGCTGCGCGACGGCGCCGAAGCAGACGAGAAACATCTGTGCGGTCTTCGACCAGCGTGAGGGGCTCTTTTCCAGCTGGCAGAGTGCGGCCGAGCGGACGGAGAAGAAATATGGCGTACCCGTGCCGATCCTGATGGCGACGATGTACACCGAATCCGGCTTCCAGCCCTATGCGCGGCCGCCGCGCACCAGACTGTTCGGCTTCATTCCCTGGACCCGGCCATCGACCGCCTACGGCTATTCACAAGCGCTTGACGGGACATGGGATCATTATCAGTCACAAACGGGGAACTGGGCGGCGCGGCGAACGAACTTTTCCGACGCGATCGATTTCATCGGCTGGTATCACTACCAGAACAGCGTCGATACCGGCATTCCGCTGAACGATGCCTATAATCTCTATCTCGCCTATTATTCCGGACCGACAGGCTACAAGCGCGGCGACTGGCGCTCGAACGGGCAATTGCAGCAGACGGCGCAACGGTTCGCGCGGATGGCCGGGACCTATCAGCAGCAGTTGCAAGGGTGCAATTGACGCTTCCTAACGTGCCCGAAAGGCCTTGAAGGGCAAGGCGGTGCGATCAGCCGAGCAGGCTTGAGAATCTCACCGAGTAGATCCGGTCCCTGCCGAGCAGATGGGCTATCAGCGCGCCTTTGTCGAACAGGCCGTGCATCGCCTTGTGGCGAAGGTCGAGACCGCCGCTCATGACACCGAAGGCCGGCATGAGGAGGCGGGCGCCGTCGGTGGCAAAGCAGGGGCGACGGATGGATCTTTCGCGCCGGCGCACGGTCGCCGACGGGTGCAGGTGTCCTGATATTTCGCCCTTTTGCAGGCCGTTCTTCGGCTCATGCCGGAAAGTCAGGCCGGCATAATGGATCTCGTCGGAGGAAACGCCCGGCAGATCGACGATGCCGTCAGGATCATGATTGCCATTGATCCAGATCCATTCACGACCGCGCGCCATCTCGACGATCGACGCGCGGAAATTTTCGGGCAGATGCCTTGAGCCGATGCGGTCGTGGAAATTGTCGCCGAGCGAGACCACGAGCTTCGGATCATAACGCGAGATAACGGCGGCAAGCACGGTCAGCGTCGCCAGCGTATCGTAAGGCGGCAGCATCATGCCGCGGCGCGCGAAGGCCGCCCCTTTTTCGAGATGCAGGTCGGAGACGACGAGCAGGCCGGCATCCGGCAGATAGAGGGCGCCGAGTGGATCGCAGACCGCGGCGGTGCCGTTCACCGATGTCTCGACGCCCGGTATCGCGGCCAGTCCCGATATGTCGCGCGCCAGCGCCAGGCGGTTCATCACTCTCGTCGTTTCCAAATCATCGTCAGGCCAGAGCTTCGGCGATCAGATCGTCCGCCGCTTCGGCCAGCAGCGCGTCGTGGGCCTCGCCCGGCACCGCTTCTCGTCCGATCTCCAGCATCACCGGCACGGCGAGCGGGGAAATATGGTCGAGGGCGCGGTGGGTGATGTGGCCCCTGATTCGTCTCAGCATATCGCCAAGACGGCCAATATCCAAAAGTCCCGTCGCCGCATCCTGGCGCGTTGCCTGCAGCAGGATATGATCCGGCTCGTGGCTGCGCAGCACATCGTAGATCAGATCGGCGGAGACGGTGATCTGGCGGCCGCTCTTTTCCTTGCCCGGATGACGGCGCTCGATCAAGCCTGCAATCACGGCGCAATTGCGGAAGGTGCGCTTCAGTAGGAAGGATTCGTCGAGCCAGGCCTCCAGATCATCGCCGAGCATATCCTCGTCGAAGAGGTCGGAGAGGCTGAGCCGGCCATTGCGGATCATCAGCCCCATATCCTCGAGACCCCAGATCGCAAGGGAATAATCGGTGGCGACGAAGCCGAGCGGCTTGGCGCCGGCCCGCTCCAGCCGGCGGGTCAGCAGCATGCCGAGCGTCTGGTGGGCGAGACGGCCTTCGAAGGGATAGGCGACCATATAGCCGCGGCTGCCGCGCGGGAACGTCTCGATCAGGAACTCGTCGCGCTTCGGCAGCATCGACTTGTCCTTTTGCAGCGACAGCCAGTCGCGCACCTGATCCGGCAGGCGCCTCCAGCGGTCGGGATCGGCGATCATCGCCCGGACCTGCTCGGCGAGATAGGTCGACAGCGGAAACTTGCCGCCATTGTAGGACGGGATCTTCGGATCGAGCGAGAAGGCCTGCGACGCCAGGCATTCGTTTTCGCGAATCCCCTCGAAGCGCAGCACCTTGCCTGAGAAGATGAAGGTATCGCCCTGCGACATCTGCTCGAGGAAATATTCCTCGACCTTGCCGAGGGTAGCTCCGCCGCGGCCGATCCTGCCGCCCTCCCCGCGCTTGACCATGCGGATGTTCAGCATCGGGCTTTCGACGATGGTGCCGAGGTTGAGGCGATATTGCTGGGCGACGGCAGGATTGGAGACGCGCCAGCGCCCCTCCTTGGTCTTGCGGATGCGGGCGTATCGCTCGTAGGTTCTGAGCGCGTAGCCGCCGGTCGCGACGAAATCGACGATGCGCTCGAAGGTTTCCCACGTCAGATCGGCATAGGGCGAGGCACTGGTGACCTCATCATAGAGTTCCAGCATGTCGAAGGGCTCGGCGCAGGCCATGCCGAGCACGTGCTGGGCGAGCACGTCGAGCGCGCCGCGGCCGACGGGCGGGGTATCCTGTGCGCCGATATAATTGGCGTCGAGTGCGGCCTGACACTCCATGACCTCGAAACGGTTGGCAGGCACGAGGATCGCCTTCGAGGGCTCGTCCATGCGGTGATTGGCACGGCCGATGCGCTGGGCGAGACGCGAGGCGCCTTTCGGGGCGCCGACATGAATGACGAGATCGACATCGCCCCAGTCGATGCCGAGATCGAGGGTGGAGGTGGCGACAACGGCGCGCAGTCGGTTTTCCGCCATGGCCGCCTCGACCTTGCGGCGCTGAGCGACATCGAGCGAGCCGTGGTGAAGCGCGATCGGCAGGTTGTCGTCATTGATCGTCCAGAGCGCCTGGAAGAGCATTTCAGCCTGGCTGCGGGTATTGACGAAGAGCAGCGTCGTTTGGTGTTCGACAAGCTGCTTGTAGACATCGGGGATGGCGTATCGGGCGGAATGGCCGGACCAGGGGATATGCTCCTCGGTCGAAAGGATCGAGATATCGGGCTTGGCGCCCCCTTCGACGACGACGAGGCCAGCGTGATGCTCGCTCCCCTCCTCCTGTCCGACCAGCCATTTCTGCAGGTCCATCGGTTCGGCGACGGTTGCTGACAGGCCGATGGTCTTCAGGCCGGGAGCAAGGCGGCGCAGGCGGGCGAGGCCGAGCGAAAGCATGTGGCCGCGCTTGGAGGTGACTAGCGAATGCAGCTCGTCGAGGACGACATATTTCAGGTCCTTGAAGAAACGTTCGGCCTCCCTGTTCGCCAGAAGCAGGGCGACCTGTTCCGGCGTCGTCAGCAGAATATCAGGAGGGTTGAGCTTCTGGCGCTGGCGCTTGGCATTCGGTGTGTCGCCGGTGCGGTTTTCGACGGTGACGGGCAGACCCATCTCCTCGACCGGCTTCATCAGGTTGCGCTCGATATCGATGGCAAGCGCCTTCAGCGGCGAGACATAAAGCGTATGGATGCCGGTAAAGGCGGAGCCGGGCGGGATCCTGCCGCGGCGGGTGAGATCGGTGAGCGAGGGCAGAAAACCGGCGAGCGTCTTGCCGGCGCCGGTCGGGGCAATCAGCAAGGTGCTTTCGCCGGCCTCGGCGCGGGCAAGCAGTTCCAGCTGATGGGCGCGCGGACGCCAGCCCTTTTCCGCAAACCAGCGGGTAAAGGCGGCAGGAAGTGAGGCGCGGGCTTCGGAATCGATCTGGTCCACGCCCTGAAGGTAGTGAAAAGCCGGGGAAAAAGAAGAGCGTCCTGCCGTTCACATAGCGATATAGCGGTCCTTGCGGTGGTTGATCGCGAGCGTGAGGTTGAGAACCAGCGCGCCGAGCACAGAGCAGGCAATGATGAAAGGGCTGGCGACGAAAAAGGAGAGCGCCAGGACGATGCCGTCGAAGCCGAGCTGGACGAGGCCGGCGCGCCAGCCGAAGCGATCCTGCAGATAGAGGGCAAGGATGCCGATACCGCCGAGGCTGGCGCGGTGACGGAAGAGCGCCAACATGCCGGCGGCGATAACGAGGCCACCGAACAGCGCACCGGCGACCGGATCGACATGCGCAATGGTGATGAAGCCGGAGACAAATTCGGACAGGGCCGACGTAAGCGCGATTGCCGCAAAGGTCTTGATGGTGAAGGCAAGGCCTAAACGGCGGAAAGCAAAATAATAGAAGGGCAGGTTCACGGCGAAGAAGCAGAGGCCGAAGCTGAAGCCCGTCGCATAATGGGCGAGGAAGGCAAGGCCCGCCGTGCCGCCGGCTAGCAGCCCGGCGCCGGAGAGAAGCGATACGCCGAGCACGGCGAGCATGCTTCCGGCGACAATGCCCTGGGCGTCGTCCAAGGGCGAGTGACGATCGGCGCTGGAATTCAGAAGATCTGCGAAGATGGTGGATGCCATGATGTTCCCCTGTCGGCTTTTCCGCCTTCTATCCCGCGCGGGAATAAAGGCAAGCGGTAAGCATGGAGGATGCCCCTCTTGACATCCGGGATAATCGTGGATATTTTTTATCCACGAACTGAGGAGCCGCTTTCATGAAGATGAGCGATGGCGTCGAGCAAGCCATTCACAGCGTTGCAATGCTTTCCGGCCTTTCCGAAGGCGGGGTGCTTTCGGCGGCTGCGCTGGCAGAATTCCACGGCGTTTCGACAAGTTATCTCTTGAAGCATCTGCAGGCGCTGTCGGGCGCCGGCATCCTCGATACCGTGCCGGGGCCAAAGGGCGGATATCGGCTGGGCAAGGCGCCGGAGGAGATTTCGCTGCTCGACATCCTGCTCGCAGTCGAAGGGCCGGCACCGGCCTTCCGCTGCGCCGAAATCCGCCAGCGTGGACCGCACCCGGTCTCCGATCGCTTCTTCGCCAAGCCCTGCAACATCAGTGCGGCGATGCTGCGAGCCGAACGGGTCTACCGGGCGGAACTTGCCAAGACGAGCATTGCCGATCTTGGCATCGAATTGAATGCTCTCGACGACGGATCGATCGCAGCCCGAGGCTGCGCCTTCCTTGAAATCCACGAACGCAAGACGGCTCGCTGAGCCCTAACCAAGGAGAAAGACCATGCAACCGCGTTTCAACTTCGCAAAAGCCGCTCCCGACGCCTACAAGGCCGTTGCCGCGCTCGAGCAATATGTCCAGTCTTCCGGACTGGAGCGCCGCTTCATCCACCTGATCAAGCTGCGCGCCTCGCAGATCAACGGCTGCGCCTATTGCGTCGATATGCATGTGAAGGAAGCCCGCCATGATGGGCTCAGCGAGCAATGGATCAACCTGATGTGCGTCTGGCGGGAATCGCCGATCTATGATGCCCGCGAACGCGCGCTGCTCGCCTGGGTCGACGCTGTCACGAACATCGCCAAGACAGGCGCGCCGGATGCCGACTACGAGGAGTTGAAGGCGCATTTCTCCGAGGAGGAGATGACCAAGATCACGGTGGCAATCGGTGCGATCAATGTCTGGAACCGGCTCGCGGTCGGCTTCCGCTCGCAGCATCCCATCGACAAGGTCACGAAGGCTGCGTGATAGATATCTGCTTGCAGAGAATTCATCCCGAAGACCGACCCGAAAAATCTCGGGTCGGTTGATATTTGGTCATTCGCGATCGGTCGTGGCTCGCACGGCGACGGCGTCAAACCTATTGCTTGAGAGGTCGATGCTGTTGAATAGGTCGCGGACGACTTTCGCGACTTCCTCCGCGGAAGCGCCTTTGGCGTATTCTTCCTGCATGCGGCGTCTCACAAGCTTTTCCAAATCTGACATAACTCACCTCATCAAATCCGGCGCGAGAGGAAGTGTCGCGCCGAGAAGCGTCACAGGCAAGTTACGTTTTGTTTAGAATGGCTTACCGTTCTGTAAGGTTAGGGCTAAAGCGCGATGTAGCGGTCGGCGCGATGGTTGATGGCGACGAAGAGGTTGAGAACGACGGCGCCGAGCACCGAATAGAAGACGACAGGCGGCGTGGCGACAAAGACGGCCACGGCAAGCACGCATAAATCGATGATGAGCTGGACGAGGCCGGCGCGGATGCCGAAACGTTCCTGCAGGTAGATGCCGAGAATGCCGACGCCGCCGAGGCTCGCGCGGTGGCGATAGAGCGCCAGCAGGCCGAAGCCGAGCAGCAAGCCGCCAAGAAGGGCCGCCCAGGCCGGATGGATGCTCGAAATGGAAAAGAAGCGTGACTGCACATCGGCAATCACCGACGTCAGGCCGATCGCAATGAAGGTCTTGACCGTGAAGGCCATGCCGAGACGCTTCCACGAGAGATAGAAGAACGGCAGGTTGAGCAGGAAGAAAGCGAGGCCGAAATTGACGCCGAAGGCATAATGCAGGAGGAAGGCCACACCGGCCGTGCTGCCGGTCAGCAGACCGGCGCTGGCAAGCACGTAGAGGCCGAGGGCTGCGACGAGGCTGCCGGAAAATATCCCCTGCACATCCTCAACGGTGGAGTGGCGCGTCGCGCTTGTGTTCCAGACGCCAAGGGCATTGATGAGCTGTGTCATGTCGCCAGTCTCCAACGGCAGACGAATTCGGGAGCGTCCGGCGAAGGTCCGGCGCGATGGAAATTTTCATCATGAAATGAGTTGGAGCACCGGCGTATCGCCGCGCTCGCTGCAGATATCTGTGCAATATCAGTCTTTTCGTATTTCGATCAAGCGGAATAGGTAAGCAATGTTGACCTATTCAAAAAACGCAAGAAATATTCGCTCATGCCGGCTTGCGCGCAAGGAACAGAATACCGGAAACCGGTTTTCCGCCATCTTTGCGAATGATCGTCTTGACGATCTTGAGGACTTCCAGGCCGTGCCGGGCGAGCAGCATCCTCACATAGGCCTCCGAATGGGCATAACGCAGCGAAGGAGCGAGATGGAAGCCTTCGCTCTCCCCTGCATCCTCGACGGAAAAGGCGATGTCGGCGCCTGATGCAGCGAGTTCTCCGAGGATGGCAAAGACGCTCTCGAGATTGCCGAGATACATCAGCACGTCAGCTGCCGTCACGAGATCGGCGCGATGCCGCGCCGCATCGGCAAAGACGCCGGAGAGATCGGGCGTAAGCGAAAGATCGGCCTGGGCGAGACTGTCATAGACCTGTTTCTCGGCGGCCTTCGCCAGCATGTTCTGCGAGAGGTCGAAGCCTTCGAGACGACCGACATCGGCGCGGATTTCCGGGCCGAGCAGGCCGGTGCCGCAGCCGAGATCGACGGCGCATTCGTAATGTCTGCCGGTGGAGGCGACGAGCGCTGCGAGCTTCTGCGGGACGCTGTAGTCGAGTTTTTCGACAAGGGCTGATTCGAAACGATCGGCATAGTCGTCGAAAAGACGCTCGACATAGCGGCTCGGCGGCCGGTCGGGTATCGCACCGTCGCCGAGAAGCGCGAGCTTGAGGGCGGCGCCGAAAATGTCGTCGGGGTCGAGGGCAAGCGTCCTGCGATAGGCCTCGATTGCGGCTTCACCCCCGCCCGCCTTTTCGCGATAGGTGGCCAGGCGAAACCAGCCGGCGGCCCAGGCGGGCGCGAGTTCGAGCGCCTGCTCCATCAGCTCGGCGGCCGCTTCCGGCTCGCCGCCTTCTTCGAGCATCCTGGCATAATCGGCGCGGCGGTCGGCGATGACGTCGCCTGAGGAAAGCTGGTGGGGCTGCATAAGTTGACCTTGGTTCGCCCGCATTTGGCTGCGGCCACAAAAAAACTCAAGTCCTATTTCAGTGGCGAAGCAGCCAATCCCGGAAAGGGCTTGCGGGCGGCGCGCCGCAACCTTATTCCAAGGGCAAACAGGAGATGGCGCATGTCCGATCAGGTGAACAAGTTCCTCGGCGATTCACTCGGCCGCACATTGGTAAAACTTATCGTGGTGTCGCTGATCGTCGGTTTCGTCATGACCGTTTTCGGCCTGACGCCGTGGAGCATCATCGATGGGGTCCGCGACTTCATCCTGGAGATCTGGCATCGGGGCTTCTCCGCACTCGGACGCGTCGGCGACTATCTCATCCTCGGCGCAACGATCGTCATCCCGCTCTTCGTCATCCTTCGCCTTTTCAGCTATCACAGGTAATATGACATCCATCGCTTTTTCCAGGCGCAGCCTGTTGCGTCTTTCCGGACTCGCGTTCGCCGCCGGCATTGCCGGCTGCACGACAACCCCGCGGATCGCCGGCACGCCGTCTGACGGCGAGGACGAAACGTCGAGCGTATTGCCGCTCGTCAACCAGTTGAGGGCGAAGAACGGCCTGCCGCCGCTTGCCGCCGATCCGGCGGCGCAGACCGCCGCCCTCTTCCAGGCGAAACGCATGGCGAGCGCCGGTAAGATGGCGCATCTGATGGGCATATCCGACAGTTTTGGCGCACGTGTGAAAGCAAGTGGTGTCCGACTGCCGGCGGCAGAGAATATCGCCTCCGGCCAGCAGAGCGTCGATGCGGTGGTGACGGCCTGGATCAACTCGCCCCATCACCTGGAGAATATGCTCGGACGTTATGACGGCCTCGGCGTCGCCGTCGCTCATAATACATCTTCCCGGAACCTGCCCTATTGGGCCATGGTGCTTTCCAGCCGAGGCGATTCCGCCTCGATATGAGGCAGGCATGGACACGCGCAGCAATAACCACACGCTGGCATTCGACGTAACGCACCGGCTGGTGCTCTCAATCGCCATTCCGATGACGCTCGGCTTCATGACGACGCCGCTGCTTGGGCTGACGAACACCGCCGTCGTCGGCCATATGGGCGATCCCGAAGCACTCGCAGGGCTTGCGATCGGCGCGATGCTCTTCGATCTCATCATGGGGAGCTTCAACTTCCTGCGCGCCTCGACGACAGGATTGACGGCGCAGGCCTATGGCCGGCGGGACCAGCACGAACAGCAGGCGGTCTTCTGGCGGGCGCTCATATCAGCGCTCGGCTGCGGGCTGGCGCTACTCTTTCTCTCACCGCTGCTGATTGCAGCGGGGTTGAGGCTGATGGGCGCGGAAGGAGCAATCGCCGAGGCGACCAGCACCTATTTCTCCATCCGCATTCTCGCCGCACCGGCGGCGCTGGCGAACTATGCCGTCCTAGGCTTCGTGCTCGGGCGCGGACAGGGCAATGTGGGCCTCCTGCTGCAGGCGATCATCAACGGCATCAACATCCTGCTTTCCATCTATCTCGGCCTGTCGCTCGGCTGGGGTGTCGCAGGGGTTGCCTGGGGAACGATGGCCGGCGAAACGGCCGGCGCACTGGCCGGACTCTTCATCGTGCTGCGCGGCTTCGGCAAGGCAGAGCGGCCGGCACGGGCGGAGATCTTTTCCAGGCATCGGCTGGCCGAGCTTTTTGCCCTCAACCGCGACATCCTTATCCGCACTTTCGTGCTGATCGGCGCCTTCACGATCATGACGCGGATCGGCACCAGCTTCGGTGCGGTGACGCTTGCCGCCAATGCCGTGCTGATGAATTTCTTCCTGCTGTCAGGTTATTATCTCGACGGGCTTGCCAACGCCGCCGAGCAGATCACCGGCCGGGCGGTCGGCGCACGATACCGGCCGGCCTTCGACCGAGGGCTGAAGCTTACGATCGTTTGGTCCTTCGGACTGGCGGCGCTTGCTTCCGCCTTCTTCTTTTTCGCCGGACCCTGGCTGATCTCAGTGCTGACGACATCGCCCGAGGTGCAGCACGCGGCCGAAACCTATCTGCCCTGGGCAGCGGTGACGGGGTTGACGGGCGCGCTTGCCTTTTTGATGGACGGAGTTTTCATCGGCGCGACATGGTCGGTCGATATGCGCAACCGCATGCTCATGTCCTTTGCCGGCTATCTCCTGATGCTCGCCGTTTTCGTGCCGCTCTTCGGCAATCACGGCCTTTGGCTGGCGATGAACGCCTTCCTGCTCTTCCGCGGCTTTTTCTTGGCCATGCTGGTGCAGCCGCGAGCCGATCAGACCTTCCGCGCCGCCCAGTAATCCAGCCTGGTGTCGCGCAGTTCGCGGATCGAGCCGGCCTTTTCACGGTCCAGGAGCGCGGAGAGGGCGCGGACAATATCGCCGGGCAGGCCCGGGCCCTCATAGACCATGCAGGAATAGAGCTGGACGAGATCGGCGCCCGCCCTGATCTTTTCCAGCGCGGTCTCGGCCGAGGAGACGCCGCCGACGCCGATGATCGGCAGACCAGGGCCGACGCGCTTGCGCATCCTGGCGAGCACGGAAGTCGACCTTTCGAAAAGCGGCACGCCGGAGAGGCCGCCCGCTTCCTTCGCCTGGCGCTCATCCTTGAGACCATCGCGCGACAGCGTGGTGTTGGAGACGATCAGGCCATCCAGCGCATGCGACAGCGCCTCGGCGGCGATATCGTCCATGCCTTCCTCAGTCAAATCAGGGGCGATCTTCAGAAAGACCGGGATCTTCCGGCCGGATTTCTCCGCCATCTCGTCGCGGGCTGCCAGCACGGCTGATAGTAGCGCCGCAAGGCTTTCGCGCGCCTGCAGATCCCGCAGGCCAGGCGTGTTCGGCGAGGAGATGTTGGCGGTGAAATAGCGCGCGACGGAATAGAAGCGGCGGATGCCGGCAACGTAGTCGGCGATGCGATCCTCGCTGTCCTTGTTGGCGCCGATATTGACGCCGATGATGCCATTGCCCTTCAGCGCGGCGAGGCGCCCGAATGCGGCATCATGGCCTTCATTGTTGAAGCCGAGGCGATTGATGACGCCTTCATCTTCCACCAGGCGGAAGATGCGCGGACGCGGATTGCCGGATTGCGGTTTCGGCGTCACCGTGCCGATTTCGGTAAAACCGAAACCGAGTTTCAGCAGCGCTTCCGGCACTTCGGCATTCTTGTCGTAGCCTGCAGCCATGCCGATCGGGTTTTCGAAGACAAGCCCGGCGACGGTTTGGCGCAGGCGCGGATCGGGGGCGACATGGCAGGCTGGCACGAGACCGGATTTCAGCGCGGCGATCGACATGCCGTGCGCCGTTTCCGGATCGAACAGGAAAAGACCCTTGCGGGCGAAACGCTTGAAAGGATCGATCATGGCTGCAGCTCCGGAAAGATGTGGGCTCCTGCTTCATCGAGCGGCAGCGGCGCCTCCCAGAGCACGGCCGCAAGCGGCAGATCGGCGTAAAGATGCGGGAAGAGATCGCCACCGCGCGAGGGCTCGAAAATGAGCTTATCGCCGAAACCCTCGCCATTGACCGCAATGAGCAGCAGGCCGGACTGGCCGGCAAAATGCAGGGCCGCGGTCTGCTTCACCTGGCCTGCCGTCGAGAAATGGATGAAGCCATCCTTGAGATCGATGCCGGCGCCATGAAAAATGCCGGTTTGTCTGGCTTCCTGCCAGAGCGCTTCCGTCACGATCTTGTAAAGGGTCGGTGTCACGGTCATCATGGTCTCACGATACGCTGGTCCTCAGTCATGAGCGCTTTGCCGGAAAGAGGCGGCGATGTCCACGCCCCGGCGCTTAAAACGGGGCCGCCACAAGCAAAATCCGGAGGATGAGACGATGAAAATATTGGTTCTCACGCTTGGCGTTAGTCTCCTGCCATTTGCGGCCATGGCGGCCGAACCCGATGCCAGCCGCTTCCAGCTGGAAAGGAGCGGCGATCATTTCGTCCGGCTCGACCGGCAGACCGGCGCGATGTCGATCTGCCAGGACAAGGACGGCGCTCTCGTCTGCCGCATGGCGGCCGACGAGAGGGCGGCCTATGAAGACGAGCTCGACCGGCTTTCAAAACGGGTGACGGCGCTGGAGCAAAACACCGCCCAGCGCGCACTGCCGAGCGATGCAGAGGTCGACCGCTCGATCAGCATCATGGAGCGGATGATGAAGAGTTTCATGGGGATGGTGAAGGAGTTCCAGGCCGAGGAAAACGCCAATCCCCTTCCGCAGAAGACGTGATCTGATATAGTCACGTCAGCGAGCATGCATGCACCGCTGAGGGGATGGCGGCGCATGCGGCATGATCGGACTCTTGGGAGGGAGTTTTCGATGCACGAACAGACCATCATCATTGCGGACGATCATCCGCTTTTCCGGGATGCGCTGCGCCAGGCGGTGATAGGCATGGAAGGCCGGCAGTCGATCGTCGAAGCCGGTGATTTCGCCGCCGCGCGCAAGGCGGCAGGCGCCCATGCGGACGCCGACCTGATGCTTCTCGACCTCGCGATGCCTGGTGTCAGCGGCTTTTCCGGCCTGATGGCATTGCGCTCCGAGTTCGCTAGCCTGCCGATCATCATCGTCTCGGCAACAGACGATGCAACGACGATCCGTCGGGCGCTGGAACTCGGCGCTTCCGGCTTCATCTCCAAATCCTCCGGCATCGAGGACATTCGCCGCAGCATACAGACGGTGCTTGCCGGCGATATCGCCACGCCGGAGAGCTACCGCGATGGACAGGAACAGGATCCCGACGTCGCCGACCTGATCCACCGTCTCCATACGCTGACGCCGCAGCAGAGCCGGGTGCTGACCATGCTTGCCGAAGGGCTGCTGAACAAGCAGATCGCTTACGAACTCGGCGTCTCCGAGGCGACGATTAAGGCGCATGTCTCGGCGATCCTGCTGAAACTCGATGTCGACAGCCGGACACAGGCGGTCATCCAGCTCGGCAAGATCAATATGGCGATGGTGGCCTGAAGCAAACCGTCCGAAACAGGATTTTATTCCTTTCCTGTCTTTACTCGGGCGGAACGGTCGGTTAATATTCCGCTCGGTTGAAGCGCGGCATTGGATGAGCCGCACGGGATCGGGCGCATCATGCTGTCACACGAGCAGATCTGGGGAGCGATCGACAGGCTTGCCGAACGGCACGACCTGACGCCGTCTGGTCTTGCGCGGCGCGCAGGGCTCGACCCGACATCCTTCAATAAATCGAAACGGCTTTCCGCAGACGGGCGGCTGCGCTGGCCCTCGACGGAATCGATCGCCAAGGTGCTCGATGCGACGGGGGCGAGCATGGAGCAGTTTCTCGCCTTCATGCGACCGGGCGGCAACCCTTCCGGGCTACCGGACGCGACGTTTGCGCCTCCGGGCAGCTCGATCCCCCTGCTCGGCTTTGCGCAGGCGGGCGCTGGCGGCTTTTTCGACGATGGCGGTTTTCCGGCCGGCCAGGGCTGGGACGTGGTGGAATTTCCAGCAGCGCCATCACAGAAGGCCGGCGTCTATGCGCTGGAGGTGCAGGGCGAGAGCATGATGCCGCTCTACCGCGACGGCGACGTGCTGATCGTCGAGCCGGGGGCGCAGGTGCGCCGCAACGACCGCGTCGTTGTGCGGACACGCGAGGGCGAAGTGATGGCCAAGGTGCTGCTGCGTCAGAGCCCGCGGTCGATCGAGCTCATGTCGCTCAATCCCGAACATCCCAACCGCACCCTCGATCTTTCCGACGTCGACTGGATCGCTCGCATCATCTGGGCCAGCCAATAGGAAGATATTCCATGCGCCCTGCAGCCTTGTTCACAGGTATCACAGGGATTGCGGTGGTGGCCGGCCTGCTGATGGCGGGCGAAGCAAAGCTCGGCGGCGTGGGCCAAGAAGAAATCGCGCCTGCAGAAGAGATGACGACCGCAACGGCGGATGCTGCTCCTGAGACCGCCGGGCAGCCGGCGGCGATATCGGACGAACACGCCGAAATGATCGCCCGCTCGGCCGAACCGGCGGTTCCGCCCTCCCCGGCCGCATCTGGCGGCGCTGCGCCCAAAGCCGCCGGTGTCAAACAACAAGCGCAGACGATGCAGCACGACACGGCCGGTCCCGGCACGAAGAAGGCGATGGAGTTGTTGCGGCCGGTGGTTGAAAATGCAGGCATTCTTTCCTTCGGCGAACGCAGGCTTCAGCTTGCCGGCATCGTCTCGACACCGGTCGACAAGATATGCGGACCGGCAAGCCGGCAATGGCCCTGCGGCATGATGGCGAAAACGGCGTTGCGCCTGCTATTGCGCAATCGCAGCGTCACTTGCGATCTCGAGACGGCGGAATGGCAGGGAACGGCGATCGCTACCTGCCGCCTCGGCACAGAGGATCTCGGCTCATGGCTCGCCGAAAACGGCTGGGCGGAAGCAGCACCGGGTTCGCCGCTTGCAGCCGCCGCCGAGAAGGCCAAGCAGGCGGGAAAGGGACTTTACGGCGACGATCCACGCCGCAAACAGCCAGCGGCCCGGCAGCCGCGGAATGCTGCCGATCCCTTGTAAAGGCAGCCGCCAGTTCCTAATCTGGACCGATCGAAAAAGGAATCAGAAATGAACAAGCCGCTTTCCGCCCATGATGCTCTGATCTACGTGATGGTGATGGCATCCGCCGTCGACAGCACGATGAACGACAGGGAGCTGGAAAGGATCGGACAGTTGATCGGATTCCTGCCTGTTTTCAGGGATTTCGATGACGACAACCTGATTTCCGTGGCGCGCGACTGCGCCTCGCTGCTTGCGGGGCCGGAAGGCCTCGACGTCGTTCTGGAAACCGTGCGCGACACCCTGCCTGCAAAGCTCTACGACACGGCCTATGCACTCGCCGTCGAGGTCGCCTCCGCCGATCTCTCGGTCAAGGCGGAGGAACTCCGGCTGCTCAGCCTGCTGCGCGATCGGCTCGGCCTCGACAAGCTCACCTGCGCTGCCATCGAGCGCAGCGCGATTGCCCGTTTCCGCAAGGGCTAAAGTCCGGTTGCGGCGTCAATAGAGCCCGTAGGGAAAATAGCGCAGATAGATTTCCTGAAGACGGCCGTTGCGCGATAGCGCGGCGAGCGCGTGATCGATGGCCGATGTCAGGACGCTGTCCTTTTGCCGCAGCATGATCGTCATGCCCTCGCCGAGGAAATGTTCGGAGAGATAAGGGCCGTCGAAGAGCGCACAGCATTTGGCCGAGGCCGGCGAAGAGACCCAGAAGGAAAGCTGCAGCGCATCGGCAAAGGCGGCATCGACTTTGCGCTCCTTGAGCGCGGCAAGCAGGGCTTCCTTCGTATCGAACGGCTCGGCCTTGAGGGCCGGGAAGAAAGCGGCCAGCATCGTTTCGTGCACCGTGCCCCTGACGACGCCGACCGGCCGGCCCGAAAGCGCGGCAGCCGTCTTTCCATCGATCGGCGCCGCCAGATTGCGCACGAAGCGCGCCGGCAGCATCAGATAGGGCCTGGAAAAGACGAATTGCCGGCGCAGCTCCGGCGTCACGGCAAGCCCGGCAATGACGGCATCGCCCTGCGAGGCAGCGAGCGCATCCTTGAGATCGGCAAAGGGGATCGCCTGGATCTCGCACTTGTCCGATATCTCAAGTTCGCCGCAGATTTCGCGGGCAAGGTCGACGTCGAAACCGGAAAGCTTGCCGTTCTGATCGGTGAAGTTGAAGGGCGGAAAATCGACCGACGTCAGGAAGCGCAGGCGAACCAGCGAGGAAAGGTCCGGTTTGGCCAGGCGCTCGCGTGCATCGAAGAGCAGCGGCAGCGAGGGTGCCGCCTGCTGGGCGGATGCGGCAAAACTCAAAAGGAGCGCTGCGAGAAACAGCCCGCACGCGAGAACACCCTTCAGGGCCAGGGATGCCAGCTTGGATTGCATCATCGTGATCCAGACTCGGGTTAATCGGGAAGCGTTGCCGCGGCGGCGAGATGTATCAGAGTCATCCGCGGCGGGGAATATGCGGGGAGTGCGGATGGCTTCGGTTTCAGACCTCAAGGGATATGCCGCAATGCCTCGATTCCCTCTTCGCCCGAGGAGAGAAGAGACTTGAGACGCCGTCCGAGGATAACAATTCAGCCCCTAAAAATTGCGGGCATCCGCCGTCCGCTGTTAGCGCAGAATTAAAGAATATCGCCTTTTATTTGTGGCGACGACATCGGACCCCGCCAGCCGATCGCATGATGCACGCGTCAGTCCAAACGTATCCTTGAACCGCGATATTGAAGCAGCGTTTTTTCTGCAGCAATTGATTTCAAAAGCACCGGGCGCGCGACGTGCCCGTCAATCGGGTGACATTTCCATGTTGAAGCATCTGAAAATCCGCACGAAAATCATTTCGGTCGTAGCGCTGCTCGGGCTGATCACGATGGCCGGGCTGACCTATGTCATCTCCGAGTTCCATCGCGCGGACGCCGCCTACAGCGCCTTCATCGATCATGAGGCGCAGGCCTCGATGCTGAGCGCGCGCGCCAGCGCATCGGCGGTTGCCTCGGTGCTGCAGGTAACGCTGCTTGCCGACATGAAACCCGATACGCCGGAATTCCAGACGGCGCTCGCCACACCGAGCAAGCTGCCGCAGGCCCGTGATCGCATGAAGCAGGCGCTGGCACTGGTGCCCAGCCGCAAGCCGGCGATCGATGAGATCCAGGCCGGCATCGATGAAATCGAGACCCTGGCGAACAAGATCATCGAGCAGAGCAAGGCTAAGGACAGCGCCGGCGCGCTTTCGAATGTTGCCCTGATCAATGCCAAGCTCAATGCGCTGACGCCGAAAATGATCGCCAACAATGATGCGATGATGGCGATGCTCACCGATGGTGGCGACGCGCTCTCGGCCTCGATCAACGGGCGGATCGTCTTCTGTTTTGTGCTGATCGGCGTCGCCGTGCTCGCCGCGGTCGGCTTCAGCGTTGTTGTGGCCCAAATCGGCATCGCCGGTCCCATGACGCAACTGCGCCAGCGCATGACCCGGCTTGCCGAGGGCGATACCACAAGCGATGTCGGCGGCCTCGACCGCCGTGACGAAGTCGGCCAGATGGCAAAGGCCGTTTCGACCTTCCGCGACAACGCGATCGAGCGCGTCCAGATCGAGGCGCGTGCCGAAGCCGACCGCAACGTCAGCGACAGCGAGCGCCGTGAAAGCGAGGCGCAGAAGGCCCGCGAGGCATCCGAACTCGAACGCGCCGTCGCAGCCCTCGGCGACGGCCTGCGCCGCCTTGCCGCTGGCGATCTCGCCTCGCATATCAATGAGCCCTTCGTCGCGCATCTCGATGCGCTGCGTGAGGATTTCAACAATTCGGTCGAGAAACTCAACGAGACCATGCATACGGTCGGCGCCAACGCCCGGGCGATCAGTGCCGGCGCCAACGAGATCCGCTCTTCTGCTGACGAGCTTTCCAAGCGGACCGAACAACAATCGGCCTCCGTCGAAGAGACGGCGGCGGCGCTGGAGGAGATCACCACGACAGTGCGCGACGCCGCCAAGCGTGCAGAGGAAGCGAGCCAGCTCGTCGCCCATACCCGTCTCGGCGCCGAAAAATCCGGCGAAGTCGTCCGCAAGGCAGTCTCCGCCATGCAGCAGATTGAGAAGTCCTCGGGCGAGATCTCCAACATCATCGGCGTCATCGACGACATCGCCTTCCAGACCAACCTTTTGGCCTTGAATGCGGGCGTCGAAGCGGCGCGTGCCGGTGAGGCCGGCAAGGGTTTTGCGGTCGTCGCCCAGGAAGTGCGCGAACTCGCCCAGCGCTCGGCCAAGGCCGCCAAGGAGATCAAGGCGCTGATCAGTACCTCCGGCACGCATGTGCAGACCGGCGTTTCGCTGGTCGGCGAGACCGGCAAGGCGCTCGACGCGATCGTCCATGAGGTGCAGGAAATTAACCAGCACGTCCACGCAATCGCCGAAGCCTCCCGCGAACAGTCGATCGGGCTGCAGGAGATCAACACCGCCGTCAACACCATGGACCAGGGTACGCAGCAGAATGCGGCAATGGTCGAGGAATCGACGGCCGCCAGCCACAACCTCGCCACTGAGGCAGCAGCGCTCAACAATCTGCTCGGCCAGTTCAGGCTGACGGGCACCGGCGGCTTCGCCGCCGCCGCACCGATCACGTCGGCCCGGCCACCGGCCGCAGCGCCGCGCGCCACCGCGCGCCCGGCTGCCAAGGCACCAGTGCGTGTTGCCGAAAGCACGGCACGCCCGAAGGCTTCGCCGGCCCGTGCCCTCGGCCAAAAGCTCGCCAACGCCTTCGGCGCAGGCGGCAGCACACCGTCCAGCAAGGATGCTGATTGGACCGAGTTCTGAGGCGATCGAAACAGCTATTGGCAAGGGCGGCTGCGGCCGCCCTTTCTATTTGGCGATCTCCCCCCGCCGCCAGCCGATCTCGACGAGGATCTTTCCGGGCGCCGTGCAATAAAACAGCCAGCCGCCACGCATCGCGGCCGGTGGGCCGGACAGATCAGCACCGGCTGCAACGAGCCCGGCATGGACCGCATCGACATCCGCCCTTTCGGGCAGGATGAAGCCGACATGATAGGTCTGGCGCTGCAGTTCGACCTGATCGGCAGTGCCGAACTTCGCAATCGCGTGGCTAAGGACGATTTCGAGCCCGGCGTCATCCTCCAGGATGGCGAGGCCGTTCAGGCCGCGCATGTCCTTGAGCCGCAGCCCGAAATGGCGGATGAAGAAATCCGCCGTGGCAGCGATATCGGGCACATGGAAATCGAGATGGTTCAGGCGCATAACAGTCTCCGTTCGAAAAAATCCCGGGACTGCCTTTTGCCGTCTCCGCACGCCGCCGGGATCCCGCATCTTCATGCGGATCACGTCGCGGGTTCTCGTGCCATGGCACGGAGCAGAGCTTCTTGAGAGCGCTGTTAACGCTCCAACGGAAGGGATCGGGCTTACCTCAACCGATCCTGCCTTTTTCGACGATGCCGATCTAGCAGACGGCGCCGGCTTCGACAATGGATGGGTTTGCCACACGACTGGTGGAACGTGATTTTCACCCTAGCATCAATAGGTGGATGTCCGGCCGTCCGGCAGAGCGATCACGGCGCTCCCGGCGACGCTTCCCGAAGGATTGAAGAGCGGCATGGGCATTTGTGTCGTGAACTCTCTCCGGCAAGGCGTAAAGTGATGGCGTTCACGGTATTGGGAGGGATGGATATGAAAGCTGCAATCATCTGCCTCGTCGGCACTCTCGCTCTTTCGGGATGCAACACCGTCAGCTACGGCGGACCGGGCCTCGAACCCATCCCCGGGAGCATCACCTATAACGGCCAGCCGCGCACCAAGCTCACCAAATCACCTGTTGGCTCTGCCTTTCCGCATAATTTCATCGACCAATACGGCCGGCAGGTGGAGGAAACCTACATCATCCAGCCGGACCGAAGCCTGATCATCGCACATCGCCAATACAAGCCGATCCGGTTCTTCGGGGATTAGGCGCATCAGTCATCGTGGGAATTGGAGCGGGTGAAGGGAATCGAACCCTCGTATTCAGCTTGGGAAGCTGCTGCTCTGCCATTGAGCTACACCCGCGACGAAGCGAGATTTCCAACAGATGGGGGCGGCTGTCAAGTCGCGCCCGCCGGGAAGGTTCAGATGCGGAAGTGCTTCGAGAGTTTAAGGCCCTGGGCTTGGTAGTTGGAGCCGAGGCCGGAGCCGTAGAGGCTGGCGGGCTTTTCCTGCATGTGTTCGTAGACGAGGCGGCCGACGATCTGGCCGTCTTCGAGGATGAACGGCACTTCGTGGCTGCGCACTTCGAGCACGGCGCGGCTGCCGCGCCCGCCGGCCGGCGCATGGCCGAAGCCCGGATCGAAAAAGCCGGCATAATGGACGCGGAATTCGCCGACCAGCGGGTCGAAGGGGGTCATCTCGGCCGCATAATCCGGCGGCACGTGCACCGCCTCGCGCGAGACGAGGATATAGAACTCGTCGGGATCGAGGATCAGTTCGTTGCGGCCGCGGCTGTAGAGCGGCTCCCAGAAATCGAAGATATCGTGTTGGGCCTTCTTGTCGACGTCGACGACAGCGGTGTGGTGCTTGCCGCGATAGCCGATCAGGCCGTCCTTGTCTCCGGCGAGGTCGATCGACAGTGCGATGCCCCCGCCGGACACGTTTGGCAGCTTGCTGGCGACCAGCGTCTCGCTTTCATGCAGCTTCAGGAGTTCCGGCTCGCCGAGCAGGGCCTGGCCGACGCGGAAGCGGATCTGCGATAGGCGCGAGCCGCGGCGCACGACGATCGGGAAGGTGCGCGGGCTGATCTCGAGATAGAGCGGGCCGGAATAACCGGCCGGGATCTTGTCGAACTCCTGGGCGTAATCGGTGATGACGCGGGTGAAGATATCCAGCCTGCCGGTCGAGCTCTTCGGGTTGGCCGAGGCCGACATGTCGGCGGGAAGAGCAAGGCTCTCCATCAGCGGCACGATGTAGACGCAGCCGGTTTCGAGCACCGCGCCTTCCGACAGGTCGATCACATGCAGGCTCAGCCGGTCGAGCTTGTCGGACACCAGATGCGAGGGGCCGGGCATGAAGCTGGCACGCACGCGAAAAGCCTTGGCGCCAAGGCGCAGGTCGAGGCTTGCCGGCTGGATCTGGTCGCGGTCCAGCTCCCGTTCGGAGATCAGACGCTCCGTTTCGAACAGCGCTGATATCGCGCGATCCGCCAGAATTCCCGTTTCACGAGCCATCATGCCTCATCCATCATTTGCCGCCGACAAAACCAAACTCGGGGAATTGACGCAAGCAGCTAACAGCAGTATTGCAGAATTATCCCGTGGTGATTTGGCCGGTCGGCTTGCAGCCACGTTAAACAAGTGGCTAAAAAGACCGGGTTGAAACCGGTCTGCTTTTGCGACCGGTTTTTTTTGTTATGTGAAGGTGATGGCATGAGCAAGACCTGGCGCCCGGCAACCCAACTCGTCCATGGCGGCACGCTGCGTTCGCAATATGGCGAAACGTCCGAGGCAATCTATCTCACGCAGGGTTTCGTCTACGATACGTCGGAGGCGGCCGAAGCCCGTTTCAAGGGCGAGACGGACGGCTTTATCTATGCCCGCTATGGCAGCCCGACCAACGACATGTTCGAAAAGCGCATGTGCATGCTGGAAGGCGCCGAAGACGCCCGCGCCACGGCCTCCGGCATGGCCGCCGTCACCGCCGCCATCCTCTGCCAGCTGAAGGCCGGCGATCATATCGTCGCTGCGCGCGCTCTGTTCGGCTCCTGCCGCTGGGTTGTGGAAACGTTGGCGCCGAAATACGGCATCGACTTCACGCTGGTCGACGGTCGTTACCTCGAGAACTGGGAAAAGGCGATCACGCCGAAGACCAAGGTGTTCTTCCTGGAAAGCCCGACCAACCCGACACTCGAGGTGATCGACATCGCCAGCGTCGCTAAGCTCGCCAACCAGGTCGGCGCCAAGGTCGTCGTTGACAACGTCTTTGCAACGCCGCTCTTCCAGAAACCCTTGGAACTCGGCGCCCATATCGTCGTCTATTCCGCGACCAAGCATATTGACGGCCAAGGCCGGTGCCTTGGCGGCGTGGTGCTTTCCGACAAGGAATGGATCGACGAGAACCTGCACGACTATTTCCGCCATACCGGGCCGGCCATGTCGCCGTTCAATGCCTGGACGCTTCTGAAGGGCATCGAGACGCTGCCGCTGCGCGTCAAGCAGCAGACGCAGAATGCGGCGAAGATCGCTGATTTCCTGGCCGAGCAGGGCAAGGTCGCCAAAGTGATCTATCCCGGCCGCAAGGACCATCCGCAGGCCGATATCATCGCCAAGCAGATGACGGGCGGCTCGACGCTGGTCTGCTTCGAGCTGAAAGGCGGCAAAGAGGCTGCCTTCGCGCTGCAGAACGCGCTCGATGTCGTCAAGATCTCCAACAATCTCGGCGACAGCAAGAGCCTGATCACGCATCCGGCAACGACGACGCACAAGAACCTGACGGAAGAGGCGCGTGCCGAACTCGGCATCTCGCCCGGCACGGTGCGCTTTTCGGCCGGCATCGAGGATACGGACGACCTGATCGAGGATTTCGCGAAGGCGCTCTCCAAGGTCTCGGCCTGATCCGGAGCATGATGCCGAAAAGCGTGAGCGGTTTTCGGACGACATCATGCTCTATATCTAAGACAAGGACGGCCGAACCTCACCCGGGTTCGGCCGGACCGGCGGCGGAACAAGTTTACCCGTGCCGGCGTTCCGAAGCAGAATTAACACTGACAATTAGGCTTAACGATCGAAAACCCTTCGATCATGACTGTTTCATCAATGATCAACGTTCCGTTCCTTGACGGACAGGGCCTCTTATAAGATACGGGTAACATATCTTGACTAAGGTGCAAGGCATGTATCGCGCCCTCACAAGAGATATCGAAGTTGTAGTCGAACCGTTCTATCTGGAGGAGCAATCCGATCCGGAAGACGACCGCTATGTCTGGGGTTACCGGATTGTCATCAGCAACAATTCCGGCATAGCCGTTCGCCTGGTCAACCGCTACTGGAATATCACCGACCAGAACGGACAGGTGGACGAGGTGACCGGTCCCGGTGTCGTCGGCGAACAGCCACGGCTTAGCCCGGGCGACACCTACGAATATTCCTCCGGGTGCCCGCTCGATACGCCCTCCGGGCTGATGTTCGGCCATTACCAGATGGAAACGGACGAAGGCGAGCTGTTCGATGTCGACATACCCGCCTTCTCGCTGGATTCACCGGGGCTGCTGCGCGTCCTCAACTAAAGCGCGTCGCGATCTTTCAGATTCGCTCCTCGCGCTTTAGGTCTTTGTTTTTACGCATGTCGTTATCGCAAAACCGCCGCACACTTTTGCGCGACATGCTCTAGGCTTTTTGCTCGACCGGCTGAAGCTCGGCCGGATCGAAGCGATAGGTGGTCGAGCAGAATTCGCAGGTAACAGCGATCTCGCCATTTTCCTGGCTGGCTTCGATTTCCTCGGCGCTGAAACCCTTCAGCACGTTGCCGATCTTTTCACGCGAGCAGCTGCAGCGGTCGAAGACCGCGCGCGGTTCGTAGACGCGGACACCGCGCTCATGGAACAGACGGAACAGCAGCCGCTCCGTGCCAACAAGCGGATCGGTGAGTTCATCGGCGTCGATGGTTTCGACCAGCGAACGGGCTTCGACCCAGGCATCGTCCTCGCCATGCGGGCGGTTGCCGGTGTCGCCGTCGCCGCCGTGGAGATCCGGCTGGCGCATGCGCTCCGGCGCCTCCGGCAGGAACTGAGCGACAAGGCCGCCTGCCCGCCAGCGATGGCGGGGCTTGCCGGCATCGTCGCGATCGAAGAGTTCGGCGGCTGCAAGACGCACACGCGTCGGGATCTGCTCCGACTGGCGGAAATAGACGCCGGCGATGTCCTCGAGCGAGGTGCCGTCGAGCGCGACGATGCCCTGATAGGGCTGGCTGAACTTGCCCTGATCGATGGTGAAGGCGAGCACGCCCTTGCCGAGCAATTGCTCCGGCTCGGTCTCGCCTGCTGCAACCGCCTTGGCGAGCAGCGCCTGATCGAAACGCGCATAGGCGCGGACGTTTTCCGGCGTCGAGAAATCGGCAACGAGAAGATCGACCGGACCATCGCCCTTTGTCTGCACCGTAAACTTGCCGTCGAACTTCAACGAGGTGCCAAGCAGCACCGTCAGCACGACGACTTCGGCAAGCAGCCGGGCAACGGGCGCGGGATAATGATGGCGCTCGAGGATCGCATCGAGCATCGGGCCGAGTTGGACGGCGCGGCCGCGCACATCCAGACCCTCCACCTGAAAGGGGACGACATGATCATCGCCGGCGAAATCGAACTGGCCGAGGGCGGCTGCAGCTTCTGCCATGGCTTTCACTCCTAGTTTTCAGAGCGATGGGCCAGCGTGCCCGCCGCTCGCGCGGTCGCGAGTTTTTGACTCGGCGACACCAGATTATGGTTCAGATCGCGCCCAGGCACCAAGCAAGAATCGACTTCTGCGCATGAAGACGGTTTTCCGCTTCATCGAAGACCACGGATTGCGGGCCGTCGATCACTTCATCCGTCACTTCCTCACCGCGATGAGCGGGCAGGCAATGCATGAACAATGCATCATTGCCGGCCTTCGCCATCAAGGCCGCATTGACCTGATAAGGCTGGAAGACATTGTGACCCCGGGCCCGATGTTCCTGATTCATGGAGACCCAGGTATCGGTCACCACGCAATCGACGCCGGCGACCGCACGGTCGGCATCATGGCAGAGCATGATTTCGGCGCCCTCATTGCGGGCCCAGTTCAGATAGTGATCCTTGGGCTCGGAACCAAGAGGCACCGCCATGTTCATGCGATAGCCGAAGCGGGCAGCGCCCTCGACCAGCGAATGCAGCACGTTGTTGCCGTCGCCGGTCCAGGCGATGGTCTTGCCCTTGATCGGGCCGCGATGCTCCTCGAAGGTCATGATATCGGCCATGATCTGGCAGGGATGGGTGTCATCCGTCAGCGCATTGATCACAGGTACGGTCGCATGCTCGGCAAGCTCCAGCAGCCGCGAATGCTCGGTCGTGCGGATCATGATCGCATCGACATAGCGCGAGAGCACCTTGGCGGTGTCGCCGATCGTCTCGGCGCGGCCGAGCTGCATCTCGGTGCCGGAGAGGAACAGCGTTTCGCCGCCGAGCTGGCGCATGCCGACATCGAAGGAAACGCGGGTGCGCGTCGACGGCTTCTCGAAGATCATCGCCAGCATCTTGCCGGCGAGCGGCTTGTCGCCCGTGCCGGCCTTGAAGGCCTGCTTGCGGGCGAGCGCATCGTTCATGATGGTTCTGAGATCGGCTGATGTGACCGCCGAAAGGTCGAGGAAATGTTTAGGAGCCATATCGTGTTCTTACCTGTCGTGCGCCCGTAGGCGGCAATCCGTTCAAGCCGTCTTCTTGACCTTGGAGGCGCGAATGCTCTCGGCGGCGCGCTCGATGCGGACGAGGCCCTCGCGGGCCTCCTCGGCGGTGACGACGAGCGGGGGGAGAAGGCGGATGACGTTATCCCCGGCGGGCACGCCGAGCAGATGGGCGGCGCGGATCGCCTGCAGCAGTTCGGCGGAAGGAATAGCAGCCTTGATGCCGAGCAGAAGCCCCTCGCCTCTGATATCCTCGATCACGTCGGGATAACGATCCTTCAACGAGGCGAGACCCTGGCGGAAGACCAGCGCGACGTCACACACCTGCTGGAGGAAGCCTTCGGCGAGGATGATGTCGAGCACGGCACTGCCGACGGCCATGGCGAGCGGATTGCCGCCATAAGTCGAACCATGCGTGCCGGCCTTCATGCCGGAGGCGGCCTCGGCGGTGGCAAGGCAGGCGCCGAGCGGGAAACCGCCGCCGATGCCCTTGGCGACAGCCATGATATCGGGGGTGATACCCGACCATTCATGGGCGAAGAGCTTGCCGGTACGGCCAACGCCGGTCTGAACCTCGTCGAGGATCAGCAGCAGGCCCTTCTCGTCACAGATTTGGCGAAGCGCCTTCATGAATTCGGTGGTGGCGGGACGGACGCCGCCCTCGCCCTGCACCGGCTCGATGAGAATTGCGGCCGTGGCATCGGTGACCGCGGCGCGGACAGCTTCGATGTCGCCGAACGGCACCTGGTCGAAGCCCGGCGCCTTGGGGCCGAAGCCTTCGAGATATTTTTCCTGGCCGCCGGCAGCGATCGTCGCCAGCGTCCGCCCGTGGAAGGCGCCTTCAAAGGTGATGATATGGAAACGCTCGGGATGGCCCTTGGAATACTGGTAGCGACGCGCCGTCTTGATCGCGCATTCCAGCGCTTCCGCGCCCGAGTTGGTAAAGAACACCTTGTCTGCGAAGGTAGCATCCGTCAGGCGCTTTGCCAGGCGCTCCTGGCCGGGAATTTCATAAATGTTCGAGAGGTGCCAGACCTTGTCGGCCTGCTCCTTCAGCGCATTGACCACATGCGGGTTGCTATGGCCGACTGAGGTGACGGCAACGCCGGCGCCGAAATCGAGATATCGCTCGCCGCTTTCGGTGATCAGCCACACGCCCTCGCCTCGCTCGAACCGCAGCGGGGCACGAGAATAGGTGTCATAAAGCGGCGCGGCTTCAGCCATAGCGCGATCTCCCGTCAATGTTATCAAGGCGCTGGACTCCGGCTAAGGAAACCAGGTCCGAAAAATCAAAAATGCCGCCTTGCGGCGGCGAGTGGCACTATTTCCTTTTCGCGCTGCAATGTCAACAAAACTGCGCCCTTAGCGTATGCAGCAAGCTTGTACAGCGGCATTTTCGACCTTCAACAGGCATTATTGCAGAAATGACACGCAGGGGCAGCAAGTTGGGGAAAACTCCGAATTCGATTCATCCGGATTCATGCGACTCTTGTCACGGAGTCAGCCTCACACTAGGTTAAAGTTCAATTACTAGACTGCATGCGGCGGAACTAGTCACCAAAATTGATCAGGCGTTTCTTGTTTCGGAGACTTCCGGGACAACGGTGAGGGATTCTGCCATCACCAACGCAAAAGGTGGAGACAGGGCATGAACTGGACAGACGAGCGGGTCGAGAAACTCAAGAAGCTTTGGGCCGAAGGACTGAGCGCCAGCCAGATCGCTGCGCAGCTCGGCGGGGTCAGCAGAAACGCGGTCATCGGCAAGGTGCACAGGCTCAGCCTTCCCGGCCGCGCCAAGGCCGGCGGCACGGCCACCACGGCGCGAACGCCCAAGCGCGCGACATCGGCGCCGCGCGCACCGAACTATGCCTCGCGCATCGCTACCCGCACCGTTACCCGCCAGCAGGGCGCAACGATGCTGAAGGAAGAGATCGAGATCGAAACGATCGAGGAAATGGAATACGTGCCGGCCGGCAACGTGGTCGTGCCGATTTCCCGCCGCCTCGGCCTGACGGAACTCACCGAACGCACCTGCAAGTGGCCGGTCGGCGATCCGCTGAAGGACGACTTCCACTTCTGCGGCTGCGAATCCCCGGACAATTCGCCCTATTGCGGCTATCACCAGAAGCTGGCCTACCAGCCGGTCAATGAGCGCCGCAGGGCGGCCGCGCGCATCAGCTAAGCGAGCGAACATTGTCACATGAGAAACGGGCCAAGCGGCCCGTTTTTTTATGCGATTGGAATGGAAGCCGTCAGGCTTCCATCGAATAACCGGCGCCGCGGACGGTGCGGATGACGTCCTGCATGTTGGAAAAGTTCAGCGCCTTGCGCAAGCGGCCGACATGGACATCAACGGTGCGCTCGTCGACGTAGATATCGTGACCCCAGACGCCGTCCAGAAGCTGCGAGCGGGAGAAAACCCGGCCCGGCGACGACATCAGGAATTCCAGCAGGCGGAATTCCGTGGGGCCGAGGCGGACTTCGCGGCTCTTGCGATGGACGCGATGGGTTTCGCGGTCGAGTTCGATATCGCCGCATTTCAGCACCGTGGACAGAACTTCCGGACGGGCGCGGCGCAGCATCGCCTTGACGCGGGCGACGAGCTCGGGCGTCGAGAAGGGCTTGACGACGTAATCGTCGGCACCCGTCGAAAGCCCGCGCACGCGCTCGCTCTCTTCGCCGCGCGCCGTCAGCATGATGATCGGCAGGCGCTCGGTTTCCGGCCGCATGCGCAGGCGCCGGCAGAGCTCGATGCCGGAGACGCCGGGCAGCATCCAATCGAGGATGAGAAGATCGGGCGTGCGCTCCTGAAGCCTGATTTCGGCCTCGTCGCCACGAAGGATGGTATCGACCTCGAAGCCTTCTGCTTCGAGATTGTAGCGAAGAAGCACGCTGAGGGCTTCCTCGTCTTCAACAACTGCAACTCTCGGGATCATGCGTGTTGGTCTCCTCGCGCACGATCCTTAAACCGGGGGTGATTTAAGCACGGGATCTTGCGCAAAATCAGAAAGTGGCTGCGACCTCTTTGCGCGCCCGGATGGGCGCGCACGCAATCGGCAGGTCCGGAACCGTTATTCCGTCACAGCGCCAACGGTGTTGGCGCTGTCGTCCTTTGGACGATCGCCTTCCGGCTGCGCACCTGTCGCCATGTAGAAGATCGTCTCGGCGATGTTGGTGGCGTGGTCGCCAATGCGCTCGATGTTTTTGGCACAGAAGAGGAGATGCGTGCAGCTCGTAATGTTGCGCGGATCTTCCATCATGTAGGTCAGGAGTTCGCGGAACAGCGAGGTGTACATCGCGTCGATCTCGTTGTCGCGTTCGCGGATCGCGTTCGCCTTGTCGGCGGAGCGATTGGTGTAGACATCGAGCACTTCCTTGAGCTGGACGAGCGCCAGTTCGGAGAGATGCTCGAGACCGCGGGCGAGCTTGCGGGGAACGCCGGTGCTCTGCACGGCGATGACGCGCTTGGCGGTGTTCTTGCCGAGATCGCCGACACGTTCGAGATCGGCGGCGATCCGGATCGAACCCATGATTTCACGCAGGTCCGAGGCCATCGGCTGACGGCGGGCGATGGTGACGATCGCCTTGTCGCCGATTTCGCGTTCGGCGTGATCGAGGATCACATCGTCGGAGATGACCTTCTGCGCCAGCGCGGTATCGCCGTTGACCAGCGCCCGGACGGATTCGCTGACCATCTGCTCGGCCAGGCCGCCCATCTCGGAAATCCGCCTGGACAGGAACTTCAGATCATCATCATAGGCAGAAAAAATATGTGTCGATGCCATGGGGCTTTATCCTCGAATAACGGGAAGGCTTGCTGTCGCCAAAATCAGCCGAAGCGACCCATGATGTAGTCCTGGGTGCGCGGATCGTCGGGATTGGTGAACATCTTGTCGGTGTCGTTCTCCTCGACGAGGTTGCCGAGGTGGAACATGGCGGTGCGCTGCGAGACACGCGCGGCCTGCTGCATGGAGTGGGTGACGATGACGATCGTGTAGTTCTCGCGCAGTTCGTGGATCAGTTCCTCAACCTTGGCGGTGGCGATCGGGTCGAGCGCCGAGCAGGGCTCGTCCATCAGGATGACTTCGGGGCTGACAGCGACGGCGCGGGCAATGCAGAGGCGCTGCTGCTGACCGCCGGAGAGGCCGGTGCCGGATTCGTGCACGCGGTCCTTGACTTCGTTCCAGAGGCCGGCACGCTGCAGGCTGGTCTCGACGATCTGGTCGAGATCGGCCTTCGACTTGGCAAGGCCGTGGATGCGCGGGCCGTAGGAGACGTTTTCATAGATCGTCTTCGGGAACGGGTTCGGCTTCTGGAAGACCATGCCGACGCGGGCGCGAAGTTCGACGACGTCGATATCGGGATCATAGATATCGTCGGTGTCGAGCGTGATCTTGCCGGTGACGCGGCAGCCGTCGATCGTATCGTTCATGCGGTTGAGGCTCCGCAGGAAGGTCGACTTGCCACAGCCCGAGGGGCCGATCAGCGCGGTTACGGTGTTTTCGCGGATGTTCAGGTTCACATCGAAAAGCGCGCGCTTCTCGCCGTAGTAAACCGAGACATCCTGTCCGATCATCTTATACGGGACGTTGCTCATCTTCTGATCCAGCGCCTTTTCAACTGCTGCTTCCGTCAACATGTTCATGATGTTTAACTCCGTTTACCAGCGGCGCTCGAAGCGACGACGCAAGAGGATGGCGCCCATGTTCATGACGATCAGGAACAGGAGCAGGACGATGATGGCACCCGAAGTACGCTCCACGAAGGCACGTTCGGCCTCGTTTGCCCACATATAGACCTGCACGGGCAGGGCCGTCGAGGGTTCGAGCGGCGTCGCGGGTGCATTGGCGACGAAGGCGACCATACCGATGAGGAGCAGCGGCGCGGTCTCGCCGAGCGCGTGCGCCAGGCCGATGATCGTGCCGGTGAGGATACCGGGCATGGCGAGCGGCAGAACATGGTGGAACACCATCTGCATCTTCGAGGCGCCGAGGCCGAGCGCTGCAGCGCGGATCGACGGCGGCACAGCGCGGAGGGCGGCGCGTGTCGCGATGATGATCGTCGGCAGGGTCATCAGCGTCAGCACCAGACCGCCGACCAGCGAAGCCGAGCGCGGCAGGCCGACGAAGTTGATGAAGACGGAAAGACCGAGCAGACCGTAAACGATAGAGGGAACAGCGGCGAGGTTGTTGATGTTGACCTCGATCAGGTCCGTCAGCTTGTTCTTCGGCGCGAACTCCTCGAGATAGATCGAGGCGGCGACGCCGATCGGCAGGGCAAGCACGAGCACGATCAGCATCAGGTAGAGCGAGCCGATCAGGGCGACGCCGAGGCCCGCGGCCTCCGGACGGCTGGAATTGCCGTTGACGAAGAGGCCGGTGTTGAACTGCTTGTGGAGAGCGCCGCTCGCCTTCAGCTCGTTCATCCAGGCAACCTGCTTGTCGTTGACCTTGCGGTTCTTCTCATCGACCGAAAGGTCGATCTGGCCCTTGTTGGCACTGTCGACATTGGCGTCGGCGAGCACCGTGACGTTGACCGTCTTGCCGATGATCGAAGGATCGGCAACGACCATGTCGCGCAGCTGGATCGGCGCACCCTTGGAGAGCATGGCGGTCGCATCGCGCACATCGGGACGGCTCGAAGCATTGATGTTCAGCTGCTTGACGATCGAGTCACGCAGGAGAACCGGATAGTTGGCGGCGACCAGAACCGAAGGGTCGGTGGCGCGCTTGTTGTCCGGGTCGATCGTCTTCTCAACAAACTCGATCGGCAGAGTGATCGCGGTCTGCTGGAAGGCGGTGTAGCCTTTGCCGATCACCGTCCACAGCAGGATGAAGAGGAAGACCAGACCGAAGGTGATGGCGGCGATGCCATAGGCCTGGAACCGGCGTTCGGCGGCGTAACGGCGCTTGATGCCGATATCGCGGCGCGCAGGCGCTTTGGAAACGGTGACGCCGGCGGGAGAAACAATATCCGTCATTCGTACTGCTCCCGGTATTTGCGCACGATGTAGAGCGCATAGATGTTGAGGCAAAGCGTGATGCAGAACAGCGTGATGCCAAGGGCGAAGGCAACCAGCGTCTGCGGCGAGGTGAACTCAAGGTCGCCGGTCAGCTGGTTGACGATCTTGACGGTCACCGTCGTCATCGGCTCGAAGGGATTGATCTGGATGCGGGCGGCCACACCGGCGGCCAGCACGACGATCATGGTTTCACCGATGGCGCGCGAGGCGGTCATCAGCAATGCGCCGACGATGCCTGGAAGGGCTGCGGGCAGAACCACTTTCTTGATGGTTTCCGAGCGCGTGGCACCGAGACCGAGCGAACCGTCACGCAGCGCCCGCGGCACGGCGGTGATGATATCGTCCGACAGCGAAGACACGTAAGGGATCAGCATGATGCCCATGACGATGCCGGCCGTCAGAACGCTCTGCGCCTGAATGAAGTTGGTGTAGCTGCCGGAGAGCAGGCCGCTGATCTGGGCGGAGAAATCGCGCAGGAACGGGCCGACGGTAACGAGCGCAAAGAAGCCGTAGACGATCGTCGGAATGCCGGCGAGCACTTCGAGCAACGGCTTTGAAATCGCGCGCACCTTCGGCGAGGCGTATTCGGCCATGTAGATGGCGGCGAAGAGACCGACCGGCACGGCAACCAGCATGGCGACCAGACCGATATAGAGCGTGCCGAGCAGCAGCGGGATGAGGCCGAACTGGCCGAAGGACGAGCCGCCGGCGCCGGCGAAGCGCGGATCCCAGACGGTGCCGAAGAAGAAATCGACGGCCGGAACGACCGCAAAGAAACGCGCGGCTTCCGACAGCATCGAAAGCACGATGCCTATCGTCGTCAGGATGGCGATCGACGAGGCGAGCAGCAGGCCCCAGAGCATGACGCGCTCGACACGGTTGCGGGCGCGGAAACGCGGAGCAATGGCGCGCAGCGCATAGAAGGCGCCGGCAATGGCGAGAGCGAGGACGATCACCGTCATAGCGAGACGGCTCGTCATGCTCATGGCGTTGAGCTTCTTGGCGGCATCAACCATGTAAGGCTGCGGCTGACCGGCGAGCGGCACACCCTTTTCGCTGAGCTTGGCCTGCAGGGCGGCCGGATCGGTCGCCACTGCCGCCGCTTCGTCGGCGGTCAGCATCGTCAGGCCTCGTGCGACCGTCGCCACCATCGAATAGCTCAGATCCAGCTCGACGGCGGCTTGGGCCTTGACGTCGTCAGGGAAAGCGCCACGAACGGAGGACTGGATGATGCCGGGGCTGACGGAAAGCCAGACGCAGAGGACGAGGAGGGCAGGAAGAAGCGCCCAGATCGCCGCATAGGCGCCGTAATAGGCCGGCCGTGAATGCAATGCAGAGGATCTGCCTCCGGCAAGCGCCGTGGCACGGCTGCGCGCGACCAGATAGGCGGCGGCGCCGATCACCACAAGGCACAAAAGTAGGATGGATGTGCTCATTCGTTACGTCCCCAGGCTCACAGCCCCCAAGCCCGGCAGCTTCATCAGCTTGCCTTCGGCTTACAATCATGCGGAATGAATTCAATCCTGCGACGGACATGCCGGCGGCAGGGAGATAAAGCAATGCCGGCGCGGGCCTGAAGGCGCCGCGCCGGCATTGTCATTACATGGACTTGCCGGCTTCGACGTCCTTGCGGATCGCTTCGCGCTCAGCATCCGGAGCGGCAACGAGGCCGTATTCAGCGAGCGGGCCGTCGGGGCCGATCATCTTGTCGGATACGAAGAAGTTGACGTATTCCTTCAGGCCCGGAACGGCGCCGAGATGTGCCTTCTTGACATAGAAGAACAGCGGGCGGGAAACCGGATAGGTGCCGTTGGCGATCGTTTCGGTCGACGGAACGATGCCGCTCATGCTCGCAACCTTGAGCTTGTCGGCGTTGTTTTCATAGAAGGAAAGGCCGAATACGCCGACGCCGGTCTTGTTGGCGGCGATGCGTGCGAGGGTTTCCGGATAGTCGCCGTCGATGTCGACTGCAGCGCCGTCCTTGCGGACTGCAACGCATGCCTTGCCCTGGGCGGCCTTGTCGGAGATTTCCTTGGCGATGACGTCAAGAGCGCCCGAAGCCTTGCAGCCGGCGGCGAGAACGTTCTGTTCGAAGACTTCGCGCGTGCCGTGCTTTTCGCCCGGGATGTAGGCAGCGATATCAACAGCCGGGAGCTTCGGGTTGACTTCCGACCACTTCTTGTAGGGGTTGGCGACGAGCTTGCCGTCAACGACGACCTGGGCTGCGAGGGCCTTGTAGATGTCGGCCGGAACGTAAGCAACGTCGGGGTTGGACGAGTCGGTTGCGAAGACGATGCCGTCATAACCGATCTTGACTTCCTGGATGTCGGTTACGCCGGCAGCCTTGCAGGCTTCGGCTTCATTCTTGTTGATCGGACGCGAAGCGTTCGCAACGTCGATGGTGTCTTCGCCAACGCCCTTGCAGAATTCCTTCAGACCAGCGCCCGTGCCGCCGGATTCAACGACCGGCGTTTTGAAGTTGGTGAAGGTTTCGCCGAAGGACTCGGCGACGATCTTTGCGTAAGGCAGGACGGTGGACGAACCAGCAACCTGAATCTGGTCGCGGGCGACGGCAGCGCCAGCGAAAGCAGCAGTTGCAGCGAGCGCGGCAACGGTGAGCTTGAAGGTGTTCATGTAAATCTCCCGGCATTTGGGCTTGTGTGAGTGCGGCCTATGAGAGGCCCTCGCAGTGCCTTTTTTCATCGGCGGGACTCTCTTAGCGCTTTAAGCCTCGTCCTTTTATGTCAAACTGATGAAACATTTGTGACAGTTTAAGCTATTGATTTATAATTCGAAATTATAACTCGGCCGATTAATCGTGTCAGCGAGCAGAAGAGTTCGGCGGTCAATCTACCTCGCGTTGTATAAACCGGCTGCATATTGGCGACGAGAGGAGGACGACTGCCAACACATTGTCAGAAGCGAACTGTAAAATCCGTGCCCTTGCCGACTTCCGATTTTACGATCAGCCGCGCCCGGTGGCGTGTGAGGATATGCTTGACGATCGCAAGGCCGAGGCCGGTGCCTTTCTTGGACCGGCTATCCTCGATACTGACGCGATAGAAACGCTCGGTCAGGCGCGGCACGTGCTCGGCCGGTATGCCGGGGCCTTTGTCGACGATGCTGACCTCCACCGGGTTGCCCGCGCCGTTCTTCAGCCAGACATCGACGATTTCGCCCTCCTGGCCGTATTTGCAGGCATTTTCCATCAGGTTCTCGAAGACCTGGACAAGCTCGTCGCGGTCTCCAAGCACCTCCACCTTGCCGTCGGGCAAATGCAGGTTGATGTCGACGCCGACGTCCCTGGCGAGCGGCACCAGCGAGTCCCTGACATGGCCGAGCAGCGGCACCAGATCGATCTTCTCGTCAGGCGCGATATGCGATTTCAGCTCCAGGCGGGAGAGCGACAAAAGGTCGTCGACCAGCCTGCTCATGCGCGTCGTCTGATCGAGCATGATGTTGAGAAATTGCGCCTGCGCCTTCGGATCGTTCTTGGCCGGCCCCTGGATGGTCTCGATGAAACCGCGCAGCGATGCGAGCGGCGTGCGCAGCTCATGGCTGGCATTGGCGACGAAATCGGACCGCATGCGGTCGATGCGGCGGACCTCTGAAATATCGCGGAAGGAGAGGATGAAATAACGCTCGCGCAACCCCTCCTCGGCCTCGAATTCGACGGGGGCGCTGCGCACGATATAGACCCGCTCGGAGGGCAACCGCTCGGAATGCTCGATCTGGTTCGGCGCATTGGTGGCGATGGTTTCACGAACCATGTCGAGAACGCCGGGCGAGCGCAGGCGGGCGGAAATGTGGGCGCCGAGCGTCACCTCGCCGAAGGCTTTTTCGGCGGCGCGGTTCTGGAAGAGCACCGAGGCATCGTCGGACAGCACCATGACGGGGATATCGAGGCCAGCGAGCGTGGCCGACACCTCGGCCAGGCGGCTCGGCGGCGCCTCCGGCTCGATCTCCACCGGTTCGACGGCTTCGGCCTTGATCACCGGCGCCTCGTTGAAAAGCGCGGTCAGGATCATGGCGAGGAGCAGGATGAGCACGGCCCATTTGTTCATGCCGGCGGCGAGAGCCACGAGGGCGCTCAGGATCGCCGCGAGCAGCACCGGCCGTTCGCGCCGGATGCGCGCCAACAGGCTCTTTGTCCACGATGTTTCGTCTTGCAAGTGCCCTCGCGGCGTCGATTCGTTTATCGTCATATTGAACTCTGCCTGATAGCGGCAATTCATGACAGAAGTTTTCGGGCAGTGTCTCCGATGCGAAAGGCCGCAGCAAAAATCCGCAAAAAACTCCAGGCCAAAAGCGAAAGATTTGATTTTCAACGGTAAATATGTTCGCCTGCGGCAGGAGAAACAAGCAGGCGCAGGAGGACCATATGGACGAGGACGTCGAAAACAGAGCCGTGGAGCTGGATATCCGGGACAAGAAACGCGTCTTCGATGTCGACGATCCCATCCTGCCGGACTGGGTGGAGGAAAAAGCGCTGGCATCCGGCGATTTTCCCTACAAAAAGAAGCTTGCGGAAGAGGACTATCTGGAGCAGCTGGAAAAGCTGCAGGTGGAACTCGTCAAGGTGCAGTTCTGGCTGCAGGCGACCGGCAAGCGGGTGATGGCGCTGTTCGAGGGACGCGACGCGGCCGGCAAGGGCGGCGCGATCTCAGCTTCCTCGGCGCATATGAACCCACGCCTTGCGCGTGTCGTGGCACTGACCAAGCCCACCGAACGCGAGCAGGGACAATGGTATTTCCAGCGCTATATCGCGCAGTTTCCGACATCAGGCGAGTTCGTGCTCTTCGACCGCTCCTGGTACAACCGCGCCGGCGTCGAGCCGGTCATGGGCTTCTGCACGCCGCAGCAATATGAAGACTTCCTCAAACAGGCGCCGCAGCTCGAAAAGATCATCGCCCATGAAGGCATCTTCTTCTTCAAATTTTATCTCGATATCGGCCGCGAGATGCAGCTCAAGCGCTTCCACGACCGCAGACACGATCCGCTGAAAGTCTGGAAGCTGTCCTCGATGGATATCGCGGCGCTGACGAAATGGGGCGACTACAGCGCCAAGCGCGACCGGATGCTGAAGGAAACCCACGCGGATTTCGCGCCCTGGACTGTCATCCGCGCCAACGACAAGCGGCGAGCGCGCCTGGAACTGATCCGCCACATGCTGAACAGGATGGATTATGACGGCAAGGACAAAAAGGCGCTCGGCACAGTCGACGAGCAGATCATCGGCTCCGGGCCTGGCTTTCTGAAATAACGCCTTCCGAAATAGACCGGTGCTTGGCGGAAAGCCGCATCACTGCCCCGGCAGGATGCGGACCGCGAAGAGGTTGATGCCACGCGCCTTGCCGTCGAGATCACTGTTGATCGTCAGCGTGCCCGGCGAATTCGGCGCCAACGACCGGTCGAACTTCACCTGCAGCAGCGCATCCGACTTTTCGCGGGTGACGCTGAAGCGATGGCGGGCGCAATTTCCGAGCGATTGAAAATTGCATTCGACGGTGACTTGCGTCGGCTCGTCGCTGGTCGACTGCAGGGTCAGCGCGATCGTCGAGGATTTGCCGGCGAGCTGCTGCAGCACCGACGCCGGCACGCTGATCGAGATATTGCCGTCGGCCGCACCGCTCTCGGAAATCAGGCGGACGGCGGGGCCGTCATTCTCGGTGATTTTTTCGGTGCGCGCCCGCCGACCGTTCTGGATTTTGTCGGCCTCATCAGGCTTGAACACGGGGATCCAGTCCGCCGAAAAACTGTTCTGCGGGTCGATGGTCACGGGTTCGTCGGTGTGGGAGCCGGTGTTTGCGGCGCCATCGTTCTTGGCGCTATCGTCATTGCCGGTGAAATCCTCGGGCTGCGTGCTTGCCGGCGGATTGGCGACGCTGGTGTCGCGCTCGGCCGCCGTCAGGAGCAGCCCCGACGTATGCGCCCACCAGGCGCCGATGCCGATGAAGGCAAGCAGCACGCACCAGACGAGAAGCCTTGAAAAGAACTTGCGCGGCTTGCGCCGGCCGGCAGCCCGCTCCGGGCGGAAATCCATGTCTTTGGCGCGTTGGCCGCGTTGCAGCCGCTCCTCGCCGACTGGGGCGGCGGCCAGATGATCGGTATTGCTCGCATGCACGTCATCGAGGCTCGAATCGTCGCCGCGACGCATGATCACGTCGGGGGCGCGTGTCTCGCCGGAGATCATGGGGCTGTCGATATCGTCCACGTCAGGCCGGTGAACCGGAGCCGGCGGCATTTCGACGACCGGCGGCACAGGCACTTCCGGCGGCCTCTGGCGGGGGTGGAGGCGATCCCGCTCCTCGCCTTCGATGGCGTGAATGGTGCTTTCCAGGCGATGGCGGTGATGGGCGACGACCTCGGCATCGGTGATATCCTGCTTGCGCAGGCCGGCTTCCAGCGCCTGGCGGGCGGACTGATAGATCCTCGCTCGAACCTCCGGATTGTCGCGTTCGGAATTCTCGAGCGCTGTTCTGATGGCCGTTTCTAATCCGCTCACGTCAAGTCCTTCACTGTGAATCCGGCATCCGACTGCAATCCCCGCCGTTCTCCATCAAAATTCGGTAGCGGCAAGCGCGGCAAACCGCAAGCCTCGCGGGCTTGGCCGCAATTGATCGGCGGGGGATAATGAGTGGCTTTCACGGCTTGCGGATCTCATTTTATGACTCTCTTCGGACTATATATTCGTCGTGAAATCGTCGAAGGCGTGGCGGCCGCTCTTTAATCACCTTTTCATCTCTGTTATGAGATTGACGTTTTCGTAAACGTCAATGGAAGCGGTGAAGCATGGCCCTGCCCCCGATCCTTACGGACAAACTCAGACTGCCGGTCATCGGCTCGCCGCTCTTCATCATCTCGCATCCTGCGCTGACGCTGGCGCAATGCAAGGCGGGCGTCGTCGGCGCCTTTCCGGCCCTGAACGCCCGGCCGGAAAGCCAGCTCGACGAATGGCTGGCCGAGATCACCGAGGAACTCGCCCGCCACGATGCCGCCCATCCCGAGCGGCCGGCAGCGCCCTTTGCCGTCAACCAGATCGTGCACATGTCGAACAAGCGGCTGGAGCACGACCTCTCGCTCTGCGTCAAATATAAGGTGCCGATCGTCATCTCCTCGCTCGGCGCCGTGCCCGAGGTCAATGCGGCTGTGCATTCCTATGGCGGCATCGTGCTGCACGACATTATCAACAACCGCCACGCCCATTCGGCGATCCGCAAGGGGGCCGACGGGCTGATCGCAGTGGCGGCCGGCGCCGGCGGCCATGCCGGCACGCTTTCGCCCTTCGCGCTGACCCAAGAAGTCCGCGAATGGTTCGACGGGCCGCTGCTGCTGGCCGGCGCGATTTCCACCGGCGGCGCAATCTTGGCCGCCCAGGCGATGGGCGCCGACATGGCCTATATCGGCTCGCCCTTCATCGCGACGCAAGAAGCGCGCGCCGCGGACGCCTACAAGCAGGCGATCGTCGCGGGCGCGGCCGCCGATATCGTCTATTCCAACTATTTCACCGGCGTGCACGGCAACTACCTCAAGCCCTCGATCGTCGCCGCAGGCATGGACCCCGACAACCTGCCGATCGCCGACCCTTCCAAGATGGATTTCGAGCAGGCGACCGGCGGCGCCAAGGCCTGGAAGGATATCTGGGGCAGCGGCCAGGGCATCAGCGCCATCAAGGCGGTCGAGCCTGTGGCAAACCTCGTCGACCGGCTGGAGGCCGAATACAAGGCGGCGCGTGCCCGGCTGGCGCTCTGAGGCGTTGCCTTGCCGCGCCCCTCTTTTTTGCCAAAGGCATGACAGGGTGCTTGAAATCTTCAAACAATGCCTGTATCAGCGCCATGCAAATCGCGGGCCGCATGTTTCGGCCGTGAAACGCCGCTTTAGCTCAGGTGGTAGAGCACATCATTCGTAATGATGGGGTCGCAGGTTCGAGTCCTGCAAGCGGCACCATTTTTCTCATGAAATTCAGCAAGCTAGGCCCCAGGACGTCCATATCGGGCGCCTTTATGCCTTCTATTTTCGGTCTGTGTAATCACCGAATAATCACGGGGATCAATGAGCGCCGTGCGGAATGCCGTCCGCCGTGAGGCACTGTGCAATGATGGAAAGAGCCCAATCTCGGCAGCGATACGCGGTTGCCCCGGACCACCCGCGCGTCTTGCATGCCTGATCGAAGCCGAAGCGAGGCGTTGCGCGGGTATGTTCCCGATGCGATTGACCGGCGCGTCATCGGTCGTCCGGGGTGGCCAGTCTTGCCACTCGTCGCCGGCCAAGACTATCGAAGCAAACGGCGACCGGAAGCCGGCAGGGCTGATCCGCGCCGTTCCCCAGTTGGCCCACTTGATTGCGGCGACAAGCTCGATGGGCAACGATTTGAGGCGTCCAAACACCCGGCTCACGCTGATGGATCACGGCGTCTTCCCTCTGTTGAAAGGAAGACCCGTTATAGCGCAATGCAGGAACATTATCCTCACAGGCCGACGAGATTGCAGGACACTATTTCTCTTCCGTTCTTGATCGATCGGTTGCGGTTCGTCCCGCGTTGAAACCTGTGGTCAAGGGGTGGATCAATAAGCGAGAGGCGTGCGCCGGCATTGAATTCGTCTCAAATTCTGTTGTCTCCTGTCGCGGTCACCGGAAAGGCAGGTTCGGAATGTATGATTGGGCTATATGGCTTGTCGCGCAAATCCCTTTGGCTGCGGTCCTTGCGGTCGCCTACTTCTTCAAGGACGCTCTAGCTTCCTGGGTCAATGCGCGAACGAAGCATTCCTTCGACGCGAAGTTAAGAGGAGTTGAAGGCCGATCTCGCGGTCAAGGGAAGAGAGATCGATACGCTCAGGACAGTGCCGTTTTCTGCACGATCAGCGCGGCAAGCATTAGTCGATAAGCGAAAGCTTGAGGCGATTGACCAGATTTGGGCGGCATTAAAGGTCATGCGGCAGGGCAAGTCCACAACCGCCCTTCTCGCAGTCATCAAGTGGGATGCGGTTGCCGACTTGACCGAAAAAGACGGCAACGCCCGAGAGATGTTCAAGACTATGCTGGACAGCGCCAAAATAACTGAGCTTTTCAATCACAATGCTCATGCCGCAATGCCGTACGTTTCGCCAATAGCTGCAGCGCTGTTCAGCGCATATGCTACGGTGATCACTTTCACCCAGGCTCAGCTAGTAGTTCTGCAAACCGGTCTCGGAAAGAATGCCCTTTCGTCACCTGATGCGGTTTACAAGGTTCTTTCGGCAGCTTTGCCTGACTGGTCGGAATATATCAACAAAGTGGGCGCTTTTGGTTTCGCTCAGGTTCTGGACGAGCTTGAGAAGCGGCTGTTGGCGGAGCTTCAGCGTAACATCGAGGGTAGAGGCGATGACGAGGCTCAGGTCACCATTGCGGCGGGGATTTTGGAGCTTGTCCGGGATGCCGAGCGTAAGATGAGCGAGCGAAAGGTACCCGCCCAATTTTCACAATAGATCGCGACCAGATGCCCCATAACTGGTCGTTGCTTGGCGGAATATCGAGCCCATCCGCGATTGCGCTGGCGATCGACTGCTGAACTCCTCGTCCGTCATCTTTTTCCCTGGCGCCCGCTGTTTCGACGGCATCGGCTTGCCGGCCTTTTTCTCATATCCAGTCGTCTGTCGTTTCCGCGAAAAACTTCAGCAAGACTTCCGGTAAAGCTCTTGCGCAAGTGCAAATGACCGAGGAGGGTATGGCCCGTCCGGCGGCGCAGGCATAACCCCGTCATCATTTGATAACTCGCTTGAAAAACCGCCTCAAAACTTCATGGAGAGTCAGGATGGAGCACATGATGATCCACCCACCCCAAAGGCTGATTAGATAAAACGCGGCAAACCGGAAATGACCAAATAGCTCGGTCCCGCCTCGGCACTTCGCGTTGGTGCATGCGGTGATTTGGGCCATGCCATAGGCAGCTAGCGCAACTAGAGCTAGCCCTGAAAGGGCAACGCCTAACGCCTTGGCGGTTGAAATCTGCGGGTCAGGTTTGCGTTTAATCTGGCGTGAGTAAAAGAAATAGATTGCTAAACAGGCGCACGGAAGAGCCGTCGCCAGTGAGGCCGACAGCATCGAAACGGGCGTCTGATCTACCAGGACCGAGAAGATGTTCGCCCAAATATAAGCAAAAATAGGGACGCAAAGCAGTGAAGTCTCCCAGCTTTTTGGGCCAGGTTTATAGAACTCTTGGAAAACAACGACGAAATGGCACGCCAGCGCGAAGAGCGCTGGAAACAATGGGAACTCCCATCGTAGAAGAAGCAATCTCAACAATCTGAAACCTACCCGGCGCTCGATACTGCGTTACGCTTCATCTAGAAGAAGCAACCCCTCCGCAGTCCAGGAGCCACCTTGAATTTCCGGCTTAACCAGACCGTATGAGGCGAGCACCTCGACCGCGATTTCCCCGGCATATAGCCTTGTGATCCAGCCATCCATTACCTCGGCTCAGGCATTCTTCACACATGCACGCAAGGGCTCCTAAGATCCTTTTCTCTTCGGGGGTCACAGCTGTTGCTCCATAACACTTAGAAAATACACGAGTGATAATCGGGTCTTTAGATCGGATCGGTGATCCCTACCACCCATCATTATCATCAGGTGATGGAATTTTTCTCGCTTTGCTTTCAGAGGCGGTCAGGTGCAATCGTCACCGGCAGCATGAAATCTTCATCATCGACGCCCAACGACGGCGGGCCCCGGCTGTGAGATCGCAACCACGGCAGGAACAATGCCCCGGTCGGGCAGGTTTTCCTCCTCGAACCAACAACATGGAGAAAATCATGTCCTGCAATTTCATCGCGATATCGCCTCTTTGATCGGCCTTGCCGGCTCGGCCGTGGCGCAAACGGCGGGTGGAGCGAATTCCAGCGGGCGGCTTCGGTGGCGCCTGTTATCGGCGGGTCGGGCAGTTCGGGCGCAGGTTCGGCTGGAACAGGCTCTGCCGGCACAGGGTCGGCGGGCACGGGTTCTGTCGGCACTGATCCCGGGACCACAGGCAGCACCACCGGCAATGACGGGGTCGATCTCAATAGCGGACGCAGCACGATCAATCCCGGTGGGGTCAATCCGAACCTACAGCCGACGCCCGGTTGCACCGGGGCAAGCGCGGATACCGGCTCGCTTGGCGAGGCATCCCCGCAATAGGGTGGCGCCCTTCCCTTCCGACCATATGAAGGCCCGGGGGGAACGGCTCTGCGCCTTCATTTCGGCTGTCACTATCCTGAACCGGCCCAAAAACGATGGCTGCCGTCAGAATTGCTTTACCGGCCGTCGTCTAGGTCGTAAAAGAACAGCATTCCTCCGCAAGCGGCGCATCATCGCCCTTCCAGCCAGTCTGCCGACATTCCCGGCCATGCGGAGCACCCGAAGAGGATCGTCATGTCGAATGCAGCGCATCGCTCAAACCGCGTGCTTGTCGTCGCCACCATCATGCTCGCAACCTTCATGGTGGCGATCGAGGCGACGATCGTGGCGACTGCGATGCCGCGCATCGTCGGGCAGCTCGGCGGCTTTTCCTATTATAGCTGGGTGTTTTCGGCTTTCCTGCTGGCGCAGTCGACGACGACTGTCATCTACGGCAAGCTTTCCGACATCTTCGGGCGCAAGCCGGTGCTGATCGGTGGCATCGTCATCTTCCTCGCCGGCTCGTTGCTCTGCGGATTCGCGTGGTCGATGATGTCGCTGGTGCTCTTCCGGCTGTTGCAGGGGCTTGGCGCCGGCGCGATCCAGCCGGTGACGATGACCATTATCGGCGATCTCTTCACGCTCGAAGAGCGCGGCCGCGTGCAGGGCTTCATGGCAACCGTCTGGGCGACATCGGCCGTCGTCGGGCCGCTGGCCGGCGGCATCATCGTCGATAACATCTCCTGGGCCTGGATCTTCTGGATCAACCTGCCGATCGGCATCGTCTCGATCGTCGCCTTCATGGCCTTCCTGAAGGAGGATGTGGCGCATAAGCAGGCAAAGATCGATTATCTCGGCGCGGTGCTGTTTTCGATCTCGATTGTCGCACTGCTGATCATGCTGACGGAAACGGACGCGAGCGTCTGGATTCTGCTGTCGCTCTTCGCCGTCTTCGTGGTCGCCGGCCTACTCTTCCTCGCACAGGAGAAGCGGGCGCCGGAGCCGATCATCTCGATCGCGCTCTGGAGCCGCAGGCTGATCGCAACCAGCAATGCGGCGACGCTGCTTGCCGGCATGGCGCTGATCGGGCTTTCGACAATCCTGCCGATCTATGTGCAGGGCGTGCTCGGCCGTTCGCCGATCGTTGCCGGCTTCACGCTCACCATGCTTGTCGTCGGCTGGCCGATGGCGGTGATGCTCTCCAGCCGCTTCTACAAGGCCTTCGGCATCCGTCGGACCTTGCGCGTCGGCAGTCTGCTGTTTCCGTTCGGCGCCTGTTTCCTTTTGTTCCTCACCCCAGAAAGCTCGCCGGCGCTTGCCGGCGCCGGCTCCTTTTTCATGGGCTTCGGCATGGGTCTCATCAGCCTCACCAGCATCGTGCTGGTGCAGGACAGCGTCGAATGGTCGATGCGTGGCAGCGCCACAGCCTCGATCATTTTTGCCCGCAGCCTCGGCAACACGCTCGGCGCCACCGTGCTCGGCGCGATCCTCAATGCCGGCATCAACCACTATGCGAGCGGCGAGGCGGCGGCCGGCCTGCACGAGGCGCTGAACCAGCCGACCGGGCTTTCGGCGCTCGCCGCCGATCCGGCGATCCGCTCGGTCTTCAATGCGGCGCTGCACTGGAGCTTCTGGGGCGTGGTCGTCGTTGCGGTGCTGACCTTCTTCACCACCTGGCTGATCCCGGTCGGCCATAACAGGCGTGAAGAGCCGGCCGCAGGAACGGCAAGCGAGGCGGCCTCGCAATAGCGATCCCTAGAGAATTTCCGTTTTTCTCCGAATCACGGAAATTCTCTATCTCTTTGTTCTCACGCAATTCCGGACGCAAAACCGCTACGCACTTTTGCTGGAATTGCTCTAGCGGAACAGCTTCGGGCATCTCCGGACTGCGGTGGCGTACGTCTCCCGTCAAGGAGCACATACGCCACCACAACTGTCAGCGGAAACCGCCGCTGGCGGCCAAGCGCTCGCCGGTCAGCCAGCGGGCATCGTCGGAAGCGAGGAAGACCGCGACACCGGCGATATCGTCCGGCTGGCCGGTGCGGCCGAGCGGCGTCTGGGCCACCAAAACCTGCTCGAAATCCGAGCCGATGACGCCGGCGGTGTGCGTGCCTTCGGTCTCGACGATACCCGGGAGAATGGCGTTGACCCGGATCTTGCGCGGCCCCAGCTCCTTGGCAAGTACGCTGTTGATGCCCTCCACAGCACCCTTCGTGCCCGTATAGACGGAAGAGTCAGGCGGAGCCAGGCTGGTGACAACAGACGAAATGTTGATGACGCTGCTGCCCTCGCCAAGATGCTTGACCGCTGCCTGGGTGGTCAGCAGAACGCCCAGAACATTCACGTCGAAGATGCGACGATACTGTTCCTCGGTCACCTGCTCGATCGGCGCGAATTCATAGACGCCTGAGTTGTTGACCAGCACGTCGAGCTTGCCGAACTCCTTGACCGCGGCATCAACCAAGCCCTGTGCCTGTGCCGCCTTGGAAACATCGCCCTGGACCGCAATGGCTTTGCCGCCGGCCGCGCTGATCGCCTCAACCACGGCATCCGCTCCCGCCTTGCTCGACGCGTAATTCACCACCACCTTCGCGCCCTCCGCCGCAAGTGCCTTGGCAATCGCAGCACCGATCCCTTTGGAGGCCCCCGTTACGATTGCGACCTTTCCTGTCAGCTTAGCCATCTTCCATTCCTTCTGATCCGGACTGCCGTCGAGATTGGCGGCTTTGTTCCTTAGTTCAGAAATTCGGAACTATTGATCCTGATGTCAAGGGGCGCTATATGAAATTCATGAGACCGCTCTTTCACCCAGCAATAGAGGACATCCGGCCTGAGGCGATCCTGTACGCGCTCTCCGACCCGGAACGCGTGGCCATATTTACGCAGCTTGCCGCCGGCTGTGGAGTGACGTGTTCTGCGCTTGCCGATCTGGGTGAGCGCACCATTCCGAAGTCCTCGCTATCGAACCATTTCAAGGTGTTGCGCGAATCCGGGCTGATCCGGAGCGAGCGCCAGGGTGTGGAGATGCGCAACCAGAGCCGCTGCGCAGAGCTGGATGAGCGCTTCCCGGGCCTGATCGAGGCCATTCTGACTGCTTACAGACAGCGTCCCGGCCAGCCGAAAGCGGATTGACCTGAAGGCTCAAGCGCTCTCGGCGGTCGGCGGCAGAGACTGCAGCAGGGTCTGGCGCGCGGAGCGCAGATGTGCACGGCAGGCCTTTTCGATTGCCGCCTGGTCGCCGGAATCGAGTGCTGCGATATAATCCAGATGTTCGTAGATCGCTCGCTCGTTGCGCTCGCGCGCGGCGGTCTTGTTCCACTGGTAGTGATAGTGGAAGATGATGGCGATCGCATCGTAGAAATCGGCGATGAAGCGGTTCTTCGAGGCGCGGTGGATCAACAGGTGGAAGCGCTCGTCGAGGACGGAGAAATCCTTGAAACGCTGGTTGATGTCGGCAAGCATGGCGAGATGGTCCTCGCGCATGGCGGCAAGATCGATCCAGGCCTGGTTGTCGCGGGGAAGCCGGCCGAATTCGGCGGCGGAATGCAGCTCGAACATCTCGCGCACATCGGCAAGCTCAAGGGCGAATTCGCGCGTGAAGCCCTTCAGCGTCCAGTGGCTGTTCGGACGTTTTTCGATAAGGCCGAAGCGGGAGAAGCGGATCAGGAATTCGCGTACGCTCGTCGTGCCGGTGCCGATTTCGCGGGCAAGCTCCAGTTCGTTGATCTGCATGCCGGGCGCGGCATCATCGGCAAGGATGCGCTGCATGAAGCTGCGCTCGATGATGTCATGCAGCGAATCCGTCTCTTCGGAAGGGAAGAGGTCGCGGTCCGTCGGCTGGCGCAGCACGATCTTCTGGCGCTTGTTCCAGCGGATGATGCCTTCTTCGCTCAGCCTGGTGAGGATGGCGCGCGCCGTGCTGCGGCTAACGCCGAGCTGGGCGGCGATCTCCGGCTCCGAGGGCAGCGCCGTATCGGTGCGCAGCGCGACGGCATAGCGATTATATGCCTCCTTGAAGACCGTGTTCTGCCTTGCCATCAGACCCCCGCTTTTCCGCCCGCGTGCCGCGACCGCCGTTCCCGCTCAAAAGCAGGAAGGCGCCGGACCAAGGGCCTGTCCAAATGACCCTTAGCTCATTTCTGGCCGCCTGCGGCTCATTGCCTCCCTCGTCCACAGGATCAATATTCCCGTTGACTTGAAAATGTTTATTGTAGATAAAAAACAAAATCAATGCGCATTCGCCGATGCAGCGGGCGTTTCCTCAGGGAGAAAAGATTGGACAAACAGCCTTGGATCATCCTCTCGGCCGGAGACAATGTCGCGGTCGCAACGGCGGTTATCGCGCCGGGTTCGACGGTTGCCGGCATTCAGGCTCGCCAGAAGATCGACCCCGGCCATAAGGTCGCGATCGCGGATATTCCGCTCGGCGCGGCGGTGGTGAAATACGGACAGGCAATCGGCCGCACCACTGAAGAGGTCAAGGCCGGCGACCATGTGCACAGCCATAACCTGCATTTCGAAAACGACCGGCTCGCCGCGACCGCCAATTCGGCGCCGGAAACGGCGACGGCGGACGATAAGGCGCGGACCTTCATGGGATATCGCCGCGCCGACGGGCGGGCGGCGACACGCAATTATATCGGCATCATCGCCAGCGTGAACTGTTCCACCACGGTCTGCCGGGCCATCGCCGACGAGGCGAACCGGACGATCCTGCCGCATTACGAAGGCATCGATGGCTTCGTGCCGATCGTGCACGACCAGGGCTGCGGCATGAGCTCGACCGGCGACGGCATGAACGTGCTGCACCGGACGCTTGCCGGTTACACCCGGCATGTGAATTTCGGCGGCGTGCTGATGATCGGCCTCGGCTGCGAGGTCAACCAGCTGACGCTGTACGGCCAGAGCGGTGCGGGCGCCTCCAAGCGGCACTTCAACATCCAGGACGCAGGCGGTTCACGCCGCGCGGTCGAGCGCGCCATGGGCGTGCTGCGCGAAATCGCCGCCGATGTCGGCAAGGAGCGGCGCGTGCCGATCTCGATCGGCGAGATCATCATCGGCCTGCAATGCGGCGGCTCGGACGGCTTTTCCGGCATCACCGCCAATCCGGCGCTCGGGGTGGCGGCCGATCTGCTGGCTGCAGCCGGCGGCACGGCGATCCTTTCGGAAACCTCGGAAATCTACGGTGCCGAACACCTGCTGCGCAGCCGCGCCGTCAGCGACGAGGTGGCAAAGAAACTCGACGAGAAGATCGCCTGGTGGGAGCAATACGTCGCCCTTCACGGCGCTTCGCTCGACAACAACCCCTCGCCCGGCAACAAGCGCGGCGGGCTCACCACCATTCTGGAAAAGTCGCTCGGCGCAGTCGCCAAGGGCGGCCGCTCACCGCTGACGGCGGTCTATGGTTATGCCGAGCGGGTTACGGCGCCCGGCCTCGTCTTCATGGACACGCCCGGCTACGATCCGGTCTCGGCGACCGGCCAGGTGGCCGGCGGGGCGAACATGATCGCGTTCACCACAGGCCGCGGCAGCTGCTTCGGCTGCCGGCCGGCGCCGTCGCTGAAGCTTTCCAGCAATTCGGCACTCTATGCCTCGATGGAGGAAGACATGGACATCGATTGCGGCACGATTGCCACCGGCGATGCGACGATCAGCGGCAAGGGCCGCGAGATCTTCGATCTCATCGTCGATACCGCGTCTGGCAAGAAGACGAAGAGCGAGATCTTCGGCTATGGCGATAACGAATTCGTGCCCTGGCATCTGGGCGCAACGCTCTAATCTTTGTTTTATGCAATTCCCGGGAAACCCGCTTCGCACTTTTCCCGGGATTGCTCCAAATAAACAGTTTCAGCTTCTTCGCGAGGAGGAATGATGAAGACGAGACGGATCGGCAAGACCAAGCTTGAGGTGACCGAAATCAGTTTCGGCGCGGCGGCTCTTGGCGGCCTCTATCGGGAATGCCCGCGCGAGCAGGCGATGGACACGCTGCAGGCGGCCTGGGATAGCGGCATCCGCTATTTCGACGTCGCGCCCTGGTACGGGCTCGGCCTTGCAGAACGGCGCGTCGGCGACTTCCTGCGCGACAAGCCCGAAGGCGATTACGTGCTGTCGACCAAGGTGGGCCGGCTGATGCGGCCGGTGCCGACCGGAACCGTGCCCAATTACGGCTATGTCAATCCGCTCTCCTTCGATGCCGATTACGACTATTCTTATGACGGCATCATGCGCTCGGTCGAGTTCAGCTATGCCCGCCTCGGCCTCAACCGCATCGACATTCTCTACGTGCACGATATCGGCGGTTATACGCATGGCGCGGCGAAAAACGCGGTCCACCTGAAACAGTTCCTCGATTCCGGCGTAAAGGCATTGGAAGAGCTGCGCTCCTCGGGAGCAATCTCCGCTTTCGGTCTCGGCGTCAACGAAGTGCCGGTCTGCCTCGATGTCATGCGCCATACCGATCTCGACTGCATCCTGCTCGCCGGCCGCTATACGCTGCTCGACCGTTCGGCCGTCGACGAACTCCTGCCGCTCTGCCGGCAGAAGGGCACGTCACTCGTCGTCGGTGGTGTCTTCAACTCCGGCATACTCGCCACCGGCCCTGTGCCGGGTTCCCATTTCGACTATCTTCCGGCAGATGACGACGTGCTCGCCAAGGTCGGTGCGATGGAGGCGATCGCCAAACGGCACGGGGTGCCGCTCGCGGCTGCCGCCATGCAGTTTCCGTTGCGGGAGGCGATCGTCGCATCCGTGCTGATCGGCACGGCGAAGCCTTCAAGCCTGACGCGCAATATGGAGATCGTCGAGCTGCAGCTTGACGACGGCATCTATGCCGAATTCGAACCCTATACGCTGGTCGCGCCGCCGCTCGGCGCCGAAGCAGTCCGAGTCTAAGGAGACAACATGCTCAAGGGTATCCATCCGTTGCTCGGCCCCGGCCTGCTCCATGCTCTGAAGACCATGGGACACGGCGACGACATCGTCATCGCGGACGCCAACTTTCCCTCGGGCTCGATGGGCCCGCCTGTCATTCGTGCCGATGGCGTCAGCGCCACTGATATGGCCGAAGCGATCCTGACCCATATGCCGCTCGACACCTTCGTGCCGGAAACGGCATGGCGGATGGAGGTGGTCGGCGATCCCCACGCGGTGCCGGAAGTCTGCGCCGAGTTCCAGGAGATCGTCACCAGCCGCGCCGGCGATTTCCGTATCGTGCCGGTGGAGCGCTTCGCCTTCTATGCGATGGCCCGCAAGGCTGCCTATATCGTCGCGACGACCGAATTCCGGCTGTACGGCAACCTGATTCTAAAAAAGGGTGTGGTGCATCCACACGAAGTCGACATGGCTTGACACCTTATTTTAGGCTATCGTGGTATTGAAATAAAATCAGTTGCTTGGGGGAAATTTTTCAGAGAAAAAAAGCGAGATTGGCGTACTTGCAATTTGAATGCGCCTCGGCTAGCTTCTCCCGGCAAATGTTTTTTATCGATAAAAACCCTCCGCCAGCGTTCAGCGGTCCGGTTTAATTGGAGGAGAACGCATTTTGAGAGGAGAACCCTTATGAACATCGTAAAATCCCTTCTGTCGCGCCGCGCCTTTGCAGCGCTTGCAGGCGTTGCCGTCATCGCCACGGCAGTGCCGGCAACGTCCTTTGCTGCAGAGGTGACGATCCCGATCATCGTCAAGGACACGACGTCCTTCTACTGGCAGATCGTTCTGGCCGGCGCGCGCAAGGCCGGCAAGGATCTCGGCGTCAAGGTGCCGGAACTCGGCGCTCAGGCCGAATCCGACATCAACGGTCAGATCAGCATTCTTGAGAACGCCGTTGCCGGCAAGCCGGCCGCCGTCGTCATCTCGCCGACCGAGTTCAAGGCGCTCGGCAAGCCGATCGATGAAGCCGCCAAGTCGGTTCCGATCATCGGCATCGACTCCGGCGCCGACTCCAAGGCGTTCAAGTCGTTCCTGACGACCGACAACGTCCAGGGCGGCCGTATCGCTGCTGACGGTCTTGCCGCCGCCATCAAGGGCGCCACTGGCAAGGAAGAGGGCGAAGTCGTCATCCTGACCAACCTTCCCGGCGTCGGCTCGCTGGAACAGCGCCGCGAAGGCTTCCTGGATCAGGTGAAGACCAAGCATCCCGGCCTGAAGGTGATTGCCGACAAGTACGGCGATGGTCAGGCAACGACCGGCCTCAACATGATGACCGACCTGATCACGGCAAACCCGAAGCTCGTCGGCGTCTTCGCCTCGAACCTCATCATGGCGCAGGGCGTCGGCCAGGCGATCGCCGAAAACAAGCTCGGCGACAAGATCAAGGTCATCGGCTTCGACAGCGACGACAAGACGGTCGGCTTCCTCAAGGATGGTGCGATCGCCGGCCTCGTCGTTCAGGACCCCTATCGCATGGGCTATGACGGCATCAAGACCGCTCTTGCCGTCTCCAAGGGCGAAAAGGTCGAGAAGAACGTCGACACCGGCGCAAACCTCGTCACCAAGGCGAACATGGCCGAGCCGAAGATCGACGCTCTGCTGAACCCGAAGATCAAGTAAAACGGCAGGCAGGCCGCGCCGGTTTCAAAAACCGGCGCGGCCTTTCTCATCCATGGTATGGTTCACCAGGGATGGAGCAGACGTGACAAGAGGAGGAGAGGTCCATGATCGGACTCGAAGAGATCAGTCATCGCCACGATGACAGCGCGACGCTGAAAGAAGCCAATCGAATTGCCGCCGGATCGCCCATCCTCGAACTGAAAGGCCTGCAGAAGAATTACGGTCACGTACAGGCGCTGAAGCCTGCGACGCTGACCTTCCTTGCCGGCGAAATCCACGCCATCGTCGGCGAAAACGGCGCCGGCAAATCCACCCTCATCAAATTGCTCACCGGCGTCATCCCCCGCACGGCCGGTGAGGTCCTGTGGTGCGGCCATCCGGTGGGGCTGTCGACGCCGAACGAGGCAATCGCCCGCGGCATCAACGCCGTCCACCAGGAGGTCGTGCTCTGCCGGCATCTGACTGTTGCCGCCAATCTCTTCCTCGGGGACGAGGTCAACCGTTTCGGGCTGATGCGCAAGAAGCAGATGGAGAAGATGGCGCAGGCCGTTCTCGACGATCTTGGCTTCGGCCTGCCGGCCGGTGCGCTTCTGAGCTCGCTGACGATCGGTCAGCAGCAGCTCGTCGCCACCGCGCGCGCAGCCATGCGCGGCACGCAGTTCCTGATCTTCGACGAACCCACGGCCTATCTCACCCGCCAGGAGTCCGCGCAGCTCTTCAAGCTGATCCGCCGTCTGCAGGGCGAAGGCGTCACCATCGTCTATATCAGCCACCGCATGGAGGAAGTTTTCGAGCTTGCCGACCGTGTCTCGGTGCTGCGCGACGGCACGCATGTCGGCACGCGCCTCATCGGCGAAACCAATGACGCCGAACTGATCGCGCTGATGATCAATCGCTCGATCGAGCAGATCTACCACAAGGAAGACATTCCGATCGGCGAGACGATCCTCGACGTCAGGGGGCTTACCGGTCCGGGCTTCGAAGATGTGTCGCTGAGCGTCAAGGCAGGACAGATCGTCGGGCTCTATGGCCTGATCGGCGCCGGGCGCAGCGAATTTGCTCTCGGGCTCTACGGGCGCCAGCCGACAACTGCGGGCGAAATCCACTGGATGGGCAAGCGCGTCGACATCAAGAACGAACGCACCGCGATGGAGCTCGGCATTGCGCTCGCGCCCGAAAGCCGGCGCGACCAGGGGCTCTGCCTCAACCTGCCGATCGGTCTCAACATCAACCTGCCGGTGTTCGGACGCCTCAGCCACGGCGCGGTCATCAATCACGCGCGCGAATCGGCGAATGCCGACAAGCAGATCCGCGATCTCAGCATCAAGACGCCGAGCCGGCGCGTTCCGGCCTCCAGCATGTCGGGCGGCAACCAGCAGAAGATCGTCATCGGCAAGTGGCTGAGCCACGGCGCTCGGCTTTTCATTTTCGACGAGCCGACCGTTGGCGTCGACGTTGGCACCAAGGCGGAAATCTACCGGCTCTTCGCCAAGCTTCTGAAGGAGGGGGCAGGCATTATCCTGATCTCCTCGTACCTGCCTGAGGTCTACGAACTGGCCGACCGGCTGCACGTCTTCCGCAGCGGCAAGCTCGTCGCGAGCCATGATTTCCATACGGCGACGCATGAAGAAGTGCTCAGCGAAGCGATCGGCGTCTGAGCTAGAAGAATAAGAGGGAGAAAACCTATGACTGCCACCCCCACCGAAATCGTCGCGCCGCCGCCGCGCCGGAAGATGAACATCCTGTTCGGCCTGACCCTGATCGGGTTGCTGATCTTCCTCTGGGTCGTGCTCGGCTTCTCGACGGACAGCTTTTGGACGCCGCTCAACATCTCCAACCTGCTGCGCCAAGGCGCGATGACGGCGATCCTGGCGCTCGGCCAGACCTTCGTCATCATCACGGCTGGTATCGACCTTTCCGTCGGCGCCATCGTCGGCTTCTGCACCGTCATCATCGCCTGGCTGCTACAGGCGGGCATCCCGCTCTGGGCGGCGATCATACTGACGCTGGCAATCGGTGTTGCGATCGGCGCCTTCCATGGCTTCGGCATCGTGCATATGGGCCTGCCGCCATTCATCATCACGCTGGCGACGCTGACATCGCTGCGCGGCATTGGCCTCTTGATCACCAACGGTTCGACGATCAGCATCACCGACGAGAGCTTCAGCAACTTCGCCCGCGCCGATTTCCTTGGCGTTCCAAGCCTGTTCTGGATGGTCATCCTGGTGGCGATCCCCTCCTTCGTCTTCCTGCATCTGAGCCGTTGGGGCCGCTATCTCTTCGCCGTCGGTTCGAATGCCGAGGCAGCGCGCCTTTCCGGCGTCAACGTCAAGTGGATGATCTACCTCGCCTATATTCTTTCGGCATCGTTCGCGGCTTTTGTCGGCGTGCTGCTCGCCTCGCGTATCGCAATCGGTAACGCGACACAGGCCGACGGCTGGGAACTGCAGGCGATCGCCTCCTCCGTCATCGGCGGCACCAGCCTGTTCGGCGCGGTGGGTTCCGTGCATGGACCGCTGATTGGCGCCTTCATTCTCGCCACCATCAACAACGGCGCGAACCTTCTGAACGTCAACTCCTTCTGGCAGCGCATCATCACCGGTCTGCTGATCATCGTGATCGTGTTCTTCGATCAGCTGCGCCGCCGCCGGAGCAATTGAGCGACAAAGGGACAGCCGGCCTGCCTGTCAGGCCGGCATCCTCAATTCCAGCAATGCGAGACCCGTCATGAAAGCAGTTCTTTGCCGGGAGCCCGGCGTGCTCGATATCGTCGAGCGTCCTTCGCCTGCGGAACCTGCAGCGGGCTGGGTGCGCCTTGCCGTCAGCCATGTCGGCATTTGCGGCACGGACTATCATATTTTCGAGGGCAAACATCCCTTCCTCGAATATCCCCGGGTGATGGGCCATGAGGTCTCGGCGACGGTGCTGGAAGCGGGCGACGGTGTGGCCCTCGCGGTCGGCACGCCCGTCATCGTCAACCCCTATCTCTCTTGCGGGCAATGCGTCGCCTGCCGTCAGGGCAAGCCGAACTGCTGCACAAACATCAAGGTGCTCGGCGTCCATACGGACGGCGCTTTCTGCGAGGAAATCTCGGTTCCGGCCGAGAACCTCTATCCCGCCAAGGGCTTAAGCCTCGAGGCCGCGGCAACCGTCGAGTTCCTGGCGATTGGCGCTCATGCGGTGCGCCGATCGATGGCGGCTGCTGGCGCACGGGCGCTTGTCATCGGAGCCGGACCGATTGGGCTTGGGGCAGCGCTCTTCTCGCGCATCGCAGGTCATGAGGTCACGCTGCTCGATACCAGCGCCGAACGATTGCAGATGGCATCGGAGCGTTTCGGCTTCACCTCCGGCATCGTTGCCAACGAACAAACGGCTGATGCCGTGCGGGAAAAGACCAATGGCGACGGTTTCGACGTGGTCTTCGACGCGACGGGTTACGGCCCGTCGATGGAGAAGGCCTTCTCCTTCGTTGCCCATGGCGGCGCGCTGGTGCTGGTCAGCGTCGTCAAGGACGATATCCGCTTCTCCGATCCCGAATTCCACAAGCGCGAAATGATGCTGATCGGCAGCCGAAACGCTACCCGAGCCGATTTCGAACATGTCGCAGATTCGATCGCCAAAGGCCTGGTGCCGGTGGAGAAGCTCATTACCCACCGCACAACGCTTGCCGACGCGCCGCGCGATCTCGCGCGCTGGGCGCATGAGAAGAATGGACTGATCAAGGCGGTGATTAGTGTTACCTAAAGCGTCGCCGCGATCGCGCGGCGCATCTCCCTGACCACCGTGACATCCGTCTTATTTGTGCTTTTCGCCTCGAAGCCAAACGCGACCGCTCGCGGGTCTGCACTTTCGACAGGCGAACTGCAGGAGCCGTGGACCTCGCGGGCGCCGGTCGCCCGCAATATTTCGCCGACATTTGCCGGGCGAATGCCGCTGCCCGGCATGATCGCGATGCGGCCGGCGGCCTTTGCAGACATGCGCTTCAGCGTTTCCAGACCATCGGCCGCCTTTAACGCGCAGCCGGAGGTGAGAATGCGTTCGCAGCCGAGTTCGACCGCCTGCTCCAGCGCCTGATCGGCATCCGGCACCAGATCGAAAGCGCGATGCAGCGTCGAGCCGAGGCCGGCCGCATGCGCCTTCAAGCGGTGGATCAGCGGCATGTCGAGCGTACCATCCCGCCGGTTGGCGCCGATGACGACGCCGGCAAGGCCTTCTGTGCGCACGGCATCGATATCGATCATCATCGCTTCCTCGTCCGTCCCGTCGAAGATGAAGGGACCGGCATGGGGGCGGATCATTGCGTAGACCGGGATGGGCGCCCTGGCGGCGATCCTCATCAGGCTCGGCAGCGGTGTCAGGCCGCCGAGCTCGAGGGCTGAGCAGAGCTCAATGCGGCCGGCGCCGCCCTCGATCGCGGCGGCAAGGCCTTCGGCGCTGTCCACGCATACTTCCAGCAGAATGGTCACGTGCAATCTCCCTCGTTCCGCCTGTGCATTCCTTAAACCAGGGCGCCTGATTAGGCGACGGGTTGCGATGTAATCCTCGCCGCCGCGTCGATGATGACAGCGCAGGCATCGGCGGCTGCTTTACGATGGTTGAAGGCGACGTGATAGGACATCGGCACACGCACGTCGAGATCGACGATGCGCACCTTGTTGGCAATCGGCATGGCACTGACGCGGCCGAGGAAAGAGACGTAGCCGTGATTGGCGACGAGGTCGACAATCACGGGGAGCGAATCCGCCGCGGTGATGTCCTGACTGCGCAAACGCCGGTTGGGCGTGCGCGCATCGCTGAAGGCCATAGCCGCGTGGCCGAGGCCCGTTCGCGGGCTCGGCATGCAGATCGCATGGCCGGCGACGAGATCGGCGACGCTGGTTTCGATGCTATTCGGCGGCGCGATCACCACCATATCGGTCTGCAGCAGTTCACGATGCCGGAAGTTTTCGAGGCCGAAGACCGAATCCAGGATGGCGACATCGATACGGCCGTTCTTCAGCGCCTCGCGCAGATCGTCGGCGGTCATCGAGACCAGCGAGATCGCATTGTTGTTGCGGCGCGCATTCCATTCCGAAACCAGCACACCCAGGCAGCGCGCCACCCAGCTTTCCGATCCAGTCGGAATGATCGAGCCGATGCGCAGCGAACGGGCGGTGCGCCGATAGCGCTCGTCAGCCGAAGATTTCAGATCGTTCCACGCCTGGCTGATCCCCATGAAGATCTGGTAGGCGCGCCTGCCCTCCTCCGTCAGCACCGACCCCTGCGCCTGCCGCTCGAATAGGCGGTGGCCGAAAAATTTCTCGAGATTGGCAAGCTGAAGCGAAAGCTGCGGCTGACCGAGTCGAAGGCGGCGGGCGGCGCGGTTGATGCTGCCTTGGTCGGCGACTTCGAGAAAGCGCTCCATCGTAACGATCTTGATGGGAATGCGGGATGCCCAGGCCTCGTAGACCTCTGCGGCGGCCACGCTGTCGTGACCGCTCACTTGGCCGACCTCACCGATCGCGGCCGTGATCGGCTCCAGGCCTTCCAGCACCCGGCCGCTTGCGAGCAGCATCACCAGCTCGCCGGAGGTGCGTTCCGTCAGCTTGATCGCCAGTTCGATCTCGAGATTATGGATTGCGGTCGAGACGGTGGAAGGCGACAGCTGGAAGCGCCGCGCTGTCTCGCGGACGGACCCTGTTGTCAGGACATGGCTTGCAATGAACAGGGCACCGAGATGCAAACGGCTACTCCGGAAAGCGCTGGAAAAACCGGACGATATGATGTGTTCATGAAAAAAGATATCCCTGCCTCGGGATCGGCAGTCTATCGTTTGCTGCATAAAAATCCGGGCGGTGGAAACCCACGAGAGAGCACCGGAACACCGTGGAAACACGCAAGGGGACAAAAACAAATCACGCCGGCCCTGGAAATGGGAATGTGTTTCCGCGCGCGGAGGCGCATTCCCCGCCATAATCTCGGCGCGACCGCAAATACTGGAGGGGCTTGCATCGATTTTTCGGGCATGCACGCTATTTCCATGACGCACGCAATTCCGGCATGATGGCGGCCTCGTCGCCCTCGCCGGCGGATTTCCTGAGCGCAAGTCCTACCAAGGGCTTGGGCACTGCATGATTCCTGAAATCGGAGCCGACTTCAGGATAAATTATGCGGCTATTCAAAGTGCTGCAGCGTCCTTTGCACGTCTGAAAGACGTGCGCCGCTGCAGGGTCAACGGTGTTTAAACAAGGGGATATTCCATGCTGAAGAAACTCGCACTTGCCGTTTCGCTCTCCGCCTTTGCGGTGGGTGCGGCCCAGGCCGCCGACGTCGTCGTGTCGTCGAAGATCGACACCGAAGGCACGTTGCTCGGCAACGTCATCGCGCTCGCTCTCGAAGCGAACGGCATCAAGACGCAGGACCGCATCGCGCTCGGCGCCACGCCTGTCGTGCGCAAGGCGATCACCGCAGGCGAAATCGACATCTATCCGGAATATACCGGCAATGCCGGCTTCTTCTTCAACAAGGCCGACGATGCTGCCTGGAAGAATATCGACCAGGGCTATGAACTGGCGAAGAAGCTCGACTACGACGCCAACAAGATCGTCTGGCTGACGCCCTCGCCGGCGAACAACACCTGGGCGCTCGCCGTGCGCAACGACGTCGCCGGCCCGAACAAGCTGAAGAGCCTTACGGACTTCGGCAAATGGGTTGCCGGCGGCGGTGCCGCCAAGCTTGCGGCTTCGGCCGAATTCGTCAATTCGGCCGGCGCGCTTCCTGCCTTCCAGACGACCTACGGCTTCCAGCTGAAGCCCGACCAGATGGTCGTTCTCTCCGGCGGCGACACGGCGGCGACAATCAAGGCGGCCGCCGACCAGACGAACGGCGTCAACACCGCCATGGTCTACGGCACGGACGGCGCGATCGAGGCGGCCGAACTTACCGTTCTCGAAGACGACAAGGGCGTGCAGCAGGTCTATGCGCCGACGCCGATCATCCGCGAAGAGGTGCTGAAGGCCAACCCGAAGATCGAGGAAGTTCTCTCGCCGATCTTCAAGGGCCTGACCGCCGACGAACTGCGCAAGCTCAACGCCAAGATCCAGGTCGATGGCGAGCCGGCGAAATCCGTCGCCGAGGCCTATCTCAAGGAAAAAGGCTTTCTGAAGTAGTCGCCCCCTGCTCCGCCCGGCTGCGGGCGGAGCCTCCCTTTGCTGACAGGGCCAGACGGGATTGAATTGATGGAAGAAACCTCAGCGGTCCGCAGGCTGGACCGGCTCGGAGTGGTTCTGGTGGCCGGCGGCATTGCGGCCACGGCATTGATGCCCTTCATCTATGTGAAGGCGAACCGCATCGCCGCCGGCAAGCCGATGCTGCTCACGCAGCTCTTTCCCCAGCCCTCCGTCATCATCCTGACCGCCCTTCTGCTTCACACCGCCTTCGCCACGCTGTTTCTCCGCAATGCGCTGGCCCGGCTTGCGATCGCCACACTCTGCCTTGCGGCTCTGATTGCTGCGATCGGCCTCGTTTCGACGGCGGCGACGCCGCCGGGCAGCACGGTGGCGCGCATGACGCCCGGCGGCGGCTTCTGGGTCCTGTTCGCCGTGATCGGTCTCATCATATCCGATGCACTCATCAAAATCAGGCTGGCGCCCTGGATGCGGGTTGCAGTCCTTGCGGCCTATACGGCGCTGCTCTTCCTTTCGCTCTCGTCAGGCCTGCTCGACAGCCTCTCGATCATGAAGGAATTTTCCACGCGGGCGCCACAGTTCCGGACGGAGGCAATCTCGCATCTGCTGCTGGCGCTCGGCTCCCTTGCCATCGCCATCGTTCTCGGCCTGCCACTCGGCATCCTCTGCTTCTGGGTGCCAAAGCTGCGCGCCGTCGTGCTGCAGGGCTTGAGCCTCATCCAGACGATCCCGAGCCTCGCCCTCTTCGGCCTATTGATGCTGCCGCTCGGCTATCTCGCCACCCATGTGCCGCTGGCGGCCGATATCGGCGTCCGCGGTATCGGCACGGCACCTGCACTGATCGCGCTCGTGCTCTATTCGCTGCTGCCGATCGTCGCCAACACCGTCGTCGGCCTTCAGGGCGTCGATCCCTCGGTGCGTGATGCCGCCGCCGGCATGGGGCTGACGCGCCGGCAGATCCTGACCGGCATCGACATGCCGCTTGCCTTTCCCGTCATCCTCACCGGCATTCGTATCGTGCTGGTGCAGGCGATCGGCATGGTGACGATCGCGGCGCTCATCGGCGGCGGCGGCTTTGGCATCTTCATCTTCCAGGGGCTCGGCCAGACAGCCATGGACCTCGTCCTGCTCGGCGCCGTGCCGACCGTCTTCTTCGCCTTCTCATCGGCCGTCATCCTCGATGCGGTCATCGACAGCATTCGGGGATCCGCTGCATGACCATGATCGAGATCAGGAACGTCACCAAGCGCTATGGCGCGGCCACCGTCGTCGACAAAGTCTCGATGTGTGTCGAGAAGGGTTCGATCACCGTCATCGTCGGCACGTCGGGCTCTGGCAAGTCGACGCTGATGCGGATGATCAATCGGTTGGTGCCGATCACCGAAGGCGAGATCTTCGTCGGCGGCCAGAATGTGATCGATGTCCCGGTGACCGAGCTTCGCCGCAAGATCGGCTATGCGATCCAGGGCCACGGTCTCTTTCCACACCGGACGGTGGCGCAGAATATCGCGACCGTTCCCCAGCTTCTCGACTGGGATTCCGTGCGCATCGCCAAACGGGTCGAGGAACTGCTCGGGCTCTTCAATCTCGACCCGGCGACCTTCGCCGACAAATATCCGCATCAGCTCTCCGGCGGCCAACAGCAGCGTGTCGGCGTGGCCCGGGCGCTTGCGGCCGAACCGGAACTGCTTTTGATGGACGAGCCGTTCGGCGCACTCGATCCGGTCATCCGCGGCAAGGCGCAGGACGACCTTCTGGCGATCCAGAAACAGTTCGGCACGACTGTCATTCTCGTCACCCACGACATGGACGAGGCTTTCCATCTCGGCAACCAGATTGCCGTGATGAGCCAGGGCAAATTGTTGCAATGCTCGACGCCGGAGAAGATCCTGACCGAGCCAGCTGATCCCTTCGTGCAGCAATTGACCGGCACCTCCGACCGGGCGCTGAAGCTGATGTCGCTGCTGCCGCTGAAGGAAAGCATGGAGCCTGCAAAGAGCGGCCTCGCCTATGCCCTGCCGCAGTCCCTCAGCCTGCGCGATGCACTCGCCGAAATGATCTGGCAGGGGGTCGACGAGGCGGCGGTGCAGGACGGAGAGAAGGCGCCCGTGGGATCGATCTCGATGAGCCGGCTTCTCGAGCTGGGCCGCAAGGCATGAAACTCCTCGTCGCCAATCTCTTCCGCCTGGCGGCGCTCGCCCTGCTGCTGATCCTGCTGTTCAGGACGGAGTGGCTGTCCTTCATGCTGGTGCCGCTGACGAACAACAATGCGCCTGCGGTCTACACCCAGAACAGCCTTGCCTCCCTTGCCGCCGGGCATCTGCAGCTGGTTGTGGGATCGATCGTCTGCAGCGCCGTGCTTGCCGTTCTCGGCGGCATCTTCGTGACGCGGGAGAGCGGGGCTGACTTCCTGCCGCTATCGCGCGCGATCGCCAATGCGGGGCAGACCTTTCCGCCGGTCGCAGTGCTGGCGCTCGCCGTTCCCGCCACCGGGTTCGGCGCCATGCCGACGCTGATTGCGCTCTTTCTCTACGGCCTGTTGCCGATCTTCGAAAACACCGTCGCTGGATTGAAGCAGGTTTCGCCGCAGGTGCTCGACGCCGCCGATGGCATGGGCATGAACGGCACGCAGCGGCTGTTTCGCGTCGAGTTGCCACTTGCCCTGCCGCTGATCCTCGAAGGATTGAAGGTCGCGACCGTCATCAATATCGGCACGGCGACGATCGGCTCGACGGTTGCGGCAAAGGGCCTTGGCGAGGTGATCATCGCCGGGCTGATTTCCGACAACACCGCCTTCATCCTGCAGGGAGGGCTGATCGTCGGCCTGATGGCGGTGCTGATCTATGACGCCATGGGCCTCATCGAAGGAGCGATCACGCGAAGAATCGGCTTGCGCACTGCGTAAGAGGACCGCTACCAAGATTGCGGTGATCGATGCAATGGGAGGCCGCCTTGGCGAAGATGATCCACTCCATGATCCGCGTTCTCGACGAGGCGCGTTCCGTCGAATTCTACAGCAAGGCATTCGGCCTTTCGGTCGCCGACCGCGTCGATTTCGATACCTTCACGCTGATCTATTTGAGCAATGCCGAGACTGGCTTTGAGCTGGAACTGACCGTCAACAAGGGCCGGACCGAGCCATATGGCCTCGGCAATGCCTATGGCCATCTCGCGCTCTCCGTCGAAGAGGTGGCGGTCGAACGCGAGCGGCTGTCGAAACTTGGGCTCAAGCCGGGCGAGCTGGTCGAACTCAACCGAGACGGCAAGCTCTTCGGCCTGTTCTTCTTCGTCAGCGATCCCGACGGGTACAAGATCGAGGTGCTGCAGCGCCACGGCCGGTTTCTCTGAGGCACCCGGCATGATCGAGAAGACCGCGCTCAATTCCGGCTGGATGCTTTCCTGCAACGATACAGCAAGGCCCAGCCTGCCCTCCGCCATTCCCGCGACGGTGCCAGGTTGCGTGCATCTCGACCTTCTCGCCAACCGGCAGATCCCCGATCCCTACATCGACGTTAACGAGATCACCAATGACTGGATCGGCAGGACGGACTGGACCTATCGCTGCAGCTTCGAGGCGGTGCCTGACGATGGCAGGGTGCAGGAATTCGTCTTCGACGGGCTCGATACGATCGCGATCATTACCCTCAACGGCGAAGAGATCGGCCGCACCTTCAACATGCATCGCACCTACCGCTTCGACGTGTCGGGACTGCTGAGGGCCGGGGCAAACGAACTCGCGGTGATCTTCCACTCGGCCTACGCCTATGGCGCCGAGATGGAGAAATATTACGGCTACCGTCCCAACAACTATCCGGGACCAGGCAATCTGATGCGCAAGATGGCCTGCAATTTCGGCTGGGACTGGGGCCCGACGCTGGTGACGGCAGGCCTCTGGAAGCCCGTGCGGCTGGAAAGCTGGGATCGGGCGCGACTTGCGGAAACACGGGTATCGGCAACGCTTGCCGGCGGCGACGGGTTGGTGACGGTGCATGCCCGGTTGGCGCGGCATGGCGACAGGACGCCGTGCCGGCTGGTCGCCGAGATCGGCGGCGTGACGACGACGGTGGCGATTGGCGGTGACGAGGACGAGGTCGCCTTCGAGCTTGCCCTCCCCTCGCCGCAGCTCTGGTGGCCGCACCATCTCGGTGCACAGCCGCTCTATCCGATGACGCTGAGGCTGATCGACGAGGCCAGCGGAGATCTGCTCGACAGCTTCAAGCGCGAACTCGGTTTCCGCTCGTTGCGGCTCGATACCTCGCCCGACGCGCATGGCTCCGCCTTCACCTTCATCATCAACGACGTGCCGCTCTTCATCTGCGGAGCGAACTGGATCCCCGACGATTGCTTCCCCTCGCGCGTGACGGCCGAGCGCTATGCCGCGCGGATCGAGGAGGCGAAGAACGCCAATATCCACATGCTGCGCGTCTGGGGCGGCGGTATCTTCGAGCGCGACGAATTCTACGAGGCCTGCGACCGGGCCGGCATGCTGGTCTGGCAGGATTTCCTCTTTGCCTGCGCCGCCTACCCAGAGGAGGAGCCGCTCAGAAGCGAGGTCGAGGCGGAAGTGCGCGACAATGTCGTGCGGCTGATGCCGCACGCCTCGCTGGTCCTCTGGAACGGCAACAACGAAAACATCTGGGGCTTCGACGAATGGGGCTGGCGGCCGATCATCAAGGCGGGCGAAAGCTGGGGGCTCGGCTACTATCTCGACCTGCTGCCCCAGCTCTGCGCTGAGCTCGACCCCGACCGGCCCTATTATCCCGGTAGTCCCTATTCCGGCTCGATGGAGATCGAACCGAATGCCGACGCGCATGGCTGCAAACATATCTGGGACGTGTGGAACGATGTCGGCTACGAAGTCTACCGCAATTATATTCCACGCTTCTGCTCCGAATTCGGCTGGCAGGCGCCGGCCGCCTGGGCGACGATCACTGAAAGCGTGCATGATGCGCCGCTGACGCCGCAATCGAACGGCGTCTTCCACCATCAGAAGGCAACGCAGGGCAATGACAAGCTGATCCGCGGCCTGTCCGGGCATCTGCCGGAGCCGCAAACGATGGACGACTGGCACTTCGCCACCCAGCTCAATCAGGCCCGCGCCATCCGCTTCGGCGTCGAGCACATGCGCTCGCATCGGGATATCTGCAAAGGGGCGGTGGTCTGGCAGTTCAACGATTGCTGGCCGGTGACCTCATGGGCCGCCCTCGATTCGGCCGGGCGCCGCAAGCCGCTCTGGTATGCGCTGAAGGCAGCCTATGATCCGCGCCTGCTGACGATCCAGCCGCGCAACGGCGGGCTTGCGGCGGTGGCGGTCAACGAGAGGACGCTGTTCTGGCGGGCGAAGATCAGCGGCAGGCGCATGAAGCTTGATGGCACCATGCTTGCGGAGTTCGAATTCTGGAGACTGCTCTGCGACCGTTTCGAGGCAAAGGAATTTCCGCTGCCCGAGGATATCGTAAACCCTGACTTACCAAGGGATGAGGTGATCGTCGTCCAGATGCTGGACAGGCGCGCCTTCCATTATTTCGTCGAGGATATCGAACTCAATCTGCCGGCGCCGCGGCTGATGATCGATGTCACGGAGATCGATGGCGGGTATGCGGTCGAGGTGACGGCCCAGAATTTCCTCAAGGAGCTTTGCCTGATGGCGGATCGACTCGACCCGGATGCCGTCGTCGATTCAATGCTGGTGACGCTGTTGCCGGGAGATAGCCATGTCTTCGAGATCAAGACGACAAAGGCGATCGTCGTACAAGACATTACCATCGGCACCGTGCTGCGATCGGCCAACGATCTCGTCGCCAAACACTAAAAAGGCCCCGCATCCAGCGGGGCCCTTCCAGCTCGGTCCATCGGACGATGGTTACATCCAGTAGGGCGGCACGCCGTAGTAATCATAGACCCGGCGGCCATTATCGTTGTACCAGGTGTCATCATCGTCCGAATAGCTCGGGGCGCCTTCGATCTGCTCCTTGGTAAGGTCGATGCGATAGCCGTCCAGCTTGGTGTCGTAATTTAGCTTTTCCCAAGGCAGCGGATAGTGATCGTGCCCGATGCCGAGGAAGCCGCCGAAGCTCAGCACGGCATAGGCTACGCGGCCGTCGCGTTTGCCAATGATCAGGCGTTCGATCGAGCCGATATGCCTGCCATCGGACCCATAGACGCGGGTGCCCTCGACGCGGTCGCTGGCGATCAGCGAATGCTTGCCCTTGACATCCTCGTCGCGGCGGGTGGCGTCGGTATCCTCGTTCAACATTGTGCACCTCCTTTTTGGTGTTCCTCATGGCTGGTATGGATGATCAACTCCATGGCAGACTCAAAGTTCCCTGCCCTCGCCACTATCGTGCGGCGGCGAATGTTGACGTTTACGTCAAGGTTAGTATAGCTTCAATCTCGGCTTGAACCGTTCAGGCAAAGGCATAAGCTGCCGGACTGAAAGATGGAGGATCCTTCAGTCGATTCCCGGCAACACGCCGGTGCGGCGGCCTCAAGGGAGAGAGGACACGATGAACAGCATTTCCGTCCATCCGCACGGAGACAAGCCGGGCAAACCTTGGCTTGCCAGCTATCCCGACATCATTCCGGCCGAGCTCCCGCCGCTGGAACATGCCTCGCTTGCCGAACTCCTCGAAAAATCCTGCGCCCGTTACGCCGACCGCACCGCCTTTTCCAGCATGGGCAAGGCGATGAGCTACCGCGAACTGGAGAGCCAGACGCGCAAGGTCGCCGCCTGGCTGCAAAGCATCGGCCTTGAGAAGGGCGACCGTGTCGCGGTGATGATGCCGAATGTGCTGCAGAACCCGGTTGCGACCTATGCCATCCTGCGCGCAGGCCTTGTCGTCGTCAACGTCAACCCGCTCTATACGCCGCGCGAGCTCGAACACCAGTTGCGGGATTCCGGCGCCAAGGCGATCTTCGTGCTGGAGAATTTCGCCCGCACGGTGGAGCAGGTCCTCAACAAGACGGACCTGCGTCATGTGGTCGTCACCTCGCTCGGTGAAATGCTGGGACCAAAAGGGCTGATCGTCAATTTCGCCGTGCGTAAGGTGAAAAAACTCGTTCCCTCCTGGTCGATCCCTCAGCATAAGAGCTTCGGCCGGGTGCTGCGCGAAGGTGCTGCAAAGAAGCTTCAGCCGGTCGCGCTTGCAGGCGGCGACATCGCGTTCCTGCAATATACCGGCGGCACGACAGGCGTTGCCAAGGGCGCGGTGCTGACGCATCGCAACCTGCTCGCCAACAAGATGCAGCTGTCGCTCTGGCTCCGATCGGCTTTCGGGCGCAAGAAAGAGCCGGAGGTACTGAATTTCCTCTGCGCCCTGCCGCTCTACCACATCTTCGCGCTGACGGTGAATTCGCTGATGGGCATGTCGCTCGGGGCGCATAACATCCTGATCGCCAATCCGCGCGACATTCCCGGCCTCGTCAAGGAGTTCGGAAAGTCCGATGTGCATATCTTCCCCGGCCTCAACACGCTGTTCAATGCGCTGATGAACAATGCCGATTTCGCCAAGCTCGACTTCTCCCCGCTCATCATGTCGCTCGGCGGCGGCATGGCTGTGCAGCGCCCGGTCGCCGACCGTTGGCTAAAGATAACAGGCACGGCGATAACGGAGGGCTACGGCCTGTCCGAGACATCGCCTGTCGCCACCGCCAACCGCTTCGATTCACCCGAGTTCACCGGCACGATCGGCTTGCCAATACCCTCCACCGAACTCGATATCCGCGACGAGAATGGCAATTCGCTGCCATCAGGCGAGGTTGGCGAGATCTGCATCCGCGGGCCGCAGGTGATGGCCGGCTATTGGCAGAAGCCGGAGGAAACCGCGTGCGTGATGACGGCCGACGGCTATTTCCGCTCGGGCGACATGGGCTTCATGGACGAACGCGGCTATACCAAGATCGTCGACCGTAAGAAGGACATGATCCTCGTCTCGGGCTTCAACGTCTATCCGAACGAAATCGAGGAAGTCGCCGCAATGCATGCCGGCATCCTCGAAGCCGCCGCGATCGGCGTGCCGGATGGGCATTCCGGCGAGGCTGTGAAGCTCTTCGTCGTCAGGAAGGATCCGAACCTGACGGAAGCGGAGGTGAAAGCCCATTGCATCGCCAACCTCACCAATTACAAGCGCCCGCGCTTCATCGAGTTTCGCACCGAACTGCCGAAGTCGCCTGTTGGTAAGATCCTGCGCAAGGACCTGCGCGGCTGAATTTGACGGTCTCATGAAATTGACAGCCATCCGCTTGCCGCGGGTGGCTTTTTTCATATTTCGATTGGCAGCTGAACTTGATTTGCCCCCGATAAAGCGAATAGTTTCCGCAACCCTTTCCGCCTCCAGAGGAGCCTCCCATGAACGCCATCGTCGAACAGCTGAAAAGCACCGCTGATGCCACCAAGGCGACCGATATCCGCGCCGCATTCGCGGCCGATCCGCAGCGCTTCTCGCGTTTCTCGGTCTCGCTTGACGACCTGTTGATGGATTTTTCCAAGACGGCCGTGAATGACGACATCCTCAAGCTCCTGGTGAAACTCGCCGAAGACGGCGGTGTCGAGAAGAAGCGCGAGGAGATGTTCTCCGGCAAGGCGATCAATTTCACCGAGGATCGCGCCGTTTTGCACACCGCGCTGCGCAACCAGTCCAACACGCCGGTTCTGGTCGACGGCAAGGATGTCATGCCCGACGTCAATGCGGTGCTTGCCGCTATGGGCAAGTTCGCCGACGACATCCGCTCCGGCTCGCTGAAGGGCGCCACCGGCAAGGCGATTACTGATGTCATCAACATCGGCATCGGCGGCTCGGATCTCGGCCCTGTCATGGCGACGCTGGCGCTTGCTCCCTTCCATGACGGACCGCGCGCGCATTTCGTCTCCAATATCGACGGCGCCCATATCGCCGATATTCTGAAACTCGTTCAGCCCGAGACGACACTCTTCATCGTCGCCTCGAAGACCTTCACGACCGTTGAGACGATGACCAATGCGCAGACGGCGCGCAATTTCATCGCCAAGGCGCTCGGCGAAGCGGCCGTGCAGCACCATTTTGCCGCCGTCTCGACGGCGCTCGACAAGGTTGCCACCTTCGGCATCGACAGCGCCCGCGTCTTCGGCTTCTGGGACTGGGTCGGCGGCCGCTACTCGATCTGGTCGGCGATCGGCCTGCCGCTGATGATCGCGGTCGGCCCGGAGAATTTCGGCAAGTTCCTCGATGGCGCACATGCCGTCGACAATCATTTCCGTAAGGCGCCGATTACCGAAAACCTGCCGATGCTGCTCGGCCTGATTGGCTTCTACCATCGCAATGTGCTGGGTTATCCCACCCGCGCCATCCTGCCCTATGACCAGCGCCTGTCGCGCTTCCCGGCCTATCTGCAGCAGCTCGACATGGAATCGAACGGCAAGGGTGTCACCATCGACGGCACGCCGGTCGAAGGCAATTCCGGCCCCGTCGTCTGGGGCGAACCCGGCACCAATGGCCAGCATGCCTTCTACCAGCTGATTCATCAGGGCACGAGCATCATCCCGGCCGAATTCATGATCGCTGCCAACGCCTTCGAGCCGGAGCTTCGCCACCAGCACCAGCTTTTGATCTCCAACGTTCTCGCCCAGTCGGAAGCGCTGATGAAGGGCCGCACCTTCGCGGAAGCCAAGAAGCAGCTGACCGACAAGGGCATGGACGACAAGAAGGCCGATTTCATCGCGCCGCATCGCGTCTTTACCGGCAACCGCCCGTCGATCACCTTCGTCTACGACAAGCTGACGCCCTATGCTCTCGGCCGCCTGATCGCGCTTTATGAGCACCGAGTCTTCGTCGAAGGCGTGCTCTTCCGCATCAACTCCTTCGACCAGTGGGGCGTCGAACTCGGCAAGGAACTGGCGACGGGCCTGCTGCCCGTTGTCGAAGGCAAGCAGAGTGCGGCTTCGCATGACTCTTCGACGCAGGGCCTGGTAGCGGCGCTGGCGAAGCTTGCGAAATAGGCGTTGAGGAATTGGCTCGCTTGCCCCTCACCCTAACCCTCTCCCCGTAAACGGGGCGAGGGGACTTGCCACACGAGACGCAGGCTGGGGACGGAAAGGGCGCGGCATGTCCCTTCTCCCCGCAAGCGGGGGTCCGAAGGACGGGTCGAGACACGTGGCTCCACCTCGGTCGGTGGCGGCAGCCGGATGAGGGGCAGGAGCTGACTTAAGTCTTAAAGCCCAATCTCTTTTGCCCAAGGCGGGTTGGCGCCAGCACGCGACACGGTGACGGCCGCAGCCTTCGCCCCAAGTGCCAAAGCATTGCGCAATGCCTTCTCGTCGAGCGAGGCGACCTGAGCCTTGGTCAGCAGACCATCGATCTTCAGCGAGGCCAGCACGCCGGCATCGAAGGTATCGCCGGCGCCGACCGTATCGGCGACCACGACGCGCTGGCTCGGTACCGTCACCTTACGGTCTTTCGTGTAGCCGGAGGCGCCTTCGGCACCCTTGGTGATGACGACGAGCTTGGCGCCGTGGGCCAGCCAGTGGGCGGCCAGCGCATCATGGTCGCCTTCCAGGCCGAACCATTCGAGGTCCTCGTCGGAGAATTTCACGATGTCGGACTTGGCGGCCATGCGCTTGATGCGGGCCATGTGCGCCGGCTTGTCCTTGATGAAGCCGGGGCGGATGTTCGGATCAAGCGAGATGACGCGGCTTGCGGCTTCGCGGTCGAGAAGCGCTTCGTAAGTTTCGCCGCAGGGGCTCGGGATCAGGCTGATCGCCCCGAAATGCAGCGCCTCGCAATCGTCACCGAGATCAGGCAGGTCGGCCTCGGTGATCATGCGGCCGGCCGTACCCTCATCGTAAAAGGCATAGGTCGCCTGGCCGTTCACCAGCTTGACGAAGGCGATGGTCGAGGGACGCTGCGTGATGGCGCAATAGCTGTAATTGACATTGCTTGCCTTCAGCGTCTCGAGCAGGATTTCGCCCATCATGTCATCGGCAATGCCGGTGAAGAAAGCCGTGGGAATGCCGAGACGGCCGAGCGCGATGGCCGTGTTGAAGATCGCGCCGCCGGCATAGGGCGCAAAGCCCTTTTCGCCTGACGTCGTTTCCCTCGGCAGCATGTCGATCAACGCTTCGCCGCAGCACAAAATCATCGAATTCCTCCCAACAGCACTGACATGTTCTTCAATCGATTAAGCGAGCTTTTGTCAAAAGGCTAGAGCGAAAGCTCACTTACGCCCCCATTCCTTCCCGACCAGGCAAGAGGAGCATCGAGGAAGGCTTCGACTTCAGACAGCGTCTTGTCGTCGAAGAGCTTCCGCTCCTTGGCGATCGCAAGAACTTCGCGCCAGGTGGCGATATGATGGAACTGGACCTTGCCGTTGGCGAAGCGCTGTTGGGCTTCCGCGAAAATACCGTAGAAGAAAAGCGCGATGCCGTGGTCGACGATGCCGCCGGCGGCGCGGACGGCATCGATGAACCTGAACATGCTGCCGCCGGCCGTCGTCAAATCCTCGATGACCAGCACGCGCGAGCCTTCCTTCATCTCGCCCTCGATCTGCGCGTTGCGGCCATGGCCTTTCGGCTGCTTGCGGACATAGATCATCGGCAGGCCGAGGCGATCGGCAAGCAGTGCCGCGAAGGGAATGCCCGCGGTTTCGCCGCCGGCGATACAATCGAACTGTTCGAAGCCAGCGTCGCGCAAGAGGGTGCTGGCGGCAAAATCCATCACGGTCGAGCGGATCCGCGGGAAGGACAGAAGCTTGCGGCAGTCGATATAAACCGGGCTGATGATGCCTGAGGCATATTTGTAGGGCGTCTCGGCGTTGAAGTGCACCGCCTTGATCTCCCAAAGCATCTTTGCCAGCAGCTCTGCCATGACGGCGCGGTCGGGAAACGTGGTCTGGATCATGCGGCTCTCCTTCGGCTGACGTTAAAGCGGCAATAGCAGCAAGAGCGCCCGGTTTCCAGACGGAAGACGGATGTCAGCCCAGCAGCCGATCGATATCGGCAACCTGCATCTTCTTGAAGAGCGCGATTGCCCGCGCGCCTTCTTCCTCGTCAAGCGAAACCGCATAGCGGACGGCGGCCGCAAGCAGCTGCATCGTCAGCCGGGCGATGGCCAGAAGCTCGGCCTCGGCCCGGGCCGGCCACAACCGTTGTAACACCGAAAGCAGTGCCTGTGCGTGGAATTCCATGTCCTCGGCATCTACCTCCTGAAGAAGCTTGTCCGTATGGGTCGCATGCCAAATATCACGCATGACGGGTTCGCGGCGAAAGAAGGCATAATATTCATCGGCGATGACGCAGAGTGCGGTGCGCAGATTTTCAGTGTCCCTCACCTTCTCCAATTCCGCCTCCACGCATTGCCTGCCCTGCTCGTTGAAGCGGTCGGCCAATGTCCGGATGATCGAGGTCTTGTCGGGAAAATATTGGTAGAGCGCACCGAAGGAGAGGCCGGCCTTTTCGACGATCTCGCTCATTTTCAAGCCGTCACTGCCATTGCTTTCTATCAGCTCGGCGGCGACGGCGAGGATTTTTTCGAAACGCTCACGGCCACGTTTCTGGCTGGGAATGCGGCGCGGCTGGCCGATATTCTCCTGATTGCGCCTGCGCGTTGCGACCGGCTGTTCCGACACTGTCTGCTCCTTTGGCGGTTGACAAACAAAATAAGAGAGATTATCGCATTTTGCAAATAAGAGACTTTCTCTTGTTTTGAACCCAAGGAAGGAGCTTCGACATGCAGAATTCCGAAATCGTCCTCGTCGGTGGATCGGGAAAGACCGGCGGCCGCATCATGAAACGCCTGGAGGAGCGTGGCCTCGCCGTTCGCGCCGCATCGCGCTCCAGCGCACGTCCCTTCGACTGGGAGGAGAGATCGACCTGGCGCGGCGCGCTCGAGGGCGCATCGAGCGCGTATGTCGCCTTCCAGCCGGATCTCTCCGTCGCATGGGCTGCGGAGGCGATTGGAGCACTCGCCAGGGTCGCAATGGAATGCCACCTTGACCACATCGTCCTGCTCTCCGGACGCGGCGAAGAGGGCGCTCAGCGGAGCGAGGCGGCCCTGAAAGCGTCAGGCATCGGCCACACCATCCTGCGCGCCTCCTGGTTCTGCCAGAACTTCAGCGAGGGCGCGTTTCTGGAAGAGATCCTTGCCGGCCGGCTGCAATTGCCGGCAGGCGAGATCAAGGAACCCTTCATCGATGCCGAGGACATTGCCGATGCCGCCGTCGCGGCCTTGACCGATCCCAGCCATCGCAACAGGACGTATGAACTGACCGGCCCCCGGGCACTGACATTCCGCGAAGCGGTCGCCGAAATCGCCGCGGCACCGGGACGACCGATCGAATACGAGCAGGTCTCAATGGCTGAATTCACCGCGGGGCTCGCCGCCGCGGGCTTGCCCCGCGGACTGATCGACCTTCTGGAGGAGCTTTTCGGCCAAGTGCTCGACGGGCGAAATTCCGGCACCATGAGCGGCGTCACCGATATTCTCGGCCGTCCCGCCACCGATTTCAGCCACTATGCCCGCCGCACCGCGGCAACCGGAATATGGAGCGCCTGACCATGCAGATCCTTCTCGTCATATGCCTCGCCGCTGCCGCTGTCGGCAGCGGCCTCGTGGCCGGCATTTTCTTCGCCTTCTCGACCTTCGTCATGACCGCCTTTTCGAGGATTCCGGCGGAACAGGGTATTGCCGCGATGAACTCGATCAATGTGACGATCGTCCGCTCGCCCTTCATGGTGCTCTTCGTGCCGACGGCGATCCTCTGCATCGTCATCGCCGTGCTGTCGACCATCAACTGGCACGGCGGGGCATCTTCGCTGATGTTGGGAGGCGCGGCACTCTATGTCGTCGCCTCGTTCCTCTCGACCATCGTCTTCAACGTGCCGATGAACGATGCGCTCGCGAAGGTGAGCGGCAACGCGCCGGAAACGGTGGCACTCTGGACCACCTATCTCAGGGACTGGACTTGGTGGAACCATGTGAGGACCATCGCCTCGCTGCTCTCCTCGGTCGCCTTCGTTCGTGCGCTGATGCTGATCTGAAAAGGGCGGAGGGAATGCCCTCCGCCCTTCCTTTGTTTTCATGCAATTTCGGACGCAGAACCGCTGCACAGTTTTGCTGGAATTGCTTTAGTCCTGCTCGCAGAAAGTAATGCGGTTGTTGAAGGGGTCAATGACGCCCATTTCGAAGCCCCAGGGCGCTTCCTCGATACCCGGGTTCATATAGCGGTAGTTCTTGGCGGCGAGTTCGGCCTGGTAGGCGCGCACATCCTTCACCCGCACGAAAATGCCGGCGCCGGGGCTGGCATCGCCGGAATGCTCGCTCAGATGTAATTGCATGCTTTCACGCGAGACCTGACAATAAAGCGGGGAGTTCTCGCCGAAACGGTGCTCCCAATCGAGCGTGAAGCCCAGGAAGCCGCAATAAAATTCCATGGCTTTTTCGACCGAGAAGATGCGGAAGATCGGCACGGGTGGGTCGATGCCTATAGCCGATTTTACGCCTTCGGCATCATTCAGTTTTGCGGAGAGAATATTCCACTGATCGAAGCCGAATTGTCTGGCGACAATCTCCAGGGTTTCGCTGTGGGTGAGGGAAATATCGCGGTCAGCAAGCGCCTGACGCAGGGTTTTTGCCATAAGCTTGGCGTCGCGAAAATCGCGCATGATGTCATCCTTCCGTTGGCGGCAAACAGGACGATCAGTGCCCGCGTCTGCTGACCCGTTCGCCATCAATCGCCAAACGGCAAGGGATGTGAAGGATATTCCTGGATGCATTCACCATAACGCCTGGGCGTCGCGGGGCGGCTGGCTGCATCCGGCCGATGGTGACGTTAAGAGAGGATCCGCCGGGAATCAAGATGCCGTGCGCGATGCCGCGGCTGGGATCGCCTGCAGGTGGCCGGCAAGCTCGACGCGATTACGGCCGGCGCGCTTGGCGGCGTAGAGCGCCTTGTCGGCGGCACTCAGCATTGCCTCGAAATCCAGGGGCTTCGAGCGGCCGGGCGCCACGCCGACGCTGACCGTGCATGTCAGCACCTCGTCGTCGATATGGATCTCGCGGGATTCGAACGCCCTGCGGATGCGCTCGGCCGCAAGTTCGGCACGGCCGGGCATGATCTCCTTCAGCACCAGAGCGAATTCCTCGCCGCCGAGCCGGGCGGCGGTATCGCCAGTGCGGCAATGGGTGGCAAGCTCGCCGGCGAAGACCTTGAGCACGCCGTCACCGGCAGCATGGCCAAAGCGGTCATTGACGGATTTGAAATGATCGATATCGAAGACAATAACGGCGGTCGTTGTCCCCATCGGGCGTGTGCCGTATTCGTCGAAGAGCGCCCGGCGGTTGAGCAGGCCGGTCAGCGAATCCGTGATCGCCTCGAGGCGATGGCGGGCGGCGAGCCGCCACTGATGCAGCGCCAGCGACAGCGCGCCGATCCCGGTCATCCCGGCGATGCAGACGGCAAGGCTCAGATCCTCCGCCCAGTTGCTCGGTGCCTTTCCCAGCACCAGCTTTCCGTCTGATATCAATACGGCGGCGCACAGGACAAAGGAGATCGCGGTCAGCGTATAAAGCGCGGTGATGCCAAGCAGCGGCGCCGGCGCCTCGGCACGGGCGAGCCAATATTGCCGGGCGGTGGCAAAGAGCAGAAGAGCGATGGCCAGATTGTCGGCGATGAACGCCAGACCGTCATAACCTGACAGCATCGGCACGATGGAGAAGACCATCGCTGCAAGCGCGCGGATCGCAATGGCCGGCACCGACAGGCGGCCGGCGAGGAACTGTTTGCCGGCGCCCCAGATGGTGGCGAAACCGGCATGAAACAGCACGAAATTGGCCACACCCAGCCATGTCTCCGGGCTATTCACGTAGGCGCTATAGACGAAAATGCCGCTGACGACGAGGACAAGGCCGATGGTGGCGGTCAGCAGCACCGTTTCATCGCGGCGGACCAGCCAACTGCCCATCAACGTCACGGCGAGGCATGCCGCCGAAACGCCGAGCGCCAATAAGAGGGAGTTATAGTCAAGCATCATGCTTTTCAGTCTCCGCAGCAATTCAAAGTGCTGCAGCGTCCTGTGCGTGTCTGAAAAGACGCGCGGGATGCTGGCAGCTTATGGGGCCCGCACAAGGAATGTCTTATGCATCCGTTAAAAAATGATGCACCGCACAACGCAAATGTTACGCGTTTAACGTCGCGCCGAGACTTAAGATGAATATTCTATTTAAAATTGAAAACGCTGAAGTGATACCTATCCCACCACCCGCCAATGCAAGGGAAACATCGGATCGAAGACCGTCACCGGCCCGGCCCCGGTTTCTATCTTGGCGGGAAAGACGACCGGCTCGGCCTGCCTTGTCAGCGTGATGCGTTCCTCGTTCGGCGGCAGGCCATACCAGGCCGGTCCATTAAGCGAGGCGAAGGCTTCGAGCCTGTCCAGTGCACCCTCTTGCTCAAACACATGAGCAAGGCAGCTCATCGTATTGATCGACGTGTAAATGCCGGCGCAGCCGCAGGCGCATTCCTTCAGCGGATCGACGTGCGGAGCGGAATCGGTGCCGAGGAAGAAACGAGCGTCGCCGCTGGTCGCGGCTGCGCGCAAGGCCAGCCGGTGGCTCTCACGCTTGGCGACCGGCAGGCAGTAATAATGCGGGCGTATGCCGCCGACGAGAATGGCGTTGCGGTTGATGATCAGATGATGGGTGGTGATGGAGCCGGCGAGATTGCCCTTGGCAGCCTTGATGTAATCGATACCATCCGATGTCGTCACATGCTCCATCGTCACCTTCAGCTCGGGCAGGCGCTGCCGCAGCGGATCGAGCACGGTCTCGATGAAGACGGCCTCGCGGTCGAAGATATCGACTTCAGGCGTCGTCACCTCGCCGTGGACGCAGAGCGGCAGGCCGATCTCAGCCATGCGCTCCAGCACCGGCATCGCCTTTTCCATGTCGCGCACTCCGCCATGCGAATTGGTCGTGGCGCCGGCGGGATAAAGCTTGACGGCGGTGATGAGGCCGCTCCTTGCGCCCTCCTCCACATCGTCGGGGCTCGTATGCTCGGTGAGATAAAGCGTCATCAGCGGCTGGAAGCGATGACCGTTCGGCAAAGCCTTTAGGATGCGGTCGCGATAGGCCGTCGCGTCGGCTGACGTGACGACGGGCGGCACGAGATTGGGCATGATGATGGCGCGGGCGAAGGTGCGGCTCGTATCGGCGATCACGCCTTCCAGCATGGCGCCGTCGCGCAGATGCAGGTGCCAGTCGTCGGGACGGCGGATGGTGATCGATTGCATGGCAGGCCTCCGAAGCGATGCGTCTGCGGCCTCGATAGCACTAAAGCGCACCGCATTGAAATTGATTCATGCGACGCGCTTTAGGTCTTTGTTTGACGCATGTCGTCATCCCAAAACCGCTGCACACTTTTGGGCGACATTCATTATCTCTGTGTGTGAAAACTATCGCCGCGGCATCACGCCAGCGCGATCTCCAGCGTCATATCGGCCGGGCGGCGATTTTCGAGGATCAAACGGCCATTCGGCAGATCGTTGCCGTAGACCTTGGCGCTCGCCTCTTCCTCGCTGAGCTTATAGCCGCGCCAGCGATCCCAGAGACGCTCTTCCAGCACCTCCAACGGCGGGGCAAGCATGATCGTGTAATCGAAAATGCCGTCGAGTTCCGCCCATTTGCCCTGGGTGAAGAGCAGATAGTTACCCTCGATGATGATGAAACGATCCCTGGGATCGATCGGCCGGGCCGAGGCGATCGCGAGTTCGCGCGACCGGTCGAAGACCGGAACGAGGACTTCCTGGTCGGCGGGACGGACGGCGCGGACGATATCGAGGAAGCCGCGGACGTCGAAGGTCTCGGGAATACCCTTGCGGGCAAGCAGACCGCGTTCGATCAGGATGGCGTTGTCCATGTGGAAGCCGTCCATAGGCAGCACGGCGGCAGTCTCGCCCTTCGCCTTCAGCGCCGTTGCCAGATTATCGGCCATGGTCGATTTGCCGGAACCCGGCGGCCCGGCGATGGCAATCAGGAAACGCCTGGCACCGCCGGCGCGGTCAAGCACCTCGCCGGCGATTTCGTCGATGCGTGCGCTCATGCAGCGACGGGCTCCGTCGGCACCGCCTTGGCGCCGGTCATGAAGGCGACCGCGTCGGACATGGTGTATTCCTTCGGATCGATCACCGTCAGCCGCCGGCCGAGACGGTGAATATGGATCCGGTCGGCCACCTCGAAGACATGCGGCATGTTGTGGGAGATCAGCACGATCGGCAGGCCGCGGGCGCGCACGTCGAGGATCAGTTCCAGCACGCGGCGGCTTTCCTTGACGCCGAGCGCCGCCGTCGGTTCGTCCATGATGATGACCTTCGACCCGAAGGCGGCGGCGCGAGCCACCGCAACACCCTGGCGCTGACCGCCGGAGAGCGTCTCCACGGCCTGATTGATGTTCTGGATGGTCATCAGGCCGAGTTCGGAAAGCTTGTCGCGCGCCAGCTTTTCCATAGCCGGCCGATCGAGCATGCGGAACAACGAACCCAAGGGACCGGGTTTGCGGATCTCGCGGCCGAGGAACATGTTGTCGGCAATCGACAGCGCCGGCGAAAGGGCGAGGTTCTGGTAAACCGTTTCGATGCCGGCCTCGCGGGCCTCCATCGGCGACCTGAACTGTACCTGCCGGCCCTCCAGCGTGATCACCCCTTCATCAGGAGTGACAGCGCCGGAGATCGCCTTGATGAGCGAGGACTTGCCGGCGCCGTTATCGCCGATGACGGCGAGGATTTCACCCGGATAGAGGTCGAAATCGGCATTATCGAGCGCGGTCACGCGGCCATACCGCTTAACGAGACCGCGGGCGGTGAGAAGGGGTTCGCGAGCCATGGTTACACCGAAACCTTTCTGATCCACTGGTCGATGCCGACGGCGGCGATGATCAGCACGCCCGTCAAAAGGACTTTCCATTGCGGGTCGGCGCCAAGCATGTTGAGGCCCATCGACACAACGCCGACGATCATCGCGCCGAAGAGGGTGCCGAGAATCGAGCCGCGGCCGCCGAAGAGCGAGATGCCGCCGATCACGGTCGCAGTGATCGCCTGGAGGTTATAATCGGTGACCGCAGAGGACGGCGAGATCGAGCCGTTGCGGCCGATGGAGACCCAGGCGGCGAAGGCAGCGATCACTCCCGATATGGTGTAGACGGTCAGCAGCACCTTCTTGGTCTGAATACCGGAGAGCTTGGCCGCCTCCGGATCGTCGCCGACCGCATAGACATGCCGACCCCAGGCCGTGTGATTGAGGACGTACCAGAGCAAGAGGACGAGCAACACCATGGCAACGACGCCGAGCGTCAGAACGGCGCTGCCGAGCTTGAAGTTCGCGGCGAAAAGATGCAGCAGCGGCGCCTGTTCGTCGACGTCGGTGTCGCGGATCGTCTCGTTGGCGGAATAAATGAAATTCGTCGCCATGACGATATTCCAGGTGCCGAGCGTGACGATGAAGGGCGGCAGCTTCATGAAGGCGACGAGGGCGCCGTTCAGCAATCCGCAAAGGCCACCGACGACAAGCCCGGCGACCACTGCGATCGGCGTCGGTATGCCGTAGGTGATGGCGACATTGCCCATGATGACGGCCGAGATCACCATGATGACGCCGATCGAAAGATCGATGCCGGCGGTCAGGATGACCAGTGTCTGGGCAGCGCCTAGAATACCGACGACAGCGATCTGCTGCAGGATCAGCGTCAGCGTGTATGAAGAGAAGAAGCGCCCGGGAAGCGCGATCCCGAAGATGATGATCGCCAGCAGCAGCACGATCAGCGGCACGGCGGCCGGCGTCGAGTGCAGAAAATGCTGAATCCGCTTTATCAGCGAGACTTTCTGGTGCTCGAAGGACGCGACATTCTTGTCGCTGCCGTCGAGGACGCGTTCGAATTCCTGTGCTCCGGTCATTGTTCCTCCTCCGCATCCGCGCGCCGAACTCGCGCGGAGGCCGTCACCCTTGTTGATCCGTTCGTTGCTTAGCCGGTGGGGCGACGACACATCGTCCGTCCAAAACGGCCGGGGATCAAGCCCCGGCCGTTCTCTCTTTCAAAAGATTGGGCTCAGCCCCAGCACTTGGCAGTGCCTTCCTTGGTATCGATCGACTTGAGGCCGGAGACCGGCTTGTCGGTGACGAGCGAGACACCGGTGTCGAAGAAGGACTTGCCTTCAGTCGGCTTCGGCTTTTCGCCGCTATCGGCGAACTTCTTGATCGCCTCGATACCGAGCGACGCCATCAGCAGCGGATACTGCTGCGAGGTGGCGCCGATGACGCCTTCCTTGACCGACTTGACGCCCGGGCAACCGCCGTCGACCGAGACGATCAGCACGTTCTTTTCCATGCCGACGGCCTTCAGCGCCTGATAGGCGCCGACGGCGGCCGGCTCGTTGATCGTGTGGATGACGTTGATGCTCGGATCCTTCTGCAGAAGGTTTTCCATGGCCTTGCGGCCCCCTTCCTCGTTGCCGTTGGTCACGTCATGGCCGACGATGCGCTTGTCGTCTTCGTCGCCGATCTTGTTCGGGTTCTTCGGGTCGATGCCGAAGCCGATCATGAAGCCCTGGTCGCGCAGAACGTCGACCGTCGGCTGCGACGGCGTCAGGTCGAGGAAGCCGACCTTGGCGTCCTTGGCCTTGTCGCCGAGCGTTTCCTTGGCCCACTGGCCGATCAGCTTGCCGGCGAGCAGGTTGTCGGTGGCGAAGGTGGCGTCGGCGGCATCTGCCGGCTCGAGCGGCGTGTCGAGAGCGATGACCAGCACACCGGCATCACGTGCCTTCTTGACCGAAGAGACGATGCCCTTGGTGTCGGAAGCTGTGAGCAGGATGCCCTTTGCGCCGTCGGCAATGCAGCTTTCGATCGCCGCAACCTGGCTTTCGCTGTCACCATCGACCTTGCCAGCATAGGACTTCAGCGAAACGCCGAGTTCCTTGGCCTTGGCCGTCGCACCTTCCTTCATCTTGACGAAGAAAGGGTTGGTGTCGGTCTTGGTGATGAGGCAGGCGGAAACGTCAGCCGCCATCGCCGGAGCGGAAAAAGCGACACCGAGCGCGAGCGCGCCGAAAGCGAGAACTGATTTCTTCATGGACTCCTCCCAGAGTTTGCCGGCACCGCCCCTGCGGTCCGGACCTGCTAAAATGACACTTCGCTGTGGAGTGCCCAAGGCCCCCACAAGCCGTCCCGTGCCCTTGACGATGGCAATTAAGAGCGAAAAGAAATCGGCTTGTCAATAAATAAATCCGATTGAATTATTAATTCCATATGGCATGCTCGGCGAAAATCAGGCATAGGCCAACGATCGGGAGGAGCGGCCATGTCGTCCTTGGATGGACCGGAGAACACACCGGGCCCGCCGCCAATTCTAAATCCGGCCGGAGGTGCGAACCAGGTCAGGGTGCGGGCTTATAACGAACGGCTCGTGCTGTCGCTGGTGCGCCTTTACGGCGCGCTGTCGAAGGCCGATATCGCACGCCGCAGCGGGCTTTCGGCGCAGACCGTCTCCGTCATCATGCGGGTCCTGGAAAAGGAAGGGCTGCTTTCTCGGGGCGCGCCGGTGCGCGGCCGGGTCGGCCAGCCGTCGATCCCGATGCATCTCAATCCCGACGCCGTCTATTCCTTCGGCCTAAAGATGGGCCGGCGCAGCGCCGATCTGGTGCTGATGGATTTCGTCGGCCGCATCCGCATGCAGCTGCATCGGACCTATGCCTATCCGCTGCCGAACGAAATCCTGGCCTTCGTCACCTCGGGCATCCGGGAGATCGAGGACCGGCTCGATGAAAAGCAGCGAGGCCGCATCGCCGGCCTCGGTATCGCCGCACCTTTCGAACTCTGGAACTGGGCAGACGAGGTGGGCGCGCCGCCCGGCGCCATGGAGGTCTGGCGGGACGTCGATCTGCAGGCGGATGTCGCCACGCGCGTCTCCCATCCGGTCTTCCTGCAGAACGATGCGACCAGCGCCTGCGGCGCCGAACTCGTCTTCGGCGTCGGGCCGTCCTACCCGGATTTCGTCTATTTCTTCATCGGCTCCTTCATCGGCGGCGGCATCGTGCTGAATTCAGCAATCTTTTCCGGCCGCACCGGCACGGCGGGCGCGATCGGACCGCTGCCCGTGCGCGGCAAGAACGGCGAAACGAAGCAGTTGCTCGAAATCGCCTCGATCTTCGTGCTTGAAAACATGCTGCGCGAGCGCGGCATCGATCCGGAGCCGCTCTGGTATTCGGCCGACGACTGGGTGGATTTCGGCGAGCCCATGGAAACGTGGATCCAGGATACCGCCAAGGCGCTGGCGCAGGCGATCGTGGCAGCCGCCTCGATCGTCGATTTCAGCGCAGCGGTGATCGACGGCGGCTTTCCCAACTGGGTGCGCAGCCGCATCGTGCAGGCGACGATCAATGAAGCCGCCAAGCTCGACCTGCAGGGCGTCGTCATGCCTGATATCATCGAGGGCGCGGTCGGCGCCCAAGCGCGCGCCATCGGCGGCGCCAGCCTGCCGATTTTCGCGCGCTATCTCACCGACCAAAACGTACTCTTCAAGGAGATTGACCATGCTGAAGGAACTTGATCCGCTCTTAAGCCCGGAGCTGCTTTTTACGCTTCGCGCCATGGGTCACGGCGACGAGATCGCCATCGTCGACGGCAATTATCCAGGTGTCGAACATGCACGCCGCCTGATCCGGCTCGACGGCCACCACCTCATCCCGGTTCTGAACGCCGTCCTCAGCGTGCTGCCGATCGACGATTTCGTCCCCGAGGCAATCTTCCGCTCGACCGTCAAGGCAGAGCGCGACAGGCTCGACCCCGTGCACGAGGAGATGATCGCCTGCTGCGCGAAGCACGAACCGCACCGGCAGGTGGTGCCGCTCGTCGGCCAGGATTTCTACGGCCGGGTCAAGGCCGCCCACGCACTGATCCAGACCAGCGAGCCCCGACTCTACGCCAATATCATCCTGCGCAAGGGCGTGATCTATCCGAAGGAGAACGCCCACACCGAGGTTGATCCCTTCGTCTATTGACGCTCAGACCTCGCCGGCCGACGGCCTCAGACATCCGTCAGGGCGAAGCCGGCGAAATCAGTTACGGGAAGGTCTTCGTCACCTTGAGCGTCGAGGTATCTCTTCTCAGTTGAAACTTCGTACGAAGTCCTGAGCCGCTCCTGGCCACATTCCAGTCCCGCGCTATCGCCTGGCACGACCGAGGTCGACCAGGCGAGAATTTCCGAAAAGTCATGGGAGGCGATTGCATCTTTATTCTTTATCATTCATTCTAGAACAATTGATAAAGAATCGGAGCGACTATGGGCCGGACGCGGGAATTCGACGAGGAGGCGGTGCTGACGGGGGCGATGCACATCTTTCGCAAGCAGGGCTATCAAGGTGCGTCCATCCGAGATCTCGAGGAGGCGACGGGCCTCAAAGGCGGAAGCATCTATCACTCCTTCGGCGACAAGGCCGGCCTCTTCGACGCAGCGTTCGGACATTACCACCGGATCGTCCTGGAAGGACGGATCAAGCGGTATGCGCCGCCAGGGAGCGGGCTTCAAGGCTTGCGCGAACTCTTCCTCTCACTCCTGCACGAGCCCGATAATGGCTCGCTCGGCTGTCTGATCACCAACACGGCGGTGGAATTCGGAGGTGATGTCGAACCGCATCCCCGTGTCGAGGCAGCGCTCAGCCTCCTTCGCACCACATTCCGCTCGAGGCTCACCGAGGCGTCGGCCTTTGCTCGGGACGCCGATGGAGCCAAGGCGACGTGGACAGCCATCCGTCTTCTTGCCCTCTATCAGGGCCTCCTCGTGCTCATTCGCGGCGGCGAAGACAAGACCGGCCTGCGACAGGCGATACAAGACGAATTCAATCAACTGGAGACTCTACTATGACACCTGAGGCCTTATGGAATCGATATGCGGCCATCTGGTCGCTGGATGCCGACGCTCGCGAGCCGGAAATGTTGGCTTGCCTCGCTGACGATGTGACCTATTGCGGTCCTCATGGAGCGATCGCGGGACGAGCCGGTCTCTCGGCCTACATGGCCGGATTTCAGGAGAGTGTACCGGGAGGCCGGTTCAAGATACTGAGCGTTCTCCATCATAATGAACGGTCGCTGGCGCGCTGGGCGCTGCGCCGGGAAGACGAGAGGGTCTTGCAAACGGGCACGAGCTTCGGGGTGATTTCCGATGGCCGGCTCGGCGCGATCACCGGCTTCTTCGATCCCCTGGCGGAGCAGCCGCATGAGTAGCGAGACGACACGCAGACTGGCGCTCGACTTTGCGAGCCAGCTCGCCCCGGCCGGCTCCGTCGATGTCCGACGCTTCTTCGGCGGATCCGCCCTGGTCCGAAACGGCGCACAATTCGGATTCGTCATGAAAGGCACGTTGTATCTCCGCGTCGACGATGCGATGCGCGCGGAGTTTGAGGCAGATGGTTCCGAGCCGTTCAGCTACCGTGCTGCCGGCCGGGGGGTGACGGTTCGCCGCTACTACGCAGTCCCTGCGCATGTGGTCGACGATCCCGCGTTGCTGCACGCATACTCGGAGCGAGCATTGCACGCGACCCCGCGGCCCGCCACAGACTCTCCCACACGATCCCGGCCGTGACCCCGTCTGGCTAATGCCGATGCCCAGGCCGCCCCGCGGGATCACGCCTGAGCGGTCAAATCTCGCCGGCCGAGGGTCCCCAGACATCCGTCAGCGCGAAGCCGCCTGGATGCGGATCGAAGGGGTCGAGGGCCACTTGGGTCAGGCCGAAGGTGAAGCCGCGGCCGGTGATGGTGGGGATAACCGCAGGGCGGCCGGCGACTTCGGTCACCGCCTGGAGGCCGACCTCGAATTCCGAGCCGATGATCGATTTCGAGGTGAAGGTTTCGCCGACCTTGGCCTTGCCGCGGGCATAAAGCGTGGCGAGATTGGCGGAATTGCCGGTGCCGCAGGGCGAGCGGTCAGCCCGGCCCGGCCACATGGTGGTGCAGGTGCGCACCGTGCCGTCCGCCTCGGTGTCGCGGAACATGACATAGGCGATTCCTGAGATTGCCGGGATCTCGGGATGGACGACCTTGATGTCGCGGTTGATCAGCTCCTTGAGGATCATGCCGGCCTGCACGAGGCCGGCAGCGTTGGCCTTCTCGATCGTAAGGTTGATCTGGCCGACATCGACCAGCGCGTAAAAGATGCCGCCGTAGCAGATGTCGGCCCTGATCTTTCCCCAATGCGGCGTGTCGATCTCGACGTCGAGCTCATGGACGAAGGAAGGCACCATGGTGAGCCTGACCTTCTCGCAGCGACCGTCGCGGCAGGTTGCCGTCGCCTTGACGAGGCCGGCCGCGGTTTCGAGGGTAACAACCGTCTCCGGCTCCTTCATCTCGACGATGCCGGATTCGAGCAGTGCCGTCGTGACGCAGATCGAGTTCGAGCCGGAGCTCGCATGCGCCTGGTCAGGCTGCAGGATGATGAAGGCGGCATCCGCTTCCGGGTGGCGCGCCGGCAGCAGCAGGTTGACGGAGCCGATCGGAGCGCCGCGCGGCTCCAGGCAGAGGAAGCGGCGGAGCTCATCGCCCTTCGGATCGGTGTTCAGCCAATGCAGCTGGGCGGCGATGGTATCGCCGGGGATTTTCGGGACGCCGCCGATTGCGACGCGGCCGATTTCGCCTTCGGCGTGGACATCGAGAAGCTGGATCGTGCGCTTCCATCTCATATCGAAAACTCCAGATCAGCCGTGGCGGGTAACGCCGCCATCGACGCGGATCGTTCCAAGTTAATACCGGTCGATGCGGAACGGGGTGATATCGACTGATGGTTTCACCCCGGTCACCATATCGGCGATCACGAGCGCTGTCGTCGCCGAAAAGGTCAGCCCCAGGTGGCCGTGGCCGGTCGCGTAGAAAACGCCGGGCATCTTCGCCGAAGGCGAAATGATCGGGATCGTATCGGGCAACGCCGGGCGATGCCCCATCCATTCCGTCGCCTCCTCGACCTTCAGCCCCGGCAGCGCACGCTGGGCATGGCGCACCAGCACCCTGGGGCGGCGGAAATCGGGAGCGGCGTCGAGACCAGCGAGCTCGACATTGCCGCCGACGCGGATGCCGCCCGCCGTCGGCGTCACCATGAAGGCGCGATGCGGCCAGATCACCGAATAGCGCATGGAGATGCCGGGCTTCATGATCTGAGTGTGATAGCCGCGCTCGGTTTCAAGCGGGATCGGTTCGCCGAGCTTTTCTGCAAGGAACCGGGTGTGGACGCCGGCGGCCAGCACCACCGAACCGGCCTCGATGCGTCTGCCATCCTCGAGAAGAACGACGGCGGTGCCATCGCCCTTGCGCTCGATATTCCGGACGGTGCCGGAGACGAAGGCTGCCCCCGCGGCCATGGCGGCGTCGGCCAGCTTCACCACCAGCTTGTAGGGATCGCGGATCGACTTGTTGTCGGCCAGCAGCACAGCGCGGGCAATCGCCGGCGACAGCGCTGGCTCGTAATACTGGATGGCGCCGTTGCTTAACACCTCGAACTCGAGACCGCAGCGCTGCATCATGGCGAGATGGGCACGATCGGCGGCAAATTCCGCCTCCGTCTCGTAGATCGCGAGACAGCCCTCCTCCGTCATCAACTCGGGCGCGCCGATCGCCTGCAGCATTTCCCTGAAATCGCCGAGCGCCCGATGCGACAGGCTCATGCCGGCATCTTCGATTTCTCTCAGGCGGGAGGGTCGGCCGGCGGCGAGGAAGCGCAGGAACCAGGGCAGCATCCTGGCGGCATAGGACGGCCGCAGCCAGACCGGGCCTTCCGGATCGAGCAGCCAGCCGGGGATCTTCTTCCAGGTCGAAGGGCCGGAACCGGCGGCAAAATCGAGCGCGATGCTCGCCATGTTGCCGAAAGAGGTGCCGCGTCCCGGCTCGCCCTTGTCGATCAGCGTCACCGCGAGGCCACGCCGCTGCAGCTCGAGGGCGATCGAGGCGCCGATCACGCCTGCGCCGACGACAACCACGCTCTTCTTCGTCTCATCCGCCATGAATCAACCCATCGCACGGCAGACAGGATTGCCGTTGCGACTCTGATATATCAGATCGGTGACGATGCATATGGAATTTTTACTGGCTTTCGGGAAGGCCCGCGCCGACGCTATCGCCAACCGAACCGACGGTATTGTCCATCGACTGGCCGAGACGCTTCAGTTGGGCATCGTAGTTACGCCGGGTGCGCGGATCGAAGATTGCGATCGGCGTGCTGACGGCGACGCTGACCGCACTTCCGGCAGTCTGGGCAGCCCCCATCGCCACGGCGCCGACCGCCTCGCCGAGACCGACCTCAGAATCGGTGATCGTCTGGCCTGCAATCAGCCGGTCGCCGATCAGCTTCACCACCTCGGGGCTTTCGGCGAACTTGCCGTGGTTCAATCGGTCGCCGCCCTTGAGCTTGGTGAGATCGAGCACGGTGATGCCCGCCGCCTCGAGCTTGCTGCGGTAGGGTTCGACCGAAGGATCGATCTGACCGAGCCGGTCGACATTGCCCGAGATACGTCGCGACAGGGCCAAGGCCCGGTCATCCCTGGAGACGAAGATGGTGAAATGCGGCTTTTCCTTCCCGAGGCTCATGAACTGCCGGCCGAAGACATCGACGTCGAGATCCGGCGAGGCAAGGATGACGTTGTTGATCTTCGAGGCGACTTGCCCGTTGCGGATTGCCATCTGCCTGAGCGCTTCGACGGTCAGCCAGGTGCCCATCGAATGCGCCATGACGGTGACGTCGCTGACGGCAGGATTGGCGGCGGTGCGGGTGAGCAATTCCTCCAGCGCGTCGCGGGAATAGTTGGTGCTTTCCTTGTCGTAATTATAATCGAAGATGCTGGCACGCGAAGGCCATGTGAAGACGACGGGGGCAACGTCGGCATGAGAATCGTGGACGATCTGCGCGAAGCGGTAGACGGCATCCTCGTAGCGATTGTTGAAGCCGTGCACGAAAACCAGCACGCGGCGGCTTTTCGGCATATGGCTCTTCAGCCAAGTCTCGCCCGCCCGCTCGCCTTCCAGCGGATCGACGGAAACGGTGACGAAATCGCGCAGCGGATCGGCCGGCAGACGTTTTGGCCACTGTACCTGGCCGACCTTGCGGTTGGCTTCCGGCGGAATGGAGACATCGACGGCATTGACGGTCAGCCCCGTGCCGCGTTCGCCGGAGAAAAGCACGGCAGGATTGTCGTCGGCAGCACGCGTCGTCGCCACGAGAAGATCGACCTTCGACGTGCCCGGGGGCACGCTGCCGGCCGCCTGCATCACACCGATGGGCCTGCCGCCGCAACCAGCGAGCGCAAAGGCCGCAACCAGAAGAGCTGCCAAAGCTGAACGCGAGGCGCGCCATTTGCCGATCATGACCAAACTCCAACCGGTTCACGCGCCAGACAGACGGCACGCGCGCAAATTGTCCGATGGCGCTTGCCGAGTCAAACGATGCTGTGGAAAAGCCTGAGCAAAAAGGAAAAAAGCCCGACGCGGGAGGAGGTGCGCCGGGCTCTTGATCCTGACTGACAACTGGGAGGAGGAGTGTTGTCAGTCCGATGTAAGAGCGCTGGGAGGAGGAGTGCGCTGCTTACGAAGATAGTAATACCCAATTCATTCGATGGAGAACAGAGAAAATACCGCAATGCAGCAATGCGCTGAGCGCAAGGCTTGCCGCAAAAATAACAGATCGACGCCTCATTTTGCAGCATGTTTGACCGGATGGTCAAAATTGTGCGGAAAAATGTAGCCGCGGGAATGTCTGCGCCCCCCTCATCAGGCTGCCGCCACCCTTGCCGGGGTCAAGCCACTGGTCTCGACCCCGGTAGGTCAGCGTAAGGGGCGGCCACTAGCGCAAACCGAACTGCGTTCGGGCTTCCATCAAGCAGCCTTGAAGAGCTTCCGGCCCTCGGCATCGAGAGCCGAGAATTCTCCGTCTGACAGCGTGATATCAACCGCCGCAACATTTTCCTCGAGATGCTTGACCTTTGAGGTGCCGGGGATCGGCAGCATCACCGGGCTACGCTTCAGCACCCAGGCAAGCGCGATCTGGCTCGGCGCGGCACCATGCTTCCTGGCGATCGTATCGAGCAACGAGCCCGGCTTGGCGAGATCGCCGGCGGCGAGCGGATACCACGGGATGAAGCCGATATTGTGCTTGGCGCAATAATCGAGCACGTCCTCGCTGGTGCGATCGACGAGGTTGTAGCGGTTCTGGACGGTCGCGACCTTAAAATGCTTCGAGGCGGTCTCGATGTCGGCAACGGACACTTCGCTCAGGCCCGCATGGCGGATGAGGCCGGCATCGAGCAGCGATTTGATCGCGTCGAATTGCTCCTTGGCCGGTACCTTCGGATCGATGCGGTGAAGCTGCCAGAGATCGATCTGCTCGACGCCGAGATTGCGCAGGCTCTTATGCGCCTGCTGTATCAGATATTCGGGCCGGCCGACCGGCAGCCAGATATCAGGACCGTGACGGGTCAGGCCGCCCTTCGTGGCGATGACGGACTTGCCGCCATAGGGATGCAGCGCTACCCTAATTAGCCATTCGGAGACATCGGGACCGTAAGAATCGGCCGTATCGATGAAGTTGACGCCGAGTTCCGGCAGGCGCTTCAGCGTGCGGATGGATTCGTCGTGATCGGCAGGCTCGCCCCAGATGCCCTTACCGGTGACGCGCATGGCGCCGAAACCGAGACGGTTGATCTCGAGATCGCCGCCGATCTTGAAGGTGCCTGACTTGGCTGCGTTGTAACTGGACATGGTCTTTTCCTCTCTCGGTCAATGAAATCGTTCAAAATCGGCGAAACTGCCGGAAGCGGGACATGCCTCCGCGCGCGAACTTTCCGCCCTGACCGGCGGCGGCGCCCGGCTGGTGATGCCCCGCCCATCGAGTTGATATCGAGAAATGTGGCTATGACGCTTGGAATATAGGAAGGCGTCGACCGGATAACAGTGACGGCACTGAAAATTGCCATCGGCCTGACGCCACCGTTACGGGAGAGCCGGATAGCGCCTACGCCTTCAGCCGGCGGCGTTGCATAGGATCATGTCAATACCCAGCTGATATGCGTCAGGACCGGCTCTTCGCCTCGTCGCCGAATTCCGCCAGCATCTTCCAGAGCTCGGCGAAAGTCTCGCGAGCGAAATCCTGCAGCGAAGCGCCTGGCGGGCGTTGCTGCCAGAGTTCTCCGCCGACCCGCGTCGCGCCGATGATGATCGCGGCGAGCATGCGCATGCGGGACTGCTCTTCCGGATCGTTCCCCTTGCGCAGAAGCAGCGCCTCGGTGAGTTTCTGCTCGAGCTTGGCATATTTCAGCTGATCGCGGGCCTTGAGCGCCGGGGTGCGATGAATGAGCTCATGCAGCGCCAAGCCGCTTTCATCTATCGAATCGATTACCGCTGCCGTGATCGCCGCCTCCACCGCCGTGACGGAGGATTCTTCGGCGGGCCTCGCTGCGACTGCCGCCATCAGGCGATCGGCAAAAGAATCCTGCCAGGCGAAAACGACCTCTTCCTTGGACGGGAAATAATCGAAGAAACTGCGCTTGGAGACATCGGCCGCCTCGGTGATGTCCTCAATCGTCGTGGCGTCAAAGCCATGCTCGAGGAAGAGAGCCATGGCGGCCTGCTCGATGCGCTCACGCGTCTGGCGGCGCTTGCGTTCCCGCCGGCCTTCCGTCGTCTTCGTCCGCTTATTCTCAGCCATTCCTGCCCGGCAATATTAGTCAGCCGCCCGTTTCGTTGGAGAAGGCGGTGATATCATCGGCCTCGGCTTCGTTCTCGCGATATCTGACGCGGTCGCGCGAAAGTTCCAGCGGCTCGCTGCGTGAAATCCTGTAAACGGTGGCCGGCGGCAGGTTGCGTACCGTGCCGCCGATGCGCACCGCCGTCAGGCCGAGACGATCGAGGATCGGCCGAGGCACCGGGCAACGCGGGCCGTAGGTAAACTGATAGACGGCCCCGCCCGGCCGCATATAGGCAAAGGCGCCGGCAATGATCGAGGCGATCTTGTCTGGCGACATGGACAGCAGCGGCAGGCCGCTAACGACAGCGCCCACCGGTTCGCCCTCGAAAATACCGGCCTCGGCGAGATGAGCCGCATCCATCTGCAGGACGCGCGCGTCCGGAAAGCGTGCCTGCAGCGCGCCGATGAATTCCGGGCCGTATTCGATCAGCGTCAGATCGGCCTCACTGACCCCGCGCGCTAGCAGGGCACGGGTGAAGACGCCCGTTCCCGGGCCGAGTTCGATGATCGGCCCGTCCAACGCTGCAATTTCACTCGTCATGATCCTGGCAAGCGAATCGCCCGACGGCGCGATGGCGGCGACCCGAAGGGGATTGCTGATCCAGGAGCGGAAAAAATGCAGGAAATCGGAGCGTGCAGTCTTTGCGATCATGATTGTCCCACCTGTTTGAAATTCGATTGATTATGAATGCGACCATCGCGGCGAGCATGGCAATTCCAAGGCGGAAGCGTCAATCGCTCTTTATATTTGCTTCCTGTGATCGCCCCTCATCAGCATTCAGTGCATTTTTATATCTATTGTATTTTTGCATCTCGTGCAATTGTTCGTTCGAGCTGACCGTGAACCGGCGGATCTCCATAGAGGCAAAGGCTCGCCGAAACTCGCGAGGATCGTTCCCGCCCGGCTGGACGAGCCGGCCTGGTGCCAGTTGTGGGATGTTCGAAAGAGCCGCGCCTGGCCGCCGAACTTTCGGCAGAAGCGGAACGAAAAAGGCGACCCGAAGGCCGCCTTTCGCGAAACGCCGCGGCGTCCTCAGTAGTTGCAGCTGGAGCTGCTCGTCGGATTGAAGCTGAGCTTGCAATCCATATTCAGCGGCTTCGTCGGCCTCATCATATAAGGCATGGTCGAACCCGTGGTGTCCGCGCTGCGCTGGCCGATCGAACCGGTCGTGCGTCTGTCGTGCTGCAGCTTGGCTCCGTCCTGAGTGATCGGGCGCTCGGCTGCGGGCTGTTCGACAGCGCTTGACTGAAGGGGAGCCGCCCTGGCCGAGAAAGCCGAGAGGCCGAGGATCGCGCCGAAGGCAGCGCCACGAGGCCGTTCTTGAAGGTGGTGGTCATTGTCGTCTCCTTGGGAGGATTCAGGGAAGTTGCGCCAAGGAGCTAGGAAGCGGATCTGTCACATTCTACGGCGCCACAAGGGAGGTCACAGATATGTGAGCGGCGCCCCGACCATGAAAGAGGCGGCTGGTGGCCGCCTCTTTCATTTGCCGGCTCAATAGCCGTTATCACACGGCATACTTCCGGAGCCGATCGATCCTGAAAACGTAGGGTTGCACATTGTCGCCGGCGCCGGCCTGTTCACCGGCTGACGGACGATGGAGCCTGTGGTGCCGGCCTCGACGCCGAACGCGGCAAGCGGATACCAGTAGCCATCGGAATGGCGGCGGGTACCGGGGCGCTCAGTGCGGAAGCCCTGGTACCCATGCCGGGTGCCGGCATGTGCTTCATTCTGCACCATTTTCACGTCCGAAACGGCGGGTACGTGAATCGATTGAACGGGCGCGGCTCGCGCGGGAACCATCGCCGTGAGAGGGAGGAGAGCGCCGAGCGCAACGGTGAAAGAGGCAAGACGTGGCATTTTCATGATAAACCCTCCTTACTGGATTTATCTCGGGAAAATGCCTTCTCCGCATGCGGAGTTCCGTCTCGCGACGCAACTTCTAAAACTCGTGATTGCAGGCGATCCGGCGTGACCGAATCGCCTAAAAACGTGAACAGTCGCGATTTTGAGACGTGGCCGAAGGGAGCTCAGGCAGCGCTGTGGCGAAACGTGAATTCTCTGTTCTCAATTCGCGTATAATGGCCGGTAACCCTGGCCGGAGATGCAGGCCACATATTGCCTGTGGGCGGCCGCACGCGCGGTCGTTTCCGCGTCCAGCGCGTCGGCCTGTGCATATCCCGTCAGCTGCGCGCGCAGCTGATACTGCTTCCTCGCCTCGTCATACATGGCGTTGCCGTCGGTCACGCAAAGGCTGTTCGCAACCTCAGGCGGATTGACCGGAACGCCGATCGCCAGGAGCACGGGCTCGTTCGCATGGTCGATGCAGCCGGCGAGAGCCGCCACTATGGCCGCGACACCCAAAGCCCGAAAAATTCCCACCACCACATTCCTCCGGCCGACACGCCTCTGAGATCATCGGACCCGCAATACATCAGGAAGGTTGCGCGAAGCTAGGCTGGCGGCGAAGCCATATTGCCGCGCCAAGCGATTTCTGAACGGCATGCCTTTCGAAACAACAATGGGTTGCATGGCGGCAGGAAGCGTCTAAAGTTTCCACCACTGATCCTGATCGAACAGGAGCAGAGCTTCATCATCAAGGATATTGTGATGAGCAAGGACGAAGGCCAGGCACCGAAGAAATCGTTTCTGGAGCGCATGACGGGGACGACCGCCCAGATCACGGCGCTGCTGATTGCCGTGACCGCATTGCTCACCCAAATTCCAAGTCTCACCAAGACGGGCCGCGACGCCGTCTGCGCCGTGCTTTCCTGTTCCGAGGAATACGCGCAGCAATCGTCGAACAACGCCCCCGGCGAAACGCAGCCATCGGGGGATCCCAGCAGCAAGCTACAGGCGCTGGAAGCGGCGGGGATCGGCCGCGGCGCTATTCAGGCGGACTGGCTGAACAACGAGTATAGTCCCTACCCGTTCATCGGTGACGCGCTCTTGAAGCTGGTGGACGGCAAGCGCCTCGTCCGACCTGTCCCGATAGACACCGTCGTCGGTACCTACGAATACCAGACCGCGTCGCCGCGCAGCGCCGCCGAAGTCGATCTCGAACATCTGAAGGCGTCCGTGGTCGCTACCTACAACGAGACCTATGGCGAAACGCAAAGCGATTTTCAGGCGCTGCTTCGCGCGCGTTAGGAAAAGCCGCGCTGCTCGCCTACGGCCGGATAATGTCATTGTTCGGGAAGGCATGATCTGCAGGAGGCATCCTGCACCTATTGCAATGTCGATAGCGGCATCGCCGTGACCATACAGGCAGACGCGCGCAATATCCAACGGCGCTGGGCTTCCGTGGATAGCCGAGCAATCAGATCAAGTAATTGAAGGAAATGGCGCACCCGAAGAGATTCGAACTCCTGACCCCCAGATTCGTAGTCTGGTGCTCTATCCAGCTGAGCTACGGGTGCGCTTGCAGAAGCGGCCGTGCCGCTTGCGTGGGCGGTTCTCTAAAGGGTCCTTTCGGACAATGCAAGAGCATTTCTGAAAAAATCGCGTGTTTGTCTGCGAGTAGCCGCACAGTTGGAAATCATGTCACTTTTCCAAGTGCGTGCGGCTGCGGTAATCCTCCAGCGAAACCGGGCGATCGGGGATCTCGATGCGAAACTGCGTGCCGACCGTCGGTTTTTCCACCAGCGCAATCGTGCCGCTATGCGCGAGCACCAGCTCGCGGGCGATCGTCAGGCCGAGGCCGGTCCCGCCGGAGCGGGCGGAACCGCGGAAAGCGGCAAAGAGGTTCTGGCGCGCCTTGAGCGGCATGCCGGGGCCGGTGTCATCCACGGTGATGCTGACGACGCTGCCGACGCGCTGGGCCGACACGGTGATGCGCCTGACAGAACCCGGGCCGCCCTCGCCCGGCGACATCAGCGCCTGCAGCGCATTGCGGCAGAGATTGTGGATGACGCGGAAAAGCTGCTCGCTATCGGCATCGACTTCGAGATCGGCGCCGATCTGCTCGACGAATTCGATACCGCTCTGCGGCTCGATCGCCAGAATATCTTTGACCTCCTGCGTCAGTTCCAACAGGGGGATGCGGCGGCGGCGCGGCGCCGATTCGCTCGCCTTGCCGTAGGACAGCACCTCGGTGGTGTAGCCGACGGCGCGATCGATGGTGCGCAGGAGCTTCGGGGCGAAACTCTTGACCATGGGATCGTCGACATCGACCAGCCGGTCCGACATCAGCTGCGCGGAAGCGAGAATATTGCGCATGTCGTGATTGATCTTGGAGACGGCAAGCCCGAGTGCCGCAAGGTTCTTCTGCTGCTTTAGCGTCTTCTGCAGCTCCATCTGCATCGAGGTGAGGTTGCGCCCGGCGACCGCCAGCTCATCGCGGCCGCCGTCTCCGATATAGATATGAGCCGGGTTCTCCGGGTCGGAGGAAAATTGCTGCATGCTGCCGGTCAGCCGGCGGATCGGGCCGATAAGGATGCGGTTGATCGCGAAAAAGATCAGCGTCGCCGTGAACAGCGAGATCAGCACCGACAGGAGGAGGACGTTGCGGGAATAGAAGAACATCGCCGTGCGCAGCGGCCTGTCCTTCATCACCACCTCGACGCCGGTGTTCGTGTCGCCGACAGGCCCATAGACGCGGATCATCCTGTTGCCGCCGAAGACCAGGGTGTCGAGCGCATCTTCGATCGCCGTCAGCGGCGGCACGTCGGTCAGGTCGTAGGATTCGTCGACCGAGGTCGGCATGTCAGTCGTCGCAAGCAGCCGCGAGGTGCCCTCTTTGCGCAGCACGATCGCCTTGGTGCCCGTCGCTTCCAGCGTTTCCTTCTGCAGGGCGCGCGGCAGCTCGATCGGCTGCAGCCCGTCGATGACGATGGCGGCGGCGGCGGCCGTGTTCAGCCTCTCCTGCAGCCAGCGCAGGCGCATGCTGGCGACCGAAGGGAAGAAGATCAGGATTTCGGCGAGCATGATAAAGAAGACGGTGAGCCAGAGCAGCTTGCCGGATAGTCCGCCGAACAATCCGGCGGACGGGCACCCTCCCCTTGCGGCCTCGCCGGCCGCCGGGATTTCCGCCGAAGGATTGTCGCCCTGGTCTCGCACCGGCATTCTGCTCTCGCCCGATCGGCGACGCGCGGCCGCCCTCACCATTAGAGCTCTATATTAGACCAATACGCTCCGCTTTCAAATCTTTGCGATCAACGTCACGTCGTCACAAAGAAAACGCCGCCCGGAGGCGGCGTTCGAAGGTGTGTGGTGGGCGAAGATCAGAACTCTTCCCAGCTCTGTTCGGCTGCAGCCGCATTGCCGCCGAAGGCGCGGGCGACCTTGCCCATCGCCCGGCGGGCGGGCGAAGTGACGGGCCTGTGCGCCTCGTTTCGAACAAGCGCCACGGGTGCCGGCGCATTCGACAGCTTGAAGCGGGCGATGAGGTGCACCAGACCGTCGGCTTCGGCAGACAGCTTGTGCGTGGCGGCAGAGGTTTCCTCCACCATGGCAGCGTTCTGCTGCGTCACCTGGTCCATCTGGTTGACGGCGGTATTGACCTCCTTGAGGCCAGTCGCCTGTTCGCGGGCTGCCGTCGCAATCGAATGGATATGGTCGTTGATGGCGATGACGCGGGTGCCGATTTCAGACAGAGCCTCGCCGGTCGCCTGAACGAGCTTGACGCCGACCTGCACCTCGTCACCGGATTTGGTGATTAGCGCCTTGATGTCCTTGGCGGCCGTCGCCGAACGCTGCGCCAGTTCGCGCACTTCCTGCGCCACTACCGCGAAGCCCTTGCCGGCTTCGCCGGCGCGTGCGGCCTCGACGCCTGCATTCAGCGCCAGGAGGTTGGTCTGGAAGGCGATCTCGTCGATGACGTTGATGATCTGGCTGATTTCGCGCGAGGCCTGCTCGATGCGGCCCATGGCCTCGACGGCATTGCCCACGACAACGCCGGAGCGGCCGGCATTCTCCTTGGCTTCGGACACCATGATGGTTGCCTCATGCGCCCGCTCTGTGGAATTCTGGACAACGGCGGTGATCTCGTCGAGCGCCGCCGAAGTCTGCTCAAGGGCGGCCGCCTGCTGCTCGGTGCGCTTCGAAAGGTCGTCGCTCGCATTGCGCAGCTCGGCCGTGTTGCCGTTCATCGCTTCCGTCGTCTCGCGCACCTCGCGCATCGTCGCCTGCAGCGTTGCGAAAGTATTGTTGACGTTCTGCTGCAGTTCGGCGAAGGCGCCCTGGAAGTTGCCGTTCATCGTCTGGGTGAGATCGCCCTCGGCAAGGCTTGCGACGACGCGGCGGGTCTCGCCGATGCCAGCGTCGACGCTCGACAGCAGCGTGTTGATGTTGCCGGCGAACTGGTTGAGGCTTTCGTCCTGGTAATCCTTGTTGATGCGATGGCTGAAATCACCCGCCGCAGCCGCGGCCACGACGACCGACATGCTCGACTGCAGGTCGTCGCTCTTGGCGCGCATCGCCGTTTCTTGGGCGTTCAGGCGCTTGACGGCAAGGCCGTTCGCCTTGAAGACCGCAACCGCCGCGGCCATTTCGCCGATTTCGTCCTGACGGCCGGCAAAGGGAACCTCGGCTTCGAAATTGCCGTCCGCGACCTGCTTGATCGCCTGGGTGACGCGCTTGATCGGGCGGCTCAGATGGCTGGTGCCGATATAGAAGCCCATGCCGATGCCGGCTGAGATGCCGATGCCGGTGATGCTGAGGACGAGCATCAGCACCCATGTGCGGAAACTCTCGATCTCGGCATTGACCGTCTCAAGTGCAGCCTTGTCGGTGGCGACGACCGCGTCGATTTCCGCCTGGAACGCCTTGCGGTTGGCGCGGTTGGCCTCATTGTTGCCCTGCTGGCTGGCGGCCTCGGGGCCGACTTCCGTGCCGAGGCGGGCCGTTTCCGCGCGGAAGGTGCGGAATTCCGCGGCGCGAGCAACAAGCTTGGCAAAATCGTCCTTCTCGCTATCGGGAACAAGCGGCGCCCAGCCCGAGATGACCTTGTCGATCTCGTCGAGGCCGGCCAACAGGCCCTTGGCGAAGTTCGGCGTATCCTTGATCGTCTTGGCGGCATAAATGCCGCGCGATTCCATGACCACGGCCGTGACGAAACGATTGAGGCGCTCGCCCGCATAGGCGCGTTCGGCGGCCTCCTCATAAGCCGTCAGGTTGCGACTGTATTCGTGCATGGCAGACAATGCCGTTGCGCCGATCAAAAGCGCCACCGCCCCCATGACGCAAACCAGCAGATTAATTTTGCCGCGGATCTTCAATGCAATGCCTCCTAGCTGCACCCGTGCCTGGAAAGCAAATTCCCAGCCGATGAAGTTAGATATCGGCTAAATTTCTTAAAGTTACATTTCTAATGTTTACGATTATCGCTACCGAAAATTAGCCATGCCGGTCCCGCTCGGCGGCCTCCAGCTCCTTGAAAAAGCAGGCCGGCCGCCGAAAAATCACCGGCCGTGACGGTGGCTTGCAACCTCTCGGAGTGCATCGAAATTCTTAACACCAAAGTGCGAAAAATTACACTGATGCGACACCTTCTTGAAATTCTCCGGTATAATTGACTTTTACAGGCTTCATCCGTATAAGCCGCCGCACGTCCGGTCACTCAAGCCTTTTATGGCCTCGCCCGTTCGAAAAACAACGCTCCTTGCACTATGCAAATTCAAGAAGGGCCGCACTCCGCGGTGTTTAAATAAATGAAGCGTACCTACCAACCATCCAAGCTTGTTCGCAAGCGTCGCCACGGCTTCCGTGCGCGCATGTCTACGAAGGGTGGCCGCAAGGTCATCGCTGCCCGCCGCGCGCAGGGCCGCAAGCGTCTCTCGGCCTAAGGCCGGGTTGCCCGATAAGAGATGGCGGGCGAATTGACGACCACAAAAGAAAAACACGCTGTCGGGCGGCTGAAAAGCCGCCCGCAGTTTCTTGCGGTTCGCGAAGGCGAAAAACGCCGGGGCGGCCTCTTCCTTCTCGAAGTCCTCGACCGGAAGGAACCCGACAGCCAAGCCCGTGTCGGTTTTACAGTCACCAAAAAACATGGCAACGCGGTCGAACGGAACCGCATGCGCCGCCGCCTGAAAGAGGCGGTGCGGCTTCATGCGGGGTTTGCAATGCAGCCCGGACACGACTATGTGGTTGTCGCGCGCAGGGACGTGCTTGAGGCGTCCTTCAAAGAATTGGCTGCGGAACTGAAATTTCGCGTGGAAACCAAGCCGAAACACCGGCGCTCCGGAGACGGGCGCCCCAGGAACGTATGATGGAAAACAACCGCAATTATTTCATTGCGATCGCTCTCTCGGTGCTGATCGTCCTCGGCTGGCAGTTTCTCTATATGAATCCGCGCATCGAGGCTCAGCGCAAGGCTCAGGAAGCCCAGAAGGCGCAGCAGCAGACCGAACAGGTTCAGCAGCCCGCCGCAGGCGGCCAGGCACCGGCCCAGACGAGCGGCGCGGCACCTTCCGGTCAGGCAGAAGCGACGGCGACGCGCGAGCAGGCGCTTGAGAAGAGCCCGCGCGTTGTCATCGACACTTCCGCGCTTTCCGGCTCGATCAATCTCGCCGGCGCCCGCCTCGACGACCTGAAGCTCAAGGGCTATCACGAGACCGTCGACGACTCGAGCCCGATCATCACGCTGTTCAGCCCGGCCGAAACCAAGGACGGCTATTTCACCGAACTCGGCTATATCGGCGGCGACACGACGGGCGCCGTTCCCGGTCCCTCGACGCTCTGGACCGCGCCCGAAGGCGCCAAGCTCACCGAAAAGACGCCGGTGACGCTCTCCTACACCAACGACAAGGGCCTGACGTTTACCCGCACCATCTCCGTCGACGAACGCTATATGTTCACCGTCGTCGACAAGATCGAAAATACCGGCCAGGCTCCCGCCTCGCTCTCCTCCTACGGCCGCGTGACGCGTTACAACAAGCCGACGACGCCGTCTGCCTACGTCCTGCATGAGGGCTTCATCGGCGTCATCGGCGACGATGGCCTCGTCGAAACCAAATATACCGCCGCCGAGAAGGAGCCCGTAACGCCGGCGAAATCCACCGGCGGCTGGCTCGGCATCACCGACAAATACTGGGCTGCGACGATCGTTCCGCCGCAGAGCGCCGCCTATGAGGCCCGCTTCTCGCATTTCAGCGACGGCCAGCCCCGCTATCAGGCCGACTATAAGGACGATGCCTTCACGGTTGCGCCGGGCCAATCGATCGAGCTCAAGAACCTCGTCTTCGCCGGCGCCAAGGAAGTGCCCGTCATCGACGGCTACGAGACATCCTACTCGATCCCGAAGTTCGACCGCCTGATCGACTGGGGCTGGTTCTATTTCATCACCAAGCCGATGTTCAAGCTGATGGACTTCTTCTTCCGCTTCTTCGGCAATTTCGGCGTGGCGATCCTGTGCACCACCATCGTCGTCAAGGCATTGTTCTTCCCGCTTGCCAGCAAGCAGTACGCTTCGATGGCGAACATGAAGCGCATGCAGCCGAAGATGGAAGAGCTGAAGGCGAAATTCGGCGACGACCGGATGGGGTTGCAACAGGCGACGATGCAGCTCTACAAGGAGGAAAAGATCAATCCGATCGCCGGCTGCTGGCCGGTAGCGCTGCAGATCCCGATCTTCTTCTCGCTCTACAAAGTGATCTACATCACCATCGAGATGCGGCACGCGCCCTTCTTCGGCTGGATCAAGGACCTTTCGGCGCCCGACCCGACATCGATCGTCAATCTGTTCGGCCTTTTGCCCTTCGAGGCGCCGACAATGCTGCATCTCGGCGTCTGGCCGCTGATCATGGGCGTCACCATGTTCGTGCAGATGCGCATGAACCCGACACCGCCCGATCCGACGCAGGCGATGATCTTCAACTGGATGCCGCTCGTATTCATGTTCATGCTGGCAAGCTTCCCGGCCGGCCTGGTCATCTACTGGGCCTGGAACAACACGCTCTCGGTGCTGCAGCAGTCGGTGATCATGAAGCGCCACGGCGTCAAGATCGAGCTCTTCAACAATCTGAAGGGCCTGTTCCGACGAAAAACGGCGCCATCGAAATGACGGCGCAGTCGTCAAGCCCCGCTTCGGCGGGGTTTTTCGTTTCCAACTGGCGGGTGAGGGAAAGAAGACATCGCCTTAGGGTCGCCTGCAAGCTTGACATCTCCTTGCAAAACCACGAAGCCCGATAGAAGACCAAACCCGGAGATTACCGAGGCCGCATGCCCGAAACCGAAAAGCCGCTCTTCGGCCACCCCTGGATCTTCATCCGCGGCGTACCGTCGCTCAACTTCCTGCCACCGGAAGGGCCGCTGGAAATCGCCTTTGCCGGGCGCTCGAATGTCGGCAAGTCGTCGCTGATCAACGCGCTGGTCGGCCAGAAGGGTCTGGCGCGCACGTCGAACACGCCGGGGCGCACACAGGAACTCAACTATTTCGTCCCGGACGGTTATTCCGGCGAAGGCAATGACCTGCCGCCGATGGCGATCGTCGACATGCCGGGCTATGGCTATGCGCAGGCGCCGAAGGAGCAGGTCGACAAATGGACCAAACTCGTCTTCGATTATCTGCGCGGCCGTGCGACGCTCAAGCGCGTCTATGTTCTGATAGACAGCCGTCACGGCATCAAGAAGAACGACGAGGACGTGCTGACGCTGCTCGACAAGGCCGCCGTCTCCTACCAGCTGGTCCTGACCAAGACCGACAAGATCAAGGCACCCGCTGTGCCGAAGCTGCTTTCCGAAACGGCAGAAAGGATCCGCAAGCGCCCGGCCGCCTATCCCGCCGTGCTGTCCACCTCGTCCGAAAAGGGCGACGGGCTGGACGACCTGCGCCAGGCGATCGCCGAAACCGTCGGCATCGCCAACTGGAAATAGAGGCCTCCTAATGCCTCGCTCGTTTCCTAAGCTCCCTTCCGCATGTCACGGCTCGATGGTTTTTCCGGAAGCGGCCTCCTCTTTAGTGCAAAGATTGCCGTAGCACCTAGAGGTTGAATAGTGCGTCACCAGAAAACTATTGGTTGACGACGCACATTTGCTGAGCTACATAGCGGCCATCGAATTTTGCTTGCTGGCTTGGTTATCGCGCGATTAGCACCGCGCCCTGAACGAACTTCCTTTCAAAAATCGCTATCACCATCCGCATCGCCGTGGCGCTGCGGTTCTTCAAATATTGCTATGAAAGGGTTCATCATGACCACCGGCACAGTTAAATGGTTCAACTCCACCAAAGGCTTCGGCTTCATTCAACCTGACAATGGCGACGCTGACGCCTTCGTTCACATCTCCGCCGTCGAGCGCGCCGGAATGCGCGATCTCGTCGAAGGCCAGAAGATCGGCTTCGAACTCGAGCGTGACAGCAAGTCGGGCAAGATGTCCGCTTGCAATCTCCAGAACGCTTAAATCGATATCTGCTTTCCTTTGACCACGGATGTACTGGCACTGCCGGAAGCACGTTATCAATTCAAGGCCAGGCGATTTGCCTGGCCTTTTTGTTTTCCAACCACAAGGCAAGCCAGCGTGGTTGATTCGCCGTCGCCGGGAGATCGCGTCCGGCACATGGACTTCACCGCATCGCCATCTCCGGAACATCGCGAAATCAGGTGATGTCACGGTTCAATTGCACCCAAGGAAGCATCAATGACAAAGGATACGAAGGAACTTCAGGCGATCAACACGGCTTGGCAGATCGCTATTCAGGAGATCTTACGCATGGTTATCCGGGACATGTATCACGGCGGCGGCGAGGAATCGTTCAAGACGCATATCAAGCGTATCGAAGAGGCGGCCGTGGACAGCATTTACACGGATTTGCGGCTGCGCGGGACAGATGAATGGACTGAAGTCCTGGTCAAAGAAAAAGCCAGTAATTTCGTCACCATGCTGCTAACGTCCTTTACATATGACCGAGCCTAGATCACGGCCCGGAATAATCGTCGCACAACAGAACTGTCTGCATGAATGACCGGCGTTGATTGCGCTTGCCTCCCCGCAGCTTTTAAAGCAACCCTTCACTCTCATGCTGCGCAAGAGCAGCCGCGCCCGCGAGTAATATTTGATGACCGACAGCAAGGACCAGCCCCTTTCGCCCGAAGGCGTCGGCAATATGCCTCATCTTGCCGAAGCCCTCGATGACGACCGGTTTCGACATTTTCTCGATCATGTTCCATTCGCGGTGGCTGTCTCCGAACTCGGCGGCAACGAGGCACTGATTTACGTCAACCTCGAATTCGAGCGGCTGACGGCGCTGGCGGCAACGCAGGTCCAGGGAAAACGCTGGTCGGAAATCGAATTAAATTCAACCGCAGTCTCAGGAGAAGCGACACTCACCGCCGCTGTGACCTCTGCGGAGGAGTATGTTGGTGCCTTCTCGCTGGCAGCCGAAGCTGAGAGCACGGCGATTATCGATGTCTGGTCGAATACCATCATCGACGACGACGACACTCCGCTTTTCCGATTGGTGGCCTTTGCGGCTCGCAATGAGGCGGCAGCTGATCAGAGCTTCAACGAGTTGCTGACGGAGAAAGATGTCCTTCTGCGCGAACTTCAGCACCGCGTGAAGAACAATCTTCAGATGATCACGGCGCTCATCCGGATGGAGGCGCGCAATGCTCAACAGAGTGAGGAAAGCGAAAGATTTGCCCGCCTTGCTGGGCGGATTGAAGCCTTGGCTCTCCTCTATCGCTCGCTATCAGACGAAGAAAAGGGCGGGACAATCGATCTTGGCACCTATGTAAGCCAGATCGCCGCCTCGGTGATGGCGGCCCACGCAGTGGAAGGTATCCGGCTGGACATGAAGGTCGATACCTGGCCAGTCTCGGTCAACGTGGCCATGCCGGCCGGCCTTGTCATCAACGAACTCCTCACCAATACGCTCAAACACGCCTTCGTCGGGCGTGATGGCGGGGAGGTCACGCTCCGCTGTGTCGTCAGCGATACCGGGTGCAGGATCACCGTCGCCGATAACGGGATCGGTCTTCCCCAAGATGTGAATTGGCCGCACCCGGGAAAGCTGAGCGCGATGATCGTACAGTCCCTGAAACAAAACGCCCGCGCCGAAGTGGAAGTGACCTCGTCGCCGGATACCGGCATGAGTGTCTCACTCGTCTTCCCGAGAGCCGAAGCGGCCCAATAGCCTCAGCGGCGGTTATCGCGCCCTCTTCTGGAAGCTTTAGATTGCACGACAGCACACATCATTCTCGCTCGCATTAGGGGGCGCCCCCGAAGAGCGCCCCATGTGATCGCACGCCGGCTTACATCTTCGGCAGCAGCACCGTGTCGACGACGTGGATGACGCCGTTGGATTGCTTGACGTCGGCGATCGTCACATGGGCGACATCGCCGTTTTCATCGGTCAGCGTGATCTTGCCCATGCTTTCCCTGGCTTTCAGCACGCAGCCGCCGACAGTCTTGATGTCGTGTTCACCGCCGTCATCCTTGATCATCTTGGCAACGGTCTTGGCCATCGCGTCGGCCGCAACGACGTGGCAGGTCAGGACCTTGGTCAGCTTTGCCTTGTTTTCGGGCTTCAGCAGCGCTTCGACGGTGCCTTCCGGCAGAGCGGCAAAGGCTTCGTTGGTCGGCGCGAAGACGGTGAAGGGGCCTTTGCCCTCGAGCGTGCCGACGAGGCCGGCGGCCTTGACGGCTGCGACCAGCGTCGTGTGATCCTTGGAATTCATGGCGTTTTCGACGATGTTCTTCTTTTCGAACATCGCTGCGCCACCGACCGTGGGGTTCTTCGCGTGAGCGACGAAGGCGACGACTGACATGGCGGTGGCGAGCGCGGCAACGCGCAGTGCAGACTTGATCATGATTTTCTCCTCTGGCCGGGTATCGACCGCCGGCTTTATGCCTCAAGCGTCGTCCGGACATTTCGAACTACGGAGGGCCGTGCCGAAGAGTTTCAGGAAGGAGAAAACGATTTATGGCCGGTGCCGATTTATGGCCGGCGCAGGGGGCCGCTTGCGATGATAGGGCCTGTCGCCTGCCCGGTCGGCGAGCCGCCGAAAGGTTCGAGGCTGACGGCAAGCGTGGCGCCGTCGCCGACATGACTGCGCAAATCGGCGGGAATGAGAAGTTCACCGCCTTCGCCCGGCTTGAAGATGCCGAGCGATTTCGGCACGCCGCTGCCAGGCACTAGCCAGAGCTCCAGCGACTTCTCCTCCGGCTTGCCGGCGGCAACCGGCACGATCTTCAACCGGCCGCTCTGCACCTCGTATGAGGCGCGCAGATTGATGACGTTGTTTTCGCCCGAAAGCTCGGCCACCAACGGTGTCGGTCCATGCGGCTGCGGCACCATGCCGGAGGCGAAGATGACGGCGCTGACGGCGACGACGATGCAGGCAAAGGCCAGCGAGCGCCAGAAGACGGCGGAATTCCAGAGCCCTTGCGAAAAGGACGGGCTCCTTTCGCCATCGCCGAAAAGCCGCGCCTCGATCTGCTTGAAGGTTTCCCGATTCGGCGCGACGCCTTCATACTCGTCGTTGAAGGAGGAAAGGTTGGCTTCCCAGCGGCTGACGATCGCAGCGAATGTCCGATCGTGGCGCATGCGCTCTTCCACCACCCGGCGATCCTGCTGCGACAGAACCCCAAGCACGTATTCGCCGGCGAGAACCTCGTCGCGGGAGCGGTTTCCCTTGCTTTTGTCGGGCGATGTCATCGTTCCATGCACTCTCTCAGTTTCAAGAGGCTGCGCCTGAGCCAGGTCCGCATCGTGTTCAGCGGGACACCAAACTGATCGGCCAGTTCCTGATAGCTCAGCCCTTCGACATAAGCCCGTTTCACCGCGACCGCACGATCAGCTTCCAACTCTTCCATGCAGGTGTCAATCCGCCTTCCTTCATCCTTTGTGACCGTCTGCTTTTCCGGGTCGGGTGCGGAATCGGCAAGATCATAGGCACTGTCCAGTTCGTCGGCGATGGGCTTGCGCGCCCGCAGCATATCGATCGCACGGTTGCGTGCGATCGCCGCGAGCCAGACCGACGGCGCACCCGATGCTGCAGAGAAGCTCCCGGCGCGCTGCCAGATGCTGATATAGACCTCCTGCAGGGCTTCCTCGGCTTCCGCGCGATCCTTCAAGATACGCAGGCAGATCGACAAAAGTTTCGGTCCTGTCTGGTTGTAAAGGGCAACGAAAGCCCTGCGGTCGCCGAGCGCGACGCGGCCGATCAGGTCTGCGATCCCATCGCCTTGCATGCCGTTCCTCATATTGTGCCTGCGTTTGCGCCGGACAGAGAAATCCGCCGGCTCCGCGTCACATACGAAAAACTATTACCTGCTGGATTATTCCCTCTGTCAGAAACTTGGGATAAAAGGCCGCGATCAATTCTGCGGGGTCCCCATGAACGAGTCCGAAAGCGAAATGCAGGCACGGCTTCTGGCCAAGGCGCTGCCTTTCATGCAACGCTACGAGAACAAGACGATTGTCGTGAAATATGGCGGCCACGCCATGGGCAATCCCGAGCTCGGCAAGGCCTTTGCCAGCGACATCGCGCTCCTGAAGCAATCGGGTGTCAACCCGATCGTCGTTCACGGCGGCGGTCCGCAGATCGGCGCCATGCTGAACAAGATGGGCATCGAATCGAAATTCGAGGGCGGTCTTCGCGTCACCGACCAGAAGACGGTCGAGATCGTCGAGATGGTGCTCGCCGGCTCGATCAACAAGGAGATCGTGGCCCTCATCAACCAGACCGGCGAGTGGGCGATCGGCCTTTGCGGCAAGGACGGCAACATGGTCTTCGCCGAAAAGGCGCGCAAGACCGTGAAGGATCCGGATTCGAACATCGAGCGCGTGCTCGATCTCGGCTTCGTCGGCGAAGTGGTCGAGGTCGACCGCACGCTGCTCGATCTGCTCGCCCGCTCCGAGATGATCCCCGTCATTGCGCCGGTCGCTCCCGGTCGTGACGGCGCGACCTACAATATCAATGCCGATACCTTCGCCGGCGCCATTGCCGGTGCGCTCAACGCCACTCGCCTGCTTTTCCTGACCGATGTGCCCGGCGTTCTCGACAAGAACGGCCAGCTCATCAAGGAGCTTTCCGTTGCCGAAGCGCGTGCGCTGATCGCCGACGGCACGATATCAGGCGGCATGATCCCGAAGGTCGAGACCTGTATCGATGCGATCAAGGCCGGCGTGCAGGGCGTCGTCATCCTGAACGGCAAGACCGCCCATTCCGTCCTGCTCGAGATCTTCACCGAGCATGGCATCGGCACACTGATCGTTCCCTGATCGAAGGCTGCGCCCTTCACCGATATGAAGGGCGCATCTTTTTTCGCCGCCTGCAAGGCGGGGATCGGCATCAAAGCCGGCTATAGATCGCCGCCGCGTCCTGCTTCAGCTTTTCCATCATCGACCGGTAAGGTCCCGGACCATAGCTGATGCGGCCGACGCCGAGCTTCGCCAGCGCCGTCAGATCGGGGGCGCCAGTCCTCATCATGATGTTGACCGGCAGCGGCGATGCCGCGCAGATCTTCTCGATCAGGGCAGGCTCGATCAGGCCCGGCACGAAGAAGCCGCTGCCGCCGGCCGCCGCATAGGCCCTGCCTCGCTCGATCGCCTCGTCCACCAGACCGGCATGTTTCGAAAGATCGCTCTCAGCGAGGAAGAGGTCGGTGCGGGCATTGATGAAGAACGGGATATTTTTGCCCTCCGCCATCTCACGAATGGCGCGGATGCGGGCCGTCTGCTTCTCGACCGGATAGAGCCCATCGCCCTCCACCACCCGATCCTCGAAATTGATGCCGATCGCGCCGACATCAACCAGCTTGGCGACGTTGGCAGCCGCTCCAGCGGGTTCGGTCGAATAGGCGCCCTCGAAGTCGACCGAAAGCGGCAGGTCGATCACAGCGGTGATGGATCTCGCCGTCTCTACCAGCACCGACATCGGCAGTTTCTCGCCGTCAGGATAGCCGTGGGCGGCGGCAACCGACCAGCTGCCCGTCGCCAGCGCCTTGGTGCCCGCATCGGCGACGGCCTTCGCCGTGCCTGCGTCCCAGATATTGTAGAGAACAACAGGATCGCCCTTCCGGTGCAATGCGCCGAATGCCTTAGCCTTTTCGTTCTGGTTCATACTGTCTCCTCCATCTTTGCCCGTAGGCTGATCTTCTCTTCATGCCGTAGCAGCCATTGCTTGCGCCACAGCCCGCCGCCATATCCCGTCAGCGATCCGTCCGCGCCGAGGATGCGATGACAGGGTACGATGATGGCAAGCTGGTTGGCGCCATTGGCGCGGCCGACGGCGCGCACGACTTCGGGGCGCTCCATCTCCCTGGCAAGCTCGCCGTAGGCGCGCGTCTGGCCGATGGGGATTTCGATAAGCTTTGCCCAGACATGTTTTTCGAAGGGCGTGCGTCCAAGCGCCAGTGGCGTCTTGAAGGTTGTCAGCCGTCCATCGAAATAATCCCGGATTTCCGCCTCGATCTGGTCTATCCCCGGCGTGCGGCCGATCGCGACCGAGGAGCGGACGCGTTTCTGCAGAGCCTCGAGCTCGGTCGGCAGCGCCTTACGGTCGTGAAATTCGAGAAGATGCAAATGCGTCTTGTCGGCGACCGCGATCATCGGCCCGAGGGGCGTGTCGAACCCGCCGGCAAAGAGCAGTTCGCGGTTCTGCGAGAGCGCCGGCGCTTTGCCGACGAGCCGCTGGAAAGCCGTCCGGAAGCCACTCGGGGATTCATACCCCGCGTCAAGCTGCGCATCGATGACGCGCGCGCCATCGGCGAGCTGCCGAGCTGCCTCGCCCAGCCTGATATAGCGGACGAGATCATGGAAGGTCATGCCGAGCGCCCGTTTGAAGGCGCGGCGCACGGTCGATGGATCATGGCCTCTGCGCACAAGCTCATCCTCGGTCCAGCGAACCTCCGGCTCGCTGTCGAGCCGCGCCAGCAGCTCGTCGACGATCGGCTCCCTTCCCGGCTGCTCAAGCGGCCTGCAACGCTGGCACGGGCGAAAGCCGGAATGCATGCAGGCGGCGATCGTGTCGAAGAAGATGGTATTTTCCCGCTTCGGCTTGCGCGCCGGGCAGGTCAGACGGCAGAAGATACCCGTCGTTTTGACGCAGACATAGGCCTGGCCCTCATAATCGGCGCTGCGCGCGATCAGGGCGTCATAGAGCGTATCGTCATCAGGGCGTTCGAAAAGCATGTCGGCTTTCTAGCATCCTCGGCCCTGGCCGTCCGCCGAAAATCGGGCGTCTATTTTTTCTTCTCGATTTCCTTGGCGGAGAAGCCGTGCCATAAGACCGCCATGACAAAGATCGACCGCACGCCTGATAAAGCCGATTTCGCGCACGTTACAGACTGGGTCTTCGACCTCGACAACACGCTCTATCCGCATCATGTCAATCTCTTCGCGCAGATCGACAAGAACATGACCGCCTATGTCGCCGCACTCTTACAGATGGAGCGGGAAGAGGCGCGCAAGCTGCAGAAGCAATATTATCTCGACCATGGCACGACCCTGCAGGGCTTGATGATCCATCATGGCATCGACCCGAACGATTTCCTCGAAAAGGCCCATGCGATCGACTATTCGGCGCTGACGCCGCAGCCGGAACTCGGCGAGGCGATCAAGGCGCTGCCGGGGCGTAAGTTCATCTTCACCAACGGCAGCGTCAAACATGCCGAAATGACGGCCGGCGCGCTCGGCATTCTCGAGCATTTCGACGATATCTTCGACATTGTCGCCGCCGACTACGTGCCGAAACCCGCGCAGGCGACCTACGACAAATTCACCGCGCTGAAGCGCGTCGAAACCGGCAAGGCCGCCATGTTCGAGGATCTGCCGCGCAACCTGACGGTGCCGAAGGCGCTCGGCATGCAGACCGTGCTGCTGGTGCCGCGGAATCTGGAAGAGACGGTCGTCGAATGGTGGGAAAAGACCAGCGGCGAGGAGGATCATATCGATTTCGTCACCGACGACCTCGCTGCCTTCCTCGGCAAGATTACCGGCTGAAGCATTACGAAGTTTTCATTCAGCTTACCGATGTTTAACTGGGTCTTTCGGGCCTGCTGCCATAGCTTCTTTCGTGAGGGGACACCTTACGAAAGGCAAACACGATGTACCGCAACAAGCTGATACTGGCAGCGCTTTCCTCCACCCTCATCTTCGGCGCAGCCGCCGGGGCAGGTTTTGCCGCACCCGGTGACGGGCCGCGTCAGCACCCCGGCATGCACGGCGCGGGGCCTGCCGCCTTCCGCGAAATCACCTATGTCTGGATGCTCAAGCAGTTCGACACCAACAAGGATGGAAAGGTCTCCAAGGACGAGGCGACAGCCGGCGTCGACAAGCTTTTCGCCGCGATCGACACCAACAAGGACGGCTCACTGACCCCGGGCGAAATCCGCGAGTACCGGAAAACGCAACTGCAGGCGATGAGAGATCAGCGCAAGCAGGAGGCCGGCGACGACAAGGATGCAAACGCCGCAGTCGCGACGCCGGATAATGACGACCAGGGAGGGCCGCCGCGCGGCGGTCACGAGGGTCGTGACGGGCATCGCTGGATGCACCACGGCGGCAACATGATGCATGCCTCGATCATGATGCAGCGGATCGACACCGACGAGAACGGCCAGATTTCCAAGCAGGAAGCCGAAGCCGCCATGGACAAGCTGTTTGCGCGGATGGACCGCAACAAGGACGGCGTCATCTCGATCGACGATATGCCGGACCGGCCGTTCCTGTAAGGCCGGACATACCATTGACTCCGCTCTTTCCCTGCCGCCGCAGGGAAAGAGATCTCCTATGTCTCTTGCAATAGAAATGCTGCACGCGAACCGTCATTCGCGGCGTTCGTAGAAATCCTGCACGATCTTCCACGCGGCTTCGGCCGTCTCGACGAAGCTGATCAGCTTGACGTCGTCAGGCGCGATCGTGCCGAATTCGGCCAATGCGTCGAAATTGATGATGCTCTTCCAGAATGCCTCCCCGAAGAGGATTAGGGGCAGACGCTCCATGCGGCCGGTCTGGATCAATGTCAGGCATTCGAAAAATTCGTCGAGCGTGCCGAAGCCGCCGGGGAAGACCGCGATCGCCTTGGCGCGCACCATGAAATGCATCTTGCGGATAGCGAAATAGTGGAAGTTGAAGCTGAGCTCCGGCGTGACATAGACGTTCGGCGCCTGCTCATGCGGCAAGACGATGTTGAGGCCGATCGAAGGCGCGCCCTCATCGGCCGCGCCGCGATTGCCCGCCTCCATCACGCCGGGGCCGCCGCCGGTAACGATGACATATTCGTGGAAGTTAAAGGTCGCCGAATATTTCGAGCACAACCGGGCAAACTTGCGCGCCTCGTCATAATAGACGGAAGCTGCCTCCAGATTGGCGCGCTGGATTTCGTTGCGGGCGGCCCAGGCGCTCTGGCCCGGGGCGGGAATGCGGGCGCCACCGAACATGACGACGGTTGACTTGATGCCGCGTTCGGTCAGCATCATTTCCGTCTTCATCAATTCCAACTGCAGCCGGATCGGCCGCAGTTCCTCGCGGCAGAGGAAATCCTCGTCGACATAGGCAAGGCGATACGCGGGCGACAGCGTCTGCGGCGTTTTCGGCACCGCTTCGGCGCGCTGCCGGTCGATCGAACTGCTCTTCAGCGGGTCCCAGACACCATCCTTGCGCCGCGAACCGCCGTTTCGTCCCTTCGCCATATCGAAATGCCTTTCAGTATTGCCGGCCGTGAAACCGGATATGTCGCTACAACGCCTTGAATCCAGATATGATCTTGTCCGAAAAATCATTCCGTTCTACGGGTGCATGCTGTAGAGCAGGACACACCGCCGATCGCAATTCTAGAGACTCCGCCGTCTCCACGATAAAGATCGAAGTTTAAGGAATTCTCATGAGCGCCACCGACCTCGCATCCCTCGAAAAGACCATCGAAGCCGCCTTCGACAATCGCGATAATGTGAACACGTCGACAAAGGGCGAGGTTCGCGACGCGGTCGAAGCAGCGCTCGATCTGCTCGACGCCGGCAAGGCCCGCGTGGCCGAACGCGGCGCCGACGGCGCCTGGACGGTGAACCAGTGGCTGAAGAAGGCCGTGCTGCTTTCCTTCCGCCTGAACGACATGGACGTGGTCAAAGGCGGCTCGGGCAATTCCACCTGGTGGGACAAGGTTCCTTCGAAATTCGAGGGCTGGGGCGAGAATCATTTCCGCGCCGCCGGCTTCCGCGCCGTGCCCAACTGCGTCGTGCGCCGCTCGGCCTATATCGCGCCCAACGCGATCCTGATGCCGTCCTTCGTCAATCTTGGCGCCTATGTCGGCGAAGGCACGATGGTCGACACCTGGGCAACGGTCGGTTCCTGCGCGCAGATCGGCAAGCATGTGCACCTGTCCGGCGGCGTCGGCATCGGCGGCGTGCTGGAACCGATGCAGGCCGGCCCGACGATCATCGAGGACAATTGCTTCATCGGCGCCCGTTCCGAGGTGGTCGAAGGCTGCATCATCCGCGAAGGCTCCGTACTCGGCATGGGCGTCTTCATCGGCAAGTCGACCAAGATCGTCGATCGCGCCACCGGCGAGGTGATGTACGGCGAAGTGCCGCCCTACTCGGTCGTCGTCGCCGGCTCGATGCCGTCTGGCAATGCGACGATGGCAAATGGCCTGCAGGCGCCGCATCTCTACTGCGCCGTCATCGTCAAGCGCGTCGATGAAAAGACCCGCTCCAAAACCGGCATCAACGAGCTGCTCAGAGATTGATGACATCTGGACGTTGATCCGGTAAACAGACGGCGTCCTTTTAGGCGAGGCGGCTCCCGCCTTGCCATGTCTTTGCCATTCCCGCCGGATAGTTCGACCGCCATGACCGCTACCGACCCCGTCGTCAATCTGCAGGCGCTGATTCGCTGCCCCTCCGTGACACCAGCGGAAGGCGGCGCGCTCTCAACGCTCGACGCAATGCTTTCGCCGCTCGGCTTCAAGATCGACAGGGTGAAGGCGAGCGAGGCCGGCACGCCTGATATCGAGAACCTCTATGCGCGCCTCGGCGGCGACGGCCCGCACCTGATGTTTGCCGGCCATACCGATGTCGTACCCGTCGGCGACGAAGCCGCCTGGACGCATCCGCCCTTTGCCGCCGAGATTTCGAAGGGCGAGCTTTTTGGTCGGGGCGCAGTCGACATGAAGGGCGGCATCGCCTGCTTCGTCGCCGCCGTCGCCCGCCACATCGAAAAGAACGGACCGCCCAAGGGCTCGATTTCCTTCCTGATCACCGGCGACGAAGAAGGCCCGGCGATCAACGGCACGATCAAGCTCCTGCAATGGGCGGCCGAACGCGGCGAGCGCTGGGATGCCTGCCTCGTCGGCGAGCCGACCAATCCGGATCACCTCGGCGACATGATCAAGATCGGCCGGCGCGGCTCGATGTCCGGCAAAATCACCGTGCATGGCGTACAGGGCCATGCGGCCTATCCGCACCTTGCCGACAATCCGGTGCGCGGCATGCTGCAGCTGACGCATGCGCTGATGGATCCACCCTTCGATGGCGGCACCAACGATTTCCAGCCGTCGAACCTCGAGGTGACCACGATCGATGTCGGCAATCCCGCGACGAACGTCATTCCGGCGAAGGCATCAGCAAGTTTCAACATCCGCTTCAACGACAGCTGGACGGTGGAGACGCTGCGGGCGGAGATCCTGCGCCGTCTCGATACTGCCGCCAAGGACGGCGCGCTCAGGCCGGGCCGGGAGCCAGTGAAATACGACATCGTCTGGGCCGACCGGCCAAGCCATGTCTTCCTCACGCGCAACAACGGCCTGATTGCCTCGCTGTCATCAGCCATTGAGAGCGTGACCGGCCGGTCGCCGGCGCTTTCCACCACCGGCGGCACGTCGGATGCGCGCTTCATCAAGGATTATTGCCCCGTGGTCGAGTTCGGTCTCGTCGGCCAGACGATGCACATGGTCGACGAGCGCGTCGCGGTGTCCGATCTGGAAATGCTGACGGCGATCTACGAAACGTTCATCGCGCGCTGGTTCGCCAATGCCGGGTCTTAGGGAAGTTCAATACTATCTGGCCGGCCTTTGGCTGCTGATCCGGTTGGACCCCCGCGGCTTCCGCTTCCTCGACATATCGGAGCGCGGCGTCAACCGCTCGTTCTGGGCAATAGCCTGGTGCCTGCCGCCGATGGGTATTTCCTGGCTCTGGCTGCGCCAGGCCTTCCTGCGCTTGATGCCGCCGAACGCCGATGTCGGCTTCGCTTTCTACTTCCGGCTCGGCCTCGTCGAAGTCGCCAACTGGTTCGTGCCGCTGGTCTTTGCCGGGCTGCTGATGCTTGCCTTCCGCATGGGCGAGCGCTTCGCGCCTGTCGTCGTCAGCGTCAACTGGCTCTGGGTGCCGCTCTCCTATATTGACGGGCTGCTGCTGGCGCTTGTGTTTTTCCTGCCCGGTGCCGTCGGCTTTGTCTCCCTGCTGGGGCTCGCCTTCATGCTTGCGCGGGTTTTCGTGCTGGCGCGCATTCTCCGGATGATCTGCCAAGGCCACGCGCTGATGGTCGGCGCTCTGACGCTGGTGCTGCTTGTGCCGTCGATGATCCTTTCGGAATATCTACAGCACTTCCTCGGCATCTTTCCCATCTGATCAAGCTACGGCAAATCGTCATTCTCATCGGCATCGGTATCGCTGACCGGTCTGCGGCGGTCGGTGATCACCTCGGGATAATCCACCTGCATGAAGTAAAGGCCTTCCGGCGGCGCCACCGGGCCGCAAGCCTTGCGATTCTGCGCCTCGAGCGCTGCCTGCACATCCTCCGGCGTCCATTTGCCCTCGCCGGCGAGTTTCAGCGTGCCGGCGAAGGACCGGATCTGATTGTGGAGGAAGCTCTGCGCCGTGGCGCGGATCTCGATCAGCTCGCCGTTGCGCGTCACATCCAGCCGGTCGAGCGTACGCACGGGGCTGTGCGCCTGGCAATGGGCGGAACGGAACGTGGAGAAGTCGTGCCTGCCGACGAGTTTCTGCGCGGCGGCATGCATGACTGCGTGGTCGAGCGCCTTCGGCACCCACCAGGCCTTGCCGGCTTCGAGCGCCAGCGGCGCCCGGCGGCTGACGATGCGGTAGAGGTAATGGCGTCTCATTGCGGAGAAGCGAGCGTCGAAGAATTCGGGAACCGCCTCGACGTCAAGAATGGAGACGAGCTCGCCGGCGAGCCTCAGATGTGCGTTCAAGGCGTTCTGCAGCTTGTAGGGCGACCAATCCTTCGAAAGATCGGCATGGATCACCTGTCCTATGGCGTGGACGCCGGAATCGGTGCGTCCGGCGCCGCGGACAGACACCGTCTCGCCGGTCAGCGACAGCACCGCCGCTTCGATCGCGCCTTGTACCGAGGGACCGTTCTCCTGCCGCTGCCAGCCGACATAGGGGCCGCCGTCATATTCGACGGTCATGCGAAACCGCGGCATCAGGAAAGCCTCATGCCCGCTGCAAGCGGCGTGCCCCTGAGAAAATCGGCCGCAGCCAGCGCCTTGCCGCCCGCCTTCTGCAGCCTGGTCAACCGCACCGCGCCCGAGCCGCAGGCAACCACGAGATCATACGTCAGCAATTGCCCGGCAGCACCCTGCCCTTCTGCCAGCTCGGAAGCCAGCACCTTCACCCGCTCCGGCTTGCCACCGATCTCAAGCTCGAACCAGGCACCGGGAAATGGCGCGAGGCCACGGATATGATTGTGCACTTCCCTGGCGTTCCTGGAAAAATCGATGCGGGTCTCGGCCTTGTCGATCTTGGCGGCATAAAGCACGCCCTCTTCCGGCTGCGGCGTCAGCGGCAGATCATTCATCTCCAGCTTCACCATGGCTTCCGCCATCGCCTTGGCGCCGGTGAGCATCAGCCGGTCGTGCAATTCGCCAGCAGTCATATTGGGGCCTATCTCGACTTCGCGGGTGAGTGCCACGGCGCCGGTATCGAGACCCTTGTCCATTTTCATCACCATCATGCCGGTCTTCGTGTCACCCGCCATGATCGCCCGCTGGATGGGAGCAGCACCCCGCCAGCGCGGCAGCAGCGAGGCATGGCCGTTATAGCAGCCATCCCGAGTACCGTTCAAAATCGCCTCCGGCAGCAACAGCCCGTAGGCAACGACGACGCCGACATCGGCATTGAAGGCGCGAAATCTGTCGCGCTCCTCGGGGTCCTTGAAATTGACCGGCGTGAAGACTGGAAGACCAAGCAATTCAGCTGCCTGATGCACCGGCGATTTCTGCAAATCGAGTCCGCGCCGGCCGCCTGGCCGCGGCGGCTGGGTATAGACGGCGACGATGCTGTGCCCGGCGTCGACGAGCAGGCGCAAGGTCGGAACCGAGAACTCCGGCGTTCCCATGAAGATGATGCGAAGAGACATTCTATCTCACTAAATGAAGATCAGCCGTCTTCAAACGGGTTTACGAGCTTGAGATCAAGCCCCTCGAAATCTCTGGTGTTGCGAGTGGCGAGCGTCGCGCCGTTTGCAAGGCAGATGGCGGCAATCATGGCATCCTTCGTTTCCATCGGCCGCCCCGCCTTTCTACGCTCCGCGGCCACCAGGCCATAGCGGTTCGCCGCGCTCAGGGAGAAGCCGAGTATACGGCCTGAAAATTCCGACTCGATCCGATTGAAGTCGGAGATCAACGCCGTCTTTCGCCTGCCATCGTCAAGGAGTTCAAGACCGTAACGCATTTCTGCGACGACGATCGTCGTCAGGAAAAGCGTCTCAACGTCGTAAGCGTCCAGCCAGTTCAATATCCGCTCGCTGTGGGTTTTCCCCTGCAATTCGGAAATCACATTCGTATCGAGAACGATCATGTCTCGAAACGCGGCGGTTCGCGGTCGAGTTCATGGCGAGATGCGGCGATTGCTTCCACTTCTTCATCGCTCAGTCTCTCTTCGCCCATGAGAAAGCGCAGGCGCTGTCCGGCGGAAACGCCTGCGCGCTTCACCGCAATCTGCTGACGGATGATTTCGATCGCCTCTTCCGAAAGGCTGCGACCGTTGCGCTGTGCGCTTTCCTGAAGCTGCCGCTTCATCGCATCCGGAACGTCTCGAATAAGCAGGTCACCCATTCGGCACCTCCATCATGATATCGATGATATCATAGTGCCTCGCCGGTGATTTTTCAACGACCCACTCAGAGCGCCTTCGACTTTGCCGCTTTGCTGAATTTCTTGATCACCATTTCCCGCTTCAGCCGCGAGATGTGATCGATGAACAGCACGCCGTTCAGGTGGTCGATCTCGTGCTGCAGGCAGGTGGCGAGCAGGCCGTCAGCCTCTACCGTCTGTTCCTTGCCGTTCCGGTCGAGATATTTGACCGAGACGACTGCCGGGCGCTCGACCTCGGCATAATAATCCGGAATCGACAGGCAGCCTTCCTCGTAGACGGAGCGCTCGTCGGAGGATTTGACGATCTCCGGGTTGATGAAAACCTGCGGCTGTTTTTCCTCGCCCTCGCGCGACACGTCGATGACGAGCATGCGGCGCGGCACGCCGATCTGGATTGCGGCAAGGCCGATGCCCGGCGCGTCGTACATGGTTTCCAGCATGTCGTCGGCAAGGCGTTGCAGGTCGGCATCCACCCGCTCGATCGGCTTGGATAGCTGGCGGAGAACGGGATCGGGAAGAATGATGAGTGGCTTGATGGTCATGGCGTTCCCATAACCCATCTTTTCCGACTATGGAATTATCCGGCAGGCGGGGATTGCGCTTTTTTGCATCCCCACCTGGAATTTCGCCATATTCGCTTAGGCGGCCCGGCGGACAGCGACCGCGGAACGGCCATCCGCCCGGGCGCGGAAGCGCCGCAGAAGCTCGATCAGGTTCTCCACCTCGTCCTTGAGACGGCGGGTTTCGGCCGAGGTGTGCTCGACCATGCCTGAATTCTGCTGGGTGATTTCGCCCATGCTGCGGATCGCCACGCTGACCTCGTTGACGCCGGTCGCCTGATCGCGGGCGGCGGCGGCAATATCGGCGACGAACCGGTTGATGATGTCGATGCGGCTGATCATGTCGTTCAGCGCCTCGCCGGTGCTGGAGACGATGCCGACACCCTGGTTGACCTGGGTTGAGCTCTGCGAGATCAGGTTCTTGATCTCCTTGGCGGCGTCGGCCGTGCGCTGGGCGAGTTGGCGGACTTCTTGGGCGACGACCGCAAAACCCTTGCCGGCATCGCCGGCGCGCGCCGCCTCGACGCCGGCATTCAGAGCCAGAAGATTGGTCTGGAAGGCAATCTCGTCGATGACCCCGATGATCTTGGAGATCTCGGTCGAGGATTTTTCGATGCCGGCCATCGCCGAGACGGCGCTGGTGACGAGTTCGCCTGAGTTCTTTGCCTTCTGCTGCGTCTCGCGCACGGCGCCCGAAGCCTTCTCGGCATTGGCGGCTGTCTGGCCGACGCTGACGGAAAGCTGCTGCAGGGCCGCCGAACTCTCCTCGACGCCCGCCGCCTGCTGGGCGGTGCGCAGCGCCAGATCGTTGGTCGCGTTAGAAATGACGTCGGCGCCGCTCATAATATGGCCCGAGGTCTCGCGCACGGACGCGAAGGACTGTCGAAGGGCGCTGACGGCGCGATTATAGTCCTCGGCCATCTGCTTGAAATTGCCCGGCAGGTCGGTCGGCAGCGTGGCTTCGAGATCACCGTTCGAGAGCGCTTCCAGACCACGGCGCAATTGCTCCAGCGCCATCGCCTGGTCGGATTCGGCCTGTGTGCGCTCCTCCTCCAATGCACGGCGCTTGGCTTCGAGCGTTTCCAGGTAGACCGAGATGGAATAATCCATGTCGAGCATGCCGGCCTTGATGACCGCCGACAACTTCTCGGCCAGCAGCTTGCCCTGCTTGCGCGCGAAGACCGAAGGCCACTGCTTCTCCATGATGCCTTTGACGAGTTCCGACATGACGATGGCGTAGCCCCCGATATACCAGCGCGGCTCCAGCCCGATGCGGGCATGCGTGCGGCCGACGGCGGTCACACCTGCGACATAGCTCTCGTCGAAGGTGCCGCCGGCGAGATTGGCCCAATGATCCTGCTGGCGCTTCTTGGCATGGCCCATATGAGACTTGTCGGCAAAAAAGCCGGCAACGGCGGAGGTCCTGGCGATCTTGGCGTAGAATTTGTCGAGGGCGTCGCCAATCAGCTCCGATATGACAGGGCGCAGATCCCGCATCGACTTGCGCGCCGCCTCATCCAGTTCGATGAAATCGAGGCGCTGCCTGAGGGCATTGTCGGTCTGCTGGGACGTCATGGGGATCTCTATACTTGGCGCAAGCGCGCGGGAGGGAATTTCTGCGCCACAGGTTTTGGCGAATATAGTTGAGCAATCGTTAAACTAGGCGGCGATTTCTTCCGATGAACGAGGAATCACTGCTGCTTGCGAAGATATTGGGGAGCGCCAATTCTGTTCACGTTTTGATCTAGATATCGCCATCTCTTCTGTTATGGTTTGGAATGACTAGTCATTCCGATTCGCTCACTCTTTCCCTTGCGTCGATCAGCCCGGCCATGCTGGCGCTTGCCGGCGGGGTTCTCGCTGCCCTCGTCCTGCTGGTGATCGTCCTTCTCCTGCACGGTGCCAGCCTTCGCCGCGAGCAGGCGGAAGAGGCAAGCTTTCGCGCTGGGGAAAGCGAGGCGCGCATGGCCGAGCTTTTGAAGATCCAGGCGGAAATGCAGGGCCGCATCGCGGCGATGACCGAGGTTTTCGGTGCGCGGCAGAGCGAACTCAACCAGACGATCAACCAACGCCTCGACGGCATGACGCAGCGCGTCAGTTCGACGATCACCGAGCAGACAAAATCGACGCACGAGAACCTGCAGCGGTTGCAGGAGCGGCTGGCGGTCATCGATGCCGCGCAGAACAATATCCAGACGCTCGCCAAGGATGTCGTCGGGCTGCAGGCCATTCTCTCCAACAAGCAAACGCGCGGCGCCTTCGGCCAGTCGCGCATGGAAACCATCATCGCCGACGGCCTGCCGAGGGGCGCCTATTCCTTCCAGCCGACGCTTTCCAACGGCTCGCGGCCGGACTGCACGATCCGCATGCCGAACGACGCGCCGTCGCTGGTGATCGACGCGAAATTCCCGCTCGAAGCCTGGAACGCGATTCGTGATGCGGGCAGCCCCGAGGCCGGCAAGATCGCAAGCCAGCAGTTCCGCCGCGACATGGAAGTCCATATCCGGGATATTTCCGAGAAATATCTGATCCAGGGCGAAACCCAGGATACGGCTTTTCTCTTCGTGCCGTCCGAATCGATCTTCGCCGAGGTCCACGAAAATTTCGAGCCGGTGGTGCAGAAGGCGCATCGTTCACGCATCGTCATCGTCTCGCCGTCGCTGCTGATGCTGTCGATCCAGGTCATCCAGGCTGTTCTCAAGGATCAGCGCATGCGGGCGCAGGCACATCTGATCCAGGGTGAGGTGGCCCTACTGATGGATGATCTCGGCCGTCTCGACGAGCGGGTGCGCAAGCTGCAGGGCCATTTCGCCATGGCGCAGAAAGATATCGACATGGTGGTCACGTCAGCCGACAAGCTTACCAAGCGCGGTGCCAAGATCGAAGGGCTGGAATTCGAGGCGAGCGATGGCAAGCCGGCCCGCGACAGCGAGCCTGCAACCAAATCAATGGAAAGCCGCACCGGCCTCCTCAAGCTGCGGGTGGTTGACGAGGAGTGACCGCTTCGGGCAGTGTCGCGCCTGCAATTCTATCGAAGAGTTGGAGCATGCTGTCGCCCGCAAGCTCCAGATGACGAGGCATCTTCATGATTACAGTTTTCGGGTCCATCAACATGGATCTCATCGCCACGACCGAGCGCCTGCCGAAGCCCGGCGAAACCGTGGCCGGCAATGGCTTTGCCACGGCCGCCGGCGGTAAGGGCGCCAACCAGGCGCTGGCGGCGCGCCGCGCCGGCTGCACTGTGCATATGGCCGGCGCCGTCGGCAAGGATGCCTTCGCCGCAGATGCCCTTGCCCTGCTCGATGATGCGGGAACCGACCTTTCTCTCGTCAGCCATGTCGATGGTCCCACGGGCACGGCGCTGATCCTTGTCGGCGGCGACGGGGAAAACATGATTGCCGTCGTTCCCGGCGCCAACGGCCTCGTAACACCCGCCGATGCCGAAACGGCGGTCGGCGGCATGAAGGGAGGCGATATCCTGATGCTGCAGCTTGAAGTGCCCGTTACGGCCGTCGAGCGCGCACTGTCGGCCGCCCGCGCCAAAGGGGTCACCAGCATTCTCAACCTCGCTCCGCTGATCCCCGATGCGCCGCGTCTTGGCCGGCTGGCCGATATCGTCATTGCCAATGAGACCGAATTCGAGCGGCTTGCAGGACAGAACGGTATGGACGCAGCCGCGCGCGAGGTAGCGCTGATCCGCCTGCATCAGGAGACCGGCCAGACGCTGATCGTGACGCTTGGCGGCGACGGGGTCATCGCCATTCGCGACGGGGCGATTTCAAGAGCTCAGGGCTTGGTGATCGAACCTGTCGATACGGTCGGCGCGGGAGACACCTTCTGCGGCTATTTCGCCGCGAGCCTCGATGACGGGCTCGATTTCGCCTCGGCGCTGCGCCGCGCGGCCGTTGCAGGTTCGCTCGCCTGCCTCAAGGCCGGAGCGCAGCCTTCGATCCCCTCGAGCAAGGACGTCGCAGACAGGATATAGCTCCGTCTCTTTTGCGAAGCCGCAAAATGGGGCCCTTAATTTTAAGGGAATTCCTGTGATTTTCCCTGGGCAAGCTACTAAAGTTTCATTCAAATTTAAGAGATCTCTGGCGATGTTGCCCGTGGTCGCCGGCTACTCCTGCTTTTGAGATCCGGCCATCCACGCGGCTACTCCATGACGGAGCGAGGCCTTTGCTCCTGCGCCGGAGAATGCCCATTCGGCGCATCCCTGCCCGAGGACCCTATGTTCATTTTTCGTATGAAATCGCTTGCGGCGAAGCTCATCGTCATCACAGGCATCGCCATCGCGCTTGTTCTCATCGTTTCGAACTTTTTCCTCATCGGCCAGACCCGGGATCGCGTCCAGACGCTGACGATGGACCAGGCCAATCTCGAGGCAAAATCGATCGCCAATGAAATCGCTGCCAATGTCGGCGAACTCGCCAGCGCCGCGCGCACTATGTCCGGCGTCATCGGCCGTGGCCACGAAGGCAAATCGCTCGATCGCAAGGGCACGATCAACGTGCTGAAGGCCAACCTCGAACAGAATGCCTTCGCCTTCGGCAGCTGGTTCTGCGAACAGCTCGGCGCGCTCGACGGCAAGACCACGGAGATCGCCAACAATAATAACGAAGGTACCAACAAGAACGGCGCCTTCACGCCCTACTGGTCGAAGACCAAGGATGGCGGCATCCAGTATTCGACCTTCGACAACGATTATACGTCCGAATGGTGGAAGCTTGCCGCCGACAGCGGCAAGGGCGCAATCACGACGCCTTATCTGGCCCAAGGGACTGACGTGCCGACGTTGCTGACCTCGATCGCCTATCCGGTCATGTCGGGCGGCAAGATGATCGGCGTCGGCGGCGTGGACATCTCGCTGAAATCGCTGACCGACAAGCTGCAAGCGCTACACCCTTTCGGCTCCGGCCGCGTGACGCTGCTGGCGCAGAACGGCACCTGGGTCGTCGCACCTGTCGCCGACCTTATGAGCAAGGAATATGGCGGCGAGGGCGCTGACGTCGTCAAATCGGCTTTGTCGGGCAAGCAGCCCGGCCTTATCCGCGACCTCACCAATGACGGCAGCGATCCCTTCGACCGCGTCGTCTATCCATTCGCGGTTCCGGGCGTCAACGCCACCTGGGTCGTGCTCGTCGACGTGCCGCATACGGCGATCAATGCGCCAGTGCGAGACCAGACCTTTATGATGATCGTCAACGGCCTCATCGTGCTCGGCGCCGTGATGCTCGCGCTCTATTTCGCCGTCCGTTCGTTCGTACAGCGGCCGCTCGGCGGCCTCGTCGCCAGCGTCAAGGCGCTCAGCGCCGGAGAATATTCCGAACCGGTCGCAGCCCAGGATCGCACCGACGAAATCGGTTCGGTCGCCAAGGCGCTTGAAGGCTTCCGCTTCAAACTCGCCGACTCCAGGCGCCTCGAAAGCGAGGCCGCCGACCAGCGGCAGGCCGCCGAGGCCGAGCGCGGCCGTTCGGAATCGGAGCGCCAGGAATCGGTATCGCTGCAGCGCCGTATCGTCTCGATCGTCGGCGCCGGGCTTTCTGAGCTGTCGCAGGGCAATCTGGGTTACCGCATCGCCGACGACTTCCCCGGCGAATACGGCAAGCTGAAGCAGGATTTCAACGCCGCCCTTGCCAGCCTCGAAGAGACCATCAACACGATGACCTTCAGCGTCGCCAATATCGGCTCCGGCACCGGCGAAATCAGCAACAGCGCTTCCGACCTCGCCAAGCGCACTGAACAGCAGGCGGCAAGCCTGGAAGAGACGGCGGCTGCACTCAACGAGCTCACCGCGCAGGTCGATTCCAGCGCCGAGAATGCCCGCACGGCCGCCGACAACGTCAATCTCGCCTGCCAGGATGCCGAGAGATCAGGCGAAGTGGTGCAGAAGGCGATCGCCTCGATGCAGGGGATCGAACAGTCCTCGACCGAGGTTTCGCGGATCATCGGCGTCATCGACGAGATCGCCTTCCAGACGAACCTGCTGGCGCTGAATGCCGGCGTCGAGGCCGCCCGCGCAGGCGAAGCCGGCAAGGGCTTTGCGGTCGTCGCCCAGGAGGTGCGGGAACTCGCGCAGCGTTCGGCCAATGCCGCCAAGGAGATCAAGACGCTGATCAACACCTCGGCCGTCCAGGTCAAGGAAGGCGTCGATCTCGTCGGGCGCGCCGGCGGCACTCTGCACAAGATCGCCGAACAGGTAATGGGCATCAACGGCCTCATCCGGCAGATTTCCGCATCGGCCAGCGAACAGGCCGTCGGCCTGAAGGAAATCAACCAGGCCATGAACCAGATGGACCAGGTGACGCAGCAGAACGCGGCGATGGTGGAGGAAGCGACGGCCGCAAGCGTGGCCCTCAACGACGAGGCGCAGACACTGAAGGCACTCGCCACCCGCTTCAGGGTCTCGGGTTCCAGCAACGCCAAAGCTCTCGCCTCGGTCGCGCAGCAGATGCGTACGCCTGTTGCCGCAGCGCCTTCGTATCGAGCTGCCCCGCCGGCTCCCCGTCGCGCGGCTGCCGCATCCCGTGGCTCGACCGCCGTGGCGCAGGACAGCTGGGAAGAGTTCTGAGCGCTCAACCGCTTACAGTAAAAAAGGCGCCTGAGAGATCGGGCGCCTTTCGCATTCGGGGGTGATGAGGCAGGTCTTATCGCAAACCGCTGCACAGATTTGCGCGATCCGCATCAGGCGGCGTTCGACGTCTGCTCTTGGTTGAGGAAAGCGTAGATCGCCGAGGCGGAATCGGTCGCGCGCAATTTTGCGACCAGATCATGATCGCGCAGAACGCGGGCGATACGCGACAAGGCCTTGAGATGATCGGCGCCGGCACCCTCGGGCGCAAGCAGCAGGAACACCAGATCGACCGGCTGGTCGTCGAGCGCCTCGAAATCGACCGGCTGATCCAGCCGGGCGAAAATGCCGACGATCGAATGGATGTTCACCAGCTTACCGTGGGGGATGGCGATGCCGTTGCCGACGCCCGTTGAGCCCAGGCGCTCGCGCTGCAGGATGACGTCAAAGATCTCCCGCTCGGAAAGCCCCGTGATTCTGGAGGCTCTTGCTGCCAATTCCTGAAGCAACTGTTTCTTGGAATTTACTCTGAGGGCGGGAATGATCGCATCCTGATGGAGCAAATCTGCCAATGCCATTTCTTTTTCCTTCTGTCACCGGGATCAGATGAAGGAGCGGCGGCAATCACCGCCGCTCATCGTCCTGATCTCAGCCTTTGATATTGGCTGAATCGATCCAGCCAATATTTCCGTCGTGCCGACGGTAAACAATGTTCAAATGTTCCTTGCCGGGGCTGCGGAACAGGAGAAGCGGCTCGTCGGTCATGTCGAGCGCCATCACGGCGGTGGCGACCGACATGGTCTTCAGCTGCTTCGTGCTTTCAGCGACGATCGCTGGGGCGAAATCGTCGGGAATTTCATCTTCGTGATCAGGAACGGAATCCATGACCGTGTAGGAGACTTCTGCAAAACCGTTCAGATGGTTTCCGGCGTGATGGTCCTTCAGCTTCCGCTTGTAGCGGCGCAGACGCTTTTCGATGCGCTCCGAAGCGGCGTCGAAAGCAAGCTGAGGATCAGTCGCTTCGCCGGCAGCATGCAACACGACGCCACTGTCGAGATGAAGCTTGCAATCTGCGGAAAAACGGGAACTCGCCTTTTCCACGGTGACCTGGCCGGAATACCCCCCGTCGAAGTATTTCGTGATGGCCATACCAATTTGGTCCTCGATCTTTTGACGGAACGATTCACCAATTTCCATATGTTTCCCGGATACACGCACACTCATGGAGTTTCCCTTCTTTATGGTCGTTTGCGGGTATCAGTTTACGCCAAGCCTCAGGTTCATCCAAGCACTTCGCGCAATCTCAAGCAAGATCGCTTAAGCCTGAGGGTCCTTGGCGCCCTTGGGATGATGGGGATAACTCCAGACGCCGTTCGCGGCATCGATTGCGGCGGGCTTCTAGCCAGAGGTTACCGAAAAGTCAATAGGGCCACAGAACCTCCGCGAATCGTGCCCTCATCGATGTCCGGCGCTTTGCACCGCGCCGTATTCGCCCCTGCGGGGTATCGTCATGGCGGCGACGCCTGAAATGACGCAGACAAGTCCGATCCAGGCCGTCGAACTCAGTCTTTCACCGAGAAAGACGATGCCAATCGCAACACCGATCGGCACTCTGAGATAGGCTTGCGAGGTGGTTCCGACAGAACCCAGCGTCTGGACGAGACGGAAATAGATCGTAAAGGCAAGGGCCGTCGAAAAGGCGGAGAGAGCGAGCAGCGCCAGCATCGATGCCGCCGACGGGGCGAGTTCCCACGGCCGATCGACGACAAGGCTCACGGGCAGAAGAATGAGGGCGCCTGAGATCAGCGAACCGGCGGCCGGCACGGCGGGATCGAGCCCCTTGAAGTTCTTGCCGAAAATCGCGGCACCTGCATAGCAGACGGTCGCCGCGATGATGGCGAGCTGCGCCATCAGGCTTCCGCCGAGACCACCCAGCGCCTCGACGCCGATGATCAGGCAGATGCCGGCAAGTCCGGCCATCACGCCGAAGAGCTTTCGCGCCGTCGCCCGTTCATGGCGAGTTATCAGCACGGTCAGCAGGAAGGTGAAGATCGGCGTTGCCGAATTGAGGATCGCCGCCAGTCCGGCGTCGACGGACTGTTCGGCCCAAGCGATCAGCGTGAAGGGAATGACGCTGTTCAGACAGGCCTGGAGGAAGAACCGGCGCCATGTCTCCCGATCGCGCGGCAGACGGACATGCCGATGTCGGAGGACGGCAAGCAGAATGCCGCCGGCAATCAGCGTGCGCGCGGCGATCAAGGTCACCGGCGGAACCGTCTCGACGCCGATCTTGATGAAGGTGTAGGAGGAACCCCAGAGGGTCGCCAGCGCCAGCAGCAAGGAAAGCTCCCTGGCAAGGTTCGGATTTCGCGGTGTCATGGTTTGCACTTCGCTGTTCGCTCAAAACATCTGAGAGATAGCGGGATTTATGGGAGGATGCTTCGATCACGGCCGAAGCATTACCGCGTCAGAAGCCGGCGACCTTGGCAAGCGCCCGCTTCTCGCGGCGGCGCTGGACGGAGGAAGCGATGTTCATCGCCTCCCTGTATTTGGCAACCGTGCGGCGAGCGAGATCGACACCGCCCTTCTTCAGCATGTCGACGATATCGTCGTCGGAGAGCACTGCGTCCGGGCTCTCCTGCATGATCAGGGCGCGAATCTTGTGACGCACGGCCTCGGCCGAATGACTATCGCCGCCCTCGACGGCGCTGATCGAAACGGTGAAGAAATATTTGAGCTCGAAGAGACCGCGCGGGGTCAACATGTATTTGTTCGAGGTGACGCGGCTGACGGTGGATTCATGCATCTTGATCGCTTCGGCGACCGTCTTCAGATTGAGCGGGCGCAGGTGGTCGACGCCGTGCAGCAGGAAGGCATCCTGCTGGCGGACGATCTCGCTCGCCACCTTCATGATAGTCTTTGCCCGCTGATCGAGGCTGCGCGTCAGCCAATTGGCGCTCTGCAGACACTCGGAGAGAAAAGCATGATCCTCTCCATTCCTGGTCACACGGGAAAAATAAGACTGATTAACAAGCACGCGCGGCAGCGTATCCGGATTGAGCTCGACCAACCAACCGGTATCCGAGGAGGGCCTGACGACGACGTCAGGCATGATCGCTTCGGAAACGCCTGTCTCGAAACCGCTGCCGGGCTTCGGATTGAGCTGGCGGATCTCGCCGAGCATGTCGAGAAGGTCTTCCTCGTCGACGCCGCAGAGCCGCTTCAGCGTGGCGAAATCGCGCCGTGCCAGGAGTTCGAGATTTTCGACCAGCGCCTGCATGGCGGGGTCGTAACGATCCTTCTGCTTGAGCTGGATCGCCAGGCATTCGGCGAGGCTGCGGGCAAAAACACCCGGCGGATCAAGCGTCTGAAGGGCGGCGAGCACGCGCTCGGTCTGCGCAAGACTCGTGCCCAGCCTCTCGCCGGTTTCGACGATATCGGTCTGCAGATAACCGCAATCATCGAGCTGATCGACGAAGTTCTGCGCGATCAGCCGGTCGGCCATATCAGGTAGCACGAACGGAATCTGCTGGGCGAGATGATCGCGCAGCGATACCTGACCGGCGACGAAATCGTCAAGATCGTAATCGGCGACCTCGCCGCTGCCCGGCATCGACTTCCACTGGCTGACGAGTTCTGGCGCATCGAGGCGCTGCGGCCCACCGTCATCAGGATAAACATTGGTATAATTGGCGTCGAGTTCGTCGCTCAGCCGGCTCGTGCTGGCGCTGCCGCCGTTATCGTACCAGTCGCTGGAAAGCGCCTCGGTGCGGTTGTCGTAGCCGTCGTCCGAAGCGGCGTCCTCCGGCTGATGGCTATATTCTCCGTCCTCGGCTTCGCCGCGCTCACTGCCCGCCTCGCCGTCATTCGACGGAAATTCGAGCAGCGGATTCTTCTCCACTTCTTGGGCGATGAACTGGGTGAGCTCGAAATGCGTCATCTGCAGCAACTGGATGGATTGCATCAGTTGCGGAGTCATCACCAGGGACTGGTTCTGGCGCAGGAAAAGGTTGGCCGACAGTGCCATGACGAACGCAAAACTCCCCACGATTCCTTGGGAAACCGCGTCCGATCAACGCTTCAGGCCACGGAATTCCAACTTGGCCCAAAAATTGCTTTTTTATTGGATTTGGTCAAGTGGAACTATGCCGCAAGGTGAATTTCTCCAACTGGAGCATCATGCCGAAAACTGTGTGCGGTTTTCGGACGACATCAGGCCCTCATTCCTTGATTGAGATCCGGATGATTTCAGGCCGATGCGGCCTGAAATCATCCGGATCTGGCGTCAAAGGCTGAAATTATCGCCGAGATAGAGTCGGCGCACTTCGGGATTGTTGACGATGTCGTTTGCACGGCCGTGGGTCAGCACCTCGCCGGCGTGGATGATGTAGGCGCGGTCGATGAGGCCCAGCGTCTCGCGCACATTGTGGTCGGTGATGAGAACGCCGATGCCGCGCGCCGTCAGGTGGTGAACGAGATTCTGGATGTCGGCGACCGAGATCGGGTCGACGCCCGCAAAGGGCTCATCGAGCAGCATGAAGGTCGGGTCGGTCGCAAGGGCGCGGGCGATTTCGAGGCGGCGACGCTCACCACCGGAAAGGGCGACGGCAGCGCTCTTGCGCAGCTTCTGGATATGGAATTCCTCGAGGAGCTCGTTCAGCTTTTGCTCGCGCTCGGCCTTGTCCTTCACATGCACTTCGAGGACGGCGCGAATATTTTCTTCCACCGTCAGCCCGCGAAAGATCGAGGCTTCCTGGGGAAGATAACCGACGCCGAGGCGTGAGCGGCGATACATCGGCATGGTCGTGACATCGTTTCCGTCGATCTCGATCGTGCCTTCGTCCACCGGCACAAGGCCGGTGATCATGTAAAAACAGGTCGTCTTGCCGGCGCCGTTCGGACCGAGCAGCCCAACGGCCTCGCCACGGCGCACCACCAGCGAGACGCCGTTGACGACACGACGCGTCGCATAGGTCTTCGTCAGACCACGTGCGATCAGCGTTCCCTGATAGCGGCTCTTGTCGGCGGCACCCGCAGCTTGCGGCTCGGGCTTGCCGAACATGGTGGATAGCGATGTTAATTTCACGTGGGAGGCCGGCTTCTCAGTTCTGCTTCTGCTGCGATGTAGACGGCTGCGACTTCGGATCGAGCTGAATCTGGACACGCCCGCCGCAGCTTTCAAGCTCCGCCTGGCCGGTTTGCATGTGAACGGTCAGTTTGCAGCCGGTAAAGACGTTCGGCCCATCCGACAGAATAACCTTATTTCCGTCATTCGCCGTGAGGATGAATGTCTGCGAGGCCATGTCGAAGTTGCCGTCATCGGCAGTCGCCGTCTGCGTGCCAGAAACCAGGTAGACCTTGTCCGTCACGAGGATCTTGTCGATATCTGCACTTCCAGACGCAAGCGAGCCAGACTGTTGCGGCTTTGCCTCAGGTTGAGCCGCCGCCGTAGCGGAGCCCGCCTTTGCCGCCTTGTCTTTGTAATAGACGGTCATCTTGCCGGACTGCAACGTCGTCGTGCCCTGGACGACCTTGACGTTGCCGGTGAAAAGGGCCGTGTGTTCCTGATCGTGGATTTCCAGCTTGTCGCTTTCGATCTGGATCGGCTGGTCGTTGGAAAGCTTCATGCCCGACATGGTGGTCGACTGCGCGCCCGCGCCCGATGCCGTCAAAATAAGGGCAAATGCGCCGGCAATGAAAGCAATGCCAGTCTTGCAAGTGGAAATGCGACAATCTTTTGTCATGGATGACCCGGCTGGTTAGGTGCCCTGTTTATGGATGGTGGATGGATCGACATTCATGCGAACATTCCCCTCGAATGTGATCACGCGCCCCTTATCGGTTATCTCCATCGACCGCGCAACAATGGAAGCGTTGTCCTTGGTGATGGTGACAGGGTCGTTGCTCCGCATGTTTCCGCCCTTGATGTCGAGCCGGGCGGACTGGAAATTCGCGTTGAGGCCGCTGCTCAGCACCAGAGTGAAGGGGGCCGTCATGTGCAGGTTGTCGGTGGAGCGGTTGTAATCGGCGGTCGAGGCGACGACGCGGGCGATCAGGCCGTCATTCATCGGTACGGCAGCCTTGATGGTCTCGAGCGTGATGAGATCGGGATTGCGGATATCCTGCAGCGCCCTTTCGGCAAGCATCGAATAGTTGATGCCGTCGGAATTGCGTCCCGAGATCGCCGGCTTTTCCATCACGACCTTGCCGTTTTCGATCTTGGCGCCTTCGATCTTGATGTTTTCCGGCAGATAGGTGCGGATCACCGACACGGCGATAAAGACCGCCGAGACGACAAGGGCCGCCGCCGGCAGCAGAATCTTCAGCCGCCGCACGCGAGCGGAATGGAACAACGCATCGCCATAGGGGGTCTTGCCGGACCCCGCAAAAGCGGCATTTCCGTTGTTCTTCAGGGTATCGAGCATAGGCCTCGTCCATGTGCGGTGATCGCCGCGCCTTCATAACAAAGCCCGGCCGCCAATCACAGTTCGTTTCGCATTATTACATTGGCTTGCCAATATGGAATTTTTTCTGCAACAAGCAACAAAACGGAAAAACATCAAAAAGTGGCATTCGTACGCACTGTTGCCACCCTAATTTTGCATGGGTTCCTCGGCCACCTGCCGGAACCGGAGCCAGCGCTGGAGGTTTTTATGGACAGTTCGATCATCGCGGATCGCCGGCGGCTGCGCCGCAAGCTCGGCTTCTGGCGCATCGTGGCAGTGGCGCTCGTCGTGGCGCTCGGTTTCGCCTTCTACGCCTTCACCTTCGGCGATGGCGGGACGGCGCGCCGGCATATCGCCCATGTGACGATATCGGGGCTGATCGTCGACGACGACGAGCTTCTGGAGCGGTTGAAGAAGATCGAGACCGACAAACAGGTGAAGGCGGTCGTGATTTCGATCTCCTCGCCCGGCGGCACGACCTATGGCGGGGAAAAGATCTTCAAGGCGATCCGGGCGATATCAGCCAAGAAGCCCGTCGTCTCCGACGTGCGCACGCTTGCCGCCTCCGCCGGCTACATGATTGCCACCGCCGGCGATACGATCATCGCCGGCGACAGCTCGATCACCGGCTCGATCGGCGTCATTTTCCAATATCCGCAAATCCAGCCATTGCTCGACAAGATCGGCGTGTCGCTGCAGGAGATCAAATCCTCGCCGCTGAAGGCCGAACCCTCGCCCTTCCACGAGGCGAGCGAGGAAGCCAAGGCGATGATCCGCAACATGGTGGTCGACAGCTACAACTGGTTCGTCGACCTCGTCGCCGACCGGCGCAAGCTGCCGCGCGAGGACGTGCTGAAGCTGGCCGACGGCACGATCTACACCGGCCGGCAGGCGCTGAAGGTAAAACTCGTCGATACGATCGGCGGCGAACCGGAAATCCGCGCCTATCTCAAATCGCGCGGCATCGACAGCGAATTGCCGATGGTGGACTGGGACAAGAAGAGCAATACGCCTTTCCTGCTCGCTGGAGCTGTTTCGCGGTTGATTACGATCTTCGGTTATGATGATCTCATGAAAGGCCAGGATATCAATGGAATCCTGCCCCCAAAGTTGCTTCTTGACGGGCTGCTTTCAGTTTGGCAGGTTGGCCACGATTGATAAGAAATCAATAATTTAAGGGGGCGACTGTGATCAAGTCTGAATTGGTGCAGATAGTTGCGGCACGCAACCCGCATCTCTATCATCGCGACGTCGAAAATATCGTCAACGCGGTTCTCGACGAGATCACGGATGCACTGGCTGCGGGTAACCGAGTCGAATTGCGCGGCTTTGGCGCCTTTTCGGTCAAGAACCGCCCTTCCCGCTCCGGCCGCAACCCGCGGACGGGCGATACCGTGTTCGTCGAGGAGAAGTGGGTTCCCTTCTTCAAAACAGGCAAGGAACTGCGTGAGCGGCTCAATCCCGGCCAGGCCGACGAAGAGGATTGAGCGGCATAAGCCGCCTGCGGCGAAACCGCACTTGAACTCGATGGCCGTTTTCCTATTCTGCTAGCGCATCGGCCCGAAAATCGGAATCGATTTTCGGGCCGATGCGTAGATTTTAAGTGTTGCAGCGTCCATTGCGCATTTGAAAAAATGCGCTGCGCTGTAAGATGAAACGCGCCCTCACAAAAATCGGCGCAATCCGGCATGTGGAGACCTCAAATGGCCAAGAAGATCATCAACCTTTTGATTCTGCTGCCGCTCGGCGTCATCCTCATCGTCTTCTGCGTCGCCAACCGGCAGAGCGTCACGCTCGCCTTCAACCCGTTCCGGCCTGATGATCAGGTGCTTGCGGTTTCCGCACCCCTCTTCGTCTTCCTCTTCATCGCGCTGATCTCAGGCATGCTGATCGGCTCGGCCGCCACCTGGTTCAGCCAGGGCAAACACCGCAAACGTGCCCGCACCGAGGCCAAGGAGGCCATCCGCTGGCAAAGCGAGGCCGACCGCCACAAGACGCGCGCCGAGGAAATCGCCGGGCAGCTGCCGTCGCGATAAAACTCGTTCGATATTTCTGCGACCGGCTTCGGCAGCCGGTCAGGCCGGGAAAAAGCTCAATTCCTCATAATCGCCTTCCGGCGACGCGCCGTTGCCGGTGACGTTGAAACCGTGGGAGAGGTAGAAGGCCTTTGCTCGCCGGTTCTTCACCAGGCATTTCAGCCGGTATCTGTGTTGCGGCCATTCCGGCAGCGCCCGCAGAAGCGCCGTCCCGGCGCCGCGGCCCTGGAATTCCGGGCGTATGTACAGCATGTGAATGAAATCATCCGCCGGCCAGAGCGAGAGGAAGCCTGCCACGCCGCCATCCGCATGCGCGCAGACGAAGATCGTCTCGCCATTGGTGTGGGCGGCGAAATCCTCGCGATGGAATTTGCCGGGATCGACCCAGACGAATGTTTCCCGGCGCACGGAAAGATAGATCTCCGCGAGCACTTCCTGATCTTCCGCCTTCGGCGGCCTGATGATCCATGTCATGTCGCCGACTTAAAGCAAGCCCCTGCCCTCGCCAAGTCCCAAGCTGGGCACCGGCAGGAGATCAGCCGGCCTCCATCTTCGCGACGACGGCGGCGTTGAAATCCGAAAAGAAACCCTCGGCGAGCTTCTGCGAGGTCGAATCGAGCAGGCGGGCGCCGAGCTGAGCGAGCCGGCCGCCAAGTTCGGCCTTCGCCCGGTAATGCAGGATGGTCTCCGCGCCTCTTTCCTCGAGCACGATATCGGCGCTGCCCCTGGCGAAGCCGGCAAGACCACCCTTGCCTTCGGCCGACAGCGTATAGCTGTTCGGCGCATGGACATTGGAGAGTGTCAGCAGCCCGTGGAAGGTGGCGGACAGCAGGCTGAACTTCACCTTGATCATCGCCTCGAACGTGCCCGGCGATAGTCTCTCGATGCTCTGACAGCCCGGAATGCAGCCGCGCATGATCTCGGGATCGTTGAGCGCCGCCCAGACGACGTCCCGCCGCGCGGCGATGCGTTCTTCGCCGGTGAAATCCATTCGACAGCCCCATCTCCGATTCGCCCCTCTTATCCCAGCGGGAAAGCGCTTTGCCAAGGCGGAGCGGAATGTTATCTGCCGGGCTCGATCGGGAGCAAGGAATTGGCCAATGAACGACGACTTGAAGCCCTGGAGCGTGACGGCAAGCCGCATCACCTATGAGGATCGCTGGATCCGGCTCAGGAGCGACGATTGCCTCACCGCCGACGGCACTGTCGTCGCGCCGTTCCACGTGCTTGACTATCCTGATTGGATCAACGTCGTCCCGCTGATGCCTGACGGGCGCGTGCTGCTGACGCGGGAATACCGGCACGGCCGCAACGAGATCGTGCTCGGTCTCGTTGGCGGCGGCGTCGAACCAAGCGACATCGAGGCCGGCGACGCGGCGATGGCGGCAGCACGGCGTGAACTCAGGGAAGAGACCGGCTATGAAGCCTCGACCTTCGTCAAGCTGCTCGCCTCCTATCCGAATGCATCAAGCCACAGCAATATGGTGACGAGCTGGCTGGCGCTCGGCCTGAGCAGGGCTGGTGAGCCGTGTTTCGACCCCGGCGAGAAGGTCGAACTGCTGTTTGCCGATCTCGCCGTTATTCTCGACGACATCAAGTCAGGCACCGTCATCATGCAGTCGATGCATGTCGCCGCCCTCTATGCGGCGGAAAGTTGGCTTCGCACGCGAGACGTCGAGGGCTTGAAATAAACGCCGTGCCGGGAGAACCTGTCCTCTTGCGGGGCAAGGTTCGGCGCGCAGTTGATCCCGCGCGGTCTTCTGGGCTAGAGGTCGCAAACCATAAAAACATCCGACAGAGACGCGGAAGAGCACGTTGAAACAAAGAGAACGCCGGCCGGGCCAGAAGAAGACATCAGGTCCCTCCGGTGAAAACCGCAGGGACGATCGCGCGGATCGGTCATCGAAGCCGGTCGCGCGGCCCGCGGTCGCACGCGAGGCGGTGCGCGAGACCCCGGCCCCGGTCGCGGCCGGGCGCCCTCTGATGGCGCGCAGCGGCGAGCGTCCGACCGAGCGCGTGCCCGTCATTCTCGAATCGCTCGGCGCCGGCGATTTCCACCTGATCGACAGCGGCAATGGCGAAAAGCTGGAGCAATATGGCCCCTATCGCATCATCCGCCCGGAGGCACAGGCGCTGTGGCAGCCTTCGCTGGCGCCCCAGATCTGGGAAAAGGTCGATGCCGTCTTCACCGGCGATACCGACGAGGAAGGCACCGGCCGCTGGCGTTTCCCGAAGGAGGCGCTCGGAGAAACCTGGCCGCTCAACCTGCTCGGCGTCGATTTCCTCGGCCGCTTCACCTCCTTCCGTCACGTCGGCGTCTTTCCCGAACAGATCGTACACTGGAGCTGGATGAAGGATCAGGTCGAAAAGGCGGGCCGGCCGCTGAAGGTTCTGAACCTCTTCGGCTATACCGGTGTCGCCTCGCTGGTCGCGGCCGCGGCGGGCGCCGAGGTCACCCATGTCGACGCGTCGAAGAAGGCGATCGGCTGGGCGCGCGAAAACCAGGCGCTCGGGCGCATGGAGAAACTGCCGATCCGGTGGATCTGCGAGGATGCGATGAAATTCATCCTGCGCGAGGAACGCCGCGGCAGCCAGTACGACATCATCCTCACCGATCCGCCGAAATTCGGCCGCGGCCCCAATGGCGAAGTCTGGCATCTCTTCGAACATCTGCCATTGATGCTCGACATCTGCCGCGAGATCCTGTCGCCGAAGGCGGCCGGCCTCGTGCTGACGGCCTATTCGATCCGCGCCAGCTTCTATTCGATCCACGAGCTGATGCGCGAGACGATGCGCGGCGCCGGCGGTGTGGTCGAATCCGGCGAGCTGGTGATCCGCGAGGCAGGCACCGACGGCAAGACGCAGGGTCGGGCGCTTTCCACCTCCCTCTTTTCCCGCTGGGTGCCGAAATGAGCAAGGACTTCCACGATCAGGGACCGCGCAGGGTCGGGCAGGTGAAGGAAGTCACCTCGCTTGCCAATCCCATCATCAAGGACATCAAGGCGCTGACGAACAAGAAGTCGCGGGAGGAAAGCGGCACTTTCCTGGCCGAGGGACTGAAGCTCGTCATCGACGCGATCGAACTCGGCTGGACGATCCGCACGCTGGTCTATGCCAAGGCCGCCAAGGGTAAGCCCCTGGTCGAGCAGATGGCGGCAAGGACCGTCGCTGCGGGCGGGCTCGTGCTCGAAGTCAGCGAAAAGGTGATTGCCTCGATCACCCGCCGCGACAATCCGCAGATGGTCGTCGGCATCTTCGAGCAGCGCTGGAAGCCGCTGCGGGATATCCGGCCGAGGGACGGCGAGACCTGGGTGGCGCTCGACCGCGTGCGCGACCCCGGCAATCTCGGCACCATCATCCGCACGGCGGATGCGGCCGGCGCTTCCGGCGTCATTCTGGTCGGAGAGGCGACCGATCCCTTCTCGCTCGAAACCGTGCGCGCCACCATGGGCTCGGTCTTCGCCGTTCCGGTCGCACGAGCGACACCGGAGGAATTCATCGCCTGGCGGAAATCCGCCGGCGTGTCCGTCGTCGCGACGCATCTTGCCGGCGCGGTCGACTACCGCACGATCGACTACCGGAAAAAGCCGGTCGTGCTCTTGATGGGCAACGAACAATCGGGCCTGCCGGATCAACTCGCCAAGGAAGCCGACGCGCTTGCCCGCATTCCGCAGCAGGGCCGCGCCGATTCCCTGAACCTTGCCGTTGCCACCGCCGTCATGCTTTTCGAGGCGCGCCGCCATCTCCTCTCACTTGCCGAGGGCAAATGACCGAACAGACGCACGCACGCCCCGCGCTGTATTCGCGCCCGGCGCCGATCCTCCTCTTCATCGTCGTCGCCGTCCTCATCGACCAGGTCGTCAAGATCGCCGTCGATCATTACCTGCCGCTGCAGGAAGCCGTTCCCGTCATTCCGATGCTGGCGCTCTACCGCACCTACAATCTCGGCGTCGCCTTTTCCATGCTGTCTGGCATGGACGGCTGGTTCATCGTCGGCATGCGGCTCGTCATCGTCGCCTTCGTCATCTGGCTGTGGTACCGCACGGCGAAGGACCGCTGGCTCGCCCATCTCGGTTATGCGCTGATCATCGCGGGCGCGATCGGCAATCTCGTCGACCGCTTCGCCTACGGCCACGTGATCGATTACATCCTGTTCCACACCGAAAGCTGGTCCTTCGCGGTCTTCAATCTCGCCGACAGCTTCATCACGATCGGGGCCGGCTGCGTCATCCTCGACGAGCTTCTGCTGCCGAAAAAGGCCGGCCGCTAAAATCTTATCGAATTCCTGAAGGCATTCGGAAGGAGGCTCATGTTAGCTAGATACCATGCACAACCTGGGACAGTTGCAGGAAAGATTGTCCGCCGCCTTCGGGGGACCCGCCGCCAAGCCGCTTGAGATGCGGACGGAGGCTTCTCCCTCGCGACTTGGCGCATCGCCACGTCGGCAAGCCGATGAGGACAAGAGGGGGGCCGCAGCCACGAGGCTCCTGCTGGTCTATTGGCTTGGCGGAGCCGGCCTTCTTGCCGCAACGATCCTGACGCTGCTTGCCCATGCCAGCGAACCGCTGCTCCTTTCGGGCGGCCTCGTCGTTCTCGGCCTTGCCGTCATCGCGAGTTACGCCGTCCTCATGGTTCGGCGGCGCCGAACCGGGCAGCCCGCCGGCAAATCGATGCCGGAGTGGAACGACGGGGCGAAACTGTTTGCCGATGTGCACGACGTCCTCGGCGACATCACCGCCAGCCGCACCATGGACCGGCGCATCATCAGCGCCAACGACACGTTTCGCCGCCTCACCGGACGGCCACGCCCCGAGGGACGCACCTGCGAGGAGATCGGGCTTGCGTTCCGCCCCGGCCCCGTACCGCACTGCTACGACGTCGAGATTTCGACCCCGGAAGGCCAGCGCATCTTCCTCTGGCGCGACGTCGTCACCCGCGATCCGGCGGATGGACGCCTGCTGCTGCAGAGCGTTGCCCGCGATGTGACCGAGGAGCGGCTCGTTGCGCAGGCCCGCGAGGAGGCGCGGCAGAAGGCCGAATATAACAGCGCCGCAAAATCCAGGCTGCTTGCGACCGTCAGCCATGAGGTGCGCACACCGCTTTCCGGCATTCTCGGCATGACGCATCTGATCGCGGAGACGCGGCTGACGCAGGAACAGCAGAACTATCTCGCCAGCATCCGCCAGTCCGGCCACGCATTGACGCAGCTCGTCGAGGATCTGCTCGATTTCTCCACCATCGAGGTCGGCCGCTTCGAGTTGCATCCACGCTCGGAATCGCTGCGCAAGCTTCTGGAAAGCGTCGTCGAGATGCTCGCCCACCGCGCGCATGAAAAGGGCATCGAAATCGGCGCCACGGTGTCATCAGACCTGCCGGAGAACATGAACTTCGACCCGGCGCGACTGCGCCAGGTGCTCTTCAACGTCATCGGTAATGCCGTAAAATTCACCCAGGCCGGCGGCGTCTTCATCCGCGTGGCGCTTGATGTCAGCGACTTGCTGATCACCGTGACGGATACCGGTCCCGGTATGACACCGGAGGAGCAGGCGCGGGTCTTCGGCGAATTCGAGCAGGGCGGGACCGTTGCCGACAAGAGCAGCGGCACCGGGCTCGGCCTTGCCATCTCAGCCCGCATCATGCGCGAATTCGGCGGCGCGCTGACCGTTGCCAGCGAAAAGGGCAAAGGCAGCGAATTCACCATCCGCTTCCCCGTCGAGATCGGCAGCGAGCGGGCTGACCGGCGAAACACGCTGCTTGCCGGCAACAGCGTCGTGTTGCTGGCGCCGGCAGGGGCCGCGCGCACCGCGATCGCCGAGACCATCACCGCGCTCGGCGGCCTCTGCCATCTCGTCGGCGACGGCGAGAGCGCGCGCACGACACTGCTCGGCATGGCCGGCGGCGGACGGCGGCCGACCGATATTATCGTCGACCATCGCATGTCGGCGGAGTTTTCCACGCATCTGGCCGACCGCGTCGAAATTGCAGCCCTCGGGCTGCGCAAGGTTCTCCTCGTCAATCCGGAAGAGCGCAGCGCCCACCCGCTCGACCTGTTCGATGCCTGGCTTATCCGGCCGCTGCGCGAACAGTCGCTCATCGACGTGCTGCGCGGGCGCATGCGCGGCATGGAGAAACGCGACGCGCTGAACGACAACCAGCCCGGCTTCGGCCTTTCGGTGGCGGAGACGATGGTTGCGGCGAGTGGGCTCAGCATCCTGCTCGGTGAGGACGATCCGATCAATGCCATGCTGGTGCGCGTCATCCTGGAAAAGGGCGGGCATAAAGTGCGCCATGTCGAGGATTTCGAGACGCTGCTCGATTGTGCCCTTGGCGAGGCGAATGCCCGGCCCGACATCATCATCAGCGATCTCTCGATGCCTGGAGGCAACGGCATCGACATGCTGGGACGCCTGCGCGGCCACGAAAGGCGGCTCGATCTCGCCCCGGTGCCGGTGATCGTATTGACCGCTGACAAGAGCGACGACTCACGCCGCCAAGTGCTGCTCAACGGCGCCAACCGCGTCATGATAAAGCCGATGGACCCGGTGCGGCTTCTGACCGAAGTTCAGGCGGTGGCCGCACTTTCGGCCCGCCGGGCAAAGGCCCGATGAGGCGTTGTGGGAACCGGCACGCTTCTTGCGTCGTGAAATGCATTATGTCACTTTCCTGTCGTATAGAAGTGTTTTATGGCGTCGATAAGCCGGCAACGGGAGAATCGCCATGTCCTCCATCGACATCCTGAATCATGACACCACCGCAGAGGCTCCACGGCCCTCGACGGCTGCTGTGCAGAAGGACGGCGATATTCTCGGCCGCATCGGCAATCTGGAAACTCGCCTTGCCCGCACGGCACGCGAGATCGATGCCGCCCAGGCCGTGCGCTACCGCGTTTTCGTTGACGAGATGAAGGCGCAGCTACCGCCGGACGCAATGCGCCGCCAGCGTGATGTCGATGCCTATGATGCCTTCTGCGATCATCTGCTCGTTCTCGACCGCTCGCTGGAGGGCGATCCCGAAGACCAGATCGTCGGCACCTATCGGCTGTTGCGCCAGGATGTCGCCATCGCCAACGGCGGATTTTACTCGGCTTCCGAATTCGAGATCGATGGCCTCATCACCAAACATCCGGATAAGCGTTTCATGGAACTCGGCCGTTCCTGCGTCCTGCCGGAGTACCGCACCAAGCGCACGGTCGAGCTTCTGTGGCAGGGCAACTGGGCCTATGCGCTGAAGCACGGCGTCAGCGCCATGTTCGGCTGCGCGTCGTTCCCCGGCGTCTATCTCGAAAGCCATGCGCTGGCGCTGTCCTTCCTTTATCACACCGTGCTCGCGAAGAATGAATGGGCGGTCGGCGCCTTGCCGCATCTCGCCCGCAACATGGACCTGATGCCGGTCGAGGCGGTCAACCCGAAGCGGGCGCTGATGTCCCTGCCGCCGCTGATCAAGGGCTATATGCGCCTCGGCGCGATGGTCGGCTCCAGCGCCGTCGTCGATCATGCTTTCAACACGACAGACGTGCTGATCGTGCTGCCGATCTCCAGCATTTCGGACCGCTACCTGAATTACTACGGCGCCGACGCCGGCCGCTTCGCGAGCTAATCGACGCGAGCGACGATCGTCTTCGCCTGCCTATGAAAAGCCGATGCCAGCTTGGCCGATGGCGTGGCCTCATCCACCGGATCGTCTTCTCGTGTCCGACGGGTTCTCTCCATACGCCGCCCGATAGGTTGCCGCGAAACGGCCAAAGTGAAAGAACCCCCACTTCAGGCAGATGTCCCGCAACGGCTGCTGGTTTGAAGCATCGCGTAGATCTTCTCGGACCGCTTGCAAGCGGATTGCCCTGAGATAGGCCGCCGGTGTGGTTTCCTTGAAGTCACGAAAACCGACTTCAAGAGCGCGAATGGAAATGCCTGCCGCCTCCGCGACACTCTGCATCGTCAACGGCTGGGCGATGTTTGCGTGCATGAATTCAATGGCGCGACGGACATACCGCGGTGCGGTCAGATGGATTTTCTTGTCGAGCAGATGCGAGAGCCGATGCGGAATCAGGCGCACCACGAGATCGGCAAGCGCCTGGGTCAGGTTCAACATGGCGATTGAAGCAGCGGCCCGTTGTTGCGCATGCCGATGATGATCGTTTGGGCGAGGCTGCCGAATAACCGTCCCGCTGCCGTTGAAAAATCAATGATCGGTGCCAAGCCCATCGTCCCGATCAGGGGCGTCTCCAGTACGGAGGCGACGACCTGCGCTATGATTGTCCAGTTCAGATTGAGCGTATCTGACCGGTGAGGCGCTGCTTGTACGGAAATCCAGTCCGGCTCGATATTGTTCATCAATAGCAGCCGCCCAGGTGTGGCTTCCGCCACAGTCCGACCAAGCGCTACATTAAGAGCGCCAGTGCGCGGAACGACAATTGCCAGAGATTGCGACCCATGTGCCGTTCTTGCACCCCAGTTGCCGGAATCCTGGTTGCTGACCAGCGACAACCTTTCGTCACCCCAGACCCGACCTTCCAGTCGAGTGGTTTCTCTCGGCCATTGCGCCATGCGTGGAACGAACCAAACCCCTTGGTCAGGGCTTCAACCATATCGTCGAAAGTCGTTCCCTGAAATCGGGGGGTGAAATTGAGGGACGCATTTCCTGGCATGGGAACCCAAACGGCTGATGAAATATTAAAACAATCGAGCAGCAAAACCGTCTATTGCCCATTGCTTTTTTCAAGGTCCATGCGGGCAAATTTATGCCGCGCGTATAAGGTTATTGCATCAAAAGTATGACTTATCGAATGAACAATGCGCTGCGCAGCACCGCCAGCGTGTATGCGTGACGGTGATCGGCAATTCGGAACAATCGTTGTCGATGAGGGCGCAGCAGAAGAGTGGCGAAGCCGGGTAAGATAACCCACAAAACCTGTGCCCGGCCGACGCGCTGTCGGCCGGGCACAGAATGCCGTCATATCGAACTGGGCGAGTTTACGAACCCGCGCCATAGGCGGCGATCGCCGCCATGTTGACGATGTCGGAATCCTTGGCGCCCATCGAGGTGATCTGCACCGCCTTGTCGACACCGACCAGGATCGGGCCGATCACCGTGGAGCCGCCGAGTTCCTGCAGCATTTTGGTGGAGATCGAGGCCGAGTGGAAGGCCGGCATGACGAGCACATTCGCCGGACCTGAGAGGCGGCAGAAGGGATACTGCTCCATCACCTTGCGGTTAAGCGCGACATCGGCCGCCATTTCGCCGTCATATTCGAAATCTACGCGGCGCTTGTCGAGGATCTTCACCGCCTCGCGCACCCGCTCCGAGCGTTCGCCCGAGGGATGGCCGAAGGTGGAGTAGGCCAGCATGGCGACGCGCGGCTGATAGCCCATGCGGCGCGCGAGACCGGCTGCCTCCTCGGCGATATCGGCAAGCTGCTCGGCGGTCGGCATGTCGTGCACCGCGGTATCGGCAACGAAGACCGTACGGCCGCGGCAGAGCGCCAGCGACACGCCGATGATGCGATGGCCGGGTTTTGCGTCGATGCAGCGGCGCACATCCTCGAGCGCCGTGGAATAGTTGCGGGTGATCCCCGTCACCATGCCGTCGGCGTCGCCGAGCGCCACCATGGTGGCGGCAAAGTGGTTACGGTCGTTGTGGATCAATCGCTGGGCATCGCGGTAGAGATAACCGTGTCGCTGCAGTCTGGCATAGAGATAGTCGATATAGGCCTCGACGCGGGTCGAGATGCGGGCGTTGACGATCTCGAGGCCGGGCCGGTTGAGATCGATCCCGGCGCGCTCCGCCGTTGCCCGGATCAGGTCCTCGCGGCCGAGCAGGACGGCGGTGCCGAGCTGCTGGTTGGCGTAGGACAGTGCTGCGCGCAGGACCTGCTCTTCCTCGGCTTCGGCAAAGACGATCCGCTTCGGGCGGCGGCGGACACGCTCGTAGAGGCTGGCGAGCGTCGAGGCGATCGGATCGCGGCGCGCCGAAAGCTCGCGGGCATAACCCGCCATGTCATTGATGACCTTGCGGGCTACACCGCTTTCGATCGCGGCTTCGGCAACCGCGACCGGGATCGCCGAGATCAGACGCGGATCGAAGGGCACGGGAATGATGTATTGCGCGCCGAAACGCGGCCGGTTGCCCTGATAGGCGGCGACCACGTCGTCTGGCACGTCCTCGCGGGCAAGGTTTGCCAGCGCCTTGACGGCGGCGATCTTCATCGCGTCGTTGATTGTGGAAGCACGGACATCGAGAGCGCCGCGGAAGATGTAGGGAAAGCCGAGGACGTTGTTGACCTGGTTCGGATAGTCCGAGCGGCCTGTCGCCATGATGGCGTCGTCGCGGATGCGGGCGACTTCTTCCGGCGTGATCTCGGGGTCGGGATTGGCCATGGCGAAGATGATCGGCCGATCCGCCATCGAGCGAATCATCTCGGCTGAAAACGCGCCCTTCTGCGACAGGCCGAAAACGACATCGGCACCTTTCATCGCCTCTTCCAGCGTGCGCGTGTCGGTCTTGGCCGCGTGCGCCGATTTCCACTGGTTCATGCCCTCGGTGCGGCCTTGGTAGATGACGCCCTTGGTATCGCAGAGAATGATGTTCTCAGAGGCAAAGCCCATCGCCTTGATGAGTTCGACGCAGGCGATTGCTGCAGCACCCGCGCCGTTGCAGACGAGCTTCGTCGTCTTCAGGTCGCGGCCGGTCAGCTCCAGCGCATTGATCAAGCCGGCGGCAGCGATGATCGCCGTGCCATGCTGATCGTCGTGGAAGACGGGAATGTCCATCAGTTCGCGCAGCCGGCTTTCGATCACGAAGCAATCAGGCGCCTTGATATCCTCGAGATTGATGCCGCCGAAGGAAGGGCCGAGGAAACGCACGCAATTGATGAATTCATCGACATTTTCGGTGTCGATCTCGAGATCGATGGAATCGACGTCGGCGAAGCGCTTGAAGAGCACCGCCTTGCCTTCCATCACGGGCTTGGAGGCCAGCGCGCCGAGATTGCCGAGGCCGAGAATGGCAGTGCCGTTGGAAATGACGGCGACCATGTTGCCGCGCGCCGTGTAGTCGTAGGCGGTCTGCGGATCGGCCGCGATCGCCTTGACGGGAACGGCAACGCCCGGCGAATAGGCAAGCGACAGGTCCCGCTGCGTCGCCATCGGCTTGGTCGGATTGATCTCCAGCTTGCCGGGCCGGCCCATGGCGTGAAATTCGAGCGCCTCCTGGTCGGTCACCGAGGTCACTGGCCGGTCCTTCTTATCGATATCGGGCATAAATCCTCCAACGTCCTGTGGGCGACGCTTCGCTCTTCCTCAAATGCTGTTGTCATCTATAGCGGCGCGCGGATAGGGTTGGCACCTGTTTTTTTGGGAAAAACTGCACCTCCGTGAACGCACGAATAGACACCGGGAATGAAGCCTTTTCGGCTGCCGAGCTCGCCACGGCGGAAAGCCGTGCCTCGGCGACGCCGATGATGGAGCAATATATCGAGATCAAGGCGAACAATCCGGATTCGCTTCTCTTCTATCGCATGGGCGACTTCTACGAGCTGTTCTTCGAGGATGCGCTGGAAGCCGCCCGCGCGCTCGGCATCACGCTGACGAAACGCGGCCAGCACATGGGCCAGGATATCCCGATGTGCGGCGTTCCGGTCCATGCGGCCGACGACTATCTGCAGAAGCTGATTGCGCTCGGCTTTCGCGTCGCCGTCTGCGAGCAGATCGAGGATCCGGCCGAGGCGAAGAAGCGCGGCGCGAAATCGGTCGTCAAGCGCGACGTCGTTCGCCTGGTCACACCGGGCACGATCACCGAGGAAAAGCTTCTTTCGCCCTCGGAATCCAACTACCTGATGGCGCTCACCCGCATTCGCGGCGGAGCCGAACCGGCGCTGGCGCTTGCCTGGATCGATATTTCCACCGGCGTCTTCCGGCTCGCTGAAACCGAAGCCTCGCGGCTGCTTGCCGACATTCTGCGCATCGATCCGCGCGAACTCATCCTGCCCGACACGATCTTCCACGATCCCGAACTCAAGCCCGTATTCGACGTGCTCGGCCGCACCGCCGTGCCGCAGCCGGCGGTGCTCTTCGACAGCGCGAGCGCCGAAGGCCGGATTGCGCGTTATTTCTCGGTCGCGACGCTCGACGGCTTCGGCACGTTCTCGCGCGCGGAACTTGCAGCAGCGGCAGCCGCCGTCGCCTATGTCGAGAAGACCCAAATCGCAGAGCGTCCGCCGCTCGGAAAGCCGGAACGAGAGAGTGCAGCTTCGACGCTCTTCATCGATCCCGCCACCCGCGCCAATCTGGAGCTTGCCCGCACGCTTTCGGGCGATCGCAATGGCTCGCTCTTGAAAGCGATCGACCGCACCGTCACCGGCGGCGGCGCGCGGCTTCTCGCCGAGCGCCTGATGTCGCCGCTGACCGACCCCGCCCGCATCAACGCACGGCTCGATTCGATCGGCTTCCTGATCGACGAGCCTTTGCTCTGCGGCAATCTGCGCGACACGCTGAAACATGTGCCCGACATGCCGCGGGCACTGTCCCGGCTGGCGCTCGACCGCGGCGGGCCGCGCGATCTCTCTGCGATCCGCCAGGGCCTCGAGGCAGCCGCCGGGCTTGCCGGCCTGCTTGGCACGGCCATGCTGCCGGAAGAGCTCGGCCAGGCGCTGTCGGGGCTGCAAGCCCTTCCCGCGAGCCTGGAAAAGCTGCTTGCCGAAACACTTGCCGACGAATTGCCGCTCCTGAAACGCGACGGCGGTTTCCTGCGCGACGGCGCCAGCGCCGAACTCGACGAGGTCCGGGCGCTGCGCGACCAATCGCGCCGTGTCATTGCCGGCCTGCAGCTGCAATATGCCGAGGAAACCGGCATCCGGTCGCTGAAAATCAAGCACAACAATATCCTCGGCTATTTCATCGAGGTGACCGCCGGCAACGCCGGACCGATGACTGATACGGCGGAGGCCAAGGCGCGCTTCATCCATCGCCAGACGATGGCTAGCGCCATGCGCTTCACCACGACAGAGCTTGCCGATCTCGAAAGCCGTATCGCCAACGCCGCCGACCGGGCGCTTTCGATCGAACTCGAAGCCTTCGACAGGATGACGGCTGCCGTCGTCGCGGAGGCCGAGGCGATCAAATCAGGCGCAAGGGCGCTTGCCGTCATCGACGTCGCGGCGGGTCTCGCGCTACTCGCCGAGGAGCAGGCCTATTGCCGGCCGCAGGTCGACGGGTCGAAGATGTTTGCCATCGAGGGCGGGCGCCATCCCGTCGTCGAACAGGCGCTGCGACGGCAGGCGGGCGGCCCCTTCGTCGCCAACAATTGCGACCTCTCGCCGACGACCGGCGATCGCGACGGCGCGATCTGGCTGCTGACCGGCCCTAACATGGGCGGTAAGTCGACCTTCCTGCGCCAGAACGCGCTGATATCAATCCTGGCGCAGATGGGCTCCTTCGTGCCCGCAACATCAGCCCATATCGGCATCGTCGACCGGCTTTTCTCGCGCGTCGGCGCCTCCGACGATCTCGCGCGCGGGCGCTCGACCTTTATGGTCGAGATGGTGGAAACGGCTGCCATCCTCAACCAGGCAAGCGACCGCTCCCTCGTTATCCTCGACGAGATCGGCCGCGGCACCGCCACCTTCGACGGTCTTTCGATTGCCTGGGCGGCCGTCGAGCATCTGCATGAGGCCAACCGATGCCGCGGCCTCTTCGCCACGCATTTCCACGAGCTGACCGTGCTTTCGGAAAAGCTTGGCCGGCTATCGAACGCCACGATGCGCGTCAAGGAATGGGACGGCGACGTCATCTTCCTGCACGAGGTCGGACCGGGTGCGGCGGACCGCTCCTATGGCATCCAGGTCGCCCGCCTTGCCGGGCTTCCGGTCTCGGTCGTGGCGCGCGCCCGCGATGTGCTGACGCGCCTCGAAGATGCCGACCGCAAGAACCCGGCAAGCCAGCTGATCGATGACCTGCCGCTTTTCCAGGTGGCAGTGCGCCGCGAGGAAACGGCCCGTGGCCCGTCCAAGGTCGAAGAGACGTTGAAGGCGATGAGCCTCGACGACATGACGCCGCGCGAGGCGCTAGATGCGCTTTACGACCTCAAGAAGAAGCTGAAATAGGAGTGCGACCCATGTTCATGGAAAAGCTGGTTCGCGAAACCGAGCGCCTGTCTCTCATCTGCTCCATGCTCGACACGATGCGGCGCACAGACAAGGACCGCAATGCGCGCGGCTGGACCTCGCCGATCGGCATGCTGAAAATTACCCGATGCTGCGCTATGATCTGCGAACTCGGAACTTCGATCGCCAAGGCTGGCTATCGCGAATGCGACAGGCAGACGCTTGAGGAGATCATGCGCGAAACGCGGCAGGTGTTGCATTTGCTAAATGCGCGAGCCGCCTCCTGAGCTTTTCGGGAGAAGCCCGGCGCTGCCCAAGGCGCTCTGTGGCTTACCAACACCATTTCGCCAAATTTAAAGGTTCTTGCAGTATGAAGGCCCGTGTCAATCGCCGGGCAAAGAGGTTATAGCGCATGCAGACGAAACGTGAGGCGAGCCTCGATCAGGCAGCCCGGCATGAACAGGAAGCCGCCCCGGCGACAGCGATGCGCGACCTCGATTTCTCCAATATCCTTGACGTCGAGCTCTTGCACAAGCAATGCGACGCCATTGCCGAAGCCAACCGCAACCGGCCCGACGTCATGCGTGCCGATCTCCTGGCGGCGCTGAAAAAAGCAAGCACGGAAGGCCGGCAGAAGGCTCGCGCCGCACTGTTGGCCGACGGCGGCGGGCTCAATTGCGCCTATCGGATATCCTGGCTGCAGGACCAGATCATCACCGTCCTCTACAATTTCGCCACTGCCCATATCTTTCCGCACCAGAAGGACAAGTTCGCAGTCACCGCCGTCGGCGGCTACGGCCGTGACACGCTGGCGCCCGGCTCGGATATCGACCTGCTCTTCCTCTTCCTGCCGCGACCGGCGGAAGAGACGCACAAGGCGGTCGAATTCATGCTCTACGTGCTCTGGGACATGGGCTTCAAGGTCGGTCACGCCACCCGCACGGTGGAGGAATGCATCGCGCTTTCCAAATCCGACATGACGATCCGCACCGCCATCCTGGAGATGCGCTACATCTGCGGCCTGCAGCGGCTGGAAACCGAACTCGAGGCCCGCTTCGACAAGGAAATCGTCACCGGCACCGGCCCGGAATTCATCGCCGCCAAGCTTGCCGAGCGCGACGAGCGCCACCGCAAGGCCGGCGATACGCGTTACCTCGTCGAACCGAACGTCAAGGAAGGCAAAGGCGGGCTTCGCGACCTGCACACGCTGTTCTGGATCTCGAAATATTATTATCACGTGCGCGACCAGGCGGAACTGGTCAAGCTCGGCGTGCTGTCGAAGCACGAATACCGCCTCCTTGAGAAAGCCGACGACTTTCTCTGGGCGGTGCGCTGCCATATGCACTTCCTCACAGGCAAGGCCGAGGAGCGCCTGTCCTTCGACATCCAGCGCGAGATCGCCGAAGCCTTCGGCTATCACACCCGCCCGGGCCTCTCGGCCGTCGAGCGCTTCATGAAACACTATTTCCTCGTCGCCAAGGATGTCGGCGATCTCACCCGCATCCTCTGCGCCGCCCTTGAAGACCAGCAGGCGAAGTCGATCCCCGGCCTCACCGGCGTCATCAGCCGCTTTACCCATCGCAATCGCAAGATCGCCGGCAGCGTCGAATTCGTCGAAGACCGCGGCCGCATCGCGCTCGCCGACCCCGAGGTCTTCAAGCGCGATCCCGTCAGCATCATCCGGCTCTTCCACGTCGCCGACATCAACGGACTGGAATTCCATCCCGATGCGCTGAAGCGCGTCACCCGTTCGCTTACGCTGATCGACAACAGCCTCAGGGAAAACGACGAGGCGAACCGCCTCTTCATGTCGATCCTGACGTCGAAGCGCGATCCGGCGCTGATCCTTCGCCGCATGAACGAGGCCGGCGTGCTCGGCCGCTTCATCCCGGAATTCGGCAAGATCGTCGCCATGATGCAGTTCAACATGTATCACCACTATACGGTCGACGAACATCTGATCCGTACCGTCGACGTTCTCTCGGAGATCGACAAGTCGCGCGCCGAAGAGTTGCATCCGCTCGCCAACAAGCTGATCTCAGGCATCGAGGATCGCGAGGCGCTTTATGTCGCCGTTCTCCTCCACGATATCGCCAAGGGCCGCCAGGAGGATCACTCGATCGCCGGCGCCCGCGTCGCCCGCAAGCTTTGCACCCGCTTCGGGCTGTCACAGAAGCAGACGGAGATCGTAGTCTGGCTGATCGAGGAACATCTGACGATGTCGATGGTGGCGCAGACCCGCGACCTCACCGACCGCAAGACGATCACCGATTTCGCCGACCGCGTTCAGTCGCTCGAACGGCTGAAGATGCTGCTGATCCTGACGATCTGCGACATCCGCGCCGTCGGTCCCGGTGTCTGGAACGGCTGGAAGGGCCAGCTCCTGCGCACGCTCTATTATGAAACCGAACTGCTGCTCGCCGGCGGCTTTTCGGAGGTCTCCCGCAAGGAGCGGGCCAATGCCGCGGCCGAGGCGCTGCATGCAGCCCTTACCGACTGGAGCCAGAAGGACCGCAACACCTATACCAAGCTGCACTACCAGCCCTATCTGCTCTCCGTGCCGCTGGAAGACCAGATCCGCCACGCCCATTTCATCCGTCAGGCCGACAAGGCCGGCCAGGCGCTCGCCACGACGGTGCGCACCGACAGTTTCCACGCGATCACCGAGATCACCGTACTCTCTCCCGACCATCCGCGACTGCTCGCCGTCATCGCCGGGGCCTGTGCGGCGGCCGGCGCCAACATCGTCGACGCGCAGATCTTCACGACGTCGGACGGGCGGGCGCTCGACACGATCCATGTCAGCCGCGAATTTGCAGACGATGCCGACGAGCTGCGCCGTGCCGCCACGATCGGACGGATGATCGAGGACGTGCTATCCGGCCGCAAGCGGCTGCCCGAGGTCATCGCCACGCGCGCGCGCAATCGCAAGAAAAGCAAGGCCTTCGTCATTCCGCCGTCGGTCAACATCACCAACAGCCTGTCAAACAAGTTCACGGTCATCGAGGTCGAATGCCTCGACCGGCCGGGACTGCTGTCGGAGATCACCGCCGTGCTCTCCGATCTGTCGCTCGACATTCAGTCGGCCCGCATCACCACCTTCGGCGAGAAGGTGATCGACACCTTCTACGTCACCGATCTGGTCGGCCAGAAGATATCGGGCGACAGCAAACGCGCCAACATCACCGCCCGGCTGAAGGCCGTCATGGCCGAGGAGGAGGACGAACTGCGCGAGCGCATGCCCTCCGGCATCATCGCGCCCGCCGCCACCGCCCGGACCTCGACCTCCACCGACAAGAAAGCCGGTTCTCCCGTATGAGCCTACACGCATGAGTCTCGTCAAGAAATTTGCGACCGTCGGCGGCGCAACCCTCGGCAGCCGCATCTTCGGCTTCGCGCGCGAAACGCTGATGGCGGCTGCCCTCGGCACCGGGCCGATGGCCGACGTCTTCTACGCCGCCTTCCGCTTTCCGAACCTCTTCCGCCGGCTATTCGCCGAAGGCGCCTTCAACGCCGCCTTCGTGCCGCTGTTTGCCAAGGAGATCGAGGCGAACGGCACGGATGGCGCCAAGCGCTTTTCGGAAGAAGTCTTCGGCGTCTTGTTTTCTGTGCTGCTTCTCATCACCATCGTGATGGAGCTTGCCATGCCGCTCCTGGTGCGCTTCGTCATCGCGCCAGGCTTTGCCGACGATCCCGACAAGTTCTCGATCACGATCCGCATGGCGGCCGTGATGTTTCCCTATCTCATGTGCATGTCGCTGACGGCGATGATGAGCGGCATGCTGAATTCGCTGCATCATTTCTTCGCCGCCGCCATCGCCCCCGTTTTTCTCAACGTAGTGATGATCGGGGCGCTGTTCTATTCGCTCTATACCGGCGCCGATCCACTGGCGACGGCCTGGTATCTTTCCTGGGGCGTTCTTGCCGCTGGCGTGCTGCAGCTCGCCGTCGTCTATGTCGGCGTGCTTGCGGCCGGCATGAGCATCGGCTTGCGTTTCCCCAAGATGACGCCGAACGTCAAACGGCTGCTGATCCTTGCAGTGCCGGCCGCTGTGACGGGCGGCATCACCCAGATCAACCAGCTGATCGGCCAGGCGATCGCCTCCTCCCGGGACGGCGCGATCGCAGCACTCCAATATGCCGACCGCATCTACCAGCTACCACTCGGCGTCGTCGGTGTGGCCGTCGGCGTGGTGCTGTTGCCGGAACTTGCCCGGGCGTTGAAGGGCGGCAACCTGCGCGAGGCCGGAAATCTGCAGAACCGCTCGATCGAATTCGTGCTGTTTCTGACGATCCCCGCCGCCTTCGCGCTCTGGATTCTCTCTGACGAAATCATCCGCGTGCTCTACGAGCGCGGCGCCTTCCATCAGGAAAACACCGCCGTCGTCGGCTCGATCCTGGCGATCTACGGCATTGGCCTGCCGGCCTTCGTGCTTATCAAGGCACTCCAGCCCGGCTTTTATGCCCGCGAAGACACCAAGACGCCGATGCGCTTTTCGGCGATTGCGGTAGCCACCAATTGTGCCACCGCGCTCACCCTCTTTCCCTACATGGGCGCGCCGGGTATCGCCGTTGCCGAAGCCACCGCCGGCTGGATCAGCACCGTGCTGCTGTTCACCACGCTTTTGCGCCGCGGCCACCTGAGATGGGAATGGGCGCTGGCAAAACGCGCCGCCCTTTTGATCGTCTCCGCGGCCGTGATGGGCGCCGCGATCGTTTTCCTCAAGCAATACTGGGCGCCCTGGCTTGCTTCTGGCTCGCCGCTCCTCACCAAGATCGGTACGCTCGGCCTGTTGATTGCGATTTCCATGCTGGTCTATTTCGCCGCCGCCTTCCTGATCGGCGGCGCGGATCTCGGCATGATAAGGCGCAATCTGAACCGCAAGCCGGTTTCGGCAAAGGACGTGTAAACTTTAACAGTCGACCCATCGCCTCTGCGGTCCGACGTCGACATGGACGATGCCGTTGCAATAGCTGCCGATACCGCCGATGCCGGGGGCGCTTTTTGCGGCGGCAATGATTGCTCGTTCGGAAAGGCCCGGCATCCTGATGTCGGCCGCCAGGCATTTTCCATGCAGGGAACCATGACGGCTAGGGTGCGGCCGGTGACCGGACGTTACGATCGGGCGCCGCCCGGTCTTTGCGGCGATATGCGACAGGATCGCCCGCAGGCGCGGGGGAAAACAGCCGGCGCGAACACTGACGGTCTGGACCGCGTAGGCGAGGCGCGCCTCATGTCTGGGAAGATAAACGGCATGCATTTTGGCGTCTTGACCGGCAGCACCGGTTGCTGATTGTAGAGCGAAAAGGCCTGCCATGGCGAGCAACGTGGCGTTCTGCATGGTCCCTCCGATCGGCTGTCACGGCGACCCTTCAAGCCGCCAACGCGAACGAGGATTCTCAGTTCAATAAAAGCTTTTCTGTGAAATTTTATACTCAATTGTAACTAAATCATCTGATCAATTTGGCTTAAAATATGAGCTTTACTCGTCAGAAGATGGAATAAACATCCAAAACACAGGAGATCACATGACGACCCGGTCCCTTTTCCTCGTCACCCTCGTCATCGACGACTACGACCGCGCCAAGGCCTTTTATTGCGATGCCCTCGGTTTCGATTGTCTTCAGGACGAGCAGCAGCCGGAGGGAAAGCGCTGGGTGGTCGTGAAGCCCGGCGGCGGGGATGGCGCCGCATTTCTGCTGGCCCAGGCGACGAACGAGGCGCAGCGGGCGGCAATCGGCAATCAGACCGGCGGTCGCGTCGGCTTCTTCCTGAAGACCGACGATTTCGCACGCGATCACGCCGCAATGCGCGCGGCCGGGGTCCGCTTTCTCGAAGAGCCGCGACATGAGGTTTACGGCACGGTCGCGGTCTTTGCGGATCCCTACGGCAACACCTTCGACCTGATCCAGCATGCAGCAGCTTGAAACACTTGATTGCAATCGGCTGCCCGTGCATAAGCCGCCGCGTTAGCAACATGGGCAACTGGCCCACTGCATAATTCCTTAAGTCGGAATCGACTTAAGGAATTATGCAGCGATTTGGAATGTTACAGCGTCCTTTGCGCGTCTGAAAAGACGCGCGGCGCTGTAGGCCCTCCACCAGCCTATTGAGGACGACATGAGCGAATTCAAGAAACTCGTATTCTCCGGCGTGCAGCCGACCGGCAACCTGCATCTCGGCAATTATCTCGGCGCGATCCGCAGGTTTGTGGCGTTGCAGGAAGGCAATGACTGCATCTACTGCGTCGTCGACATGCATGCGCTCACCGCCCAGCTCGTCCACGACGATATGCCGAGCCAGACGCGCTCGATCGCCGCCGCCTTCATTGCCGCCGGCATCGATCCGGAAAAACATATCGTCTTCAACCAGTCGGCCGTGCCGCAGCATGCCGAACTCGCCTGGATCTTCAATTGCGTCGCCCGCATCGGCTGGATGAACCGCATGACGCAGTTCAAGGACAAGGCCGGCAAGGACCGCGAGCAGGCCTCGCTCGGCCTTTACGCCTATCCGAGCCTGATGGCTGCCGACATTCTCGCCTATCGCGCCACCCATGTGCCTGTTGGCGAGGACCAGAAGCAGCATCTGGAGCTAACTCGCGATATCGCGATGAAGTTCAACCTCGATTATGCCGAACATATCCGCAGGTCGGGTTACGGCATCGACATCACCGTCGGCGACGAGCCGGTGCATGCCTATTTCCCGATGGTCGAGCCATTGATCGGCGGGCCGGCGCCGCGCGTCATGTCGTTGCGCGACGGCACCAAGAAAATGTCGAAATCGGACCCCTCCGACCTCTCGCGCATCAATCTGATGGACGACGAGGATGCGATTTCGAAGAAGATCCGCAAGGCGAAGACCGATCCGGACGGCTTGCCGAGCGAAATCGACGGGCTGCAGGGCCGGCCGGAAGCCGACAATCTGGTGGCGATCTATGCGGCGCTCGCCGACAAATCGAAGATCGAGGTGCTCGCCGAATTCGGTGGCCAACAGTTCTCCGTCTTCAAGCCGGCGCTGGTCGATCTGGCGATCCACGTGCTTGCGCCGATCACCGGAGAGATGCGCCGGCTGATGGACGATACCAGCCATATCGACGCGATCTTGCGCAAGGGCGGCGAACGCGCGAGGGCTCGCGCCGAGGTGACGATGAAGCAGGTCCGCGACGTCATCGGCTTCCTTTATTGAGGCATGTCCCCACTTCCCTGCGTCGGGGAAGAGGGGCAAAAACTCAGCTTGCAATTTTTCGGCTTCGGGTGTCAGAGTCCGCGCCATGGTATCGAAGCGACTCTCACGGCTCGAAGGTCATCGCCGCAAGTTCATGGCGGTGATCGACGGTACGCCTGAATGCCAGCGCGCCGTTCATTATGCCGGCCGGCGCGCGAAGAATTCCAATGGCGGCCTGGTGCTCCTCTACGTGATCCCCGACGGCGACTTCCAGCAATGGCTCGGCGTCGAGGAGATTATGCGGGCCGAGGCGCGCGAGGAAGCCGAAGCTGTCGTTGCCAAAATCGCGCAGATCGTGCGCGAGACGATCGGCATCGAGCCCGAAATCGTCATCCGTGAGGGCGGCGCTGCCGAGCAGATCAACGCCGTGATCGAGGAAGACCGCGATGTGGCGATCCTCGTTCTTGCCGCGGGTTCGGCGAAAGAAGGTCCGGGGCCGCTGGTCTCGTCGGTTGCCGGTCGCGCGGCGGCGTTTCCGATCCCGGTCACCGTGTTGCCGGATACGCTGACGAATGAGGAAATCGACGCCCTCTGCTAGAGTACGATGCCGAAAAGTGTGAGCGGCTTTCGAGCCGATATCGTGGTCTAACTATTTAAATTAGAACGGGATTCATATTTTAGGCCGACCAGGCCGGAAATCATCCTGCTCCAGCATTTCTTGAGTACAAGTCTCTTGAATAGCGCCCGCTTTGGGCTTATTTTCTTTTGAAGAATTCTAAAGACGGCCGAGGTCACGGGCCTGCCGCATGGAGAGCCAGATGTTCATTCAGACCGAAGCCACGCCGAACCCCGCCACGCAGAAGTTCCTGCCGGGTAAAGTGGTCATGGAAACCGGCACGGCCGAGTTTCGCAGCGCCGAAGAGGCCGAGGCCTCACCGCTTGCCGCCCGCCTGTTCGATATCCCTGGCGTGACCGGCGTCTATTTCGGCTATGATTTCATTTCTGTCTCGAAGGACAGTGCCGAATGGCAGCATCTGAAGCCCGCCATCCTCGGCTCGATCATGGAGCATTTCATGTCCGGCAAGCCGGTCATGGGCGATGCCTCGATCCTCTCCGAGGACGTTGATGCCGGTGACGAATTCTTCGACGAAGGCGATGAATCGATCGTGCTGACCATCAAGGAGCTTCTGGAGACCCGCGTGCGCCCGGCCGTTGCCCAGGACGGCGGCGACATCACCTTCCGCGGTTTCAAGGACGGCAAGGTCTATCTGAACATGAAGGGTTCCTGCTCCGGCTGCCCGTCCTCGACGGCAACGTTGAAGCACGGCGTCCAGAACCTGCTGCGCCATTTCGTTCCGGAAGTACAGGAAGTGATTGCCGCTTAAAAAGCTCGAATTCGCACCGGCCGTTCATCTCAGGTTCGGCCGGGCGGATTTATGAATAGGCGACAATAGTTTATTCGGAAATTGATGGCATGATCGTTCTGGCGCTCGACACGGCAGGTGTGGATTGCGCTGCCGCCGTCTATGACAGCGGCAGGAATACGATGCTGGGGGAGGCATCGGACATGATCGGCAAGGGGCATGCTGAACATTTGATTGGTATCGTCGACCGCGCGCTGGATCAGGCGGGAATGACGCTTTCTCATATCGACCGCCTTGCCGTCACCATCGGCCCCGGCTCCTTTACCGGCATCCGCGTCGGCGTTGCTGCGGCCCGCGGTTTTGCGCTCTCCCTCGATGTGCCTGCCGTCGGCGTAACCACGCTCGAAGTCATGGCCGCTGCCCAGCGCGAGAAGACGCCTGGTCGCGCCGTGCTGGCGGCGATGGACGCCAAGCGGGATGAAATCTACCTTCAGCCCTTCGCCGCCGACGGCTCCCCGCTCGATGCGCCGCGGGCGTTGAGCGTCGCGCAAGCCCAGGCTTTTGCCGCCGACTTCGAGGGCGAGATCACGGGCTCCGCAACGCCGCTTCTCCGGCCCGATGCCGGCGGCGATCATGCCAACATATTCCCGATCTCCATTGTGGCGCGCCTCGGTGCTGCCGCCTCCCCCGATGCCGGAAAGCCGAAGCCCCTTTATCTGCGCGGACCCGATGCCAAACCGCAGGCCGGGTATGCGATTGCGCGACGAGTATGACGATGTTGGAAGCCTATCTGACGCTGAAGCCCGAATTCGAAATCGTCGCCATGGAACGCGAGGATTGCCGCGATGTCGCCGTCCTGCACGGCGAACGCTTCGCCCGTCCCTGGGGTGACGGCGAATTCCACAGCCTGCTGTCGCAGGAGACCGTGTTCGGCTTCGTCGCACGCCAGACCAACGCCATCCTGAAAAAGCCGCTTCCGGGGTTCATCCTGGCTCGCCATGTCGCCGGCGAGGCGGAAATCCTGACTGTCGCCGTGCAGGCGAAGGTCGCGCGCTGCGGGCTCGGCTGGCGGCTGATGCAGGCGGCGATGCGGGAAGCACGCGCCCGCGGCGGCGAGAGCATGTTTCTCGAGGTCGACAACGGCAATACGGCAGCGCTTGGCCTTTACCGCAAGCTCGGCTTCGAAAAGGTCGGCGAACGCCAGGGCTACTACAAGCAGGAAAACGGCGCCCTCTCCACGGCGCTTGTCATGAAGCGCGTTCTTCGGTAGTTCCCTGTCGCAATACGAATATCTTTCTAAAGGCGGGCCATGACGGACGTAGCCAAGACCCTTGAGGAGCTTTGCACCGAACGCGGCATGCGAATGACCGAGCAGCGCCGCGTGATTGCGCGTATCCTGGAAGACTCGCAGGACCACCCCGACGTCGAAGAACTCTACCGCCGCTCGGTGAAGGTCGATGCGAAGATCTCGATCTCGACGGTCTATCGCACTGTGAAGCTATTCGAAGACGCCGGCATCATCGCCCGTCACGATTTCCGCGACGGGCGCTCGCGCTACGAAACGGTGCCCGAAGAGCATCACGACCACCTTATCGACCTGAAGACCGGCACGGTCATCGAATTCCGTTCGGCGGAGATCGAGGCGCTGCAGGAGCGTATCGCTCGCGAGCATGGCTTCCGGCTGGTCGATCACCGCCTGGAGCTCTACGGCATTCCGCTGAAGAACGAAGACCTCTGACGCAATGGCAGCCCGGGAGACCCGCCTTTGATCGCCTGGCTGCGCATCGCCTCCGCTGCGGTCGTCATCCTTGCCGTCAGCATCGTGCTCATACCGCTGCAGGTGCTGGCCCTGCGTTTCGACTGGCGGCTGCGCCGCCGGCTTCCGCGTGTCTGGCACCGCATCATCTGCTATTGCCTCGGCATCCGCATCCGGGTGACGGGCAAGCTCGAAGACCGCCGGCCGCTGATGCTCTGCTCCAACCATTCGTCCTGGATGGACATCATGGTGATGTCGGCTGTTGCCGACGTCGCCTTCATCGCCAAGATCGAGGTGCGGGACTGGCCGATTTTCGGCACGCTCGCCAAGCTGCAGAAAAGTGTCTTTGTCGTGCGCGAGGAGAGGCGCAAGACCGGCCATCAGGCAAACGAGATCGCCGGGCGCATGGCCGACGGCGAGATCGTGGTGCTTTTCCCCGAGGGGACGACGTCTGATGGTAACCGGCTGCTGGAGGTCAAGTCCTCGCTGTTCGGCGCCGCCGCAATGGCGGTGCCCACCTCGCCGACGGGAACGGTCGTGGTGCAGCCGGTGGCCGTCGCCTATACCAAGGTGCACGGCATCGCCATGGGGCGCTATCACAGGCCGCTCGCCGCCTGGCCGGGTGATATCGAACTCCTGCCGCATCTCATCGATATCATGCGCTGCGGCGCTATCGACGCCGAGATTTCCTTCGGCGAGGCGGTGGAATATCGCGCCGATACCAATCGCAAGGAGGTGAGCGCGACGATCGCCTTGCGCATCCGCAACCTCCTGAACAGCCGCTTGCGCGGGCGGGAAATCTTCTAAAGCAAGATTTCGATTTTCTCGGGCGGCAAAAACCACTAAATAGCGCGCCATGACACAGGACAGCGCCCTTCTTCAGTCCCCAGAGGCAATCCTCCACGAAGGCCCCAACGAGGCCCTCCGCGACGGCAGCAACAGCCGCAAGGTCTTCATCAAGACCTACGGCTGCCAGATGAACGTCTACGATTCCACGCGCATGAGCGATGCGCTCGCCCGTGACGGTTACGAGCCGACGGAAGTTATGGAAGAGGCCGACCTCGTCCTTCTCAACACCTGCCATATAAGAGAGAAGGCGGCCGAGAAGGTTTATTCGGCCCTCGGGCGGCTGCGCGAGATGAAAAAGAAGAGGGCCGCGGACGGCCGGGAGATGATGATCGGCGTGGCCGGCTGCGTCGCCCAGGCGGAAGGCGAAGAGATCCTGCGCCGGGCGCCGGCAGTCGACGTCGTCATCGGCCCGCAGACCTATCACCGCCTGCCGGAGGCACTCCGGCAGGCCAAGCAGGGCCGTCGCGTGGTCGACACCGAATATGCGATCGAGGACAAGTTCGAGCATCTGCCGATCGCCGAAAGCCAAAAGATCCGCGCCCGTGGCGTCACCGCCTTCCTGACGGTGCAGGAAGGCTGCGACAAGTTCTGCACCTTCTGCGTGGTGCCCTATACGCGCGGCTCGGAAGTGTCGCGGCCGGTTTCCCAGATCGTCGAGGAAGCCGAGAAACTCGTCGAAGGCGGGGTGCGGGAGATCACCCTGCTCGGCCAGAACGTCAATGCCTGGCACGGCGCCGGGCCGGGCGGCGAAGCATGGAGCCTCGGCGACCTGCTCTACCGTCTTGCCGAGATCCCGGGCCTTGCGCGGCTACGCTATACCACAAGCCATCCGCGCGACATGGACGACCGGCTGATCAACGCCCATCGCGACCTCAGGACGCTGATGCCCTACCTGCATTTGCCGGTGCAATCGGGCTCGGACCGCATCCTGAAGGCGATGAACCGGCGCCACACGGCCGCCGAATATCTGACGCTGATCGAGCGCATCCGCGCCGTGCGTCCTGACATTGCGCTGTCGGGCGATTTCATCACCGGCTTTCCGGGGGAGACAGACGAAGATTTTGAGGATACACTGAGACTTGTAGAGGAGGTGCGTTACGCGCAGGCCTTCTCGTTCAAATACTCGACACGGCCGGGCACACCCGGCGCGGAACTGAAGGACCAGGTGCCGGAAGAAATCAAGGCAAAACGGCTGGAACGCCTGCAGGCGCTTCTCCTGAAGCAGCAGCAGGAATTTGCCGAATCCTGCATCGGCAAGGAGATTGATCTGTTGCTCGAAAAGCCCGGCCGCATGCCGGGACAGCTGATCGGACGATCTCCCTGGCTTCAATCAGTGAATGTTGATGCAAAAGCATCGCAAATCGGTGACATTATCAAAGTGCGAATCACCGGAACCGGAACCAACAGCCTGTTTGCCGAACGCGCAGAGGCTGCGGTTTAACCTAAGGAGCCCGACCGCTTGAACGGACAAGAATTGGTTTCTTCTTCACCGCGCCACCCCCGCACGCCGAGCGATACCAATCACTTCGTCCTGACGTTCGAGAACAACCGGTTCGCCAGCGAGCTCTTCGGCCAATTCGACCAGAACCTCAAGCTGCTCGAGGAACGGCTCAGTATCGATGCGCGGGCGCGGGGCAATTCCGTCGTCATCACGGGCGATGTCGTGACCACAAACCAGGCGCGGCGCACACTCGACTATCTCTATGAAAAGCTCCAGAAAGGTGGCAGCGTGGAACGATCCGACGTCGAGGGCGCAATCCGCATGGCGGTCGCCGCCGATGATCAGCTCAGCCTTCCCACCATGGAGCGCAAGGCCAAGCTGACCATGGCGCAGGTTTCCACCCGCAAGAAGACGATCATCGCCCGCACGCCGACCCAGGACGCCTATATCAGGGCGCTGGAGCGCTCCGAACTTGTCTTTGGCGTCGGCCCGGCCGGCACCGGCAAGACCTATCTCGCCGTCGCACATGCCGCCCAGTTGCTGGAGCGTGGCGCGGTCGAAAAGATCATCCTGTCGCGTCCCGCCGTCGAAGCGGGCGAGCGTCTCGGCTTTCTGCCCGGCGACATGAAGGAAAAGGTCGATCCCTATCTTCGCCCGCTCTATGATGCGCTTTACGACATGATCCCCGCCGACAAGGTCGATCGGGCGATCACCGCCGGCGTCATCGAAATCGCGCCGCTCGCCTTTATGCGCGGCCGCACGCTCGCCAACGCCGCCATCATCCTCGACGAAGCGCAGAACACGACATCGATGCAGATGAAAATGTTCCTGACCCGTCTCGGCGAAAACGCCCGCATGATCGTTACCGGCGACCCGAGCCAGATCGACTTGCCGCGCGGCGTCAAATCCGGCCTCGTCGAGGCGCTGCAGCTTCTGAACGGCGTCGAGGGCATCTCGATCGTGCGCTTCAAGGATACCGACGTCGTCCGTCACCCGCTGGTCGGGCGCATCGTCAGGGCCTATGATTCCACTTATGCCTCCGAAGACGTCAGCCGGCAGGACTGATGGCCGAACTCGATATCCAGATCAGCATCGAGGACATCGGCTGGCCCACCGAGGAGGCGCTGCTGGCGTTTTGCGAGCGCGTGCTCGGCGCCGCCGCGGTCTATCTCAGCGACAGCGAGAAGCAGCCCTTTCCTAAAATGCCGCCCGAGGTTTCGCTGGTCTTTACCGACGATGCCTCGATCCAGGACATCAACGCCGAATGGCGCGGCAAGGACAAGGCGACCAACGTGCTTTCCTTTCCGGCCTTTCCCGTCAAGCCCGGCAAGATGCCCGGTCCGATGCTTGGCGACATCATCATCGCCAAGGAGACCGTGGAGCGGGAAGCCCGCGAGCTCGAAAAGAGCTTCGACGACCACCTGACGCATCTTCTGGTCCATGGTTTCTTGCATCTTCTCGGCTACGACCATATGAATAGTGACGAAGCCGAAATTATGGAGGGGCTGGAGACTCGCATTTTGGCGCAGCTCGGCCTATCTGATCCCTACGAGGGTCAAGACCTTAAAATGGAACCATGAGCGACTTTACGACGAAGCCGGCGGCAGACGCCAAGGACTCCGAGCCATCCTCTTCTTCGGACGAGGTAGGCAGTAGTAGTCGGCCATCCGGCCGATCCCAATCCTTCTGGTCGCGCGCCGCGCGCATTCTACGCCCGCAGCAGGGCTCGCGGCTGCGCGAGGATCTCGCCGACGCGCTGATGACCGATGCGGCCGGCGACGATGCCTTCTCGCCGGACGAGCGGGCGATGCTGCATAATATCCTGCGCTTTCGCGAGGTGCGCGTCGCCGACGTGATGGTGCCGCGCGCAGATATCGAGGCGGTAGATCAGAACATCACCATCGGCGAACTGATGATCCTCTTTGAGGAATCCGGCCGCTCGCGCATGCCCGTCTATGCCGATACGCTCGACGATCCGCGCGGCATGGTGCACATCCGCGATCTGCTCTCCTATGTCGCCAAGCAGGCGCGCAACAAGCGCCGCGGACCGACGAAGCCGGCCGCTGCCGCGCCGGCGATCGAAGTTGCGCCCGAAAACATCCAGAAGCCCACGCGTTCAGCAAAGCCGAATTTCGATCTCGCCCGCGTCGACCTGCAGAAGACGCTGGCTGAGGCCGGCATCATCCGCAAGATCCTGTTCGTGCCGCCGTCGATGCTGGCGTCCGACCTGTTGCGCCGCATGCAGGTGAACCGTACGCAGATGGCGCTCGTCATCGACGAATATGGCGGCACCGATGGGCTCGCCTCGCATGAAGACATCGTCGAAATGGTGGTCGGCGACATCGACGACGAGCATGATGACGAAGAGGTGATGTTCAAGCGCGTCGCCGAAGACGTTTTCGTTGCCGATGCCCGCGTCGAACTGGAAGAGATCGCCGAAGCGATCGGCCCGGATTTCGACATCAGCGAGCAGGTCGACGAGGTCGATACGCTGGGAGGCCTGATCTTCTCCGCGCTCGGCCGCATCCCGGTGCGCGGCGAGGTCGTCCAGGCGCTGCCCGGCTTTGAATTCCATATTCTCGACGCCGATCCGCGCCGCATCAAGCGGCTGCGCATCACCCGCAAGCGCCACGCCATCCGCCGCCGCGCCAAAGCCGACGGCGACGCCACCCCCGGCTCCGAGGCCGGCGACGACCGGCCGGCCGAATCAACCGCCAACTGACACGACAAAGTGCCGCTTTTTTGAAAGACTGCGGACGGGTTGATTCGCAGCTTGATGGGAGTGCGCATGGAGCGGCTTGCGGACAGGGTTATCCTCGTCTGGGGGTTCAAACGGTCGTTGCTGACCATCGCTGCCGGAGCGCTCGCCGTGCTGGCGCTGCCGCCCTTCGGCTTTTTCGCGGCGATGTTCGTTTCCTTCACGCTGCTCGTCTGGCTGATCGACGGGGCGGCGGCTTCGCCTGAGAGTGGGCTGGTCGGCAGGCTGTGGCCGGCATTCACCGTCGGCTGGCTGTTCGGCTTCGGCTATTTCGTCGCCGGTCTCTGGTGGCTCGGCCACGCGCTGCTGGTCGATCAGGAGGAATTCGCCTGGGCGCTGCCGCTCGCCATCCTCGGGTTGCCGGCCTGTCTTGCGATCTTCTATGGCCTGGCGGCCGCGCTTGCCCGCGTCTTCTGGTCTGATGGCATGGGGCGGATCGCCGCACTTGCGGCAAGCTTCGGGCTCCTGGAATGGCTTCGCAGCGTCATCTTCACCGGCTTTCCCTGGAACGCCATCGGCTATGGCATGATGCCAGTCCCGCTGATGATGCAATCCGCGCATGTGATCGGGGCGATGGGAGTGACGGCCCTCTCCGTCTTCGTCTTTTCCGCCCCTGCCCTTGCCGGCACGCGGCAAGGCGCCCGGCCGGGGATCGCGCTCGCGGTCGCACTGTTTGCCGCCCATCTCGGTTACGGCGCCTATGCCCTCTATCTCGCGCCGCAGCCTGAGGCCTTGCCTGAGGACAAGCGGCCGGTGGTACGGCTGGTGCAGCCTGATATCGACCAGGCGGCGAAGATGGACAACGACGCCGACCGCAACGCAATCTTCGAGACGCATCTGAAGCTTTCGGCCGAAGCGCCGAAAAACGGCGGTCGCAAGCCTGACATCATCGTCTGGCCGGAAACCTCGATCCCCTTCATCCTGACCGATAATCAGGATGCGCTCACGCGGATCGCCGATACGCTCGACGACAACCAGATCCTGATCGCCGGCGCCGTGCGGGCCGAGGAGATGGGGCCCGGCACGCCGGTGCGCTATTATAATTCCATCTATGTGATCGACGGTCGCGGCCAGATCATCGCCGCCTCCGACAAGGTGCATCTGGTGCCCTTCGGCGAATATCTGCCCTTCGAGGACGTGCTCACCGAATTCGGCATCCAGAACGTCGTCGAAATACCGGGAGGGTTTTCCGCCGCCGCAAGCCGGCACCTCTTGGCGCTGCCCGGCGGGCTCAATCTCTTTCCGCTGATCTGTTACGAGATCATCTTCCCCGGCGAAATGACCGGCGACATAAAAGACGCCAACGCGATCCTCAATATCACCAACGACGCCTGGTTTGGGACGACGCCCGGCCCCTATCAGCATTTCCAGCAGGCGCGGGTGCGGGCGGTCGAGACCGGCTTGCCGCTGATTCGCGATGCCAATAGCGGCATTTCAGCGCTGGTAAACGCACATGGTGAAATTGTCGCGGGTCTCGATCTTGGAGAAACCGGGTTCATTGATGCAACCGTCGATAGGATCGGCGATGGGTTCGGAACTACATACCCCCATCAAACATACTTCTGGTTGACTGAGGCATTGCTGATTTTGATTGCGCTAATTTCTCGCGCAGGTTTTATTTTAGGGTTGAATTGACCAAAAACCCCTAAAATTGCATAGTAGTGACAATCGGCGTTCTTAACGTATGTTAATGAGTGGGTTCCCACTCCTTGCAACGTGGCGTTTTGGGATGGATCAGGGGCATGCCGGTTAGAAACAAGTTGAAATTCTTAGCTAGGGCACGACCATGATTGAAAACAAGAAGAAGCCGAACCCGATCGACATCCATGTCGGCAGCCGTATTCGCCTTCGCCGTACGATGCTGGGCATGAGCCAGGAAAAGCTGGGCGAAAGCCTCGGCATTACCTTCCAGCAGATCCAGAAATACGAAAAGGGAACCAACCGCGTCGGCGCAAGCCGTCTGCAGAACATCTCGAACATTCTCAATGTTCCGGTTTCCTTTTTCTTCGAGGATGCGCCCGGCGAACATTCCGGCAGCATGGGCGGCATGGCCGAAGCCTCCAGCTCGAATTACGTCGTCGATTTCCTCTCCTCCTCGGAGGGCCTGCAGCTCAATCGCGCCTTCGTCAAGATTTCCGATCCCAAGGTTCGCCGCAAGGTCGTGGAACTGGTGAAAGCGCTGGCCGCCGAAGCCGACGCCGACTGAAGCGTTCTTCATCGCAGAATTCGAAAAGCGGTCGAAAGGCCGCTTTTTTGCGTTTTTGGGGCAAAATTTGTCACTTTGCCGTAGATATAAAGATATATTTATGTCCTTCTGCGCTTGTCATCAGGCCGCGAACTGAGTACCTACTAGCTAGCTTTTGTTCTTTGAGGGGAATCCCGGAATGCGCGCGAATTATCTCTTTACCAGCGAATCTGTTGCCGAAGGTCATCCGGACAAGGTGTGTGACCGCATCTCCGACGAGATCGTCGATCTGGTCTACCGCGAAGCGGCCAAGACCGGTGTCAATCCGTGGGGCGTGCGCATTGCCTGCGAAACGCTGGCAACGACCAACCGCGTCGTCATCGCCGGCGAAGTTCGCCTGCCGCCGAGCCTGATGAAGAAGGATAAGGACGGCAAGGACGTCATCAACCCGTCGAAGTTCAAGGCCGCCGCCCGCCGCGCCATCAAGGATATCGGCTACGAGCAGGACGGCTTCCACTGGAAGAAGGCCAAGATTGACGTGCTGCTGCACTCGCAGTCGGCCGACATCGCGCAGGGCGTCGACAGCGCCGCCGACCAGCAGGGCGACGAAGGTGCGGGCGACCAGGGCATCATGTTCGGTTACGCCTGCCGCGAAACGCCCGACCTGATGCCGGCGCCGATCTACTATTCTCACAAGATCCTGCAGCTGCTGGCAGTCGCCCGCAAGAAGGGTGACGGCGAAGTCGCCAAGCTCGGCCCCGACGCCAAGAGCCAGGTGACCGTGCGTTACGTCGACGGCAAGCCCTCGGAAGCAACTTCGATCGTGCTTTCGACCCAGCATCTCGACGAGAGCTGGGACTCCAACAAGGTCCGCGCCGTCGTCGAGCCCTATATCCGCGAAGCGCTCGGCGAGCTGAAGATCGCTGAAGACTGCAAGTGGTACATCAACCCGACCGGCAAGTTCGTCATCGGCGGACCGGACGGCGATGCAGGCCTCACCGGCCGCAAGATCATCGTCGACACCTACGGCGGCGCGGCTCCGCATGGCGGCGGCGCATTCTCCGGTAAGGACACGACGAAGGTCGACCGTTCGGCCGCCTATGCCGCCCGCTACCTCGCCAAGAACGTCGTTGCCGCCGGTCTTGCCGACCGCTGCACGATCCAGCTCTCCTACGCTATCGGCGTCGCCCAGCCGCTGTCGATCTATGTCGACCTGCACGGCACCGGCAAGGGTGTTTCGGAAGACCAGGTCGAAGCTGCGATCCGCCAGAACATGGATCTGTCGCCGTCGGGCATCCGCCGCCACCTCGACCTCAACAAGCCGATCTACGCCAAGACCTCGGCTTACGGCCATTTCGGCCGCAAGGCCGGCCGCGACGGCTCGTTCTCCTGGGAGCGCACGGACCTCGTGAAGGCACTCAAGGAAGCCGTCAAGACCAAGGCTGCTGCATGACGGATATGGAACGCCGGGGCCGGGCGACCGAAGCTTTCTTCGGTCGCCGCAAGGGAAAAGCCCTGCGCGAACAACAGGCCGAAACGCTGAACAGCCTGCTGCCGGCATTCCTCATCGATCTCTCGGCGGCTCCCCAGGAGCCGCCGAAATCGCTCTTCCCGGTTCCCGTCGAAACATTGCGGCTGGAAATCGGTTTTGGCGGTGGCGAGCACCTGATCCACCGCGCCCTGGAAAGGCCTTCGACCGGCTTCATCGGCGTCGAGCCCTTCGTCAATTCAATGCAGAAGCTGCTGTCGCGCATCCGTGAGACGGGCGCGCACAATATCCGCGTCTACAACGACGACGCCACGCAACTGCTCGACTGGCTGCCGGACGCCTCGTTCGATCAGATCGACCTGCTCTATCCAGATCCGTGGCCAAAGCGGAGGCACTGGAAGCGGCGCTTCGTCTCGAAAACCAATCTCGACCGCTTTCACCGCGTGCTGAAGCCGGGCGGACTTTTCTGCTTCGCCTCCGACATCGACACCTATGTGAACTGGACGCTGATCAAGTGCCGCGACCATGGCGGCTTCGACTGGATCGCCGAAAATGCGGCAGACTGGCTGACGCCCTATGAAGGCTGGCCGAGCACCCGCTACGAAGCCAAGGCTCGGCGCGAGGGCCGGTCTTCGGCATATCTGACGTTCAGGAAGATCTGAGCCCCGGAGGCAGTGGGCCGGCACGACATCCTCGGCCGGCTGAGAGACGCGCTGCCCTGTAAAGGGAGGCTGCGCGCAATGTCGGGACATTAGTCCCGACCGCAGCAAAATCGAAAGCATCCGTGCACCGGAAGAGCGGCGAAACGCAGCAGACGCTATGTGACGGTCAGTGCAGGCTGACCGTCTTCAATTCGTCCTCAGCAGCCTTGAAGAACGTGCTGGAGCGGTTGTCCGTCAAGAGGATCGGCGTGCCGTCGGCGCCAAAGAGTGCCCAGAGATCAACGTTCGGATCGATATCCGGCGCCTCCGGAAAGCACTTGGCGACCTCTTCGGTCCGCATCTTTCTGATATAGGCGACCTCGCCGTTGCCGATGTGGGCAAGCTCGGATTTGGTCAAGTGAGACGTGGCTTCTTTCATCAACATTCCTGTTCCTCCGGGAGAAGGGACCAACGGTTCGACAAACCGTTGTGCTACTGTGAGACCGAAATGTTAATTTTCTTGACCATGCGGGCGGGTTCCGGACGAATTAGATCGACGGAGAGCAGACCGTTCTTCAGGCCGGCGCCAAGCACTTGCATGCCATCGGCAAGAACGAAGGTCCGCTGGAATTGGCGGGCGGCAATGCCGCGATAAAGATAGTCCCGCTCGCCCTGTTCCACCTGGCGGCCGCGGATCAGAAGCTGGTTCTCCTCAATGGAAACATCGAGTTCTTCCTCGCTGAAACCGGCGACGGCAAGGGTGATGCGCAAGCGCTCCGGCGCGCCGCTATCGGCGGCGATGCGCTCGATATTGTAGGGTGGATATCCATCACTTGCCTTGGAAATGCGCTCCAGCGTCTTTTCCATGGCGTCGAAGCCCAGAAGCAGCGGGCTGGCGAAAGGGGTAATGCGGCTCATCTCTTTTCAAGTCCTTGATGCAAGCGACCATCCCGGACCTCACAGGCAGCATCCGGATGATGCTAATATGGGGACAGGACCCCGCCCCTGCAAGGCACAGGCGAGCGGCTGGCGTCGCCTCCTTGATTTAAGGTAACCCGGCGCCCTCCTCCTTGCTTGACAAAGCGCCTGCTGCCTCGCATCAAAACGTGCCGGCGCGGAATGTGCTGATTTGCAACGGAAGATGAAGAAAATGGTGCATGGCGAGACAGTGCGCACCCACGAGGATGGAACGATCGGAATGGCAAGCGCAAGAAAGATCATCATCGACACGGATCCCGGCCAGGACGACGCGGCCGCCATCATGCTTGCCTTCGGCAGCCCGGACGAGCTTGAGGTGTTGGGGATCACGACGGTTGCCGGCAATGTGCCGCTTTCGCTCACCAGCCGCAATGCGCGCATCATCTGCGAACTCTGCGGCCGGCCGGAGACAAAGGTTTTCGCCGGCGCCGACAGGCCGATCGCCCGCAAGCTGGTGACCGCCGAACATGTGCACGGCAAGACCGGCCTCGACGGCCCGGAGCTTGACGAGCCGACAATGGCGCTGCAGCCCGGCCATTCCGTCGACTTCATCATCGAAACGCTGCGGCGCGAACCGGAAGGCGCGGTGACGCTCTGCACGCTCGGGCCGCTCACCAATGTCGGCATGGCCTTCCAGAAGGCGCCCGACATCATCCCTCGCATCCGCGAGCTGGTGATGATGGGCGGTGGCTTCTTCGAGGGCGGCAACATCACGCCGGCAGCCGAATTCAACATCTATGTCGACCCGGAGGCCGCCGACATCGTCTTCCGCTCGGGCGTTCCGATCGTGATGATGCCGCTCGACGTGACGCATCAGTTGCTGACCCGCAAGGACCGGGTGAAGCGCATGGCCGAGATCGGCACGGCGCCGGCTAAGGCGATGGTCGAGATGCTGGAATTCTTCGAGCGCTTCGATATCGAGAAATACGGTTCCGACGGCGGCCCGCTGCACGACCCGACTGTCGTCGCCTATCTGCTGAAGCCGGAGCTTTTCAAGGGCCGGGACTGCAATGTCGAAATCGAGATCCGGTCCGAGCTTACCGTCGGCATGACCGTCGTCGACTGGTGGCATGTGACCGAGCGCAAGCGCAATGCGAAAGTCATGCGCTTCGTTGATGCGGACGGCTTCTTCGATCTCCTGATCGAACGCTTCGCCCGCATCTGACCTTTCGGCTTCCTCCCCTTCAAGGGAGGAAGCGGTCTCAGGCGTCCTTCTCGTCGAAGACGGAATTGGCTTCGGCTTCGACCGGCTTCGGGCCACCCTTGGCGACGCCGACCATGGCAGGACGCAGCACGCGTTCGCCGATGGTGAAGCCTGCCTGCACGACCTGGACGACCGTATTGCTCGGCACCTCGGGGTTCGGCACTTCGAACATTGCCTGGTGGAAGTTCGGATCGAACTTCTGGCCGACCGGCTCCAGCTTGCGGACGCCATGGCGCTCAAGGGCCGAGAGCATGGCGCGCTCGGTCATCTCGACGCCCTCGATCAGTGTGGTGAGGCCGGCATCAGCCGCGGCCTTGACCTCGGGCGGGATGGCATCGAGGGCGCGGCGCAGATTGTCCGACACGGCGAGCATATCGCGCGCGAAACCGGCGACGGAATAGGATTTGGCGTCCTTCACCTCCCGCTCGGTCCGGCGGCGCAGATTGTCCATCTCGGCGGCCAGGCGCAGATAGCGGTCGCGCAGCTCGGAATTCTCGGCTTTCAGAAGCTCGAGCGGATCCGGCTGGCTCGCCTCCCCACGCTCGGCAGTATCAGTCTCGACGTTGGCGGCGGCGTCGGCTGCGGCGTCGGCCGCAGTTGCGTCAGGTCCGTTTTTCGTCGTTTCATCGGTCATGACGGTCTCCGGTTGGTGTCTTCAGATGCGCCCGATATCGAGGTTTGACCGAAAAAAATCAAGTCTGCGTGACAAAGAACCGAAAATTCCGCGTCTTTAACAACGGCGGGGTCACAGCGGATTGCGCGAAAGGCGGGAAACGAGCTGGGCGGTGTAATCCACCATGGGCACGATGCGGGAATAATTGAGCCGCGTCGGGCCGATGACGCCGACGGCGCCGACGATCCGATCGTCCTCGTCACGATAGGGTGCAACGATGAGCGATGAGCCGGAAAGCGAGAAGAGCTTGTTTTCCGAGCCGATGAAGATGCGCACGCCCGAACCGCTCTCAGCCAGGTTAAGGATCTCTATCAGACTGTCCTTCTTCTCAAGGTCGTCGAACAGCAGGCGCAGCCGGTCCAGATCCTCGGCGCCGGCAAGGCCTTCCAGCAGGTTGGCGCGGCCGCGGATGATCAGTTGAGCGGGCTTGCCCTCGTCCGGGCTGCCGGCCCACACGGCGATGCCGCGTTCGACGAGATCGCGCGACAGCGCATCGAGCTCGTGGCGGACGTCGTCCTTCAGCCGGCTCAATTGCTTGCGGAGCTCCGGCAGGGTCTGGCCGGACATATGGGCATTGAGGAAATTCGCCGCCTCCGCCAGCTGCGAGGAAGTGACGCCCGCCGGCAGCTCGATGATACGATTTTCCACCTGATCGTGATCGCCGACGAGCACGGCCAGCGCCTTGGTCGGTTCGAGGCGGATGAACTCGACATGTTTCAGCACCGGATCGCTTTTCGAGGTGATGACGAGGCCCGCGCCGCGCGAGATGCCCGACAGCATGCGACTGGCTTCGTTCATCATCGATTCAACAGGATTGCCGCCGCTTTCGGCCCGCACCTGGCGATCGATATTGGCACGCTCCTCGGCCGAGAGATCGCCGATCTGCATGAAGGCATCGACGAAGAAGCGCAGGCCTATCTGGGTCGGCAGCCGGCCGGCGCTGACATGCGGGGAATAGATCAGGCCGAGCTCTTCGAGATCGCTCATGACGTTGCGCACGGAGGCTGGCGAGAGCGACATCGGCAGAAGGCGTGACAGATTGCGCGAGCCGAGCGGTTCGCCGCTTTCGAGATAACCTTCGACGATGCGGCGAAAAATCTCCCTGGATCGCTCATCCAGCGCAGCAACGGCATCCGAAACCGACGTCGACCTGATGCCCATGAACTTCCCGAACCCACGCTGATGATGCTTTTCAAAATATAGTCAAACTCGCACCCGTGGCAAAAGGGAATTTGCAAATGGGCGCGGCCAATCGTAGAAGCGGTCCAGCAACTCCAGGAGATAGTAATGCGGCCTTCAGGCAGAAAAACCGACCAGATGCGCAAGGTCTCGTTCGAGCGCAACTTTTCCAAGCATGCGGAAGGCTCCTGCCTGGTGAAATTCGGCGATACGCATGTGCTCTGCACGGCAAGCCTCGAAGAAAAGACGCCGCCGTGGCTGCGGAATACCGGCAAGGGCTGGGTCACGGCCGAATACGGCATGCTGCCGCGGGCGACCGGCGAGCGGATGAAGCGCGAAGCCGCAGCCGGCAAGCAGGGCGGCCGCACCCAGGAAATCCAGCGGCTGATCGGCCGGTCGCTCCGCGCTGTCGTCGATCTGCAGGCGCTCGGCGAACGGCAGATCACGCTCGATTGTGACGTCATCCAGGCCGATGGCGGCACGCGAACGGCCTCGATCACCGGCGGCTGGATCGCGCTTTACGACTGCCTGAAATGGATGGAAAGCCGCAATATGATCAAGGTCGACCGGGTCCTGAAGGATCATGTCGCCGCCATCTCCTGCGGCATCTTCGCCAGCCAGCCGGTGATCGATCTCGACTATCTCGAGGATTCCTCGGCCGAGACTGATGCGAACTTCGTAATGACCGGCGCTGGCGGGATCGTCGAGATCCAGGGTACGGCGGAAGGCACGCCATTCAGCGAAGAAGAATTCACCTCGCTGATGCATCTTGCCAAGAACGGCATCGGCGAACTCGTCGCCCTGCAGAAAGAGGCCGTCACGGGATGAAGCCCATGCTGGAAGGCATGTTGGAAACGGCGCTCTATGCGCGGAATCTCGATGAGGCCGAGACGTTCTACGAAAACGTTCTCGGGCTCGAAAAGATCACGCGCGCCGGCAACCGGCATGTTTTCTTCCGCTGCGGGCCTGGCGTTCTGCTGATCTTCAATCCTGAGGAAACGGTAAAGCCGCCGGCGCCGGACGCGCTGCAGGTACCGCCACACGGCATGACCGGCGAGGGCCATGCCTGTTTCCGGGTCTCCGGCCGCAATATCGACGCCATCGTCGCCAGGCTGACAGCGGCCGGTGTGGCGATCGAATCCGAAGTGCGCTGGCCGAACGGCGGTCGCTCGATCTATTTCCGCGATCCGGCCGGCAACAGCCTGGAATGCGCGGAGCCTAAAATCTGGGGCATCGAACAGGATATCTGAATGCGCAAGCTCGAAACCAAGACCATCGTCGTCGCCAGCCACAATGCCGGCAAGATCCGCGAGATCCAGGAGTTGATCGGGCCGCTCGGCTTCACCGCCAAATCGGCGGCGGAGCTGAATTTCGTCGAACCTGACGAGACCGGCACCACCTTCGAGGAGAATGCGACGATCAAGGCGGTCGCCTCGGCCAATGCCGCCGGCATGCCGGCGCTTTCGGATGATTCCGGGCTGGTGATCGACGCACTCGGCGGCGATCCCGGTGTCTATACCGCCAACTGGGCGGAGACATCAGACGGCACGCGCGATTTCGACATGGCGATGGCAAAGGTGGAAAAGGCGCTGCAGGGTGCGGGTGCGACGAAGCCGGAACAGCGCACGGCGCGTTTCGTCAGCGTGCTCTGCCTCGCCTGGCCTGATGGCCACACGGAACTGTTCCGCGGCGAGGTGGAAGGCAGCGTCGCCTGGCCGCCGCGCGGGACCCAGGGCTTCGGTTACGACCCCGTCTTCCAGCCCAAGGGTTACGACATCACCTTCGGCGAGATGAGCGGCGAGGAAAAACACGGCTGGAAAATCGGCGAGCCGCAGGCGCTGTCGCACCGGGCGCGCGCCTTCAAACTCTTTGTCGAAACCTGCCTGGAAGCGTAAGGTCGGTTCGTGGACGATATCGAGATGCCAAGCCTCTTGCGCGATGCGGCCCTTTTGCCCGATACCGGTGAGCCCGGCTTCGGCGTCTACGTGCATTGGCCCTTCTGCGCGGCGAAATGCCCCTACTGCGACTTCAACAGCCATGTGCGCCATCAGCCGGTGGACCAGGAGCGCTTCGCGGCTGCCTTCCTGAAAGAAATGGCGGCGATCAGGGCGATGAGCGGACCGAAGACGGTGACGAGCATCTTCCTCGGCGGCGGCACACCCTCGCTGATGAAGCCGGAAACGGTTTCCGCCGTTCTCGACGGCATTGCGCGGCATTGGCATGTGCCCGACGGCATCGAGATTACCATGGAGGCCAACCCTTCGAGCGTCGAGGCCGATCGCTTCCGCAGCTATCGGGCAGCCGGCGTCAATCGCGTCTCGCTCGGCGTGCAGGCGCTGAACGACCGGGATCTCAAATTCCTCGGCCGACTGCATGACGTTGCCGATGCGTTGAAGGCGATCCGGCTGGCGCGCGAGATCTTCCCGCGCATGTCCTTCGACCTGATCTATGCCCGGCCGAATCAGACGGTCGAGGATTGGGAAAGGGAACTGAAGGAGGCGATCTCCTATGCAGTCGACCATCTCTCCCTCTATCAGTTGACCATCGAGGAAGGCACGCCCTTCTACGGCTTGCACAAGGCCGGCAAGCTGGTCGTGCCGGACGGCGAGCAATCGGCGCTGCTTTACGAAGCGACGCAGGAGATTACGGCGCGTGAGGGCATGCCAGCTTACGAGGTCTCCAACCACGCCCGGCCGGGTGCCGAAAGCCGGCACAACCTGACCTATTGGCGCTACGGTGATTATGCCGGCATCGGCCCGGGCGCGCACGGCCGGCTGACACGCGGCCCCGAGAAGATCGCGACCGCCACCGAGCGCAAACCAGAAGCCTGGCTCGACATGGTCGAGCGCGACGGCCACGGCATTCTCGACGAAGAGCGGCTCGGCTACGAGGAACAGTCCGACGAGCTGCTGCTGATGGGGCTGCGGCTCCGGGAAGGCGTCGATCTTGCCCGCTGGCAGCAGCTTTCGGGCCGAGAGCTCGACCCGAAACGCGAAGAATTCCTGCTCGAACACAAGTTCATCGAGCGGATCGGCAATTCACGCCTGCGCTGCACGCCATCCGGCATGCTGATCCTCGATTCCGTCGTTGCCGATCTCGCCTGCTGACATCCATATGATGAGTTCATTCCCGCGCGGCGTGATCGACATCACTGCCGCGCGGGAAATCGTTTCTCAGCGGTGGCTAGTGGCGCCCGCCTTGAAGAGGCTGCCCGTCGGCGTCTTCAGGAACATATCGAGCGGAATATGCTCCTGGTGCAGGAAGCCGGTTGCCGGCAGCAGGCCGTCGCGGACCATCTCGATGACGGCGACGACGGAAGCCGACGTCGTCCAAGCAATTGCCGTGCGGCGCGCACCGGCGATCTCGATCGGATAATAGGCGCGCACGAACTCCTTGCGGCGCAGGCTGCCATTCTCGGTGCCTTCGGCTGCGACATGGACATAGACGACATCGTCTTCGACCGGCGGCTTGGCATTGGTCAGGATCTCGCCGGCGAGCTTGCGCTTGTCGCGCATCAAGAGCTCATGGAAGAAGAAATTCATCAACTCCATATGTCCGGGATAGCGCATCGTCTTGTAGTCAAGATTATCGATCTTGCCGAGCATGGTGTCGCACATGGTGCCAAGGCCGCCCGACGTCGTGAAGGCTTCGAGCTTGACGCCGCCGACATAGACGGTCTCGTGCCATTCCATCGGCGAGACAAGCTTGCGCACGCCGCCCTCGATGACTTCGCAATCGTTCAGGTATTCGTTGACGACGCCTTCCGGCGACCAGTTGAAGGCATAGCCGAGAAGTCCGGTCGGATGCTGCGGCAAAGCGCCGACGCGCATGCGGATCGAGCGGCAGCGATCGAAGCCGTCGGCAAGGCTTGCACCGACGATGCCGACGAAACCGGGCGCCAGGCCGCATTGCGGCGCCATCAGGCCCCGGGCGGTCTTCGACAGCTCGATGATGAAATTGGTGGTGGGAACGTCTTCCGTCAGGTCGAAATAATGAATGCCGGCAAGATGGGCGGCGCGCGCCAACTCGATGTTCAGATGATAGGGCAGGCAGGACAGCACTGCCTCGACATTCGAGAGCAGTTCGCCGATCACCTGATGATCGGAAATATCGGCTGTGCGGCACTTGAAGGGAAGCTCGCCCAAAGGCAGTTGCGCATCGACGCCGATGACCTCGAAGCCGCCTTCATGCAAAAGCGTTGCCGCCAGCCGTCCGACCTTACCCAGGCCGAGAACGGCGATCTTTTCAAAACTCATTCATTACCTCCCATGCGCCCTCTTCGGCGCTTTCGTCCTTGTCCGCCGCATCTGGCCCGAAATCGATGAGCGCTTTCGGGCGGCATGCTTCGGATGTGCCGGAGGTATAGAATAAAAAGCTTATAAAGGAAAACGGCCGGAATCGCTCCGGCCGTCAAATTTCCTGCCAGGTCCGCCGATTATTCGTTGATCAGCCGCTTCAGAAGCTCGACTTCGTGCGAAAGCTTGGTGTCTCCCGCAATCAGCTCCTCGATCTTGCGCACGGCATGCAGCACGGTGGTGTGATCGCGCCCGCCGAAACGGCGGCCGATCTCAGGGAAGGAGCGCGGCGTCAGCGTCTTCGACAGATACATGGCGATCTGGCGCGGCTTGACGATCACGCGGGTGCGGCGGTTCGAGACCAGTTCCTGGCGCGAGACGTTGTAGTGCCTTGCGACGATGCGCTGGATATCCTCGATACGCACGCGGCGCGGCTCGCCGGAGCCGACGAGATGGGCGAGCAACTCGTCCACGCGCTCGATCGACAGGTTCGGCTCGAAGGAGCGGCGGAAGATCAGCTGGTTAAAGGCGCCTTCGAGTTCGCGGCCGCTGGCCGTGACGTTACGGGCGACGTGCTGCAGCAGTTCGGCGGGAATTTCCAGCGACGGATCTTCGAGCCGGGCCGCGGCAAGGCGGCGCTTGAGGATTTCGAGGCGCATCTCGTAATCCGGCGCGTCGAATTCGATCGCGACACCGCCCTGCAGGCGCGAGCGGACGCGGGGGTCGAGCGACTCCAGTTCCCAGGGCGCGCGGTCGGCAGCGACGACCACCTGCTTGGCGCTGTCGAGCAGCATGTTCAGGAGATGGCAGAATTCATGCTGGATCATCTTGCCCTGCAGGAACTGCATGTCGTCGATGATCAAGAGGTCGATGTTGCGCAGGGAATCCTTCAGCGTCAGCGCATCATTGTCGCGGATCGCGGTGGCGAAACGCCACATGAAATATTCGGCCGTCAGATAGACGACACGCAGGGCCCGCGGGTTCTGCACCGCGGCATTGGCAATCGCCTGCAGCAGGTGGGTCTTGCCGAGACCGACCGCCGAATGGATGAAGAGCGGATTGAAGCGCACAGCGCCGGAACCGGCCTCCGCGATCGTCTTTGCAGCCGCAAGGGCGACGCGGTTCGAGCTGCCTTCCACGAAAGTGTCGAAGGTGAAGCGGCTATCGAGCGGCGAACCGAAGAGCGGTGAACCGAAGCTTGCGGGCCTTGCCGCGGCTACGGCCGACACCGCCTGCTGAATGGCCTGACCGGCCGGCTGAGCGCTTGCTGGGCGGCGCATCTGCGCGGGAGCGACGGGCTCGGGCGTTGCCACCTCGTCGAGTGCCTTCACGCCGCTGCGCGTTGCCGTGCGAACCAGGATTTCGATTTTGAGAATTTCCGGATCTTCGGCCTGGAACAGGCCGGTGATGAGATCGAGATAACGATTGTTGATCCACGACTTCAGGAAGGTCGTGGGAACCGAAAGGCGAACCACGCTCTTCGATACCGAATGCAGCTTCAGCCTTGCAAACCAGCTGGCATAGACGTCGGGACCGACTTGAGCCTTCAAGCGCGCACTGACGCGCTCAAACAATACGTTTTGCTTCATTTCCGCCTTTGCTTCTCCTGCTTCCAGGCGAATGGAGCCGAACGCCTGCGGTGCCGCATCCCCATTGTCGAGCCCGCCCGTCGTCATCGTATTCATCTGCATAATGCCGCCTTTCAATTCCATCGGGCGGCAACCGCTAACAGCCGCCCGACTATTCCCCGCTTTGGCGGGCTGACGGCATCCTCATGAGCCGCTCACCTGCCGGTTCACTCAAACAATGTCCCCAAAAGGGACCGGCGCAGAATTCCGTTGCAGGCACCGCGCTCATGCAGCAACCTTCATCGGCTTTCCGTGCCAGGCTGGCAGTCGATCCTCGTTTTCGGCCGACCAGCCCGAACGCAATATTACTTATCCCTCTCCGGCGACCTCGCCTTAAACGTGTGGCCGCTGAAGGCACAAAACATCCCCGTTCCGTAACAGCCACGTTACGGCCCAAATCCGTCAAGTGCTTGAAAAAACGAAAGCGCATGGCTCCGTAACAAAGGTTACAGACGTATCGCCCTGCCGACGTGGCAGTTAAGACCGAGCCTCTGCAGGTGATGTCCGCGCCCTTTGTTGGAAGCCATTTAGGCAGGATCAAAAGGCAAGATCAACGATGAATTTTACGCAAAATTAAGAAGCGGGCATTGACTCCACCCGCCCTTTTCGGGCGTCACACCAGCGTCAAAAAAGAATCGCTGTTGAATCAAGGAGATTCCCCTTTCGGGCTATTTCGACACGCATGGAAAGAAAAAAAATAAAAATCTTCTTGACTCGCCCATGGCCCCGGAAGCTCGGGGCAGAGTCGCGCAGCGTGAAAGCATCCTTGCGCAAGTCATTGTTTTTAAAAAATATTTCCTGTCATGGCACTGACACGAAACAGTCGTGAGATTAACCATGCCAAGGCCTGTCGGCGGAATCGAAAAAGCCCGGTAAAATTACCGGGCTAATCATAACGAAGCGGTCGTTAATGAAATATTACGCGGTCGCGGAGACCGAAAGCGCCTTCACACGAGCAGCCAGGCGCGAGACCTTGCGCGATGCCGTGTTGGAGTGAAGTACACCCTTGCTCGCGGCGCGAGCAAGTTCCGGCTGAGCTGCCAGGAAAGCTGCCTTCGCCTTGGCGGCGTCACCGGATGCGATAGCCTCTTCGACCTGGCGAACGAAAGTACGAACGCGCGAGCGACGAGCCTTATTGACGTCGGTACGGCGGGCGATCTTGCGGGTCGCTTTTTTCGCCGAAGTTGTATTGGCCATGGATGCCTCTCTCAAGAATTCGAATAAACTCCGCCATCACCGCGGGCCCTGCGGCCACCAAATCCAGCAATGCGGGAGCAATCGCGGAAAACCAGACCGGCTTTCCGAACCGTGGGCGGGCATATAACTCTAAAGCCGGCCCACGTCAACGCGGATTTTCAAGCTTTTCAGCCGGAAGCGCCTAAAAGCTTTCAACGATGCGTAAAGGCAGGTTTGCGCTTCTCGACGAAGGCAGCCATCCCTTCCTTCTGGTCGTCGGTGGCAAAGAGACTGTGAAACAGGCGGCGCTCGAACCGCAGCCCCTCTTCCAGCGTCGTCTCGAATGCGCGATTGACCGCCTCCTTGGCCATCATGACTGAGGGGCGCGAAAGCGAAGCGATCTTTTCGGCAGCCGCCAGCGCCTCGTCGATGAGACGCTCCGGCGGCACCACACGCGAAACGAGTCCCGATCGTTCGGCCTCGGCCGCATCCATCATGCGGCCGGTCAGGATAAGATCCATCGCCTTCGCCTTGCCGACGGCACGCGTCAGCCGCTGCGAGCCGCCCATGCCGGGAATGACGCCGAGGGTGATTTCCGGCTGGCCGAATTTCGCCGTCTCCGAGGCGATGATGAAATCGCACATCATGGCGAGCTCGCAGCCGCCGCCGAGCGCAAAACCGCTGACGGCGGCGATGACAGGCTTGCGCGCCTTGGCGACATCGTCCCAGCCGCTGATGAAATCGCTCTTATATATATCCGCGAACTGGAGCGACTGCATCTCCTTGATATCGGCGCCGGCGGCGAAGGCGCGCTCGGAGCCCGTAAGCACGATGGCGCCGACCGCCTCGTCGGCGTGGAAAGCGGCATAGGCCTCCTTCAATTCCTTCAGCACGGTGGAGTTCAGTGCGTTCAGCGCCTGCGGACGGTTCAGCGTGACGAGGCCGACATTGCCTCGGGTTTCGACGATCAGGGTCTCGTAGGCCATGCTGTTCTCCCGGTTCTCACTGTTACTTCTGGCAGGTGGCGCAATAGAAAGTGGAGCGGCCCGCCTGAACGATGCGGGCAACCGTACCGCCGCAGCCCGGCGTGCCGCAAGCCTGACCTTCGCGGTCATAGACGGAGAAGGAATGCTGGAAATATCCGAGCGATCCGTCCGTCTGGATATGGTCGCGCAGCGACGATCCGCCAGCGGCGATCGCATCGGCGATGACGTCGCGGATCGAGGCGACGAGCAGGTTCAGCTGTTCGCTTGGCCTGCCGCCTGTCGTCACCAGCGTGCCGGCGGCGCGGATCGGTGACAGGTGTGAACGCCAAAGCGCCTCGCACACATATATATTGCCGAGACCAGCAATGTTCTTCTGGTCGAGAAGCGCGCTCTTCAGCGGCTGCGCCTTGTCGCGGAAACGTTCGGCGAGGTAGGCGGCGCCCAGTTCGTTTCCCGTCGGCTCCGGGCCGAGATCGCGGAAGAAGGGATGAGCGCCAAGCTCGGCCCGACTCACCATATCCATGAAGCCGAAACGGCGCGGATCGTTATAGACGACGCGGCGGGGGCCGCCCGGACCTTCCAGATGAAAGACGACGTGATCGTGCTTCTCGTCCTTCGAACGGGCAAGGTGGAATTGCCCCGGCGTGCCGGAGGCCGCCCCTTCCTCGATGCGGAAGGAGCCGGACATGCCGAGATGGGAAACCAGCGTGTTGCCGTCGTCGAGATCGACCAGAAGATATTTGGCGCGGCGGCCGAGGCTGACGATGGTGCGGCCGGAAACTTTTTCCACCAAAGCATCCGGAAAGGGAAAGCGCAGGTCCTTGCGGCGCAGCTCCAGCCTGGCGACGCGAGCGCCCTCCATTGCCGGCGCCAGGCCGCGTTTGACCGTTTCGACTTCTGGCAATTCCGGCATCTTAACCCATCTATATCTAACGTGTTTCAACCGACGACGATGTGCGCTATAGCGCCAGTGTGCCGCGGAGAACGCGGCCCATAGATAACGTCGCGCGCGGTCTTTCGCTATGGCCGCTGTGCCCGAATCTTTAGGAACGGAGCAGTCTGATGTCAGAAAGCCGCACTTCCGCCGATGGCGGCATGGAGACCTCCTACGGCTTCCGCAAGGTGGCTGACGGCGAGAAACAGGGCCTCGTCAATCAGGTGTTCCACAAGGTCGCCAAGCGCTACGACATCATGAACGACGTCATGTCGATGGGCATGCACCGCGCCTGGAAAGATGCGATGATCTCGGCGCTGAACCCGCGCAAGGAGCCGGGCTACAAGGTGCTCGACGTTGCCGGCGGCACGGGTGACATTGCCTTCCGTATCGTCGAGGCCTCCGGCCGGCAGGCGCACGCGACCGTGCTCGACATCAACGGTTCGATGCTCGGCATCGGCGCCGAGCGGGCGGAAAAGAAGAAGCTTTCCAGCAATCTTACCTTCGTCGAAGCCAATGCCGAGGAACTGCCTTTCGAGGCCGGCAGCTTCGACGCCTATACGATCGCTTTCGGCATTCGCAACGTGCCGAGGATCGATGTCGCGTTGTCTGAAGCCTATCGCGTGTTGAAGCGCGGCGGACGGCTGCTGGTGCTGGAATTTTCCGAAGTCGAAATGCCGCTTCTCGACAAGATCTACGACGCCTGGTCGTTCAATGCCATTCCGCAATTCGGCAAGGCGATCACCGGCGATGCCGAACCCTACCAATATCTGGTGGAATCGATCCGCAAATTCCCGAACCAGGAGAATTTCGCGGCGATGATCCGCCAGGCCGGCTTTTCCCGCGTCACCTATACCAATTATACAGGCGGCATCGCCGCACTGCATTCCGGCTGGAAGCTCTGACGCATGGCGCCGAAAAATGTAGAGCGGTTTTCGGATAGCGTCGCGCGAGAATCAAACAGGACATGAGCACTTTCGGGGCATATTTCAGGCTCGTTCGGGTCGGCTGGATTCTTGTGCGCGAAGGGGTGATCTCGGCGTTGCCGTCCGAGGGTCTGCCGCCTTCGATCAGCCTTGCCAAATCCTTCGTCGGCCTGTTTGCGCGCAGCCGCGCCATGGCAATTGCGCGCAGCGACCGGTTGGCGCAGGCCGTCGAGCGGCTCGGTCCCTCCTATGTGAAGATCGGGCAGTTCCTGGCGACGCGGCCGGATGTCGTCGGCGTCGAATTCGCCAACGACCTGTCGCAGCTTCAGGACCGTATGGCCTTCTTTCCCGTGGCCGCCGCCAAGGCCAATATCGAAGGCTCGCTTGGCCGCCCGATCGGCGAGCTCTATGCGAGCTTCGGCGATCCGATCGCCGCCGCCTCGATCGCCCAGGTGCATCCGGCTGAAGTCGAGACATCAGAGGGCCGCAAGAAGGTGGCCGTCAAGATCGTGCGGCCCGGCGTGCGCCAGCGTTTTGCCCATGACATCGAGGCGATGTATCTCGTTGCCCATATGCAGGAGCGTTTCCTGCCGTTCAGCCGGCGGCTGCGGCCGGTCGAGGTGACGAAGACGCTGGAGCAGACGACGAAGGTGGAGATGGATCTTCGCCTCGAAGCGGCAGCGCTTTCGGAAATCGCCGAGAATACCGAAAAGGATCCGGGCTTTCGCGTACCGAAGGTCGACTGGGAACGCACCGGGCGCGACGTCATCACCATGGAGTGGATCGACGGCACAAGAATGTCCGATGTCGAGGGACTGCGCGCGGCGGGTCACAACCTCAATCTGCTTGCCGATACGCTGATCCAGTCGTTCCTGCGCCATACGCTGCGGGACGGCTTCTTCCATGCCGACATGCATCCGGGCAACCTCTTCGTCGATGCGGACGGCATGATCGTCGCCGTCGACATGGGCATCGTCGGACGGCTGGGCAAGAAGGAGCGGCGGTTCCTTGCCGAAATCCTCTACGGCTTCATCACCCGCGACTATATCCGCGTCGCCGAGGTGCATTTCGAAGCGGGTTACGTACCCGGCCACCACAATGTCGACAGTTTCGCCCAGGCAATCCGGGCAATCGGCGAGCCAATCCATGGGCAGCCGGCCGAGACGATCTCGATGGGCAAGCTCCTGACACTGCTGTTCGAAGTGACCGAACTCTTCGACATGGCGACGCGGCCGGAGCTGGTGATGCTGCAGAAGACCATGGTCGTCGTCGAGGGCGTGTCGCGCATGCTCAATCCCCGTTTCAACATGTGGAAGGCCTCCGAGCCCGTCGTCGGCGACTGGATCCGCACGAATCTCGGGCCGAAGCGGATCGTTACCGATCTCCAGGACGGGCTGAAGGCGGCGGTCAAGCTCGCCGAAGCCGTGCCGGAAATCGCGGCGAAGACCGAAAAATTCCACCACCAGCTTCTGCATATGAGCGAACACGGGCTGCGTTTCGACACGCAGACAGCGGATGCGATCGGCAAGGCCGAAGCGCGACATAACCGCTCGGCCAGGATTGCGCTTTGGGTCATCGCATTGACGCTTTTCTATATTGCCTGGATGCTGAGCTGATCGGCTTGCCGAAAGCATGCGGTGTTCGGCATTTGGGATATCCCATGTGAGGGAGGGCTCGCTTAGTCTCGCATTCGGAGCTTGATGCCGAAAAGCGTGAGCGGTTTCGGGCGACATCATGCTCTGACTCTTTAATTTAGAACAGGATTCAGATTTTGGGCCGATCCGGCCTAAAATCATCCTGTTCTAGGAGATAGGCACATGCAGCACGAACGCCCCGGCATCGAACTTTCCGGACGACCGCTCGGTTTTGCCGAAATGGTGACGATCGGTGCAGGTAAGGCGGCGATTTCGGCTTCGCCGACCGGCATGGCCCGCATCGCGATCGCCCGCGAGATCGTCGAGGATGCGATCGCTTCCGGCATGCCCGTCTACGGCGCGACCACCGGTGTCGGCGCGATGAAGGACGTGGAATGGTCGGCCGACGAACTCGACACCTTCAATCTCGGTCTCGTGCGCGCCCATCATTTCGGCACAGGCACGCCCTTCTCCTGCAATGTCGTGCGCAACGCCATGGCAATCCGCGTCAATACGGCGCTGACCGGCCAGGTCGGCTGCACGCCGGAGCTGGTCCACGCCTATATGAGGATGCTGGAAGCCGATCTCATTCCGGTCGTGCGCCGCACCGGCTCGATCGGCTGCGCCGATATCGGCCTCATGGGTCAGATCGGCGCGGTGCTAACCGGCGTCGGCGAAGCGATCTATCGCGGCAACCGGATGCAGGCGGCCGAGGCCTTCCGGGCGGCTGGGCTGGAACCGGTGCGGATGGCGCCGCGCGACAGCCTCGCCTCGCTCAGCGTCAACGCGGTGAGCTTTGCGGCGGCCGCGGAAACGACGCGCAGCGCCGCGGCCTCGATCCGCGTTCTGCTCGCGACGGCCATGATGGCGGCCGGCGCACTCGGCGCATCGCGCGATCCCTGGAAGGCGGTCCGGCATGTCGGCACGGCGCGCGAGGCGTTGATCGGCGCGTGGCTCTGCAATGCCTCCGACGACTGGGATTGGCCGGTCGCGACACATGTGCAGGATCCGCTCAGCCTGCGCATGATCGCCCAGGTGTTCGGCGCGGTGATCGAAAATCTGCTGTCAACAGGCCACAAGATCCTTGCCGCCACCGGACGTTCGGACGACAATCCAGTCGTGGTCGAAGGCCGGGTGATGACGTCGGGCGGCTCTCTTCCACTAGATGTGACGATCCTGCTCGAATCGGCAGCGCTCTGCATGGCACATGCGGCGCGCAACGCCTTCAACCGCTGCGTCATTCTCGGTAACGGCCAGCGGCGCGACCTGCCGGTCAATCTCGTGCCGCCGGGACGGATCGCCACCGGTTTCGGGCCGATCATCAAGCTTGCCGGCGAGATCTTCTCGCGCGTGTTGTCGATGTCCAATCCGGTTTCCGCCCAGTCGCTGGTGGTGGCGGCCGGGCTGGAGGACGAGGCGGCCTTCCTGCCGCTCGTCATCGAGCGCTTCGACCGGCAGATGCGGGCATTGAAGCGCCTCGCCGCGCTCGAAGCCCTGCTCTCCGCCCAGGCGATCGACATTCTGGGCGACAAGCCCAAAGGCGTGGCGGCCATGCTCTATGAGGTCGTGCGCAAACATGCGGATTTCTATACCGTCGACCGGCCGCTTTCGGCGGAGGTGGAGGCAATCGAAGAGGAACTCGGTTCGGATGCCTTCCTCTCGAAACTGACCGAACAGGTTCCGATCGCCTCCTTCGACGATTTTTTCGCGCTCGGCTCGCTGGAGCGCATCGAGGAGCGGCTCATCCGCCACGAGCCGGTAGCGATCTGATTCTACAGGAGGAAGCGGCATGGACTTCGATCTCGTTCTGCAGGGCACGGTGGTGCTGCCTGACCGCATTCTCGAACAGGGCTATGTCGCCGTGCGCGACGGCAGGATCGCCGAAGCTGGCCTCGGCGTGCCGCCTGCGGCGCGCGAACGGCATCTGCTCGGCAAAGCGCTGATCCTGCCCGGGGCGATCGACGCGCAGGTACATTCGCTCTCCCAGAAGGACCAGGAGGATTTCATCTGGTCGACGCGCTCGGCGGCGGCCGGCGGCGTGACAACGATCGTCGACATGCCCTACGACGAGGGCAATCTCGTCTGCTCGGCAGCGGCGGTGAAGCGGAAGATCGACCATGCGAGCCCACAGGCGCGCGTCGACTTTGCGCTTTACGGCACGGTCGATCCGGAGGAAGGCGCGGCGCGGATCCGCGAAATGGTGGAAGCGGGCGTTGCGGCCTTCAAGTTTTCGACCTTCGGCACCGATCCCAAGCGTTTTCCGCGCATCCCGCCGGCCCTGCTCGACGCCTGCTTCGCGGCGATCGCCCCGACGGGGCTGACAGCAGGCGTCCATAACGAGGACGACGAGGCGGTGCGCACCTATATGGAGCAGGTGAAGGCGAGCGGCATCACCGACTGGCGGGCGCACGGGCTGTCGCGGCCTGCGATTACCGAACTCCTGGCCATGCACACGATCTTCGAGACGGGCGCCAATACCGGCTGCCCCTCGCATGTGGTGCACTGCTCGCTCGGGCGCGGCTACGATATCGCCCGCGCCTATCGCCGCGACGGTTTTGAGGCCACTGTCGAATGCTGCATCCATTATTTGACGCTCGACGAGGAAAGCGACGTGAAGCGACTGGGCGGCAAGGCGAAGATCAATCCGCCCATACGGCCGCGCGCCGAGGTGGAGAGACTCTGGCGAAAGGTGGCCGAGGGCGATGTCTGGCTGGTCTCGACCGATCATGTCAGCTGGTCAGAAAACCGCAAAACCAATCCCGATATGCTCGCCAACGCATCCGGTGTTCCCGGCCTCGAGGTGATGGTGCCGCTTTTCGTGAAGGGGGCCATCGAACGCGGCATTCCGCTGACCTGGGCAGCAAGGCTGATGGCGGAGAATCCGGCGCGGCATTTCCGGCTCGACCACATCAAGGGGGCGCTGACGCCGGGTAGGGATGCCGACATCACCGTGCTGGAGCCGCACGAGAGCGTCTATGAGGCCTCCGCGAGTGGCAACAACGTCGTCGGCTGGAGCCCCTATAACGGCATCCGCCTGCCTTGGACCGTTTCCGCCACCTATCTGCGCGGCGAAAAGATCGCCCAAGGCGCAAAGGTGCTGGCCGAGCCCGGCATCGGTCGTTTCGTGCGGCCGCTGGCGCGGCAGGCCATTGCAGGAGCCACCGCATGAGCCGCAATCTTCCCGTCAATGCTGACATGATCGCTGGGGATATCGAGGCGCTGGCCGGGATTACCGAGCCGGGGCATCCCTGGACGCGGCGGGCCTTCTCGCCGCTTTTTATGAAAGGCCGGGCCTATATCGAAGCGCGGATGAAGGCGGCGGGGCTTGAAACGCGGATCGATGCGGCCGGCAATCTGATCGGCCGGCGCACGGGCCGCAAACCGTGGCTCGGCACGATCATGCTCGGCTCGCATTCCGACACGGTGCCGGACGGCGGCCGCTTCGACGGCATTGCCGGGGTGACTTCGGCGCTGGAAGTGGCGCGCGCGCTTGGTGATCAGAACATCGAGCTCGACCACGACCTTGAGATCGTCGACTTCCTTGCCGAGGAGGTGAGCATCTTCGGTGTGTCCTGCATCGGCAGCCGCGGCATGACCGGGCAGTTGCCGGAGGCCTGGCTTTCACGCGTCAGCGACGGGCGCGACCTGGCCGAGGGCATCGCGCAGGTGGGCGGCCGACCGGATGTGCTGATGCAACAAAACAGACCCGATATCGCAGGCTTTCTCGAGCTTCATATCGAGCAGGGGCCGGTGCTCGAAGCCGAGAAGGAGGATATCGGCATCGTGACCGCGATCTCAGGCATTACCCGCATCGAGATCACTGTCGACGGGCGGGCCGACCATGCCGGCACGACGCCGATGGACCGGCGGGCGGATGCGCTGGTGGCGGCATCGCAGCTGGTGCTCGATATCCGAAATGCCGCCGCCGAGCTGGCAAAAACGCCGGGGCACTTCGCGGCGACGGTGGGCGAATTCCGGATCGAGCCGAATGCCGCCAATGTCGTGCCGTCGAAGGTGGCGCTCCTGATCGACGGGCGGGCCGAGATCCGCGCCGATATGGACGCTTTCTGCCGCTGGCTCGACGGCCATGTCGAAAAGCTCGCCACCGCCTGCGACGTCACGATCCGTCCGCCGAACCGGGTTTCAGACAATCTGCCGACGCCTGGCGATGCCGGGCTGCTCTCGACCCTGGAGGCTGCCTGCGAGCGTGTCGGCGCAAAACATCGGCGGATGGCCTCCGGCGCGGGGCACGACACGGCCTGGATCGCCAAGGTGGCGCCGGCAGCGATGATCTTCGTGCCCTGCCGGGAAGGCCGCAGCCATTCCGCCGATGAATGGGCTGACAATGACGATATCGCGCTCGGCGCCGCTGTGCTTTTCGAGGCGGTGCGCGAGATGGACAAAAGCTCGAACCGGGAGACGCCGAATGGGACGCATACTCGTTGAAAAAGACGTGGAAGCTGCGGTTAAAGGCGGCTCCGTCTATGCCGCCGGCGGCGGCGGCTGGGCCGATCACGGACGGATGCTTGGGCTTGCGGCCGTCAATGTCGGCAAGCCCGAATTGGTGTCGATCGACGAGTTGCGGGACGAGGAGTGGATCGCCACCGCAGCCGCGATCGGCGCGCCGGCCTCCACCACCCCTTGGGAAATGCAGGGCATCGACTATGTGAAGGCCGTGCAATTGCTACAGGATGCGCTGGGCGAGAAACTCTCCGGACTGATCATCGGCCAGAACGGCAAATCCTCGACGCTGAACGGCTGGCTGCCATCGGCGATCCTTGGCACCAAAGTGGTCGACGCGGTCGGCGATATCCGCGCGCATCCCACGGGCGACATGGGATCGATCGGCATGGCCGGTTCGCCCGAGCCGATGATCCAGACGGCTGTCGGCGGTAATCGGGCGGAGAACCGTTATATCGAACTGGTGGTGAAGGGCGCGACGGCGAAGATCTCGCCGGTGCTGCGCGCCGCTGCCGACCAATCCGGCGGCTTCATCGCCAGCTGCCGCAATCCGCTCCGAGCCTCCTATGTCCGCAGCCATGCAGCACTCGGCGGCATCTCGATGGCGCTTACGCTCGGCGAGGCGATCATCGCCGCGGAGAAGCGCGGCGGATCTGCCGTTATCGACGCGATCTGCAAGACGACGGGCGGACATATCCTCGCCGAAGGCATCATCACCCGGAAGGAGGTCGTCTACACCAAGGAAGCCTTCGACATCGGCACGATCACCGTCGGCTCGGGCGGAAAATCGGTGATGCTGCATGTGATGAACGAATACATGGCGGTGGACGATGCGGATGGCGGGCGGCTTGCGACCTTCCCGGCCGTGATCACTACGCTTTCCCAGGAGGGCGAGCCACTCAGCGTCGGCCAGCTCCGGGAAGGCATGTATGTCTTCATCCTGCATGTGCCGATGGATATTATTCCGCTCTCGGCAAGCGTGCTCGATCCGACCGTTTATCCCGTCGTCGAAAAGGCGATGGGGATCGAGATCGCACGCTATGCGCTGGCAACGAAGGCCTGAGCCATGGCGCGCGATCACGGTCTCGAAGAACTGCTGCGCGAAGAACTCGGCGACCGGCCAGGCCTTGCCGAGAAATCCATGTTCGGCGGCTGGGCTTTCATGCTGAATGGCAACCTTCTCTGCGGCGCGCGCAATGACGGCATGCTGGTCCGTCTCGGCAAGGGCAATGATGGCTGGGCGCTGGCGCTGCCGGGCGTGATCCAGATGCTATCAGGCGAACGTGTCATGCATGGCTGGGTGCGGGCCAATGCCGAGGTTTACGGCGACGACGCCCTGAGACGGCGCTTGCTTGATGCTGCGCTCGCTCATGTGGAAAGCCTGCCGGCAAAATAACGAGAGATCGAGGAGGATATCCCATGCCGAAGGCCAATCCGCGTCATCCGAAATTTCCCATCCCCGGCGGACCGGAGCTGCGCGCCAAGGGCTGGCGGCAGGAGGCGCTGCTGCGGCTTCTGGAAAACGTGCTGTCGGTCGGTGAAGATCCTGACAATCTCGTGGTCTATGCCGCGCTCGGCAAGGCGGCCCGGAACTGGGCGGCGCATGAGGGCATCGTCAAGGCACTGACCGAGATGGAAGAGGACCAGACGCTGCTCATCCAGTCCGGAAAGCCGATCGGCCTCGTGAAGACTCACGCCAAAGCGCCGCTCGTCATCATGGCGAACTGCAATATCGTCGGGCAATGGGCCAAAGCCGAAGTGTTCTACGAGTTGCAACGCAAGGGACTGATCTGCTGGGGCGGACTGACGGCCGGCGCCTGGCAATATATCGGCAGCCAAGGTGTCATCCAGGGCACCTACGAGATCTTCATGCGCATCGCCGAGCGTCGCTTCGGCGGCGATCTCGCCGGCCGGTTCGTGCTGACGGCCGGCCTTGGCGGCATGGGCGGGGCGCAACCGCTCGCCGGCCGCATAGCGGGCGCCGCCATCCTTTGCGTCGACATCGACCCGGAGCGGGCACGTAAGCGCCAGCAGATCGGCTATCTCCAGGAGATCGCACCCGATCTCGACACCGCGCTTGAAATGATCGGCGCCGCGGTGAAGGAAAAGCGGGCGCTTTCCGTCGGCCTCGTCGGCAATGCGGCGGAGGTCTATCCCGAGATTGCGCGACGCGGGATCGTACCCGACATCGTCACCGACCAGACTTCGGCGCACGATCTCGTCTATGGCTACGTGCCGAAGGGCATGAACCTCGACCAGGTCAAGGGTCTGCGGGACGACGGCCAGGGGCAATTGATGGCGGCAAGCCGCGCCTCGATCGTCGAACATGTGACGGCAATGCTGGAATTCCAGAAGAAGGGTTCCGAAGTCTTCGACAACGGCAATCTGATCCGCACGCAGGCCCGCGAAGGCGGCGTCGCCAATGCCTTCGATATCCCGATCTTCACCGAAGCCTATTTGAGGCCGTTGTTCGCCCGGGCGATCGGCCCGTTCCGCTGGATGGCGCTGTCGGGCGAGGAGAGCGATATCGCCCGCATCGACGACCTGCTGCTTGAGATGTTCCCCGACAACAAGATCATCACCAACTGGATCCGGCTGGCGCGCGAACACGTGCCCTTCGAGGGGCTGCCGGCACGCATCGCCTGGCTCGGCCATGGCGAACGCACAGCGCTGGCCCGACGTGTCAACGCGCTGGTCGCAGACGGCACGCTCAAAGGCCCGGTCGCCTTCTCCCGCGATCATCTCGACGCCGGCGCCATGGCGCATCCCAACATCATGACCGAGCGGATGAAGGACGGCTCCGACGCGATTGCCGACTGGCCGCTGATCGATGCGATGATGCTCTGCTCCTCGATGGCCGATCTCGTCGTCGTCCATTCCGGCGGCGGCGGCTATGCCGGCTACATGACGAGCTGCGGCGTCACCGTCATCGCCGACGGCACCGATGCCGCCGACGAACGGCTCGACCATGCGCTGACCAACGATACGGCACTCGGCGTCATGCGGTATGCCGATGCCGGTTACGAGGAGGCGCTGGATGAGGTCGCGAAGAAGGACGTGCCCTATATCCGGCTTGGCTGACGCGGGGAAGAATAGCTCCCCGCATCAAAGATGCCGCGTTTCCTCTGGTGAGGCGTCGTAGCAGTCGTGGAGACCATCGACGAAGGCGATCGGAGCTTCGATCAATTCGTCGGGGCTGGCATCATCCAGGCAATTGACCGAAACAGCGTAGAAGGTGCCGATCTTCTCGTTTTCGCCCCAGGCATAGGAACTGATGCCGCAGGTCTTGCAGAAGAGATGATGCAGCTTGCGGGAGGCGAACTGGTATTCGCCGATATTGTCGGCGCCGCCGGTGAGGTGGAAATCCTCGGGTGCTGCGACGGCGAGCCAGTTCCGTTTCTTTCTGCAGATCGAGCAGTTGCAGCGGAAGGTACCTGCCGAGAGATCGAGGCTCGCCTCGTAGGTGACGGCGCCGCAGTGGCAGCTTCCGTGATAGATCTTCTTCATCACATGCTCCCTTTGGCTTGCGCCTCGGCATAGGCGGCAACTTTCTCCAGCGCCTCGACCCAGCCCTCCGACTGCAGCTTGAATTCAGTATCACTCGGCAGTTCGCGCTTGCGGAAGACGAGGCGCGTGCCTTCGCCGCTTTCCGCCAATTCGATGGTCACGTGCATCTCGTGCCCGGACTTTCCATCTTCATTTTCCCAGGCGAAGGTGAAGACCAGCCGTTCGGGCGGGCTGATCTCGAGATAGGTGCCCCGGCTCCAATATTCCTTGCCGTCGGCACCGAGAATGCAGTGCCGCCAGGCGCCGCCTTCACGCAGATCGACGGAGACGGAGGGGGCCGAACAATTATGCGGCCCCCACCAGTGGAGCAGGTGCTTCGGCTCCGTCCAGAGGCTGAAGACGAGATCACGCGGGGCGTCGATCCCTGACGAGCAGGATCTCGCGGCTCAGGCCGGAAGCTTTTGCTTCACTCGTCACGTTCATTGTCATTCCTCCTTTGTTTTAGGTTTGCTGCATAGGATTCCAGCATGTCGAGGCTTTCGCTCCAGAAGCGCCGGTAGGTCTCCAGCCAGTCGTCGAGTTCCTTCAGAGGCATTGCCTCCAATCGGCAGCGGCGCCATTGCGCCTCCCTGCCCTTCGAGATCAGGCCGGCTCCCTCAAGCACCTTCAGATGTTTCGACACGGCGACCAGCGACATATCGAAGGGTTCGGCGAGTTCCGAGACCGAGGCTTCGCCCAAAACCAAACGCGCCATGATCGCCCGGCGGGTCGGATCGGCAAGCGCTGAAAAGGTTCGGCTGAGTACATCATCTTGCATTGTATTAACCGGCAAGTTAATTAACTTATAGGTTAAATAATGGGCGCGTAATCGTCCGTCAAGCGGCTATGCTGAAAATTCTCGAACGCGGTCAGACAATAGGATTGGAGATTTCGACGAGATTGCCGTCGGGGTCCCTGATGTAGACGGAGCGCAAGCGCCCTGTCGCGCCGGTGCGCTCGGCCGGTCCGGCTTCTATCGGGATGCCGGAGGCCCTGAGATGAGCGATGATTTCGTTTAGCGGCGTCACTGCAATGAAGCAAAGATCGCCGGAACCCGGTATTGGATGTTTCGCCTTGGGATCGAATTCGTGGCCGGCCCGGTGCAGGTTGATCTTCTGCGTGCCGAATTTTAGCGCCTTGCGGCCTTCCGCAAAGGTTTCGACCGACATGCCGAGGACACTGGCATAAAAATCGCAGGTGGTCGCGATATCGGCGACGGTCAACACCAGATGGTCAAGGCGGTCGATGCGGATCATGCTTTTCTCCTCGCGAAATGCTGGGCAAAACATGCGGAGGCAAGGGCCAGCGCCAGCAGGGCAAGCGTGAAGATAACAACGGCGGCCCAGTCTTCAACCGCGAAGAACCAGCGGCCCGCCGAACCCATGAGGCTGGAGAGAAGCTGCGGGCCGTGGCGCATCGCTCGCCGGTCACCGAGAACCTGATGAGCCTGCTCGGTTCATGAATTAACCCGCCGGATCCCAATAGGGTGGATCGCCGAAACTCTTCTTCAGGTGATCGGCGATGGCGCGAAGCTTGGCGGAAGGATTTCGGCCCTCGGGATGGGCCATATAGATGAACTCGGCCTCCGGTCTGTGGCCGACATCGATTTCGGCAAGCCGGCCCTCGCGAATGGCCGGGCCGGCGATGAAGGCCGGCAGCAGCGCGATGCCCAACCCCGCAATCGCGGCATCGCGGAGCATATCGCCATTGTTCATACCGAGCGCCAGTTTCGCGCGAACGACGATCGCACCCTCCGGCGTCTGGAAGCGCCAGTCGGCAACGCCGCGATTGGTGTAGAAGAGACCGCGATGACCGTTCAGGTCGGCCAGCGACGAGGGAATTCCCTCGCGGGCGAGATAATCCGGCGAAGCGCAGAGAAGACGGCGGCTCTCCGCGAGTTTCCAGGCGACCAGCCGGCTGTCGGCGATCGGGCCATTGCGGATGACGGCGTCGTAGCCGTCCGAGGATGCGTCGACGCGCCGGTCATCGATATCGAGCGTCAGTTCGATATCGGGATGCTCCGCAAGAAAAGGATAGAGCGCCGGACCGAGATGCATGCGGCCGAAGGTGACGGGGGCGGCGATGCGGATCGGGCCGGAGAGCGTTCCGCGCCGCTCCGCCATGTCGGCCGCGGCTTCCTCGATCTCGCGCACGATGCGCGTGGCACGCTCCAGAAAGACCGTGCCATCCTCCGTCAAGGTGAGCTTGCGCGTCGTTCGGTGCAGCAGCATGCCGCCGAGCGATTTCTCCAGTTCCGCCAGCCTTTCGCTGACGACCGATTTGGACAGCCGCAACCGTCGGGCCGCCTCGCTGACCGAGCCTGCCTCGACCACGGCGACGAAAGCCGCAATACCTTCGATCCTGATCATCGTTCGGCTTTTCCGAATTCGAGTTCCCCGATCAGGAGACTAATCCGAACGAATGGAAAATGCCATCTTCCCTTCATCGAAAGGGGCGGCAAGGGCCGCCTCACCTCAAACGCAGGAGATGGAACCATGGACCGCTTGAACAACAAGGTCGCGATCGTCACCGGCGCAAGCTCCGGCATTGGCCGCGCCACGGCAAAGCTCTTCGCCGCCGAAGGCGCCAAGGTCGTCGTCGGCGCCCGCCGCGAGCGCGAACTCGAGAGCCTCGTCGCGGAGATAAAGGCAGAGGGCAGCGACGCCATCGCCATTGCCGGTGACGTGCGCTCGGAAGATTATCACAAGGCGCTGGTCGCCGCCGCCGTGACGAACTACGGCAAGCTCGACATCGCCTTCAACAATGCCGGCACGCTTGGCGAAGCCGGTCCAAGCACCGCTGTCTCGGAAGCAGGCTTCAGCGAGGCACTGGCGATCAATCTCACCGCCTCCTTCCTCGCCGCCAAGCACCAGATCGGAGAAATGGTGAAGAATGGCGGCGGCTCGGTGATCTTCACCTCGACCTTCGTGGGCTATAGCTTCGCCTTTCCCGGCGTCGCCGCCTATGCCGCCAGCAAAGCCGGCCTGATCGGCCTGACGCAGGCGCTCGCCGCCGAATTCGGCCAGCAAGGCGTGCGCGTCAATGCCGTCCTGCCGGGTGCCGTCGATACCGATATGTATCGGGACATGAACGATACGCCTGATAAGCAGGCCTTCGTGACGAACCTGCATGCGCTGAAACGCGTCGCAACCCCGGAAGAGCTTGCCCGCTCGGTTCTCTACCTCGCCTCGGACGATGCGAGCTTCGTCACCGGCACGGCATCGCTGGTCGACGGTGGCGCTTCGATTACCCGCACCTGACAAAGGCCCGGCGCGATTCCTCCCATTGATCAACAACGGGGCTGCGGCCCACTATCCCATCGAAGGAGCTTCATCATGTCACGTCTTCAGAACAAGACAGCCCTCATCACCGGCGGCACCAGCGGCATTGGCATCGAAACCGCCCGCCAATTCATCGCCGAGGGCGCCCGTGTCGTCGTTACCGGCAGCAGTGCCACAAGCGTCGAAGCAGCCCGTCGCGAACTCGGCGACAAAGCGATCGTCATCCAGGCCGATGCCGGCAATGCGGCCGGCCAGAAGGCCGTCGCCGACACGGTGAAAGAAGCTTTCGACACGCTCGATATCCTCTTCGTCAATGCCGGTGTCGCCGAATTCGGGCCGCTGGAACAGTGGAGCGAAGCCGCCTTCGACAAGTCGGTTGATATCAACGTCAAGGGGCCGTTCTTCCTGATCCAGTCGCTGCTGCCGATCTTTTCTAAACAGGCCTCAATCGTGCTTAACACCTCGATCAACGCTCATATCGGCATGCCGAACTCCAGCGTCTATTCCCTAACGAAGGGTGCGTTGCTGACACTTGCCAAGACGCTGTCGGGCGAACTCATTGGCCGCGGCATCCGCGTCAACGCCGTCAGCCCAGGCCCGATCGCCACGCCGCTCTACAGCAAGCTCGGCGCATCGGAAGCCGATTCCAAGGCGATGACCGCGCAGATCCAAGCCCAGATCCCCGTCGGCCGCTTCGGAACCCCCGGCGAAGTCGCCAAGACGATCGTCTTTCTCGCCTCCGATGAGGCCGCCTATATCGTCGGCAGCGAACTGATCATCGACGGTGGGATGAGCAATCTCTGAGCCCAGGAAACTGACAGCGACATGAATGGAGCGGCACCCGCCGGCTACGGCCGATGGGTGCCGTTCCCGCGATTGCATGTTCTCCGCCAAAGCCTTAGGGTCAGGGCCAGTCAATAAGGCGACGGGTAGAAAAGCCATGGCTCTCAGCGGCAAACGCATCCTCCTCATCATCTCCGGCGGCATCGCCGCCTATAAAAGCCTGGATCTGATCCGCCGGCTGCGCGAGCGCGGCGCGAGCGTGCGCCCTGTCATGACCAAGGGCGCTCAGGAATTCGTCACGCCGCTTGCGATCGGTGCGCTGGCGGCGGACCACGTCTTCCTCGATCTGTTTTCGCGGCAGGACGAACAGGATGTCGGCCATATCAGGCTGGCGCGCGACTGCGACCTCGTGCTCATCGCGCCCGCCACGGCCGACCTGATGGCGAAGATGGCGAACGGGCTTGCCGACGATCTCGCCTCGACGGTGCTGTTGGCGACCAACAGGCCGGTGCTTGCCGCACCGGCGATGAATCCGGCCATGTGGGCGCATCCGGCGACCCGGCGCAATGCGGCAACACTCAAGGCGGACGGCATTCGTTTCGTCGGGCCAATGGCCGGCGAGATGGCGGAAGGCGGCGAAGCCGGGCTCGGCCGCATGGCGGAACCGCTCGAAATCGTGACCGCCGCCGAAGCATTGTTCGACGGTGGAGAAAAGCCGCTCAAGGGACGAAAGGCGATCGTCACCTCGGGACCGACGCACGAGCCGATCGATCCGGTGCGCTATATCGCCAACCGTTCCTCCGGCCGGCAGGGGCATGCGATCGCCGCAGCCCTTGCAAAGCTCGGTGCGGAAGTGACGCTGGTGTCGGGACCGGTGACGATTGCCGATCCCTTCGGTGTCAGCGTCGTGCATGTCGAGCGGGCCGAGGAAATGCGCGATGCCGTGCTTGCGGCGCTGCCGGCCGACGTCGCGGTGATGGTCGCGGCGGTGGCGGACTGGCGTGTCGCCTCGGCCGCCGACCAGAAGCTGAAGAAACACCCCGGCGAATCGATTCCGACGTTGGCGCTGACCGAAAATCCCGACATCCTGAAGACCGTCGGCCATCACACGATGCGGCCGAAACTAGTGATCGGCTTTGCCGCCGAGACGCAGGATGTGGAAAGCAATGCGAAAGCGAAACTCGAGAGGAAGGGCGCCGACATGATCGTCGCCAATGACGTCTCTCCCGCAACCGGCATCATGGGCGGCAGCCGCAACAGCGTCAAACTCGTCCGCCACGACGGCGTCGAGCAATGGCCTGACCTGGCGAAGGAAGAGGTTGCCGAAAGACTCGCGGCGCTGATCGCCAGGCAGCTCGGCTAGTCCAGAGCGGCTCTGCTAAATCACCAGCGACTCATGCCGAAATAGCCACGCGCTGCGGTTTGGCGGCAGTCCGCTTTTCCGGCCGGAAGTCGGCGACATCGATGCCGTTCATGCCGACGGTGACGGCGCTGCCGTCCGGAATTTCCGCCCAGGCATCGACATCGTCGTTCAACGGCTCGGACACGAGGCAATAGCCGGCGCCGACGGGCGAGGCATAGAGTGTCGGCGCCTTGCGATCGGTGGCATAGCGGACCGCATAAAGCGATTTGCCGTCGGAGAAGGCAGCGGTGAAGCGCAGCAGGATCGAGCCGATGATGCTTTCGGCCAGTTCCTCGACGACACCGATCATCTCAGCCATCGCGGCGATCGGCGCCTCGCGCAGGCCGAACTGCAACGCCAGCAGGAACATCAGCTCGGAATCGGTCGTGCCGCCGCGGGCATTGAACAGCTCGTCGTCGAGCATCGCCTCCATCGGCCGGCGCAGGCGCTCGAAGCCGGAGATCTGGCCGTTATGCATGAAGGACCAGGTGTCATGGGTGAAGGGGTGGCAATTGTCGCGCCGGGTGCCGCCGCCGGTCGCGGCCCTGACATGGGCGAGAAAGAGCGGCGAACGGATCTGCCGCGCCAGGCTCTTCAGATTGCAATCAGACCAGGCCGGCAGGATATCGCGGTAACGGCCGGGCTCGGGCCTGTCGCCATACCAGGCGATGCCGAAGCCATCGCCATTCGTCGCGGTCTTGGCGCGGGTGGCACAATGGGACTGCTCGATCAGGGAATGGGCGGGCGAAGATACCAGCTCTTCGAGATAGAGGGGGTCTCCGCGATAGGCTGCCCAGCGACACATGGCTTTCTTGCTCCGGAACCCGCCGCCGCACCGGCGGGCATGCTATAAATTGTCGAACGTCGCGGCTAATAACAGCTTAACGTTCGGCCGGTTTGCAAGCGCAATATGGCGATTTCTTAACGTCCGGCCTCTTCAAATTCAGCGAAACGCTGTGTTCTTTTGTGAACACTGCGTTGCCCGCGCCGCGGACTTCGCGCCCGGCGGCCGGGCGGCTATAGTCGACGCCAAGTTGAACCTTTGAGAGGACGCTATGTCGATCCGCCCCGTCAAATATGAGAGTACCGCCACGCCAACCATGGAAGGCGCCGGCGTCAAGCTGCACCGCGTCTTCGGCTTCGGCGATCCCGCGATGACCGATCCCTTCCTGATGATGGACGATTTCCGCAACGACAATCCTTCGGAATATATCCGCGGTTTTCCCTGGCATCCGCATCGCGGCATCGAGACGATCACCTATGTGCTCGCCGGCACCGTCGAGCACGGCGACAGCCTCGGCAATCGCGGCCTGCTCGGCGCCGGCGACATCCAGTGGATGACGGCCGGCAGCGGCATCATGCACCAGGAGATGCCGAAGGGCGATTTCGCCGGCCGCATGCACGGCTTCCAGCTCTGGGCGAACCTGCCCTCCTCGCTGAAGATGACGGCGCCGCGCTATCAGGACATCAAATCCGCCGACCTTCCTGTCGTCGTCGATGATGACGGCACGGCCGTGCGGGTGATCTGCGGCGATTTCTGGGGCAAGGCCGGTCCTGTGGATGGTGTGGCCGCCGAGCCGATCTATCTCGACGTCTCGGTACCACCAGGCAAGAAGAAACGCCTGCCGGTCGATACCTACCGCAACGCCTTCGCCTATATCTTCGCCGGCTCCGGCACCTTTCGCGATGCATCGAAACCCTTCGGCGTGCGCGTTGAGAAGGAAGTCAACGGCGAAGAGCTGAACATCCGTGACATGTCCGGCAACCGCACGCTCGTGGTCTTCGACAGCGGCGACGAAGTGACGGTGCAGGCAGGCGACCAGGGCATCCGCTTCCTTCTTGTCTCAGGCAAGCCGATCGAGGAGCCCGTCGCCTGGCACGGCCCGATTGTAATGAACTCACGCGAGGAAATCATGAAGGCCATGCATGAGTTGCAGAACGGCACCTTCATCAAGGCGGCACATTGAGCGCATTTTTTCTTGCATCTGCGAAGAATCGGCCTACCTTTGGCCTATCAGCAACAGAACGAAAGGAAGGTGATCCAATGTCTAATGAGATTTCGGACCTCGTAACGGGCATGGAAGAGGTGATGAAGGCGAGGCAGCCCTCGCTCTAAAACCCGCCTTCCTAGGGCTGCATCGACAGTCCAGGCCAGTTCGAGGCCAAACTCATGGAAAGGGTCGCTGAGGCGGCCCTTTTTATTTATTGCCTGGATTTCAGCCGTTGACGGAAGATCGTAATCCCATTACTCATTAAGTCATCTGATGACTTAATGAGTAATGGGATGCGAGCGCTCAGCAAGACCAATCTCGCGGACGAGGCGATCGAGGCGATCCGCAGCGACATTCTCGGCAAACGCTGGGCGGTCGGCGAGAAATTGCCGAACGAAGCCTCGCTTTCGGCCATGCTTTCCATCAGCCGAGGCACGGTGCGCGAGGCGGTGCGGGTTCTCGTCTCTCAGGGTTATCTCGAAACACGGCAGGGCTCGGGAACCTATGTCCGCTCGACCCGCGATGCCGGCCGGCCATTGACGATGGCGCGGCGCGCCAGCCTGCGCGACCAGTTCGAGGCCCGCCTGGCGCTCGACGTCGAGGCCGCCCGGCTCTCGGCGATGCGCAAGACACCGGAGATGATTGCCGGGCTTCGCAGGCTGCTTGCGGAACGTGGCACTTATGATGGCGGCAATCGGGCAGCCTTCATCGAACGCGACCTTGCCTTCCACAAGGCCGTTATTGCCGCTTCCGGCAACCGGGCGATGATCGAGATCTACGATTTCTTCTCCACCTCGATCGCCGATACCATCGCCGCGACGCTTGGCAACGACATTCCCGAACCTGACATGCAGGCGCATGCCGATATCGTCGATGCGATCGAAACCGGCGATCCCAACAAGGCGGATGCGGCGGTGCGCCGTTTCATGGCGCCGGTGCTTGCCGCGCTTGAGCGGATGCTCCTCTCATGAACACGCCTTCCAACCATGCCACCAGCATGCTTGAGGCGGCCGACGAACTGCTTGTAGACGCAGAGGCCGGCAGCCTTCCGCAGCCGCAGGCAACGTCGGTGCGGGGTGGGGCAGATCGTTTCCTGCTCGGCGCGAGCCTCGTGCTGATCGCCTTCAATCTGCGCCCGGTCTTCTCGAGCGCCTCCGCATTGTTGCCGGAAATCCGTTCCGAACTCGGCCTCGGCCCGCTTGGCGCCAGCCTGCTGACGACTCTCCCGGTCGTCTGCCTCGGCGCTTTCTCGCCGCTTGCGCCTCGCCTTGCCCAGCGCATCGGTTCGGAACGCACGCTGCTTTGTGTTCTCCTGCTGCTCGCGCTCGGCACTGCTTTGCGCGGGCTTTCCTCCGTGCCGCTGCTCTTCATCGGCACGGCGCTTGCCGGCGCCTGCATCGCCGTCGCCAACGTGCTGCTGCCGGGGCTGGTGAAGCGGGACTTCCCAACGCGTGCCGCGCTGATGACCGGCTTCTACACGATGGCGCTCTGCGCCGGCGCGGCAAGTGCGGCCGGGCTGACGCTGCCGATCGAATACGCACTCGGCGGCTCCCTTGAAGGCGCGCTCGCTGCCTGGGCCTTGCCGGCGCTGATCGTCGGCCTCATCTGGCTGCCTCAGGTTCTTCGTAGCGGCAGCCAGACAAGGCGAAACGGCTTTCGTGTCGAAGGCCTCTGGCGGGACCGGCTCGCCTGGCAGGTGACGCTTTTCATGGGGCTACAATCCGCGCTTGCCTATTGCGTTTTCGGCTGGCTAGTTCCGATCTTACGCGAACGCGGGATCGACGGCGTCACCGCCGGTGCGATAGTTTCGCTGTCGGTGATGGTGCAGGCAGCGTCCTGCCTTATCGTGCCGCATATCGCCGTGCGCGGCCGGGACCAGCGGCTGATCAATGCAAGCCTCTGCGGCGTTGCCGTCACCGCGCTGCTCGGCCTGCTCTTCGCACCGCTTTCGATGGTCTGGCTGTGGGCGGTGCTGCAGGGCATCGGCCAGGGCGGGCTGATCGCCGCCGCCATGACGACGATCGTGCTGCGCTCGCGCGATCCCGATGTCGCCGCCCATCTTTCCGGTATGGCGCAATGCGTTGGTTATCTCCTCGCCGCCGTCGGCCCGCTCATCGTTGGCCTTATCAGGGGCTGGACCGGAAGCTTTTCCTGGTGCGCGGTTCTCTTCGTCGCGCTCGGGCTCGGGGCGGCGATCAACGGCTGGAAAGCCGGCCGGGCGCTGGAGGTGAGTGTGCGCGCGGTCAAGTAAGCGGACTGAGCCACCCGCTCAGCGGATCGCACCCTTCCCCACTCACTGGCCCATCACCATCTCTTGATGCCCGTCGCCGGCCGCCGATGCTACGCTATCTCAGCCTCTCATACCCCACCGCCGGAGGAGACATCTTGCGCTTCCGATCCCTGTTTCTGCTTGCCGCGCTTGCGGCGTCGCTCACACCGGCCCTCTCCCATGCGCAAGAAAGCACGCCCGCCCGCGCGAATGTTGAAAACGGCGCACGCGACGGCGTGCTCAAGCTGCTGCCGGCCGATTCCGTTACCGATCATGAGCTGACGATCGACGACCGGAAGATCGCCTATACCGCGACCGCCGGCACGCTGGATCTTTTCGGCCAGGACGGCGCCCAGACCGGCGCGATCTTCTACACCGCCTATGTCGCGCGGGATGGCGCGCCGGGCCGGCCGCTGACTTTTGCCTTCAACGGCGGGCCGGGTGCCGCTTCCGCCTTCTTGCATCTGGGGCTGGTCGGCCCGAAGGTGCTCGATTTCGGACCCGATGGACGCGACGGAGCCAATGCGGAGCTTATCGACAATAAGCAAAGCTGGCTCGATTTCACCGATCTCGTGCTGATCGATCCGATCGGCACCGGCTGGAGCCGGACGGTGAAGACAGACGACGCCTCCAACTATTACAGCGTCAACGCCGACGCCCAGAGCATCGCCAAGGCGATCGCCCTTTATGTCGCGCACAACAATCGCTCTGGCTCGCCAAAATATCTCCTCGGCGAAAGTTATGGCGGCTTCCGCGCCGCCAAAGTCGCTTCGACGCTGCAGGAAAGCCAGGGCATCATTGTGGCCGGTGCGGTGATGCTTTCCCCTCTGCTTGAAGGCCAGCTGATGTTCAATGCCGATCAGTTCGCGCTCGGCGCCGCGCTGGAGCTACCGTCGCTGGCCGCAGCCCAGCTCGACCGGGAGAACGCCTTCGACGAGCAGAAGCAGAGGGAGGCCGAGACCTTCGCGCTCGGAGACTATCTGACGACGCTGGCCGGGCCGCCGCCAATCGGCGCCGCTGCCGACGCCTTCTATGGCAGGATTTCCCGACTGACCGGCATTCCTGAGGATATCGTCACCCGCAACCGCGGCTTCCTCGGCAATTCCTTCGTCAAGCATGCGGACGCCGGCAAGGGTGAGGTGACGAGCCCTTACGACGCCGCTTTTGCCGCCCCCGATCCCTATCCGGAATCCGATTACGACCGCGGAGACGACGCCATCCTCGATGGCTTCACCCGCGCCTATGGCGGCGCCTTTGCCGACTATGCCCGCAACGAACTCGGCTTCAAGACGGAGATGACCTATACGCTGCTCGACGGCGATATCAGCCGGCGCTGGGAGTGGGGCGGCGGGCGTGGCGGCGGATCGCGCCTGCAAGCCAGCGCCACTGATGACATCCGACAGCTGCTCGCCTCGAACTCGGCTTTCCGTCTGCTGATCGCGCATGGCTACAGCGATCTGGTGACGCCCTACAGCGTCAGCCGCTATGTGGTCGACCATCTGCCGTCTTCGCTCGCCGGCGCCCGCGTCGGGCTCAAGCTTTATCGAGGCGGGCATATGTTCTATACGAGAGCCGATCAGCGAGCCGCCTTCACGGCGGATGCGAGGGCCTTCTACACCGCGCGCCCGGCCGCGCAGCCGGCGGATTGAGGAATTGCCGATGCATATCACGGGAGGATGCCATTGCGGCGCGGTCCGCTATCAGGCGGAGATCGATCCGGAGGGAATCTCGATCTGCCACTGCACCGATTGCCAACGGCTGACGGGCTCTGCCTATCGCGTCACCGCGCCGGCGCGACAGGAAAGTTTCAGCCTCGTCGCCGGCGAGCCGAAAGGCTACGGGAAATATGGCGACAGCGGCGGTCTCAGCCGGCAATTCTTCTGCCCGAATTGCGGATCGCCGCTCTATCGCACGGACGGCGACGGCGGCGCGATCGGCATTCGCGTCGGCAGCATCGACCAACGGCGGGAACTGACGCCGAAGAAACAGATATGGTGCCGATCGGCTTTGTCTTGGGTGGAGACTATCGAGCCGCTGCCGCGGTTCGATGGCGAGGACTGAGGAGACAACTGTGCCTGGAACGCAGTAACGAACGCCCCGCAGTCCGACTATTCCGGCAAAGGCATATCCGGCCAGATCTCGGTAACGCCGGCCTGCACGGGACGCTCCAGATAGGTAGAAAGCGCGATGTAGCTGCGGGTGCCGGTGACGCCGGGAACCGCGTGGATCTGCGAGAGAAAAGCCTCCAGCGCCTGGGGACTGGCGGTGCGCACCTTGAAGAGCACACTGGCGTCGCCGGCGACCGAATGCATCTCCTCGACTTCGGGAAAACGCAGCACCTGCATCAGCCGTTCGCTCTTGCCCCAGCCGGCCGCTTCCACATGCACAAAGGCGAGCAGCGGCTTGCCGAGGGCCGATCCATCCAGCGCGGCATGCACGCCCTTGATGGCGCCCGATTGCCGGAGGCGGCGCACGCGTTCATGCACGGCCGGCGCCGAGAGCCCGACCGCTTCGCCCAGCCTGGCATAGCTCTGACCGCTGTCGCCAGCGAGTTCGGCTAATATCTTTCGGTCGAAAGCATCCATGATCGGCTGCTGCCGACGCTTCTGCCGAAGATCGTCTGTATTTTTTCCCATTCGACCCCCTACCCTTCCCGCCGAAGAATAATCGGCCATACTGGCCTGATCTCATAGAAAATTCGGCGGAGGGAAGAAATCTCATGGAGATGATCGCGCATGATCCCGCAACAGGGGTCTATCCGGCGAGCCCTGACTACATTCATGCGCTGGAGGTCCGGCATCCATCCCGCCTGCTCTTCGTCAGCGGCACGATGGGTCTCGATGAGCAGGGAACGGCGGCGCCCGATCTGGAAGGGCAGCTCGAACTCATCTGGTCCAATCTGCGCGACATCCTCGCCTCCGCCGGGATGACGGTCGACAATGTCGTGCGGCTGACGAGCTATCTGCGCGACGGCGCCTTTGTGGAGGCGAACCAGAATGCCCGCCTCCAAGCGCTCGGCGGCCGCGCCGTGCCGACCACGGCCATCGTCGTCGAAACGCTGCGCGACGACTGGCTCGTAGAGATCGAAATCATCGCCGCCGGATGACAGGCAAGCCGGCGGCCGCACTGCAGGGGTGCGGCCGCCACGATGTTCAGGCAGCCTGTTTCAACAAGCCGAGCGCCTCGGCCAGATCGACTTCACCGCGGAAACCGCCGCTGCTTTTTGCCTCGAGCCGATGCTCGATCGCATGGGCGAAACGGACGGCCGCCTCCTGCTGCATGCGCTCATAGAGGCGATCGAGGCCAGGGAACTGCCGGCGATCGACGACCTTGTGGAAATCGTTCCAGCGGGCGATCCCGACGAAATAGGCGTCCGCAAGGCTCGGACCCTTGCCAAGAAGCCATTCGCGACCGCCGAGCAGACGCTCCAGCGTATGGTGCGCTTTTTCGACGCCGGCGATGCCATAGGCCATAAGAGCCTGCTTCTCCTCCGGCGCCAGCGGATGCTCGAACGCATACCAGAGCGGGCCGAAGGCCTTGAAGAATGAGGTGTTGAGAAAGGCGAGCATCTGGTTCAGACGATCGAAATCCGCAGACCCTTGCGCAAAGCCCAGACCGTTTCCGATCGCGCGGGCGCCGATATGGTGAAGGATTGCCATGCTTTCGCTGATTGTCCTGCCGTCTTCGAGCAGCAGAGATGGCGTTTCCCCGACGGTATTGATCCTGGCGTAGTCCGCACCGGAGACTGCCTCCGGCATCTCGACGCGGCAGAGGCGGTAGGGCACGCCGGACCATTCCAGTGCAACGATGGAGCCGAAGGAGCAGCCCTCCGGCACGCCGTAAAACAATATGGGTGACATCAATCGTTCCTTTCAGAATTGAACCCTGTTGAACGTGATCAATGTGCACACGTAGACAATCATGCGGTAGACGCTACAAATGCACCGCAATGTCTACATATATGGAAGATGACGATGGCGCTCTTCAACCTCAATGACCTCCATCTCTTCGTGCAGGCCGTCGACAGCGGCAGCTTCACGGGCGCGGCGAGACATCTCGGCATTCCGAAATCGACGGTCAGCAAACGGGTCGCAGAGTTGGAGGGACGGCTCGGCGTCCGGCTGATCCAGCGCACATCGCGAAGCTTTGCGCTGACGGAACTCGGCCGTGAATTCTTTCAGCACGCCCAGGCCTCGATCATCGAAGCGGAGATGGCAGAAGGCATCGTCCGGCGGCATCTGGCCGAACCCGCCGGTACCGTTCGCCTCACGGCTTCGGTGCCGACGGCGCAGTTCGTGCTGACGGAGCATTTGCCGGCACTGGTGGCGAGATACCCGAAGCTCAAGCTCTCCATCCACGTGACCGATCGCTTCGTCGATATCGTGCAGGAAGGGTTCGACATCGCACTGCGCAGTCATCGGGCGCCGCTGCCGGATTCCGCGCTGGTGCAGCGGAGGCTTGCCAATCACCCGTTCTTCGTTCTTGCTTCGCCGGATTATATCCGCTCACACGGGCAACCGCAGCGGCCGGAAGAACTGGCGCAGCATGCGACGATCATGACCAGCCTGACAGAAAACCAGTGGCGGCTCTTCTCCGACAACGGCGATGAGGCTCTCATCACGCTGCATTCCGTCATGGCGGCGGACGAGCCGCATATGCTGATGGAGATGGCCGCTGCCGGACTCGGCATCACCTGCCTACCGACATCTGTCTGCCGGAAGGCGCTGGCAGCCGGGCGGCTGGTGAGGCTCCTGCCCGATTGGACGGCGGGTAGGATCGAAACGACGATCCTGATGCCGCACCGGCGCGGCCAGTTGCCGGCGGTGCGCGCCGTCGTCGATTTTCTGGCGGAACAGCTGGCCGAGCGATGATCACGCCGCCTTGGCGGCGTGATATTCCTTGATGGCGACCATCTTGATTGCCGGATGGCGTTCCGCCTCGTAGCGCAACGAGAAACCATCCTGGGCGAGGAAGACCGGATCGCCGTCGAGATCGCGGGCGATATCGCCGCGTTTGACGGTGAGGAATTTCTCGAGATCGGCCGGCTGATCGGCAGAGATCCAGCGGCAGACGGAGAAACGCGACATTTCGAAAGAGACAGGCAGGCCGTATTCGGCCATCAGCCGCTCCTTCAAGACGTCGAGCTGCAGGGCGCCGACGACGCCGACGATCGCCGGCGAGCCGTCTTCCGGCGAGAACAGCTGGACCACGCCTTCTTCGGCCATCTGCTGCAGGGCTTCCTTGAGCTTCTTCGCCTTCATCGCATCTTCCAGCCGCACGCGGCGCAGAATTTCCGGCGAGAAATTCGGCACACCCTGGAAGACCAGCGATTCACCCTCGGTCAGCGTATCGCCGATCCTCAGCGTGCCGTGGTTGGGAATGCCGACGACATCGCCGGCATAGGCGGTATCGGCGAGCTGGCGCTGCGAGGCGAAGAAGAATTGCGGCGCCGTCAGGCCGAGCTGCTTGCCGGTGCGGGCAAGCCTTGCCTTCATGCCGCGCTCGAGCTTGCCGGAGCAGATGCGGGCAAAGGCGATGCGGTCGCGGTGGTTGGGGTCCATATTGGCCTGGATCTTGAAGACGAAGGCCGTCATCTTGTCGTCTGTGGCGTGCACGGTCCTGGTATCGGCTACCTGGTCACGCGGCGGCGGCGCGAACTCGCCGAGCGCGTTGATGAGGTCGCGAACGCCGTAATTGCGCAGCGCCGAACCGAAGAAGACAGGCGTCATATGGCCTTCCAGGAAGGCTTGGCGGTCGAACGGGCGGCAGGCCTCGATCGCCAGCTCGGTCTCGTCGACGAAAGCCTGGCGCTCGTTTTCCGGCAGCCTGCCGGCAACGCTTTGCGGACCGTTGACCGGCGTTCCCTCGACCTCTGTATCCGACCCGCGCACCGTGTTGGCGGCAATATTGTAGGAACCGCAAAAGGTCTTCGAGCGGCCGATCGGCCAGGTAATCGGCGCCGTATCCAGCGCCAGCTTCTCTTCCACCTCGTCGAGGATCTCGAAGGGATCGCGGCTTTCACGGTCCATCTTGTTGATGAAGGTGATGATCGGGATATCGCGCATGCGGCAGACTTCGAAGAGCTTCAGCGTGCGCGGCTCGATACCCTTGGCGGCGTCGATGACCATGACGGCGGCGTCGACTGCCGTCAGCGTGCGATAGGTGTCGTCGGCGAAATCCTCGTGGCCAGGTGTGTCGAGGATGTTGAAGACATTGTCGTTATATTCGAAGGTCATCACCGAGGTGACGACGGAGATGCCGCGTTCGCGCTCGATCTTCATCCAGTCGGAGCGCGTCTGCATGCGATCCTTTTTCGCCTTGACTTCGCCGGCCAGCTGAATGGCGCCGCCGAACAGCAACAGCTTTTCGGTGAGCGTCGTCTTACCCGCGTCCGGGTGGGCGATAATAGCGAATGTGCGGCGGCGGGAGACCGCCTCGGCGAGACTTTCGGCCATAGTGTGAATCCTGTGGAATTGCCGCTTAACTAGCGACTAAAGGCCGGCTTTGCAATTGACCTCGGGCATTCGGGCGCAAAGTAATGGGCGATGACCATTCATCACGACACGCGCCCGACGCTGAACCTCATCCGCCTGCCGAACGGCGAAGGCCTCGACCTGCCTGGCTATGAAAGCAAGGGAGCGGCGGGCATGGACCTGCGCGCCGCCGTTGACGACGCGGCCCCGCTGACGCTTCTGCCCGGCAAACGGGCCTTGGTGCCGACCGGCTTCATCTTCGAGATCCCGGAGGGTTTCGAAGGACAGGTGCGGCCGCGCTCCGGCCTTGCCTTCAAGAACGGCATCACCTGCCTGAATTCACCGGGCACCGTCGACAGCGACTATCGCGGCGAGGTGAAGGTACTGCTCGTCAATCTCGGCGAGGAACCCTTCGTCATCGAGCGCGGCATGCGCATCGCCCAGATGGTGATCGCGCCCGTGACCCAGGCTCGGGTGGCGGAGATTGCCGAGGCCAGCGAAACAGTGCGCGGCGCAGGCGGCTTCGGCTCCACCGGCGTCTGATGGCACAGCGCCTCGCGCTTGAGCGAGGCTTCGATCAATTTCCCCGCGATGCCGCCGCCGATGGTGGCTTCACCAGCAGTTCGCTCAGCCAAGATTTACATTTTCCGTGAAAGCGGCGGCAGGCGACGCTTGACGGGCGAGGCCTTGATCATCGAGGTGTTGGTCTCCGCCCTTTCGGCAACCCGGTCGAGGAGGCCGTCTAGTTCCGCCATCGAGCGGATGACCAGGCGGGCAATGAAGCAATCCTCACCCGTCACCTTGTCGCATTCGACGATTTCGGGAATTTCCTGGATGATGCGCTCGACAATGTGCAGCTGTCCCGGCAGCGGACGGACGCGCACGATCGCCTGCAGGGGATAGCCGACGGCAGCTGGATCAAGATCGATCGTGAAGGCCTTGATGACGCGGCGCTCCTCCAGCCGGCGCAAGCGCTCGGCGGCGCTCGGCGAGGACAGGCCCACCTGCTGTGCCAGCTCCTTCAGCGATATCCGCGCATTGCCGGCCAGCGCCTCCAGAATGGCCTGATCGATTTCGTCGAGCGACAGCACATCATTAGCCACGGTGATCTATTTTCCTCTTATGATTAGGCAATATCGATTATGCTCCTTCTTATACCTATATAAAACCGCCTCGCTCCGCAATATTCTTATGCCATCAAAGGCGGAGGTAATCATGAACAGTGACATCAGACAAGGCACGGCGGAAATGACGGCAGCGATGCTGATCTCGGGGACGATCGGCTGGTTCGTCGTCATGTCGGGACAGCCCGTCAGCGGCGTGGTCTTCTGGCGCTGCCTGTTCGGCGCGCTGACCCTGCTTGTCATCTGCGGCGCTCTCGGGCTGCTGCGGCCCGGCATCATCACGCTGCGCGCCTTCGGCATTGCCATCTTCGGGGGCATCGCCATCGTCTTGAACTGGCTGCTGCTCTTTGCCTCCTACTCGCATGCGACGATCTCGATCGCCACAACAGTCTATAACACGCAGCCTTTCATGCTGCTCGCGCTCGGCGCGCTGTTTCTCGGCGAGAAGATCACCGCCGCCAAGCTGTTCTGGCTGACACTCGCCTTCGCCGGGATGATGGCGATCGTTCAGGCGAAACCCCAGACGGGCGGCGTATCGGGTGACTACGGCTTCGGCATCCTGATGGCGCTGGGTGCGGCCTTCTTCTACGCGCTCGCAGCCCTTGCCACGAAATGGCTGAAAGGCACGCCGCCGCATCTGATCGCGCTCATCCAGGTCGCGACCGGCATGCTGATGCTGGCGCCGATAACAGACTTTTCCCACCCGCCCGGTGATATCGGGGGCTGGGCGATCCTCGTGACCGTCGGCGTCGTCCATACCGGGCTGATGTATGTGCTGCTCTACGGCGCGATCCAGAGGCTGCCGACACATCTGACCGGCGCCCTGTCCTTCATCTATCCGATCGCCGCATTCCTCGTCGACCGGCTGGCCTTCGGCCACGCGCTGCAGCCGATGCAGATCGCAGGTGCTGTTATCATCCTGTTTGCCGCAGCCGGCATGAATCTCGGCTGGACACCGCGCTGGCTGCGTCCGCGGGCGCTGGAGAGCTGAGAACCGGGCGTTCTGAAGCGCCCGGTTGCCGACACTACCTCTGCGGGCGCGTCATTTCGAACAGGAACCAGGTGCGGCGCTCGCCTTCGTCGATCCAGTTCTCGATCAGGCTGGCGGTCGCGACATCGTTGTGCTCGTCGCAGAGACCGTGCACTTCGCGGAGCAGCGAAACGAGCTGAACATTGTCCTCGCGCAGTTCGGACAACATGTCCTCCGGTGTGACGAAGTCCGCGTCATTGTCCAGAATGCGCTGCTGGCGGGCGATATGGCCGATGGAGCGCAGCGTCGTGCCGCCGATCTTGCGGGCACGCTCGGCAATGTCGTCGGTCATAGCGAAGATCTGCTCAGCCTGTTCGTCGAGCAGCAGATGATAATCGCGGAAATGCGGGCCGGACATGTGCCAGTGGAAATTCTTGGTTTTTATATAAAGCGCGAAGACATCGGCGAGCAGCGCGGTCAGCGCCGCCGAAATATCGGTGACGGCGTTGGTCGACAGGCTGGAAGGCGTCTTGAGCGGCGAAAGCCTGCGGGTTTCGGCTGGGGTATGGGACATTCATTTGCTCCTTGGCGATGAAAAATCTTTAATGCCGCCGGCCGGGAAGCCGCGACGCGCCGCACTGATGGCACGCGTAAGAGAGATAGTGGGGCCGGCTCGCTTTCCAACTGGATCATGGTTCAGCGGACCTATTCTTTATGGTTATGGACCGATCAGCGCCGGCGCATTGATGAGGCCGCGGCTCGCGCCTATAGAAAGGTCGTGCAGACCTTATGGATATGAAGATGAGCCTCACCGCCCTGATCACCTATGCCGGAGCGCTATTCATCGCCGCGGCCATTCCAGGCCCCGGGATCACCGCGATCGTCGCACGCGCGCTCGGCTCAAATTTCCGCGAGACCTTCTTCATGGGCCTCGGCCTGGTGCTCGGCGACATGACCTATCTCACAGCGGTCATTCTCGGCCTTGCCTTCGTGGCGCAGACCTTCACCGAGGTCTTCATCGTCATCAAGATCGCCGGCGCTCTGTATCTCGCCTACATCGCCTGGAAACTCTGGACAGCGGGGCTGCTGCCGCAGGATATCGCGGCGCGCAAATCCACCAATATCGGCATGTCCTTCCTCTCCGGCCTGCTGGTGACGCTCGGCAATCCGAAGACGATGCTCTTCTATGTCGCCCTGGCGCCGACACTGATCGATATCGGCAATATCGGCCTGCGAGACTATGCGCTCCTGCTCGCCGTGACCTTCGTGGTGCTGATCGTCGTGCTGGTGCCTTACATGCTGCTTGCCTCTCGGGCTCGCACGATGCTGAAGCAGCCGCGCGCCCTACAGGCGCTGAACCGGGTTGCGGCCGGCATCCTCGCTGGCACGGCGGCCTTCATCGCCACGCGGGCGGCCTGAAATAAACATTCGGCAAGAACCGGTTTTCAAAGCTTATTTTCTCCCCGAACCGCTTTGCCGGGATGAACGCGGACTGGTCTCCTTCAACCTTTGACCCTATTCTCCTCCCCGATTCAGGGTCAGGATTTCAAAGGGAGAACACCCATGTCGCACAAGCCCGGCCGCGGCCGCATCTATTCCTCGATCACCGAGACCATCGGCGACACGCCGCTCGTACGCTTCGACAAGCTGGCGCGGGAAAAGGGCGTGGTGGCGAACCTGATCGGCAAGCTCGAATTCTTCAACCCGATCGCCTCCGTCAAGGACCGCATCGGTGTCGCGATGATCGAAAGCCTTGAAGCGCAGGGCAAGATCACGCCCGGCAAGACGGTGCTGATCGAGCCGACCTCCGGCAATACCGGCATCGCGCTCGCCTTTGCGGCTGCCGCCAAGGGTTATCGGCTGATCCTCACCATGCCGGAAACCATGTCGGTCGAACGCCGCAAGATGCTGGCGCTGCTCGGCGCCGAGCTGGTGCTGACCGAGGGACCAAAGGGCATGAAGGGCGCCATCGCCAAGGCCGAGGAACTGGCATCCTCCCTTCCCGATGCCGTCATTCCGCAGCAGTTCGAAAACCCGGCCAATCCCGAAATCCACCGCAAGACGACGGCCGAGGAAATCTGGAACGACACCGACGGCACGGTCGACATCGTCGTCTCCGGCATCGGCACCGGCGGCACGATCACCGGCGTCGGCCAGGTGCTGAAGAGCCGCAAGCCCGAGATCAAGATCATCGCCGTCGAACCCGCCGACTCGCCGATCCTGTCCGGCGGCAATCCCGGCCCGCACAAGATCCAGGGCATCGGCGCCGGCTTCGCACCGAAGATCCTCGACACCGGCATCTATGACGAAGTCGTCACCGTGACCAACGACGAGGCCTTCGAACAGGCGCGCCTCGTCGCCCGGCTCGAAGGCGTGCCGGTCGGCATCTCCTCGGGTGCGGCGCTGACCGCCGCGATCAAGGTCGGCAGCCGCCCCGAAAATGCCGGCAAGAATATCGTCATCATCATTCCGTCCTTCGCCGAGCGCTATCTTTCGACGGCGCTGTTCGAGGGGCTGGGGAGCTAAGGTAGGGTTTGGCCGGGTGTCTCTCGGTCGCTCATCTCCGTAGGGTATTGGGGCGCTTCGGCGCCCCAGTTTGTTGACGAACCTCGCTCCTCATTCGGCGTCATCCTCGGCCTTGTGCCGAGGATCTGCTGCACCTGATGCAGATACTCGGGACAAGCCCGAGCATGACGCTAGAGGAGGCGCTTCGACACCCCCATCTCCTACGCCGCCGCCGTCAGCCTTTCACCGGCGATGCGATAGGAAATCGCTTCGGCGAGATGCATTCGGCCGACGGTCGGTTTGTCGTCGAGATCGGCCAGCGTGCGGGCGACCTTGAGGACGCGGTGATAGCCGTGGGCGGAGAATTTCATCTTTTCGGCGGCGTCGCGTAGCAGCTGCAGGCCGCTGGCGTCGGGTTCGGCCATCTTCTCGATCATCGCGGTGGAGCAGCGCGCATTGGTGCCGATGCCTTTTGCGCCAGCGCTCTCGAAGCGCTCCTGCTGGATCTCGCGGGCGCGGGCAACGCGGCGGGCGACGTCGACGCTAGCCTCCGCGGCCATCGGCCGGATGAGATCGGCAGCGGAGACGGCCGGCACGTCGATGCGGATATCGATGCGGTCCATCAGCGGGCCGGAGATGCGGGCCTGGTAATCGCTCATGCAGCGCGGGCCGCGGGCGCAGGTATGGCCCGGCTCGCCGGCCATGCCGCAGCGGCAGGGGTTCATCGCCGCGATCAGCTGGAACTTCGCCGGATAGGAGACGCGGTGATTGGCGCGGGCGATGACGCATTCTCCGCCTTCGAGCGGCTGGCGCAGCGCGTCCAGCGCCTGCGGCGTGAATTCGGGAAACTCGTCGAGAAAAAGCACGCCGTGATGGGCAAGCGAGGCTTCGCCTGGACGGGCGCGCAGGCCGCCGCCGACGAGGGCGGCCATGGTGGCGGAATGATGCGGGGTGCGGAAGGGCCGGCGGTCGGAAAGCTTGCCGCCGGTGAGCTGGCCGGCAATGGAATGAACCATCGACACTTCCAGCAGCTCGGCGGCCGAAAGCGGCGGCAGGATCGACGGCAGCCTGGCCGCCAGCATCGACTTGCCGGAGCCCGGAGGGCCGACCATCAAAAGATTATGGCCGCCGGCGGCCGCGACCTCGAGCGCGCGCTTGGCGCTTTCCTGGCCCTTGATTTCGGCAAGATCCGGCAGGTTTGCGGCATTGGCGCGGATCGACGCCTCCGGCCGCGACAGCACCTGCGTGCCGCGGAAATGATTGGCAAGGGCGATCAGGCTGCGGGGTGCGAGGATGTCAACGCCGGCGCCCGCCCAGGCGGCTTCGGCGCCGCTTTCGGCCGGGCAGATCAGCCCCTTGCCGAGCGCATTGGCGCCGATCGCAGCTGGCAGCGCGCCTGATATGGCGGCGATCGTTCCATCGAGGTTGAGCTCGCCGACGACGACAAAATCCGACAGCGCATCGGCGGGAATGGCGCCGAGGGCTGCCATCAAAGCGAGCGCGATCGGGAGATCGAAGTGCGAGCCCTCTTTCGGCAGGTCGGCCGGCGCCAGATTGACGGTCACGCGCTTGGCCGGCAGTGCCAGACCGGAAGCGTGAAGGGCCGCCTGCACGCGCTCACGGCTTTCGGCAACCGCCTTGTCGGGCAGGCCGACGATCTGCATTCCGACCTTGCCGGGCGCGACCATGACCTGGACTTCAACCGGCACACCTTCGATGCCCTGGAATGCCACCGTACTGACACGCGCGACCATATCGCCCCCTTGTCCCGCAAACTCTTATACCGCCCCCGGCCCTCGGGCCAGCGGTTGCAATCTGGCATGGAAAAAAGAATAAAACAAGAACGATCAAGGAACGTATTCGGACATTCGCCGCGACCAGGTTGTACCCGGTCACAGGCGAAGCGACGCATGGCGGCAGGCTCAGCGCTTGCGCTCGATCGCATCCCAAAGCAGGCTCGCGATGTCGGCGCCCCCGAACTTCTTGACCTCGCGGATACCCGTCGGCGATGTGACGTTGATCTCCGTCATGTAATCACCGATCACATCGATGCCGACGAGCAGGAAGCCGCGCTCCCTCAGTGCCGGGCCGATGCGGTTGCAGATTTCCTGTTCCCGCGCCGTCACCTCGGTCGCCTCGGCGCGGCCGCCGACATGCATGTTGGAGCGGCTGTCGTGCTCGGCCGGCACGCGGTTGATGGCGCCGGCGAATTCGCCGTCGACGAGGATGATGCGCTTGTCGCCCTTGCGCACGTCAGGCAGATATTGCTGGGCGATGAAGGGCTCGCGGAAGAGCTGGCCGAACATCTCCAGCAGCGAAGAGAGGTTGCGGTCGTCGCGGGTCGAATGGAAGACGCCGGCGCCGCCATTGCCGTAGAGCGGCTTCAGAATGATATCCCCCATCTCGTCGCGGAAGCGGCGGATCTCGGCGGCATCCTTGGTGATCAGCGTCTTCGGCATCAGGTCGGCAAATTCGGTGACGAAGATCTTCTCCGGCGAATTGCGTACCCAGGCCGGATCGTTGACGACGAGCGTCTTCGGATGGATGCGCTCGAGCAGATGCGTCGAGGTGATATAGGCCATGTCGAAGGGCGGGTCCTGGCGCAGCAGCACGACGTCCATGGTCGAGAGGTCGACACGCTCGGGGGCCCCGAGTTCGTAGTGATCGCCCTTGACGTCGCGCAGCACCATCGGCTCGACGCTGGCAAAGAGCTTGTCGTCACGGAAGCTCAGGCGATCGGGGGTGTAATGGAAAAGCCTGTAGCCGCGCGCCTGGGCTTCCAGGCTCATGGCGAAGGTGGAATCGCCTGAGATATTGATGCCTGCGACATGGTCCATCTGGACCGCTACATTGGTGATCTTGGCCATTTCCGTCCCTCGCTGAGTGCCGGACAGATGTAGGTCGGGCAGGCGTCAAACGCAACGGCCAATCAAGGGCCGCGTCGCATCGAAATTGGCTCGTGCGACGCGCTTTAGCTCTTTGTTTCATGCATGTCGGCGCCCCGGAACATGCATTCACCGATCAACGTGTTTCGAGGATCCGCATCAACCGGCCACGATAGCTGTCGAGAATGACGGCGAGTACGATGACGGCGCCGATAACGATCGGCTTGATATTGTCGTCGGCGCCCAGGAGCTGCAATCCCGTCGACAGAACCTGCAGAATGCAGGCGCCGACCAGTGTGCCGACAATCGAGCCCTTGCCGCCGGAGAGGCTGGTTCCGCCGATAATGACGGCGGCGATGGCGTTCAGCTCATAGCCGATGCCGGCGACCGGGCTGCCGACATTGAGGCGGAGCAAATAGACCATGGCGGCGATACCGGCCGTCAGCCCGGAGATCGTGAAGACCGCGATCTTGTATCTCTTCGGCTGATGACCCGACAGGCGGACAGCCTCTTCATTGGTGCCGATTGCGAAGACGAAGCGCCCGAAGACGGTGTAGCGCAGCACGAACCAGCCGATGAGGACGACGACGATCGCGATCATAAAGATCGAGGGGAAGATGCCCCAAAAGATCAGGTTGCCGAAATCGACGAAAGGCTGAGGCAGTCCTGTTATCGTGGAATTGTCGCTCACCACGCGCGCCAGGCCGCTTGCGACGTTCAGCATGCCGAGGGTGACGATAAAGGACGGAAGCTTCCACTTCTCGCAAATCCAGCCGTTGATGGCGCCGAGGGCGGCGCCCGTGCCCATCGACGCCAGACATGCCAGAACAATCGCCTGCCACGGAGAAAACTGCGGATCGATCATGATCGTCGCACCAATGACAGTGCAAAGGGCAAGCAGAGACCCGACGGAAAGATCAATGCCGCCGATGAGGATGACGAAGGTCATGCCCGCAGCAAGCACGGTGTTGATGGCGATCTGCACGAAGATCTTCAGGAAGTTCTCCGGCGTCGCGAAATACGGCGCCGTCGCCGAGAAAAATGCGAGGATCAGAACAAGCGCGATGGCGACGCCCGCTTCCTTCATCGAGATCCGGATCAGCTTGTCCCAGAAGCTCAACGCTTTCGCCTCGGTCTGTTTTTCAATGTTGGCGGACACGGCTGTACTCCTTGTAGGCGAGCGAAAGGATCCTGCTCTCGTCAAATTGTTCCCGAGTTATTTCGCCGGCTATCTTGCCGTCGGAAAAAACGATGATGCGATGGCAAATGCCCATGAGCTCCGGCAGATCCGAAGAGACGACCAGAACGCCTTTTCCCTCGGCCGCAAACTTCCACAGAAGCTCGTAAATCTCGGCCTTCGCACCCACGTCGATCCCACGGGTCGGCTCGTCGAAAATCAAGACCTTTGGACCGCGGAACAGCCATTTTGCAATGACGACCTTCTGCTGGTTGCCGCCGGAAAAGGTCCTGACGGCCTGACGGATGGAGGGAGTCTTGATCCGCAGCTCACGCACGAGGCGCTGTGCATGATCATCCTCCGCCTTCCCCATGATCAGACCGTTGCGGGAAATCTTGGCGAGATCGGTTATGGTGGTGTTTTCAGCGCAGCTCATGTCGAGCATCAAGCCCTGCATCTTGCGGTCTTCGGTTGCCAGGCACAGGCCGGCGGCAACGGCATCTTTGGGCGAATTGATCTCGACCGGCTCGCCATTCAGGCGGATTTCGCCGGCAACCTTGGCATCGGCGCCGAATATGGCGCGCACCGCCTCCGTTCGGCCGCTGCCCACAAGGCCGGCAATGCCGACAATCTCCCCCTTTGCAACGGAAAATGACAGTTCCGCGCTATTGCGCGTTACCTTCAGGCCGGAAACGCCGAGCGCCTCTCCTGACACCGCGCTGTCGCCGCGGAAGTGGCCATGATCCGAAAGTTTGCGCCCGACCATAAGTTCGACGATATCAGGAATACCAAGACCGGATAGCGGCCGCGTTATCACATGCTGGCCGTCGCGCAGCACCGTCACATCGTCGCCGACTTCGAAGATCTCCTCCAGCCTGTGAGAGATATAGAGCGTGGTGACGCCACGCTGCTTCAGGCGCTTCAGAATTTCGAAGAGTCGATCGACCTCCTTGGAGGTCAGGGTGGCTGTCGGTTCGTCGAGAACGAGAAGTTTGCTTTCGTAGCAGAGCGCCTTGGCGATTTCGACCAACTGAAGCTGCGCGACGCTGAGGCGGCTCGCCAGCATTGTCGGAAGCACGTCAAGGCCGACCTCTTCCAGGAGTTCGGCCGCCCTCTTGTTCATTTCCTTGTAGTTCACCAGGCCATATCGGCGGGGCAGATGTTCGAAGAGCAGGTTTTCGGCAACCGTCAGGTTGGAAAGCGGATGCAACTCCTGGTGAATGACACGGATGCCGGCCTTGAAGGCCTCCAACGGCGAGCCCGGATGGTAAGGCTGGCCATCAAATAGGATGTGACCATCATCCGGCCTGAAGACGCCGCCGAGCAGATTGATCAGGGTCGACTTTCCGGCACCGTTCTCGCCAAGAAGGACGTGCCCCTTGCCGCGGCCAATCCGTATCGAAACATCCTTGAGCGCCACGACGCCAGGGAAGCGCTTGCCGATCCCTTCCAGTCTCAGGATGTCGTCATCTGGTGCGTCTGACACGTCGACCTCATGCATGATCTATTCAATTCGAAATATTGCAGCGTTCTTTGCGCGCCTGAAAGCGCGCATCCCGGACCCGCGAGAACGAGCCTCATCCGGAGCGATCAACGCCTGAATCGGTTGCCGCGGTTGGCGCCGGCCCATGGCCGGCGCCTCCTTTGCCTTGCTGTCGGCAATATCGACTACTTGAGGTCGGCTTTCGTGACGAGCTTGACGTCGGTCTTGACCCAGCCGGTGAATTTTTCGCCGGCCAGTTCGCGCATGCCATAGTCGATGCCCATGACCGCCATCTGCGCGCCATACTGCTCGACTGTCGCCAGCATCTTGCCGTCCTTGATCAGCGGCTGCACCGGCGGGATGTTGTCGAAGCCGACAACCTTGATCTTGCCGGCCTGGCCGGCCGCATCGAGAGCCTTGACGACGCCGAGGGCCATAGAGTCGTTGGCGGCCATAACGCCCTGAATATCCTTATACTTCGTCAGGAAGTTCGTCATGACGGTATTGGCTTCTTCCGTCTCCCAATGGGCGGTCTTGCTGTCGAGAAGCTCAAGCTTGCCTGCCTTGACGGAATCCACGAAGCCTTCCTTGCGCTCCTTGGCGTTGTCAGCCTCGGGGTTGCCCTCGAGGATGACGACCTTGGCGCCAGGTCCGAGATCCTTGGCCAGCGCATCGCCCGCAAGCTTCGCACCTTCCTTATTATCAGGACCGAAGAAAGCGAGATCGATCCCGGCCTTCTTCTTCGCATCGGCATCGAGCGGCACGTCGATATTGATGACCTTGACGCCGGCCTTCACAGCCTTTGCCAGAGGCGTTGCCATCGCCTTGGAATCGGCGGGTGCTACGACGATGATATCGTATTTCTGCGTCACGAAGTTTTCGACAGCATCGACCTGCGAAGCGAAGTCACGTTCATCCTTCATGCCGACGGCCTTGAAGTCGAACTTGTCCTTGTTTTCGGCCGCATATTTGTCGGCACCCGCCTTCATCTGCTTGAAGAACTCATTGGACAGAGACTTCATGATAAGGCCGACCTTCGGCTTGCTGGCTGCAAAGGCGGGCGACACGCCGCAGGAGAGCGCAAGCACCAAAGTGCCGGCAAGCCCGAGCTTCAGTGCCGCGCGACGCGGCGCGCTGATCAAGACGGATTCATGCTTCATAGAATTGGACATTTTTTCCTCCCGAACGGCTCTGGGCTCAGTTTCATCTGAGTTGCCCTCGGCAATGAACCGTTTCCAACACCATCTGGGTAGCACGCCTTCAAAAATTGTCAAGCTGGCGATGAAGCGCCAAACCGCCGCCGAAATCGCCATATCCGGCATGTACGGAAAAGATGCTCGATGAACCGTTTCCATTGAGCCTCCTGCCGTGCTCATGCTATGAAAGACCGGCGGCCAAATTGAATGCGACCCTTTGACTAGGGCTGCGGAGGCCGTTAGCTGGAGCTTGGACAAGGCACCCCCCCTAGGGTGTCTTCCGAAGGCAAAAATGAAGGGCATATGTTTCTGTTATGTCGAAGGTCGGAATTAGAGACGTTGCCAAGCTTGCGGGAGTTTCCACAGGAACCGTTTCAAGGGTTCTGAACGATCATCCCTCCGTGACGAAGGAATTGAGGGCGCGCGTCGGCGGGATCATCACGGAACTCGGCTATATGCCGGATCCCTCCGCGAGAAGCATGCGCAGCAAAGTCAGCCGCCTCATAGGCATTGTCATTCCCGATCTGACCAATCCGTTCTTTGCGGAACTGGTCCAATCCGCGGAACAGGCGGCGGCAAATCACGGCTGCAACATCATCGTCATGACTTCCTTCGATCATGCGGCCAAGGAGGCTGACCGAATCAGACAGCTGACAAGCCGGAAGGTGGACGGCATCATTCTCGTTCCCAGCAACGATTTCCATACACTGAAGCTGCCGAAAGGATTGCCGATCGTCGTCGTCGACCGCCTTATGCCGGGATATTCCGGCATTGCCGCCGATCACCGCCGCGGCGTTCGTCTTGGCGTCGAGCATCTTCTGAAGCTCGGCCATCGCCGCATCGGCTTCATTTCGGGGCCCAAACACTCCGTCCCCGCCAATGATCGCCTGAGGGGCTACCTCGACGCCATGGAGCAGACGGACGGCGGCACCCGAGCGGCGGAAGCGCCGCTGATTGCCGAGGCGGCTTTCGATTACGAGAGCGGCCGCTCCGCGGGAAATTATCTTCTGGCGCGGGCGCGCAGCGAGCGGCCGACGGCGATATTTGCAAGTTCGGACCAGCAGGCGATCGGCTGCATGCGGGCGGCGCATGATCTGGGAATCCCCATCCCCGCGGCCCTTTCCATCGTCGGCTTCGATGGTATCCCGCTTGCAAGCATGACAACGCCACGCCTGGCGACGGTAAAGCAGCCGATTGAGGAGATGGCCGCGGCTGCAGTGGCGATCCTGTTGAACAAGCAGACTGCGCCCGAACTCGACAAGCCAATCCTGTTCGCCTGCGAGTTTTTAACGGGGGAAACAACCGCTCCGCCCCAGCCCGATTAGCAGATGACGATCGATATCGGCGGCAATTTTCAGGCGGCGATGCCCTGGTTGCCGCCGTTGCGCAGCATGTTTCGGAGACGATAGGCGATCGCCAAGGGCTTGGGGAAAGGCTTGCGCAGGAAAGCAACCTTGCGGACGTAGTTGTCGACCCGCCAGCTCGCCCAGGTTCCGCCGGCGAAAAAGGCGACGTCACCGACGCCGAGGGTTCGTTTCGTGCCGTCCTCGGCGGTAATATGCACCTCGCCTTCGAGGATCATCACCGTCTCGTCCCAGCCGAAGTACCAGCGAAATTCGCCAGCCGTGCAATCCCAGATCGCCGTCAGCGATGCCTCGTCATGACCGCGCGAATGTTCGGCAGTGCGCGCCTGCGGATTGCCGCTGATGATCCAATCCGGATTGATGGGCGTGGATTTGAGCGGTAGGCGGTCGCTTGCATGCGCGACGAAGGATTTTCCGGCCGGCTTCAGCGCGACATAAGGCACAGAGCGCGCAGCCATGGCGACCGCGCTTGCAAGCATCAGCTTCCAGGCCATGAAACAACCCCCAATTTCTATCCCTACCAAGCCGGTGGATAACAGAGAGTCGTAAGGAGCTCGTTCAAGCCGGAACTAAAATCTTAACGATCCGAAACGGGCCAGATCGCAAATATATCAGAAGGCATCCGGAAAATGCCGCGGCAAACGGCCGGGCATGATCGCCACGATATCGTAGCGCTGGGAAAGGCGTGCCCGATCCGCCTGGCGGGCGAGCCACAGATCGCTGCCGCCCGTATCCGCTTCTGTGCCATGGCGGACACGGCATCAACGGCCGCAGCCTCGCCATGGCGGGCCTTGACCTCGACGAAGACAGCAAGATCGCCTTTGCGGGCAACGATATCGATCTCGCCGAGCCGGGTGCGGTGACGCAGCGCCAGGATGCGATAGCCCTTCAGCATCAGGAAGACGGCCGCGACATATTCCGATATGCGACCCCGGCGCTGCGCCTTTCTCCTGACGGCTGTAAGATCGCTATCGCCCATCGGCGCCCTTCATCTCCAGCAGACGCTGATAGAGCACTTTGCGTGGCAGGCCTGTAAGGCGGGCTGCCTCCGTTGCTGCCTTGGCCGTCGGCATTGATTTCGACAGATCGGCCAGCACGGCTTCGACATCGGCCTCATCAGTCTCCACCGGCTCCGGCGGACCGACGACGAGGACGATCTCGCCCTTGACGTTTTCCACTTGCTGATAATGCGCGGCAAGCTCCGCCAGTGTGCCGCGGCGGAATTCCTCATAGGTCTTGGTCAGCTCACGGCAGACGGAAGCCTGGCGCGTGGCCCCGAGCACATCGGCCGCGGCGAGAAGTGTTGCGCCGATGCGATGCGGCGATTCAAAGAAGATCAGCGTCGCGGGCGCGGCGGCCATTTCACCGAGACGGTCGCGGCGGGCCTTGTCCTTGACCGGCAGGAAGCCGGCGAAAAGAAAGGCATCATTCGGCAGGCCGGATCCGACCAGGGCTGCGAGCGGCGCCGAGGCGCCGGGAATGGGAACGACGCGATAACCCGCCACGATCGCCTGCTGCGCCAGACGATAGCCCGGATCTGAGACAAGCGGCGTACCGGCATCGGAAACCAGCGCCACCGACCGGCCTGCCTCCAGCGCCTGTATCAGCCGCGGACCGGCTTCGTCGGCATTGTATTCGTGATAGGAAAACGGGCGATTCTGGATGCCGTAGCGATCGAGCAGGACACGGGTGACGCGCGTATCCTCGCAGGCGAGCACGTCGGCGCCGGCGAGCGTTTCGAGCGCACGCAGCGTGATGTCGCCGAGATTGCCGATGGGGGTTGCGACAAGATAGAGCGCCGGCTCGAGCGGCCGTGCCGGTATCGTTGCATTGTGCAGGCGAAAGCTTCGCCGGCCGGCGGTTTCCGCTGTCGTTTCCTCATTCATGCCATTTGCTTTCGTCCCGCCGGCGCCTCGCCGGTTCATCGGCCTTTATGGGCGAGCGATGCTGCTTCGGCAAGGGTTCGGATTTCTGTGAGGATTGCTCCGGAAAACCGCAAATGCGGACACTCGGCCATCCATGCCTCTTGCAATCCAATGCTGAAGTCTGCCATTTTGCCCGTCCACTCCTCCGATCTCAGGGTCGGGAACGCATTCTTCGGGTGCTCGATGCGCCCGGATAGTCACGGTCGAAAGCGGTAGCATCCCATGCGTATTACTATTGAGCGGTCAAACCTGTTGAAATCGCTGAACCACGTCCACCGCGTGGTCGAACGTCGTAACACGATCCCGATCCTGTCCAACGTACTGCTCAAGGCCGACGGCCAGAACCTCGACATGAAGGCCACCGACCTCGACCTCGAAATCACCGAGGCGACGCCTGCCAGCGTCGAGCAGGCCGGCGCCACCACTGTTCCTGCCCATCTTCTCTACGATATCGTGCGCAAGCTGCCCGACGGTTCGGAAGTGCTGCTTGCCACCAGCACCGACGGCGGCTCGATGACCGTGCAGTCCGGCCGCTCGAAATTCTCGCTGCAGTGCCTGCCGGAATCGGACTTCCCTGATCTGACCGCCGGCACCTTCACGCATTCCTTCAAGCTGAAGGCGACCGATCTGAAGATGCTGATCGACCGAACGCAGTTTGCGATCTCGACCGAAGAGACGCGTTATTATCTGAACGGCATCTTCTTCCATACGATCGAGAGCAAGGGCGACCTGAAACTCAGAGCGGTCGCCACCGACGGCCACCGTCTGGCGCGCGCCGATGTCGATGCGCCCTCCGGCTCCGAAGGCATGCCCGGCATCATCATTCCGCGCAAGACGGTCGGGGAGTTGCAGAAGCTGGTCGACAATCCGGAAGCGACTGTCACCCTCGAGGTTTCCGACGCCAAGATCCGCATGACGATCGGCTCGATCGTCCTGACTTCCAAGCTGATCGACGGCACTTTCCCCGATTACCAGCGCGTCATCCCCACAGGCAACGACAAGGAAATGCGCGTCGACTGCACGACTTTCGCCCAGGCCGTCGACCGCGTCTCTACAATCTCCTCCGAGCGCGGCCGCGCCGTGAAGCTGGCGCTTTCCGAGGGCCAGTTGATGCTGACCGTCAACAATCCCGATTCCGGCAGCGCGACGGAAGAAGTCGCCGTCGGCTACGACACTGATTCAATGGAAATCGGCTTCAACGCCAAATACCTGCTCGACATCACGGCGCAGCTTTCCGGCGAAGAAGCGATCTTCCTGCTTGCCGATGCCGGTTCGCCCACACTGATCCGCGACACCGCCGGCGACGATGCGCTCTACGTACTGATGCCGATGCGAGTCTAGCGGGAGCGAATGCTCCTGCTTTCCATTTTTCAGCGAAAAAACCGCACACGCCCATCGACCGCGATCTCAGGCCGCGTTCCGCCCGCGGCTGCATGAGCTGTTGATGTCGATGTTCTTATTGCGAAAAACCTTGTCCCGGGAGCGACAACGCGCATATTAAGACATTCGGTCAATATGCGGATGGGTGGAGAATGAGCTTACGTGTCAAGGTAAAGGAACGTCTGGGCAAGAGGTTCGACGACGAGATCCGCTTCTTCAGGGGTATGATGCAGGGGCCGAAGACGGTGGGCTCCATCGTACCGACCTCCTCGATCACCGCCAAGCGCATGGCAAGCGTCATCGACCTCCATTCCGGGCTGCCGGTGCTCGAACTCGGACCGGGTACGGGCGCCATCACCAAGGCGATCCTCGGCCGCGGTGTTCGGCCGGAAAATCTCGTCGCGATCGAATATTCGACGGATTTCCACGAACATCTCAAGCGGACCTATCCCGGCGTCCATTTCATCAACGGCGATGCCTTCGATCTTCAGACTACTCTTGGCAGCTTCAGCGATCTCATGTTCGATTCTGTCGTCTCGGGCATTCCGCTTTTGAATTTCCCGATGGCGAAGCGCGTCTCGCTGCTCGAAAGCCTGCTCGATCGTCTGCCGGCCGGCCGGCCGGTGATGCAGATCTCCTATGGCGCGATCTCACCGATCGCCGCCAATCCCGATCGCTACCATATTCAGCACTACGACTTCGTCATGCGCAACATTCCGCCGGCGCAGCTCTGGATCTACAGGCGCGGTTGAGATGTTCGGGCTCTATATCACCCATCCGCAGGTCAAGATCGACGCCAACGTGCCCGTGCCGAAATGGGGGCTTTCCGATATCGGCGCGGTACGCGCCCGCAAGGCGGCCGAGAGCGGCTGGGCCAGGCAGTTGCGGCGTATCGTCTCCAGCGACGAGACGAAAGCGATCGAAACGGCCGAAATCCTGGCGGACGCTTCCGGCGTGGCGATCGAGATCGTGCACGGCATGCATGAAAACGACCGCTCGGCCACCGGCTTCCTGCCGCCGCCGCAGTTCGAGGAGGCCGCCAACTGGTTCTTTGCCCATCCGGAGGAAAGCTTCAGGGGCTGGGAGCGCGCCATCGACGCGCAACGCCGTATCGTCGAGGCCGTCAACACAGTTCTTGCCACGCATGATCCGGCAGCGCCGATCGCTTTCGTCGGCCATGGCGGCGTCGGTACGCTGCTCAAATGCCATCTGGCGAGCGGGCCGATCACCCGCGACCGCGACCAGCCTGGCGGCGGCGGCAATCTTTATGCCTTCGGCCTTGCGGATCGCCGTCTATCGTGCGACTGGACACCCATCGAAGACTGGCAGGGGTGACTTGAGATGGACGCACGCGAGCGGTTGATCGTCGGCCTGGATGTTCCAACGATCGGCGAAGCGGAAAGACTGGTTTCCACGCTCGGCGACGACATTCTCTTCTATAAAATCGGCTATCAGCTGGTCTTTGCTGGCGGGCTGGAATTCGCCCGCGATCTTGCCGCAAGCGGCAAGAAAATCTTTCTCGACATGAAGCTGCTCGACATCGACAATACCGTTGCATCGGGTGTCGAGAACATCGCCAAGATGGGCATGTCGATGCTGACGCTGCATGCCTATCCGAAGGCGATGAAGGCGGCGGTCGCGGCGGCGGCCGGCTCCGGTCTCTGCCTGCTCGGCGTCACCGTGCTCACCTCGATGGATGCCGACGACCTCATCGACGCCGGCTATAGCCAAGATCCGCACAGCCTGGTGCTGCGCCGCGCCGAACAGGCGCGCGCTGCCGGCATGGGCGGCATCGTCTGCTCGGCGGCCGAAGCGGCCGAGGTGCGCGACATCATCGGACCCGACATGGCGATCGTCACGCCCGGCATTCGTCCGGCCGGCAGTGACAAGGGCGACCAGAAGCGGGTGATGACCCCTTTCGACGCGCTGAAGGCGGGAGCAACGCATCTCGTCGTTGCCCGGCCGATCGTCAAGGCGCCCGAGCCGCGGGATGCCGCCCGCGCGGTCCTCAACGAGATGGTGACGGCGCTCTGGCCGGCAAACCGCTGACAAGAATTCAACAGGGAGAAGAGCATGGCCAAGGGATACTGGATCGCCCGCGTCGACGTTCACGATGCCGAACGCTACAAGGATTACGTGGCGGCGGCCAAGCCGGCCTTCGAAAAATACGGCGCTAATTTCCTGGCTCGCGGCGGCGCCTTCACCCAGCTCGAGGGCAAGGCGCGCGCCCGCAACGTCGTGATCGAATTTCCTTCGATGCAGCACGCCGTCGACTGCTACAATTCGCCGGAATACCAGATCGCCGCTAAAATCCGTCAGGAAGTGGCGGATGCGGAAATGGTCGTCGTCGAAGGCGCCTGAACGGTCTCACGTCCGACAAAACTGACGGCGCGATGGGCCTTCCCGTCGCGCCGTGATTGGGCTAAGACGAGTGCCGATACAGCATCCCCCAAAGCCTTTCGAGGAGCCTGCCATGACCCTTGCCAACCTGCCGCCGCTCGTCACCGTGTTCGGAGGGTCGGGCTTCGTGGGCAGGCACGTGGTTCGCGCCCTTGCCAAGCGCGGCTATAGCATCCGCGTCGCCGTGCGCCGTCCCGATCTCGCAGGCTTCCTGCAGCCGCTCGGCAATGTCGGCCAGATCTCCTTCGTGCAGGCGAACCTGCGCTACCGCAATTCGATCGACCGCGCCGTCGAGGGTGCAAGCTACGTCGTCAACTGCGTCGGTATTTTGCACGAAACCGGCCGCAACACCTTCGACGCCGTGCAGGAATTTGGCGGCCGCGCGGTCGCCGAGGCGGCACGCAACGCCGGCGCAGGGCTCGTCCATATTTCGGCGATCGGCGCCGACCCCAAATCCGCTTCGGACTATGGTCGCACCAAGGGCCGCGCCGAAACCGCCATCTTCTCCATCAAGCCCGATGCGGTGATCTTCCGCCCATCGATCGTCTTCGGACCGGAAGACAGCTTCTTCAACAAGTTCGCCGACATGGCGCGCATGTCGCCGGTCCTGCCCCTGGTCGGCGGCGGCAAGACGAAATTCCAGCCTGTCTATGTCGAGGATATTGCCGAGGCCGTCGGCCGTGCCGTCGATGGCAAAGTCGCCGTCGGCAAGGTCTACGAGCTTGGCGGGCCTGAAGTGCTGAGCTTCCGCGAATGTCTCGAGACGATGCTGAAGGTGACGAGCCGCAAGAACCCGCTGGTGTCCCTGCCCTTCGGCATCGCTTCGCTGATCGGCAGCATCGCCTCGATGATCCCCTTCATCACGCCCCCGATCACGCCGGACCAGGTGCGCCTGCTCAAGCACGACAATATCGTTTCCAGGGAAGCCGAGGCGGAAGGCCGCACGCTGCAGGGCCTCGGCATCACGCCCACAATGCCGGCATCGGTGCTCGGCTCCTACCTCGTGCATTATCGCCCGCACGGCCAGTATACCGGTACCGGAAAGGCTGCGTGACCAAATTTCAGACAACGAAACACGCCGCTCGCGGAAACGCGGGCGGCGTTTTTTTTCGTGTGGCATCACGCAACGCCGGCGCAAGTTCGGCATGATTTTCTGCCCCCACCTTGAGGCGGCGTTGCATAAAAGACGCATCGGAAATTTTGTGGAATTAACGCCAAATTTAGCAGGAACGTTTATTGCTATTTGCCATTCCACTGACTACCAAACCCGCGCGTCTTCGGCTGGACTCAACGCCTGCGATAGCGTGCGGCAATCACTGTGAAAGGCATTTCTCGATGGGCAAGTCAATCGCGCTTTTATTTGCGTGTGCGGCGCTGGTTATCCTTGCAGGCTCCTTCGTTGCGCCCGGCTCGGTCGCGGCGGTGAAGGGCGATTGCTCGCCGGCCTACGGCGTCGATCCTTGCTCGACGGCTTCGATCAGCCACTGAAAAAAGGCCGGCCGTCTGCGCCGGCGTTTTGCCTGAGACGAACAGTCTTTAGAAACACCTGAAACAAGGTGCTTCATCAACGCTCAGCCTGCTTGAAAAACGGCGATGCGTATTTTCTCAAATATGCCTATCTGAAAATCGGCTTGCCGCTCATCGCGTGTCTGTGCGCGGCGTCCGGCCGGACAATTGCATTCGCGCCGGGAGTTGCGCGAATGCAATGTGGCGGGGATGTCTCAGGCGATCAAGCCGGTTGCGGCCATACCGAGCAGCAGGACACCGAGAATGATGCGGTAAATGGCAAACAGGGTGAACCGGTTGCTTCTGATGTAGGCGAGCAGCCATTTGACCGCAATGAAAGCGACCACGGTGGAAACGACGAAGGCGATACCGAGCGCGGTCCAGTCTTCGCCTGCCGCTCCGCCGTCCTTGAAGGTCTTCAGCAATTCATAGCCGCTTGCGGCATACATGGTCGGTATCCCGACGAGAAAGGCGAATTCGGTCGCCGCTGCGCGGTTGCCGGTGCCCGCCAGCATGGCAACGAAAATCGTGGCGCCGGACCGCGAGGTTCCCGGGAAGATGCCGGCGACGATCTGGGCGATGCCGACCAGGATGGCGACGAGCCAGGTGATCTCCTTATGCGGCGGCCTGCGGGCGGCAGCCCATTCGGCGAAGATCATCCAGATACCGCCGATGATGAGCGCCCAGGCGATCGGCGTCGCGGTCTCCGGAAGTTCGAAGCCGAGCTTCTTGACGATAAGACCCAGAATTGCGGTGATAAGAAATGCGACGATCAGCTTGGCGGCATAATCTCGATTCTGAGGCTCGCGCCAGCCAAGCACCAGATCCAGCAGGCGACGCCAGTAAATGATGGTGACGGCAAGGATGGCGCCGGCCTGAATGACGATGTTGAACATGTCCGACCGGTGTCCGAGCCATTGCTCGACAATGATAAGGTGGCCGGTGCTCGAGATCGGCAGAAACTCGGTAATCCCCTCGACGACACCGAGGATTGCAGCATTTATATAGTCCATAAATTGTCTCCGGTTTAAAAGTCGGTCGGATTTGAACAGCGCTTGAGCCGATCAGGCGCTGCGTTTATCCTCGTGCGCAAGAAGCGTGTTTCGTCCCTGTCAGATGGTGTGAGACCCGATTCGCTTGTGTTGGCCCGGCCAAGCTCCTATAGCTTCAACCAATGAGTCATGACTAGGGCGCTATAACTGAGCTGCCACACAGTCCTGTAACAGCAATCACAAAGCCCGAGTATCGATGCCCACCCTTTATCATCATCCCATGTCATCCGCATCTCGCTTCGTCCGGCTGATCCTGGCGGAATACGGCTACCACGCGGACATGATCGAAGAGCAGACATGGGAGAAACGCCGGGATTTCCTGGCGCTCAATCCCGCCGGCACGTTGCCGGTCTATGTCGACGACAGCATGCGCGCGCTCTGCGGCGCGAGCGTCATTTCCGAATATCTGGACGAGACGCATGGCGTCCTGAAGCGCGACCGGCGGCTGCTTGCAGAGGACCCTTTCCAGCGGGCGGAAATCCGCCGGTTGACCGAATGGTTCATGCAGAAGATGGAAAACGACGTGACGAAGCCGCTTGCCCGCGAGCGTGTCTATAAGTTGCAGATGACTGCCGATCAGGGCGGTGGAGCACCGGATTCGAAGATTTTGCGCACGGCCCGCGCGAATATCCGCCAGCATATGCGCTACCTCACCTGGCTTGCCGGCTCACGGCAGTGGCTGGCAGGCGAGCGGATGAGCTATGCCGACCTTGCCGCCGCCGCCTCGATCTCGATCCTCGATTACCTCGGGGAGATCGAATGGGCGGATGCGCCTGTCGTCAAGGACTGGTACCAGCGGCTGAAATCGCGCCCCTCCTTCCGGCCGATGCTGACCGAGCGCGTGCGCGGCCTGACGCCGGTTTCCCATTACGCCGATCTGGATTTCTGACGAGGGCTCTTCATGCCCGAACCGAATGACAAAGAGAGCAAGCGCCGCGACAATTTGTCCGCCTTCGTAAAGGCAGAATCCGCCGCTCACGGCTTCGATCTCTGCCGCATTACGCGCGCCGATGCGATCCCTGAGGCAGGGCAACGGCTCGGCGAGTTTATCGATGCCGGCCGCCACGGGACGATGGAGTGGATGGCGGAGACGCGCGACAGGCGCGGAGATCCTCGCACGCTCTGGAGCGACGTGAAATCCGTCGTCGTCTTCGGCCTCAATTACGCCCCGGAGGAAGATCCGCGCGGCATTCTCGACAAGCCCGACAAAGCCGCGATCTCGGTCTATGCCCGCAACCGCGACTATCATGACGTCATCAAAGGCCGGCTGAAGGAGATCGCCACACGCTTTGCGGCGCGCGCGAGCGCCGACGTGAAAGTCTTCGTCGATACTGCACCCGTCATGGAAAAGCCTCTGGCCGTGGCAGCCGGCCTCGGCTGGCAGGGAAAACACACCAATCTCGTCAGCCGCCTGCACGGCTCGTGGCTGTTTCTCGGGAGCATGTTCACCACGGCCGATCTTGCCGTCGACGCGCCGGAGACGGATCATTGCGGCTCCTGCCGCGCCTGCCTCGACATTTGCCCGACGGCCGCCTTCCCCGCGCCCTATCAGATCGATGCGCGACGCTGCATCTCCTATCTCACCATCGAGCACAAAGGGCCGATCGATCCCGACCTGCGGCCGTTGATCGGCAATCGCATCTATGGCTGCGACGACTGTCTTGCCGTCTGCCCCTGGAACAAGTTCGCAAGCTCCGCCTCGGAGATGAAGCTGAAGGCGCGGGAAGACCTGAAGGAACCGTCGATCGCCTTTCTGCTGACACTTGACGATGCCGCCTTCCGCGCCTTTTTCAGCGGCTCGCCGGTCAAGCGGATCGGCCGCGACCGTTTTATCCGCAATTTGCTGATCGCCGCCGGCAATTCCGGCATGCCGGAATTGATCGCGCAATGTCGGCTGCTCGCCGCCGACCCCTCGCCCGTGGTGCGCGGCATGGCGGTGTGGGCGCTTTCGCGGCTGATGGAGGCTGGCGAATTCGTGGCCTTTGCCGCACAAAGGGCCGATGAGCGCGATGACGGCGTGTTGAACGAATGGCGGCTGGCGGGAGTGGGCTGATGCATGTGATGATCTTTGGCTGCGGTTTTTCCGGAACGGCGATCGCAAAGGCCTTCACCGACGACGGCGTGCGCGTTTCCGGCACGACGCGCTCGGCAGAGAAGATGGAAACGCTGAGCCGTGACGGCATCGAGGCATTCCTTTTCGACGGCGAGACCTTGGAAAACAGGTTGCGCGAGGCTTTGGCTGACGTCACCCATCTCGTGCAATCGATCGCACCGGGAAAGGCCGACCCGCTGCTGCGGTTGCTCGGCGAAGACGGCGCAGCCCTGCTGCCCAGGCTCGAATGGATCGGTTACCTCTCGACCGTCGGCGTCTACGGCGACCATAAGGGCACATGGGTCACTGAGGAAACGCCCTGCGTGCCCGTTTCCGGACGGTCGAAGGAACGGCTCGAGGCCGAGGACGGCTGGCTGGCAATGGGAGAAAAGCGCGGCGTGCCGGCCGCGGTACTCCGCCTTTCCGGCATTTACGGGCCTGGGCGCAATGCCTTCTGCAATCTGGAAAAGGGCACGGCACGTCGCCTGATCAAGAAGGACCAGGTGTTCAACCGCATCCGCGTCGAGGATATCGGCGCGGCGACACGCTTCCTGTCGGAGCATCGCCTTGGCGGCATCTATAATGTCACCGACGACCGACCCGGCCCGCCGCAGGATGTGATCGTGGAGGCGGCGCGCCTGATGGACGTCGAGCCGCCGCTGGAACAGGCCTTCGAAACTGCCGAGCTGACACCGATGGCGCGCTCCTTCTACGGCGAGAACAAGCGGGTTTCGAATGCGAAACTCAAAGCCGCCGGCTTCAAATTCTCCTTCCCTGACTATCTGATGTCGCTTGCCCAATTGTGGCGGGACGAACGCTGGCGCGGCTGAAGGCGAGAAGCCATCGACCCCCACATAAAAGAGTAGGAAATTCCTACTTTTCCGGCTTATGCGAGCGATTTTCGCCTCGAATATAGTTAACGGCCTCTGAATTTGCTGAAATGTGGCAGCAAATATGGCAAGTTCCGCAAAAAAATTTCGTGATATTTGTGACGCCCGAGATGTTTACCATTCGTTCGGAAAATTCATTCGAATTTTAGCTGATTCTATTACGTTTTTTCCACGTCCTGCCATCGGCGCCGATTTCCTATATTTAATCAACGATATCACGAGTATTACATAATGTAACATTCCGTGATCGACCGTGGCACTTTTTTGCCATTTTTCGACGGATTTAAGCCCCGCCGCCTGCAAGGGCATGAGTTCAATAGTTGAGGGACACTCCGTTTTGAAGAAAATAAGCCGTTCTATTATCGCTGCCGCAACTATTGCAGCCTGTTCTTCCTTGCTTCCGGCGGAAGGTTTTGCTGCAAATGGCTGTGGCGGTGCTTCATGGTACGCACTTCGCTCCAAAACTGCTTCCGGGGAACGTATGAACCCTGCCGTCTTGACTGCCGCACATCGTTCGCTCGCATTCGGCACCAAGGTGAAGGTCACCAACAGCCACAATGGCCGCACCGTCGTCGTTCGCATCAACGATCGCGGTCCGTTCATCCGCGGCCGCGTGCTCGATCTGTCGCGTGCCGCCGCGCAGAATATCGGCATGGTAAGCTCCGGCACGGCGAAGGTCTGCTACCAGGTCATCAGCTGAGGCCACGCGCCTCTTACATCCGGCCCGCGCCTCTACGGCGCTTGCTCTTGCCGTCAATCGCGGTTACCACGCGGTTGAGACTTGTGAACACTCCGCCCGCGACCAATCGCGCGATCGTTCACATGCCATGGCAACAGGAGACATGTGAATGCGTCTGGGCGGCCGCCTCGAAGGGGCGATTTCTGTGCTCGCGGACATCGATGCCCGCAAGCGGCCCGTCGCCGACGCGCTGAAGGACTGGGGCCTTGCGCATCGCTTTGCCGGCTCCGGCGATCGCGCCGCGATCGGCAACATCGTTTATGACGCATTGCGCATGCGTCTTTCCCATGCCTGGCTGATGGATGACGACAGTGCTGCCGCCGTTGCCCACGCCGTCATGTTCCGCCAATGGGGTTTCACACCCGAGAGCCTTGCCGCCGAACTGGCGGATGACAAGTTCGCGCCGCCGCCGCTTTCGGCCGATGCCGCCTCGGCCTTCGAAAGCCGCTCGCTCGACGATGCCCCGCTGCATATCCGCGGCGATATTCCCGTATGGGTCCAACCCTCCTTCGAACAGGCCTTCGGTGCCGAGTGGCTCGCCGAGGCACAAGCGCTTGCCGCCCGCCCGACGCTCGATCTGCGCGCCAACATCCTGAAGGCCTCCCGCGACAAGGCCGTCAAGGCGCTCGAAAGAGCCGGCGCGCATGCCGCGAAGATCGCCCGCTACGGCATCCGGATTGCCGCCGGCGAAGGCGCCTCGCGTCTCCCCAACGTGACAGCCGAGCTTTCGTTCCAGAAAGGCTGGTTCGAGGTTCAGGACGAGGGGTCGCAGATCGTCGCCGACCTGGTGCTCGCGCGGGATGGCGAACAGATCCTCGACTATTGCGCCGGCGGCGGCGGCAAGACGCTCGCCATGGCGGCGGCCATGCACAATAAGGGCCAGGTTCACGCCTATGATGCCGACCGCAAGCGGCTGGCGCCGATCATCGAGCGGCTGAAGCGGGCGGGCACCCGCAATGTCCAGGTCCATGACGACGCCAAGGGGCTCTCCGGCCTTGCCGGACGCTGCGACAAGGTACTGGTCGACGCGCCCTGCACCGGCACCGGCACGTGGCGCCGCCGCCCCGATACGAAATGGCGGTTGACGGCGAAGAATCTCGACGAGCGTACCGCCCAGCAGCAAGACGCGCTGGCACAGGCAAGCGGCTTCGTCAAATCAGGCGGCGAGCTGATCTACGTCACCTGTTCGGTGCTGCCCCAAGAAAACGAGGAACAGGTGCGCCGCTTCACGGCCGACAATCCCGACTTCGAGATCGTCAACGCCCTGCCCGCCTGGGATGGCCTGTTCGGCAAGGACGCCCCGCGTCCGCATTCTTCCGACGGCCTGACGGTGACGCTGACGCCCGCCTCCACCGATACGGACGGCTTCTTCTTCTGCCGCATGCAGCGCAAGGGCTGACGCGGGATAGTGATGCCGCGCAGTGGTGACGCTGAGCGCCAAGTGCGGCGCGCTTGCTGCCATCTTTTCAAACAGATGCCCTTCAAAGAGGCTGGTTTGCAATGCCCTGTCCGATCTTAAAATTATTCCAAACTAGAGTATTTGACACCAGTTTGCTTTTGGGCGAAGAGACGAGGCCCGATTAGACGGAAAATCCGTCACAGGAGAGGATCATGAAGCTCAACACATTCCGCGCGGCCGTGCTGGCGATCGCCCCCGCAGCCCTGCTCGCCCTTCCCGCGCATGCCGAGACCGATGCTGCCGCCGTGGTGAAACACTATGCCGACGTGGCGCACGCCAAATACGAGGACTCGCTGACGACGGCCAAGGCGCTCGACGCCGCCATCGATGCCTTCCTGAAAGCGCCGACCGATGAGACGCTGAAAGCCGCCAGGGACGCCTGGATCAAGGCGCGCGTCCCCTACCAGCAGACGGAAGTCTATCGCTTCGGCAATCCGATCGTCGACGACTGGGAAGGCAAGATCAATTCATGGCCTCTCGATGAAGGCCTGATCGACTACGTCGACTCCTCCTACGGCACCGAGAGCGACGAAAATTCTCTCTATGTGGCGAATGTCATCGCCAACAAGACGATCAAGATCGACGGCAAGGATGTCGACGCCTCCAAGCTGACGCCGGAATTCCTCTCCGGCACGCTTGCCGAAGCTGGCGGCATCGAGGCCAATGTCGCGACAGGCTACCACGCCATCGAATTCCTGCTCTGGGGACAGGATCTGAACGGCACGGGGCCTGGCGCAGGCAACCGCCCGGCAACCGATTACGACCTCAAGAATTGCACGCACGGCAATTGCGATCGTCGCGCCGAATATCTGAAGTCCGCGTCCACCCTGCTCGTTTCCGATCTGCAGGAAATGACCGACAACTGGAAGCCGGACGGCGCTGCGACAAAGAACGTCGAAGCCGATCCGAAAGCCGGCCTCGTCGCGATCCTGACGGGCATGGGTTCGCTCTCCTACGGCGAGCTTGCTGGTGAGCGCATGAAGCTCGGCCTTTTGCTGCACGATCCGGAAGAAGAGCATGACTGCTTCTCGGACAATACCTACAACTCGCATCTCAACGACGCGATCGGCATCGCCGCCGCCTACACGGGCGACTATACCCGCGTCGACGGCACCAAGCTCGCCGGCCCGTCGCTGCACGATCTTGTTGCTGCCAAGGACAAGGCACTCGATGCCGAGATGGAAGGCAAGCTCAACAAGACGCTCGATGCGATGAATGCCATGGCAAAGCGCGGCGAGACGGTCGAGAAGTACGACCAGATGATCGCCGAGGGCAACAAGGAAGGCAACGCCATCGTCCAGGCCGCCATCGACGGGCTGATCGACCAGACGAAATCGATCCAGCGCGTTATTGCCGCACTCGATCTCGGCACGGTTCAGCTTGAAGGTTCCGACAGCTTGGATAATCCTAACGCCGTCTTCAAATAAGCACAAAGGCGGGCCGCTCCCACCGGAGCGGCCCGAACCCCTGAAATGTCGCATACCCCGGTTCGCCGATTGATCGCCAGCGCAGCGCTCTGCGCCATGCTTGCCGGTTTTTCGGCAGCAATCGCCGCCGGTTTCGATCTGCCGACGAAACGCGCGGATCTTTCCGAGGCCGATCTCAAACGCGTCGCCGACGTGACGCGGCCGACGGCGGATTTTTCCAAAGCTGAACAATACGAAGCGATGCAGGCGGGTGCGGCGACCTCGATCAATCCAGTCACCGAGGACAGCTTTTCGCATATTTCGGCCAATATCCCCTTCGAAGAGGAGCAGCAATTCAGGCTCGGCAACGCGCTCTTCCGCAAGCTCTGGGTTTCCGCTCCGTCTTCGACGCGGGCCTCTGACGGCCTAGGGCCGCTCTTCAACGCCCGCTCCTGCATGAGCTGTCATGTCAATGACGGCCGTGGCAAGCCGCCGGAAGGGGGGCCGAGCGCCACTTCGATGCTGCTGCGGCTGGCGCGCGCGGCCAAGACAGCGGAGGAGGAAAAGGCGATAGCACAGGCGGATGTCGTCAATTTCCCCGATCCGGTCTACGGACACCAGCTGCAGGACCTCGCCGTTCCCGGCCTTGCCGCCGAAGGAAAGATGGCTATCAGCTACAGCGAGGAACCGGTGACACTCGGCGACGGCGAGACGGTGTCGCTGCGCCGGCCGAGCTATACGGTTGAGAACCCCGCCTACGGTCCGCTCGATCCCGCCACCACGATTTCACCCCGCGTTGCCTCCGCCATGATCGGTCTTGGGCTGATCGAGGCCATTCCGGAAGCCGATATCCTTGCCCATGCCGATCCCGACGATGCCGACGGCGACGGCATCTCCGGCAAGGCGGCAATCGTGCGCGACCATCGCAGCGGAAAGATCGCGCTCGGGCGCTTCGGCTGGAAGACGCAGAACGCCACGGTGCGCGACCAGAGCGCCGACGCCTTCGCCAACGATATCGGCATCTCGACGCCCGATCAGCCGAATGCGCAGGGCGACTGCACCAAGGCGGAAGAAAAATGCCTCGATATGCCGACCGGCGTGCAGAAGCGGCTGGGCGCGGAAGAAGCGCCGGGGCCCATCCTTGACCTCGTGACCTTCTATTCCGAAAATCTCGCCGTTCCGGCGCGGCGCAAGGCGAGCTTCCCCGAAACGCTGCGGGGCAAGCGGATCTTCTACGAAACCGGCTGCATTTCCTGCCATGTGCCGAAATTCGTCACCCGCCGGGATACGCCGGACAAGGCGCAGTCCTTCCAGCTGATCTGGCCTTATTCCGACTTCCTTCTGCACGACATGGGCGACGGTCTCGCCGACGGCCAACAGGTCGGCCTCGCAAGCGGACGTGAATGGCGCACGCCGCCGCTATGGGGTATAGGACTGACCCGGACAGTCAGCGGACACAGCTTTTTCCTGCATGACGGCCGTGCGCGTGATCTCACCGAAGCGATCCTCTGGCATGGCGGCGAAGCTGAAAAGGCCCGCAACGCTTTCTCCTCCCTGTCCAAAGACGACAGGGAGGCCCTGATTACATTCCTGGAGTCACTTTGATGCGCCTTTGGCACCCTTTGCTCTGCCTCACTCTGATCGGCTTCGCCACGTCGGCGACCGCCCAGACCGCCGCTCCTCCGGCAGGGCTGAACGAGGATGCCGTTCCCGCCGTCATGCAGCGCGCTGTCGACGAGGTGATCCGTCCCGGCTATCGCAACATGCAACAATCGGCCGCCCGGCTGACGACGGCGATGAAGGATCTTTGTGACGGCGGCACACAACAGACGCTCGACAAGGCGAAATCCGCTTTCGACGATACGATCCGCTACTGGTCGATCATCGAGATCGTCCAAACCGGCCCCGTCATCCAGGACAATCTCTTCGAGCACATCCTGTTCTATCCCGACCGCAAGGGCGTTGGCCTCAAGCAGGTACAGGCGCTGATCGCCAAGGCCGATCCCAAGGATGCGACGGTCGATGCGATCGCCGGCAAGAGCGTGGCGCTGCAGGGCCTGACCGCGCTGGAATATGTGCTTTACGGCAATGGTTCGGACGATCTGATCAAGCAGAAGGGCGGCTTCCGCTGCCTTTACGGCCAGGCCGTCGCCGGCAATATCCAGCGTGAGGCCGGCGAAGTCGTCGCCGCCTGGGAAAAGCCCGACGGCATACAGGCGAGCTGGAAACATCCGGGCTCGCAGAGCAACGATTTCATGGACAACAAGGAAGCCGTCACCGCGCTGCTCGGCATTCTCGTCCACGGCACGGAGAATATCCGCGACCAGCGGCTGGAACAGTTCTACAAGGGCAAGGACACTCCGCCGCGCCCACGCATGGCGATCTACTGGCGTTCGAAAAACACCTGGAAGTCGATGGCCGCCAATCTCGAAGGCCTGCGCACGCTCTGGCAGAAGGCCGGCATGGCCGAGCTTTTGCCGGCGGACAAACAGGCGGTCGCCGCCTTGATCGACGAGGAATTCAAATCGCTGCTCGACAGCGTGCCGAAGCTCAACCCCGACATCGACGTCGCAACCAGCGATGCGGAGAAGGCCAAGCTCGATACGCTTCTTGCCGAGAGCCGCGACCTGATCACCAAGATCAGCGACGAATATGGCGCAGCCATCGGCCTTTCGGCCGGCTTTTCCTTTTCGGACGGAGACTGAAACAATGATGCAAAGTGCCGCGATCGACCGACGCAGCTTCGTCAAGGCGGCGGGGCTCGGCTTCCTTGCGGCCTTGGCGCCAAAGTCGCTGATGGCGCTCGAACGGGCCGATGCGGTCTATGCTTCGGGCATTCGCGCAGCGGACGGCTCCTTTGCCGTCGCGACCGTGACGGAGCGCGGCGAGATCGTCGATCAGGTCGCCCTTCCCGCGCGGGCGCACGGCATGGCTTTCAGCGCCGCCAGCGGCAAGACGGTCGCCTTCGCGCGCAGGCCCGGCACCTATGCGATGATCTTCGATCCCCGGAACAAGGGCGAACCGATCGTCATCAGCTCCCGGGAGGACCGGCATTTCTACGGTCACGGCGCCTTCTCGCCCGATGGCCGCATCCTGTATGCCAGCGAGAACGACTTCGACGGCAATCGCGGCATGATCGGTCTCTACGACGCCAGCGACCGCTTCAGGCGCATCGGCGAATTCGAGACATACGGCATCGGTCCGCACGATATGACGGTGTCCGATGACGGACGCCTCCTGATCGTCGCCAATGGCGGCATCGAGACACATCCGGATTTCGGCCGCACCAAGCTCAATCTCGGAGCGATGCAGCCGTCGCTTGTTCTGATCGATGCGGCAACCGGCGCGCTGATCGAAAAACATGTGCTGCCCGCCGAATGGTCGGAACTCTCCACCCGACATGTCGATCTCGACGGGAACGGCCGCATCTGGTTCGCCTGCCAGTATGAAGGCCACCGCAGGGATCTGCCGCCGCTTGTTGGGCATTTCGCCAAGGGCGAGGATCTTTCCTTCGTCGACCTGCCGGAGGAGACGACGCGCAGACTTGCCAATTACGTCGGAGCGATCGCCGTCAATCGCCGCGATGGCCTCGTCGGCGTCACCTCGCCGAAGGGCGGCGCCTCGGTGACCATCGATGCAAGGACGGGCAAGGTGCTGGCCGAGACAACAGTTCCGGATGCTGCGGGCATCGCGCCGGCAAGAGACGGCTTTGCCGTCTCCTCCTATGACGGCGATTTTCTGTCGACCCGCAGCGATGTCGCCTGGGATCAGCATATCGTGCGCATTTCTCAGCCGGCGCGTGAATAGGCCTTCTGCTCGGCACTGATGCTCGCTGCCGCCGCCCTTGCCGACTCATGCAGCCATTCGCTTCCGCGCACCCGCAGATCCTCCAGGATAGCCGCAACCGCCTCCGGATCGTCGGAATGGCAATTGGCGATTTCGAAGCCCATCAGCTCGAGCATCGTCGGCGCAAGCAAGATTTCCGGGTGCTTGTCGATCTCGATTTTGCGGCTGTTCGGAGAGAGCCGGCGAAGGAGGATGCGGCCTGAGACGCTGTAGTGGGGATCGGCCGATCGCGCCCGCCCCGCGGCGATTTTGCCCGCATGGATGGCCACATCCTGCGGCCTGTGGCAAAGCGACCAGGCGGACGGCACCAGCGCCTTCGCCTCCCGCAGCACCGGCCCCCCCTGCCATTCGGCATAGGCGACGAAACGCGGCCGGCCGAGGCTGCCTGTGCCGGCGGTGCGCGGCTTTGCTACGAAGGAGCCGGACCCTGGCGGCAATGCGCCGGCCAGTGCCTTGATATAGGCTGATGGCGCCGGCTTCTTGCCTGGAGGCAGCGTTTCGTATTTCTCCCAGAATTCGCGGCGCTCGGGATTCGGCAGGACCAACGCCTTGCGCAGCCACTTGTAGTCGCGCTCGAGGATGACGGGGAGCGGATTTTCAAGGCCCCTGCGATAGCCGCCCAGAATCAGTTCACAGATCATTCGGACCGGGGGACCATCATCGCCGCGCGCCAGGATGGCGCTTGCCGCCAGGCGAACGAGATCGAGCGCATAGGGCATCACCGCCGCATCGTCGAAATCATTGGCGCCCCAGACGAGCCGGCCTTCGACATCGCGCCAGGTGCCGAAATTCTCCAGATGCGTATCGCCGATTGCCAGCACCTCGGGCGCGCCGCTGAGATCCGGGCAGATATCAAGGATGGTCTCGGACCAACGCCAATAGGTGGCGCGCAGGAAGACGAAATCGTCGCTTCGCATCTTCTCGTGCTTCTTGCGCAGATCCTCCTTGACGAGATCATCGCCGAGCTGGTCGGCGAGCCAGTTCTCATATTCCAGGACCGATTGCGATATCGTCGTCATGCCGCTGATGCTCCATCATGTCGAGACCCGTTGAGCAGAATACGCGCAAGGCGCGAGCCCACAATCACCTTTGCACGGACCGCGACAGGCCGGCCGAGCACGGCCCGATCTTTCCACTATCGTCGCAGGCGATTTCGGCAATGTCCAGCTTGTCGAATCCGGCGCGCCATGCCACTTTCGCCGCTTCAAGAGGGGCAGCCATGAGTGAGACTGACAGGGGCGATTTCCGCGCGCGAATCCGCCGCAATTTTGCGCGCCAGGCGGCGATGCAGACGATCGGCGCCGAACTGACGCGCGTCGAGCACGGCGTCGTCGAGATCGAACTTCCCTTCGACGTCAAACTGACACAGCAGCACGGCATCCTGCATGCGGGTATCATTTCCGCCGCGCTCGATTCGGCCTGCGGTTTTGCAGCCTACAGTGTCATCGACCCCGAAGCCTCGATCCTGACGATCGAATTCAAGGTCAATCTCATGTCGCCGGGGCGTGGCGATCGTTTCCTATTCCGCGGGGAAATCACCAAACCCGGCTCCACCATCATCGTCGCCGACGGGCGAGGCTATGCGATCAGCGACGGGCCGGCGAAACTCATCGCCTCCATGACGGGAACGATGATGGTCATCCGCGGTAGAGAGGGAATTACTGGATGAAGTTCGAACTGAAATCGGTCGCGGGGAAATCCATCCTTTTCGTGATGGCGGCGGAGGCCGAATACGGGCCCTTCCTGCGTTCGCGCATCGAGCCTTTGATGACGGGCGTCGGCCCGGTCGAGGCAGCGGTCGCTCTGACCAAGGCCTTGGCGCGGCTCGATGCAGCAGACGACCTGCCGGATCTCGTCGTTTCCCTCGGCTCGGCCGGCTCCGCCAAACTGGAACAGACCGAAATCTATCAAGTGACCTCGGTTTCCTATCGCGACATGGATGCCTCGCCGCTCGGCTTCGAAAAAGGCCTGACACCTTTCCTCGACCTGCCTGCGACGCTTGAACTGCCGCTGCGCATTCCCGGCATCCCGGAAGCCAGCCTTTCCACCGGCGGCAACGTCATCTCCGGCGCCGCCTACACCAATATCGACGCTGATATGGTCGACATGGAGACCTATGCGGTGCTGCGCGCCTGCCAGGGCTACAAGCTGCCGCTGATCGGGCTGCGCGGCATTTCCGACGGCGTGGTCGAGCTGCAGCATATTTCGGGCTGGACCGAATATCTGCACATCGTCGACCGCAAGCTCTCCTACGGTGTCGACAGTCTGTTCACGGCGCTGGAAGACGGGGTTTTCTGGTTCTGAACCTGACAGCCCCGCGCATCTTGCCAGACGTGCGGGGACAATCGGAACAATAAAAAGCCGATGCCGCCGATTTCCCGGATTGCAAGGCGAAGCGCTTTTCTTTAAAGCCTCGCCATGACCCAGACAGCACATCCCGACTCCGTTCTCATCGTCGATTTCGGCAGCCAGGTGACCCAGCTCATCGCACGGCGCGTGCGCGAGGCCGGCGTCTATTGCGAGATCGTTCCCTTCCAATCGGCCGAAGAAGGCTTCAAGCGCCTGCAGCCGAAGGCCGTGATCCTGTCCGGCAGCCCGGCTTCCACGGTGGACGAGGGGTCGCCGCGAGCGCCCCAGATCATCTTCGACAGCGGCCTGCCGGTCTTCGGCATCTGTTACGGCCAGCAGACGATGTGCATGCAGCTCGGCGGCAAGGTCGAGAGCGGCCATCACCGCGAATTCGGCCGGGCCTTCCTCGATGTGGACAAGGATTGCCAGCTGTTCGAGGGCCTCTGGTCCTCCGGTTCGCGCCATCAGGTCTGGATGAGCCACGGCGACCGCGTCACGGCGCTGCCTGAAGGGTTCGAGGTGATCGCCACCTCCTCCAACGCGCCCTTCGCCTTCATCGCCGACGAGAAGCGCAAATATTACGGCGTGCAGTTCCATCCCGAGGTCGTGCATACGCCCGACGGCGCCAAGCTGATCGGCAACTTCATCCACAATATCGCCGGCATCAAGGGCGACTGGTCGATGTCGGCCTACCGCCAGAAGGCGGTCGAACAGATCCGCGAGCAGGTGGGCGACAAGCGCGTCATCTGCGCACTTTCGGGCGGCGTCGACAGTTCCGTCGCGGCGCTGCTGATCCACGAGGCCGTCGGCGACCAGCTGACCTGCATCCTCGTCGACCACGGGCTGATGCGCAAGGACGAGGCGGCCGGCGTCGTCGCCATGTTCCGCGAGCACTACAATCTGCATCTCTTGCATGTCGATGCATCCGACCGCTTCATCGGCGAGCTCGAAGGCGTCAGCGACCCTGAGACCAAGCGCAAGATCATCGGTCGTCTCTTCATCGAAACCTTCGAGGAAGAGGCAAAGAAACTCGGCGGCGCCGATTTCCTCGGCCAGGGCACGCTCTATCCCGACGTGATCGAGAGCGTCTCCTTCACCGGCGGCCCTTCCGTCACCATCAAATCGCATCACAATGTCGGCGGCCTGCCGGAACGCATGAAGATGCAGCTCGTCGAACCGCTGCGCGAGCTCTTCAAGGACGAGGTGCGCGCGCTCGGCCGCGAACTCGGCCTTCCCGACAGCTTCATCGGCCGCCACCCCTTCCCCGGCCCCGGCCTTGCGATCCGCTGCCCCGGCGGCATCACCCGCGAAAAGCTGGAAATCCTGCGCGAAGCCGATGCGATCTATCTCGACGAAATCCGCAAGGCCGGCCTCTACGACGCCATCTGGCAGGCTTTCGCCGTGCTGCTTCCCGTCCAGACCGTCGGCGTCATGGGCGACGGACGCACCTATGAATTCGTCTGCGCACTGCGCGCCGTGACTTCAGTCGACGGCATGACGGCGGACTTCTACCACTACGACATGGAATTCCTCGGCCGCGCCGCGACCCGCATCATCAACGAGGTTCGCGGGATCAACCGTGTGGTCTACGACGTTACGTCGAAGCCGCCTGGTACGATCGAGTGGGAATGAGGAGCGCAGAGTAGACGAGAATTGCCGGGCCCCTAGGCCGGATCCGGATGTCGTTTGACGCGAAGAAGCGTCCGCGCTCAATATGAGCGCGACGGAGCTATAACCGGGTAGCGAAAAAGATGGCGCTGGGGCGTATCAATCAGCGCGATCTACCGACTCCTAGGCCGCTCCGCGGATCGGATTGACGATCTGAAGTCCGGCAAAGTCCCTTTCATTATCCGTCACCACCACGCATTCGTTCGCACTGGCGACAGCGGCGATGATCATGTCGAGTCCGCTGCGCGGCTTGCCGGCCGCCTTCCCTTCCGCCATCAGTCGCGCCCAGATCAGGCCTGCCTTGCCGTCGAACGATAGAATGCGGCCCGCAAACAGCGCCTGGAGCCCGTCACGCCCGGAAAACCATTTGTCGAGCGCGTCTCGCTTCTTGCCACGCGGCTTTTCCAAAATTCCGCGACGTATCTCCGCAACGGTCAGTGAGGCGATGAACAAGTCCTCGTCGCGTTGTGTCGACATCCATGCCAGAAGCGATTCCGATGGCTGCGGTTTGATAACATTGCTGATGATGTTGGTGTCCAAAAGAAAGCGCGTCACAGGTCGACCTTACGCCCCTCTTCACGGGGCCGGGAGAGATCGAGTTCGGCGTCCACCAGCGGCGAACGACGCAATGCGGCGAGAATCCCTCCAAGCTTCGGCGGGTCGCCGCCGATCGACTTGCTTACCGCTGCACGAAGCTCTGAAGCCTCAGGTGTATCCTCTGAGAGGCGTCTGGCGAGCGATCGGATGAGATCGCGATCGGTGTCCTTGGCGAGCACTTCGAAGCGCGCCAAGCCACGCTCGCCAAGGCGAGATCGATAATTTTGGATAGCGCGCTTCTGTGAACTTACCATAATGACCTCCGATTATTTCCAGTAATATAGCCGGAAATAGGCTTTTAAGCAAGATTACAGCGCCGCGCGCGCAAATGAGACTACCGCCTCCCTGCCCGGCGCACATAATCGACCAGCGCGCGCAGCTTCAGCGGCTGCCTTTGCCGTCTGGGATAGTAGAGGTAGAAACCCGGAAATGGCGGGCAGAAATCTTCGAGCAACGGCACGAGTTCGCCGCGATCGAAATAGGGTTGGAAGGTTTCCACCATGCCGAAGGTGATGCCGGCTCCCGCGCAAGCCAAGCGGATCATCATTCCCATATCGTTGGTCGTGACGGCCGGGTCGACGGCGAAATCGAAGTCGCGGTGGTTTTCGGTGAACTCCCAGCGATAGGGCGCCGTATCGGGGCGCGGGCGCCAGCCGATGCAGGCATGGTTCTGCAGGTCGCGGGGATGGCGGGGATGGCCGCAGCGCTCGAGATAAGCGGGAGATGCGACCGGGCATTGCCGCTGCTTTTCGGAGACGGAAATTGCGATCATGTCCTGCTCGATCACCTCGCCGAGCCGGACACCAGCATCGAAACCAGCCTCGACGATATCGAATTCCTCATCGGTAATCACGATATCGAGTTTGACGTCGGGGCAAGCTTCGATGAAGCCGGCCAGCAAGGTGCCGGACAGGAAACTCTCGGCGATCGAGGAGACGGTGATCCTCAAGAGGCCGCTCGGACGCGCCTGCATTTCCCTGACCGTCTGCATCGCATCCTTGACCTGGCGGACCGATGGCCGAACCGCCTCGAAGAAGACTTCGCCGGCTTCGGTCAGGCTGACGCTGCGCGTTGTGCGCTGGACCAGGGCGACGCCGACCCGATCCTCCAGGCGCTGCAGGGCCTGGCTGACGGCGGAGCGGGTGACGCCGAGCCGCTCGCCGGCGAGCCGGAAGTTGCGCGCTTCCGCCACCGCAAGAAAGACTGAAATGCCTTCGAGATCATCGATCATTGGTTAGCATTTCTAACCAAGGCATTTCGGATTGGCAACTTAATCGCCGGGGATGGGCGGGCTATCTTTCAGTCGAGGTCAAGCAAGGCTTCGAAAGGAGGAGCGATGCGCAACATTTCCAACAGTCTTATTCTGCATTTTTTCGCCGCAACCACCTTGGCGGGCACAGCGACCAGTTCCTCAGCCGCCGATGCCGTGAACGACCGAGAGCCCCAGCAGCAACAGACAAGCGAGCGTGGAATGCAGCAACATCCTTATGTCGGTATGTGGGTGACGGAAGACGGCCGCGTCCGCCACGAACTTTTGCCGAATGGCCGTTACGACGAAGCCCGCGGAAACCGGGAAAGTGCCTATCGAGGACGCTACGAAGTCACCGGAAGGCATATCGAATACTGGGACGACACCGGCTTCACGGCCGATGGCGATTTCGTAGACGAGAAGACCCTCCATCATGGCGGCATGGTGCTTCGCCGCAGGTGAGGCGCCGCCTGAAAGGCAATACCACCAAGGATAAGGCCGCATTTACCGGCCGGAAAGGATGACGATCATGTCTTCCACAACACCCATCTGGTTCATCACCGGAGCGTCGTCCGGCCTCGGCCGGGCACTCGCCGAAGCCGTTCTGGCCCGTGGCTGGCGCGCCGCCATGACGGCGCGCAGACCCGAGACCTTGGCAGATCTCACAGCAGAGCATGGCGACAGGGCGCTTACTCTTGCCCTCGATGTAACGGACAGCCGCTCAGTTGCCCGTGCGGTTCGTGACGCCGAAACGCATTTCGGTGCAATCGATGTTCTCGTCAACAATGCCGGCTACGGCTACCTCTCGGCGATCGAAGAGGGCGACGATGCTGAGATACGCGCCCAGTTCGAGACCAATGTCTTCGGATTGATCGATGTCACCAAGCAGGTCCTGCCGGGCATGCGCGCACGCCGGCAAGGGCATATCTTCAACGTCTCCTCGCTTGGCGGGCTCGTCGCCTTCGCCGCAACCGGCTACTACCACGCCACCAAATTTGCGGTCGAAGGCCTGTCGGAATCTCTTTCGTATGAGGTCAGGCCGCTTGGCATCGATGTGACGATCCTCGAACCCGGCGCCTTCCGCACGGATTGGGCCGGCCGGTCGATGGTCGAGTCCGACACGATCATCGATGACTATGCCGAAACGTCAGGCAAGCGGCGCCAGGCCACCCGTTTGGTCTCCGGCAACCAGCCGGGAGATCCGGCCCGTGCTGCAATTGCGATCATATCCGCATTCGAGGCAACCGAGCCGCCGCTGCGCCTGCTGCTCGGCGCACCCGCCCTGAAGATCGCCCGCGAAAGGCTCGATGCGCTGCGCGCAAATTTCGATGCCTGGGCAGAGACGACGCTCAGCGCCGACTTCCCAATCTGACGCGCCACCAAGAAACTGCTTAACTTGCCAATGGAGCTTGAAATGTCTGATATCGAAGGAAAAGTCGTAGCCATCACCGGGGCCAGCAGCGGCATCGGACAGGCTGCGGCCAAGGTGCTGGCTGCGGCCGGCGCCCATATCGTGATCGGCGCGCGCCGTACCGAGCGCCTAGAGGAACTCGCCGGCGACATCGCCGCAAAGGGCGGGACGGTGCGCCTGCGACGGCTTGACGTCACCGACCGTTCCCAGGTGGAAGCCTTCGCAGGCTTTGCCAGATCCGAATTCGGCCGGCTGGATGTGATCGTCAACAATGCCGGCATCATGCCGCTCTCGCCGCTCGAGGCCCTCAAGGTCGACGAGTGGGACCAAATGGTCGACGTCAATATCAAGGGTGTTCTCTACGGGATCGCGGCGGCGCTTCCGATCATGAAGTCGCAGGGATCGGGGCAGATCATCAACCTGTCTTCGATCGGCGGCCACAGCGTCTCTCCGACCGCCGCCGTCTATTGCGCGACGAAATTCGCAGTGCGGGCGATCTCGGACGGATTGCGGCAGGAGACCGATCGTATCCGCGTCACCGTCATCTCGCCCGGCACGACGACATCGGAACTGGCCGACACCATCACCGATCCGACGGCGCGGGAAGCCATGAAGGCTTTCAGGGCGATCACGATCAGCCCCGAGGCCATCGCCAATTCGATCCTCTACGCCGTCAGCCAGCCCGATGACGTCGATGTCAGCGAGATCATCATCCGGCCGACAGCCAGCCCGCATTGATCGGCTGAGAAACTGGCAAAGCAATTCCAGCAAAAGTGTAGAGCGGGTTTGCCAGGCAAAGCGCGAAGCGATTTTGCCGGGAATTACGGAAAGCGAAAAAGCCTCCGCCGCCTAAAAACCCAGCGACTGCTGGGCAGGCGGCGGCGGTGCGAGGTTGACGCCTTCGAGCTCCAGCATGCGGGCCTTCGATGACGAACCGCCGGGAGCGGAGAAGCCGCCGATCTTGCCGCCGGCGGCGAGCACCCGGTGGCAGGGAATGATCAGAGCGACCGGGTTCTTCGCCATTGCCTGGCCAACGTCGCGGGCGGCTTCCGGCCCGACGCCGAGCTCCTTCGCCAACGCGCCGTAAGTGGTCGTGCGGCCCCAGCCGACGCGCCGTACCGCCGCATAAATCTCCCGGAAGAAGGTATCCTGGCCGGCAAGATCGAGTTCGACGCCGGAAAAATCCGTTTCCTCGCCCTGGAAGTAACGCTTCACGGCGGCGACCGTCTCGAGCACGTCAGGCGTTGGCGTTCCGGGTTCGGCACCCGGCAATCGGCGCAGCAGCAGCCGCTCGGTCGCTTCCGCGGCTTTCGTCGGCAGCTGGAAGCGGGTGATGCCGGCGTCGCTCCAGGCAATACCGCAAAAGCCACTCGCGGTTTCGAAGATGAAATAGTGGTGCATAGTCTCAGCCATGACACAGCCTCCGCGTTTTCGATTACCGACAAAATCGTATGGAGCGACTGCTGTTTCAACCCGTTTCTTGCGTGCGACGGAAATTACTGTTCTCTTTTTGTTCTTGATGTACCACCCCGCCAGGAATATCCTACCTCGCATTTGGAAACGACGAGGCGGGCCATGACGGCCTTGCGATCCTATGACCAGATGTCTTTCGACTTCGACCATGACCGCAGTCAGCGTGGGCGGCCGGGCCACAGCGACGGCGATGGACACCAGCTTTTCTTTGCCCTCTGTCCTCCTGACGCCATCGAGCAGCAGGCGGCGTCGATCGCCCATGACTATCGTCGAGCCTTCTCCCTTTCGGCGAGCCGCGGCTGACGACTTTGCATGTGACAATCATCTGGGTCGGCGACTATCCGAGGCTGCCAGAGAATGTGGTCTTCGCGGCGCTACAGGCCGGCGCCGCAGTCGAGAGTGCCCCGATCGCAATGAGCTTCGATCTGATCATGCGATTCCCGCATGCTCGAGCGCTTGTGCTTTGCGGCGAAGGCGGACGTAAACCGCTCACCCGACTGCGCGTCCAACTCGGCGTTAGCATGCACAATGCCGGATTCCCGCATAATATCAGCGGCGATTTCAAGCCGCACATGACACTGCTCTACGACCGCAAGGCCGTGCCGACGGCGACCCTCAACACACCGGTTTCATGGACGGCATCTGAATTCCTGCTCGTCCACAGTCTTCTCGGAAACACCGACATCACATCATCGATCGCTGGCCGTTGCTCGGCTGAGGCAACGATGTCCTGCCTACCCCGGCTTGCGCTTGGCTGATTTACCCGCATAAAGCTCTGGAAACCTTTTCTGGGTTGCAGCCGGGGAGCGAAGACAAAATGGACGTTTCAGAGATCATCATCCCGGGAGATACGCCGGGAACGGAGTGGCGGCTGCCGGTGCTGTGCTTTAAGGGCAGCGATCCGAAGGCGCCGAAGGTCTATATTCAGGCGGCACTGCATGCCGGCGAACTGCCGGGAACGGTGCTGCTGCATTTCCTTTGCGAGCGGCTGCGGCAGGAAGGCCAAGGCGGGATCGCCGGCGATATCACCATCGTGCCGCAGGCCAATCCGATCGGTGCGGCGCAGTCGCATTTTGGCGAATTGCAGGGCCGTTTCGACTTGGGCTCACGCACCAATTTCAACCGCGATTTCCCACTGATCCCCCTTGTCGATCGGGCGACGCTGACCGAAGATCTCGATGATTATCCGGCTACTGACAGACTGAAGCGGCAGCTGCTGCATATGGCGCTAGGAGCCGATCTCGTGCTCGACCTGCATTGCGATGACGAATCCCTGCAATATGCCTATATCGACGAGACCTTCTGGCCGGAGGCGGCCGATCTCGCCGCCGCACTCGAGATGGAAGCCGTGCTGCTTTCGGACGGCGAAAGCTCGGCCTTCGAGGAAGCCGTGGGCTTTGCATGGAAGTACGAAGTTCCCGGCGAGCGCCAGTCCCGGTTGCCCGGCAAACTTTCCGTCACCGTCGAACTGCGCGGCAAACGCGACGTCGACCCGATACTGGCGAAAAGGGATGCCGACGGGCTCTGGCGTTTCCTCGCAGCACGCGGGATCGTCAACAGCGAGAAGGCTACGGCAGCCGTATTCTCCGGTCCGGCCGTGCCGCTCGACAATGTCGAGATCATCCGCGCACCTGAAGGCGGGGCCGTGCTCTTTCATCGCAACATCGGCGAGAGGATGGCAGAAGGCGATCTTCTGGCGACAATCGTCACCCGGCCGGGGCAGCCGGGCGGCAGCATCGAGCTATATGCGCCTCAGGATGGGCTGATCCTGACCCGGACGTCCGACCGGCTGGTGCGGCGGCGCGGTGACCTGATGAAGATTGCCTGCGGCAGCCCGAGCAAGGCTTCGCGCAGGGCCGGCGCACTGGAGAATTGAGTCAGGCCGGCTTTGCGCCCGAGTATCCCGCATGGATCGAAGGGATCGAGGGATAAGAGTAGCACGGCGTTTGCGCCGGCCGTCGTGCATGTTATTTCGCTGCCATCACAGGGAGATCGATCAAGCATGGCCATCACCATCTATGGCATCAAGAATTGCGACACGATGAAGAAGGCCCGCGGCTGGCTGGAAGAGCACGGCGTCGCTTATGAGTTTCACGATTACAAGGCGTCGGGTATCGACCGTACCCATCTCGAAGCCTGGATCGACGAAGCCGGTCTCGATACCGTGCTCAACCGCGCCGGGACCACTTTCCGCAAGCTGCCCGATGCCGACCGCGAAAACCTGACCCGGGAAAAGGCGATCGCACTGATGATCGACCAGCCGTCGATGATCAAGCGGCCGGTGCTGGAAACCAAGGGCAAGCTGCTGATCGGCTTCAAGCCGGAGGCCTACGCGGATATGTTCGAGCGCTGAACGATGTCCAAGACCACGCGCGCAACACGGGCTCTCACCCAAGCAGGCGTCGGCTTTACCGTCCATGTCTATGATTATGATCCCGGCGCCGAGCGTGTCGGGCTGCAGGCGGCCGAGGCGCTGGGCGAGGCGCCGCACCGGGTGCTGAAGACGCTGATGGCCGAGGTGGACGGCAAGCCGGTCTGCGTCGTCGTGCCGTCGGACCGCGAAGTCAGCATGAAGAAGCTTGCGAGCGCCTTTCACGGCAAGTCGGCCAATATGATGAAGCCTGCCGATGCCGAGCGGCTGACGGGTTATCATGTCGGCGGCATTAGCCCGTTCGGGCAGAAGAAGACCGTGCCGACGGCGATCGAGGAAGCCGCCCTTGCCGAACCGCTCGTCTATATCAATGGCGGGCAACGCGGGCTGCAGGTAAGGCTCGATCCCAAGGATGCGTTGAAGGCGCTGAAAGCCGTCGCCGCGTCACTGATCGCCTGATCAGAGCATGTTGCCCAAAAGTGTAAGCGGTTTTCAGGCGACATCATGCTCTCGAACTAGAGAAAGCGGTCGAGCAGGCCGGCGATCGCCTTCGCCTCGCTTTCGGAGAGCTTGCAGCCGATATTGGTTTCGATCGACCTGGCATAAACGGCCCACATGCGCTCACGAAGCTCTCGGCCGGCATCGGTAATCACCACCCAGCGCCCGCGCCCATCCCTAGCGAAGACCTCGCGCCGGACCAGGCCCTCTTTCGCCAGCCGGTCGATCAGGCGGGACAGATTATACTGCGCCAGCAACGTCCGCTCCTCGATCTCATAGGGACGCAGCTTGCCGGATTGCGTGCGCGCCAATTCCCAGAGCACGTCGTACCAGGCAAGCGGCGGCATCCCGGTCGTCTTGAAGTCGGCCTCGATCGCAGCAAGCAGCCGTTCGCGGGCGCGCATGATGCGCGTCCAGGCTGAGACGGCGGCTTCGCTCGGTTTCGGTATATTTTCCGACATAAATGCAATTACATCTATCTTGAATTCTGCGGCAAGCGATATTAGATGCACTTGCATAGATTTTGACCGTCCGATTCTTTGCAAACCGCCAGGAGACTTTCATGAGCAGGCTTACCCTTATCAGTCATCATCTCTGTCCCTATGTGCAGCGCGCCGCTATCGCGCTTCTCGAAAAGGGCGTGCCGTTCGAGCGCATCAATATCGATCTCGCCAACAAGCCGGACTGGTTCCTGAAAATATCGCCGCTCGGCAAGGTGCCGCTGCTCAGGATCGAAGGGGAAGACGGAAGCGAGGCCGTATTGTTCGAAAGCAGCGTCATCTGCGAATATCTGGAGGAAACGCAGGCGGGTGCGGCCCTGCATCCCGCCGACGCGCTGACGCGAGCCCGCCACCGTGGCTGGATGGAATTCGGGTCGTCCGTGCTTTCCGACCTCTGGGGCTATGAGACGGCTCAGGATGCGACGCAACTGGAGACCAAGCGCAAGGCACTCGCCGCCAAATTCGCGACGATCGAGGGGGCGTTGGCGGAGGGGCCGTATTTCGCCGGAGCCAGCTTCAGCCTGGTCGACGCCGTCTTCGCGCCGATCTTCCGTTACTTCGATCTCTTCGACACGCTCGGCGACAGCGGAATCTTCGACGGGCTCGAGCGGGTCAAGCGCTGGCGCAAGGCGCTGTCCGAGCGCGCGAGTGTCCGAAACGCGGTCGGCGAAGATTATCCGCAGCGGCTGACGGAGTTCCTCGAGAAGCATAACTCGATCCTGCTCAGGCTGCCCGCCGCCGCTTGAAGTGCGCATAGGCGGCCGGGAACATGCGTCCGGCCGCCTTCAATTCCGAAGCGGCGCCCTTCATTTTCGCCGCAAACGGGTCTAAGTCTTCCAGCCTCCCACCGTAAATACAGAAGGCAGGTTGAACCATGACTTTCATGCCCCAGAGCCAGAACACCGTTGATCCCGTCAAGCTGGAGAAGCTTGCGGAAGTCGCCATCAAGGTCGGCCTGCAGTTGCAGAAGGGTCAGGACCTGGTGATTACGTCACCTGTCGTGGCGCTGCCGCTTGTGCGCCTCATCACCAAACACGCCTATCAGGCCGGCGCCGGATTGGTGACCGCCTTCTATTCCGACGAGGAAACGACGCTGGCGCGGTATCAGTATGGCAGCAACGAGAGCTTCGACCGCGCCTCCGGCTGGCTCTACGAGGGCATGGCAAAGGCCTATGACAATGGTGCGGCGCGTCTCGCAATCGCCGGCGACAATCCGATGCTGCTCTCCGAGCAGGATGCCGGCAAGGTCGGCCGCGCCAACCGCGCCACCTCAACCGCCTACAAGCCGGCGCTGGAGAAGATCTCGAATTTCGATATCAACTGGAACATCGTCTCCTACCCCAACCCTTCCTGGGCCAAGGTGGTCTTCCCCGATGATCCCGAACCGATTGCGATCGCCAAGCTCGCCAAGGCGATCTTTGCCGCTTCCCGCGTCGATCTCAGCGATCCTGTCGCCGCCTGGGCCGAACACAATGCCAACCTTGCCAAGCGTTCCGCCTGGCTGAACGGCGAGCGCTTCGCTTCACTGCATTTTAGGGGACCGGGCACGGACCTGACGGTCGGCCTCGCCGATGGGCACGAATGGCATGGCGGCGCTTCCGCGGCCAAGAACGGCATCACCTGCAATCCGAATATCCCGACCGAGGAAGTCTTCACCACGCCGCATGCACTGCGCGTCGAAGGTCATGTGTCGAGCACCAAGCCGCTTTCGCATCAGGGTACACTGATCGACAATATCCGGGTGCGCTTCGAGGGCGGCCGCATCGTCGAGGCCAAGGCCTCGCGCGGCGAAGAGGTGCTGAACAAGGTGCTCGATACCGACGAGGGCGCGCGCCGGCTTGGCGAAGTGGCGCTCGTGCCGCATTCCTCGCCGATCTCGGCCAGCGGCATTCTGTTCTACAACACCCTGTTCGACGAAAACGCCTCGTGCCACATCGCGCTCGGCCAGTGCTATTCCAAGTGCTTCCTCGACGGCGCGAAACTCAGCCAGGAGCAGATCAAGGCGCAGGGTGGCAATTCGAGCCTCATCCATATCGACTGGATGATCGGCTCCGACAAGGTCGATATCGACGGCATCAAGCCGGACGGCGCACGGGTTCCGGTGATGCGGCAGGGCGAGTGGGCGTAACAACGCCCGCCTTCGCCATCAGGCTGCGCTGGCTGAGCCAGACGCTGACCAGCACCATGGCAAGGCCTGAAAGCTGGGCTGGCGTCAGGTTCTGGCCGAGCGCCAGCCAACCGAGCAGGGTCGCGACCGCGGGGCTCAAGAAGCCGAGCGAGGCCGCGGCCGACGGCTCGATGCGTGACAGGCCGCGGAACCAGAGCAGATAGGTGAAGGCCGCGCCGACGAGGCCGAGATAGGCGATGCCGAGGATATTGGCCGCCGTCGGCACTGGCAGTGCCGGCTCAAGGAAGAGGGCGACGGGCACGAGCAGGACGCCGCCTGCAGTCAATTGCCATGAAGTAAAGGTCAGGCTGGAGACCGGCGGCTGCCAGTGGCGGGTCAGCACCGTGCCGAAAGCCATGGAGACCGCGCCTGCAAGACCGGCGACGATGCCGACGGGATCGAGCGCCGCATTCGGCGTCAGCACCAGCAGTCCGACGCCTGATATGCCGATCAGGCCGGCAATGACGGCAAGGAAGCGGATCGGTTTGCCTAGGAAGAGGCGCGAGAGCGCAATGACGATCAGCGGCTGCACGGCGCCGACCGTGGCCGCTACGCCGCCGGGCAGGCGATAGGCCGAAACGAAGAGCATCGCCCAGAAAAACGAGAAGTTCAGCGCGCCGAGAATGAAGGCGCGACCCCACCAGACGCCTGTCGGCAGTTTCCGAACAATCAGCAAGAGAAGCAGGCCGGCCGGTAGTGCGCGCAGCATCGCGATCGTCAGCGGATAGCCATGTGGCAGGAAGGACGTCGTGACGAAATAGGTGCTGCCCCAGATCGCAGGCGCAATCGCTGTCATCAACACGTCGGCGGCGTAGCGGAAATTTTTCTTCATCTCAAGAATCTCTACTTCAAGATAAATCCACGATAGCGCATTTTATCTTGACGTCAAGAGATCCGCTGATATCGATGTGACATGGACAAAACCAAGGAAGACCACGTCGACAGGATCCTGGCGCAATGGCGGCGCGAGCGGCCGGAGCTGGATGTCGAACCCATGGGCATCCTCGGCCGGCTGAAGCGGCTGACGACGCATATCGGCCGCGAAGTGGACGAAGTGCTTCTCAAACACGGGCTCTCCTCCTCCGCCTTCGATGTGCTGGCGACGCTTCGCCGCTCCGGAGCGCCGTACCGGCTGTCGCCCGGAGAGCTGCTCGACATGACCATGGTGAGTTCCGGCACGATGACGAACCGGATCGACCAGCTCGAAAAGGCGGGTTTCGTCGAGCGCATGCTCAACCCCGAGGACAGGCGAAGCGTGCTGATCGCGCTGACCGGGAAAGGGTTTGCGACCGTGGAAGAAGCGGTCGGCGCCCATGTCGCCAACCAGCATCGGCTGACGCGCAATCTGACAGCCGAAGACAAGGCCGAATTCGACCGGCTGCTCAAGAAATTCCTGTCCGATTTCGAATAGTCAAACGACAGCGATGAGCGCCTTGCGGACGCGTTCCAGATGCGCCTTGCGCTTAACCTCCGTCGCGCGATCCATATCGTGCAGGCTCAGCATGCGGAAGACGAGCTTCTTCGAGCAGAAATTGGCAATGCCGCGCTTCAGCAGGCGACGGACGGGATTGCCCATATAGAGATGCACCAGCCACCACGGCGAGCCCGTCGTCGTCAGCGCATAGAGCAGTCTGATATTGGTGAGCTCAGGCACGATGCGGCCGCCGGCGGCATCGTGGGTGAAGGCCACGCCGGGCGCGAAGATGCGATCAAAGAACCCTTTCAGGATGGCCGGGAAATTGAACCACCACTGCGGAAAGACAAGGACGAGCCCATCGGCCGCTTTCACCCGATCAGCGATACCGGCAACGGCTGAAGTGTCGTAGGGCACATCGAAATAACCACGGCGCTCGGCCTCGGAGAGACGCGGATCGAAATCCTCGGCGTAGAGATCGAGCAGATCGACGATATGGCCGGAGGCTTCCAATGCTTCGCGGGCGGTGCGGGCCACCGAGGCGGCAAAACTTTCCGGCAACGGATGGGCGAGCAACAGCAGGATCCGCATCGTCAGAACAGGCTTCCCTGCTTCGGCGGTTCTGCGGATTTTGCGTCGCGCTTCTTCGCGCCGGCGGGAGGATTGCCGCCTTCCGTGGTCATGGCGCCGACGCGACCATCGGCGAATTCGATGGCAATGCCCATGCCGGCAGAGAGTGCCGCAGCTTGTGAGACCGGTCTGTTATCCTCATCGCGAATGACAGCGTAGCCGCGCTTCAGCACGTTCTTGTAAGACAGCGACTGCAGCACACGATCTTGCGCGGAAAGCTCGGCGCGCGCACGTGTCAGCTGATGACGGATCGCCGTATCTGCATGGCGCGAAAGGTTGCCGAGCCGCTCGCGGCCGCGGTCGGTCTGGGTCTTCAGCCGAGCGGGCAGCGAGGCGAGGATTGCCTCGGCGCGGTCGATGCGGGACTTCGAACGGTCGAGCAGGCGCTCGACGGTGCGTTCGGCCCGCGCCATGCGTTCGCTCAGAAGCTGGCGGCGCTCGGTGATGCGGTTGGAGAGCACATCAGGGCGCAGATGCGAGGCGACACGCTCGAAGCCTCGACGCTTGTTGATGGTGTTGAGTTCCAGCCCGCGGCCGAGCCCTGCGGCAGCCTCGTCGAAGCGGCGGCGGGGCAGCGCCAGCAACTGGTCGAGCGACGGCAATGCCCGCATCAGCGCGCGCACCGATTGGCGGCGCTGATCCATCTGGCGGTTTATGCAGCCCTGCAGGCGTGCGGCAAGAGCGGCCGCCTGCGCTTCGAGCTCGGCCTTGACCGGCACCGCCATTTCCGCAGCACCCGTCGGCGTCGGGGCGCGGACATCGGCGGCATAATCGATCAGCGTCCAATCCGTCTCGTGACCGACGGCCGAGATCAGCGGTATCCGGCTTTCGGCGGCGGCGCGCACGACGACCTCGTCGTTGAAGCTCCAGAGATCCTCCAGGCTGCCGCCGCCGCGCGCGACGATCAGCACATCAGGGCGCCGGATCGCGCCTGCCGGCTTCAGCGCATTGAAGCCACGGATGGCGTTTGCCACCTCCTCGCCGGACCCCTCCCCCTGCACCTTCACCGGCCAGACGATGACATGGACCGGAAAACGATCGGAGATGCGATGCAGGATATCGCGGATGACGGCGCCGGTCGGCGAGGTAACGACCCCGATGACCCTCGGCATGAAGGGCAGCCGTTTCTTGCGAGCGGCATCGAACAGGCCTTCGGCGCCGAGCTTGCGCTTGCGCTCCTCGATCAGCGCCATCAGCGCGCCGGCGCCGGCCGGCTCCAGCGTCTCGATGACGATCTGATATTTCGAGGAGCCCGGAAAGGTGGTGACCTTGCCGGTGGCGATGACTTCCATGCCCTCTTCCGGGCGGAACTTCAGGCGCGAGAATGTGCCTTTCCAGATGACGGCGTCGATGCGGGCGCGATCGTCCTTCAGCGAGAAATAGGCATGTCCCGAGGAGTGCGGCCCGCGATAGCCTGATATTTCCCCGCGCACGCGAACCTGGTCGAAGGCCGTCTCGACGGTGCGCTTGATCGAGCCGGAAAGCTCCGAAACCGAATATTCGGCAAGGTTGGTAGGCGAATCGCTGTCGAAGACGTTGCTCATCCCTTCTTTCTATGTCCATCCGCTGAAAACGGGAAGGTCGGCATGGGCATTGGGATCGGTTTTCCCGGCCGTTGAGATCGGTGGCGAAAGGGGTTCTCGGTCGTTGCGTCGGACGCGCTCGTTTCCCGGCATTCTGTACATGCACTCGTTGCAGCAAAGAAAAAAACAGCAAAATCGAGTAAATTCGTTTTGTTGCGGAACGGATAGTTAGAATGTGCGTTTTACCTGAAAGGGATTGCTAACCACCGCAATACAAAGGCTTTTCGGCAAAGATGGCCGGTAAATCTTTGTTAGCTGGCGCTTCCTATGCTTCCCCTCGTTCTCTTCGGGAAGGGTGCTGAAATGATTACTCTTACGGCAGCAGCATTGGGCATCAGCGCCGGACAAACGCGCTCGGCCGCCGCGATCGCGTTGATCGCCGCGCTGATCGGAATCACATTCGCGCTGGCGGCAATAAGCTCGCCCGGACCGGTGTCACTTCTGGCGCTCGTTTATGCCATCCTCGGCTACAATGGTGGCCTTATCCTCTTCGTCGTCGGGCTCTATGCCAGCGCGCGTCTTCGCGCACTACGCGTCTCTCAATAACGAACCCGTCATGAAAATTGCCGGCGTCAATTCGCCGCTGGCCGATAGCGAAAGAACTGCACGCCTGCATCCGCCGCTTTCGGAAGCGGCACCAGATAGGGCGGAATATTCCCCTTGCCGAGTTGCGCATAGAGACCATCAGGCTTCAGCTTGGCGAGTTGGCGCGTCTGCGGATCATCCGGGCAGAAGGCAAGCGTCGCGACACCCGCCCCCTTCAGAAAAGCCTCCGCCTCCTGCGGCTCAGCCATACCGATATGCAGTTCCGTCAGCATGCCGCCCTGATTGCGGTGATAGGGTGCCGAGAGAACCCGGTTTTGCGTGAAGCGGAGAATTGAGACGCCCATTTCCGACGGTGCCGAGACGAGACCGACAGGAAGCCCGTCAAGCGGCGCCAGCGCCTGTTTCGAGGCGCAGGAATGCTCCTTTACCGGCTCCGCCGGCTTTTTCGGCACGTCATTTTCCATCTCCAGCGAGAGTAGCCCGCCGCCGACCGCCCAGGCCGCAGGAACGCTGGCAAGCACCGTCACCACATAGACGAAGGCAGCGGCAACATTCTCGCTGTCGCTGTTGGAGATGCGCCTGATATCGATGATCAACAGGGCAAGCGGCAGGATGGAAAGCAAGTTCGAGAAGGTTGCGCCGCGCACCTGGACCAGTGCGATCGCCCAGCTGACGGCGAGCAGGAAGAACAGGATCAGATGGATCTGAACGCGATCGCGCCGGGTGATGCGGAAGACGCAGACGGCGATCCCGAACAGGCCTGCCGCATAGAAGGCGCCGATATCGAAAGGTTCGCTGCGCGCCAGGGCGAAAACCGACTTGGCTTCGGAAATGTTTCTCAGCCAGAGTTCGACCAGCATGGGATCGAGACTGGCCAGCGGATCGCTCAGGCATTGCGGCGCGATCACCGCCGCCGAACCGAGAACACCCGCACCGACGACGGCCAGCGCCGCAAAGCGGATGGGGCGGGCGAGCTGGCTCGCAAAAACCGCTGAAAACAGGAGAAGCCCGCCGCCGATCGCCGCCAGGCTGTAATAACCGAGCGAGAGGTTGTCGCAGGTGACCATCGAATAGAGCCGCGGCGGCACCGTTGCGAAGAAGAGAATGCTGATCGCGACCGCCAGCGCCAGCCCGAAGGACTGAGCGGCAACGGCGAAATCCTGGCCCTCCCACGCCCAAAGCAGGGCGATCGTCAGGCAGACGGCGGCGACGAAGGGTGTCGTTTCGGCACCGATCGCGATGGCGACGGCTGCGGCGACGCCAGCGACCGCATAGTTCCAGCCGCGGCGCTTGGGATCCAGCAGCATCGCCGTCATCGTCGCCACCAGCGCCAGTTGCGCGTTGTGATGATCGATGGCGCCCGGCGCGAAACGATTTCCGGTGTAGATCGCAAGCCCGGTCAGGACGAGGCTGATATGCATGCCGGCGATATCGCCGATACGCCGACCGGCAACGGCCATGGCGAGCATGGCGGGCAGGACGAGCGATACCGGCCAGACGGCAAGCGCCAACGCCTCGGCCGTCTCATGGGGTGCAAACAGACCGAAAAACCAGATCAGCGAGGCGATCGGCAGGTCGATCAGCCGCGACCAGTGCATCAGCGTGCCGCCGTCTAGGCCGAGACGGTACTGCATCAGATCGAACCACCCCTGCCCGGCGAGAAAATCGCGGACCTCGACGAGACGCATGCCGTCATCATTGTCGGGCCCGACGTAATCGGTGGCGCTGGCGAGCCTCGTGACGATGATAATGGCGGCGAGAACGACGCTATAGGTGATGACGACAGGCCACAAACGTGTCAGCAGGCCGCGTATTCCGCCCTGGGGGGCGTCGGTCGCAGATGATGAAATGGCGATCGGCTGCACAGCGTTCATCGTGGTTAGCGGTCCGTTTCTTGATTGCCGAACCTTAGCCGTCGCCGATCAAGAAAGTGTAAAGCCGCTTGCGGCGGCCGCCGATTTTGCCTGCGTCATAGGGTCTTATTAACGCCGAGTGGTTTAGGCTCACCACGGCTTCTGTGTAACGAGTAAAGTCATGGCCCGATCGCGTACCGACAATCTTGATATAGCCGTCCTGCTTCCCTGCTATAACGAGGCGGCGACAATCGGCTCCGTGGTGCGGGGCTTCCGCGCGACGCTGCCGGAGGCAGCGATCCACGTCTACGACAATAATTCCACCGACGGGACCGCCTTGCAGGCGATGCTTGCCGGGGCGCATGTCGTGCGCGAGCGGCGGCAGGGCAAGGGTCACGTCGTGCGCCGCATGTTTGCCGACATCGAAGCTGATATCTACATCATGGCCGACGGCGACGGGACCTATGCGCCTTCCGATGCCGAGGAACTGGTACGCACGCTTCTGACGGAGCGCGCCGACATGGTGGTCGGCACGCGCCGCGGTGTGCATGCCGATGCCGGCCGTCAGGGCCACGCGCTCGGCAACCGGCTTTTCAACCTACTCTACCGGACGATCTTCGGCCCTGATTTCACCGACATCTTTTCCGGCTACCGCGCCTTTTCGCGCCGTTTCGTCAAGAGCTTCCCGGCGGTATCAGGCGGCTTCGAGATCGAAACAGAAATGTCCGTTCATGCCTCGCGGCTGAAGCTGCCGGTCAGCGAGCTGGAACTCGATTACGGCCGCCGGCCGGACGGCTCGCATTCCAAGCTTTCGACTTTTCGCGACGGCGGCAAAATCCTCTGGATGTTTGCGATGCTGATGAAGGAAACGCGGCCTTTTGCCTTCTTCAGCACGATCAGCGCCGCCTTCATGCTGGCAAGCCTCGGATTCATGGCGCCCGTGCTGGCGGAATACTTCGAGACGGGCCTCGTCAGCCGCATGCCGACCTGGGTACTGTCGATGGCGCTGATGATGATCTCCTTCATGCTGTTCACCGCCGGCGTCATCCTGGATTCCGTCGCGCGCGCCCGCGCCGAGCAGCTGCGCATCCACTATATGGGCCTCGTGACGCCAAGCGCGGCCAAGCCGCCGGTCGGCGAAGCCTCGCCTGCATCGCGTCCCGGCCGCGGCAAGGCGGATGCGGCATGAAGAAGCTCGTCCGCTTCGCGATTGCCGGCGGCATCGGCTTCCTCATCGATGCCGGCATCCTGTCGGCACTGCTCGAGCTGACGCCGCTCGGGCCGTTTTTGGCGCGGCTCATCGCGATCGCCTTCGCAATGGCGGCGACCTGGGCTTTCAACCGGAGCTTCACCTTCGATCGCTCCGGCCGTTCGCTTGCCGCCGAAGGCTTCCGCTACGGCTCGGTCGGGGTGACGGCGGCACTCGTCAATTACGGGCTCTATTCCGCCCTTCTGGTGTCGCTGCCGGCGCTTCAGCCCCTTGCAGCCATGGTGATCGCCACCCTCGCCTCGATGTTCTTCAGCTTCTTCGGCTATTCGCGCTTCGTCTTCCGGGCAGAGTGACGAGTGCGCCGCGCGTCCAATGAGACGCTCCAGCACTTTGAAACGGCGCATAATCCTTTCCGAAAATTGATTCCGATTTTCGGGGTTATGCGCTAGACGGCTTCCCAGCCGTCCTTCTCACTGGCGCGATAGATCGCGTCGATCACCTTCTGGTTCAGCTTCGAATTTTCGAGCGTGACGATCTCTTCCTTGCCGTTCTTCACCGCCCGGGCGAAGGCCTCGACCTCACGCCGGTACTGGCGGCTGTCCTGGAAGCGGAAAATGCGCGATTCATTGTGGCTGCGGTCGGCGAGCTCAATCTCCTCGGGGCCCCAGCGATTGGCATTGAACGGCGACTTGACCTCGATGTAACCGTCGGTGCCGTGGAAGACCATGACCTGGCGGTTCGCCATCTGCGTCGAGATATAGAAGCTTAGCTCGAAATCGCCGAAGTCGGCTTTGACGCTCGAATAGACATCCGTGCCGAAGTCCGGATCGCGCTCGGTGATCGCCTGGACCCAGAGCGGCTCCTTGCCGGTGGAAAAGCGAGTGCTCATGACGGGATAGACGCCGATATCGGGAAGGCCGCCGCCGCCAAGCTCGGGAACGTTGCGCATATTGGCGGGATCGCGGTTGAAATAGGTAAAGGCGCCCTGCACATGCCGGAGCGAACCGATCGCGCCCTCGTCGATCAGCGCGCGCACCTTCTGCCAGACCGGGGAATAGGTGACCATATAGGCTTCGGTGACCACGACCCGGTTGCGGTCGCGGGCGGCGATCACGTCGTCGATATCGGCTGCTTTCAGCGCCAGCGGCTTTTCACAGAGCACATGCTTGCCGGCATCGGCTGCTTTGATCGACCATTCGATATGCTGCGAGGTCGGCAGGGGGATATAGACGGCGTCGATGGTGTCGGAGGCCAGCATCTCCTCATAGGAGCCGAAGGCATGCGGCACCGAGAAGCGGTCCGCCATCTCCCTTGCACGCGCGAGATCGCGGCTCGCAATCGCTGTGACGACGCAGTTCTCCGCATCCTGGATTGCTGGAACGACATTGTCGCGGCCGATCTTCGCCGTTGAAATGATACCGAAGCGCAACATGATCCAATCTCCCAAAGCTGATGTCGGCGAACCATATTCAGGCCTCCGCAACGGCGCAATGGCGCGACCCGAAATCACGGAAGTTTGGTTTCCCCGATGCCGGGATCGCGCTAGGTTACGCCGGAACATCATGCTCCGAGACGGCGTTCTGCCGTTTCCGCAATTTCAATCATTTCACCATTTTGGAGAGCGTCATGGAAATGCGCCGGCTTGGAAAAACAGGTCTTTCACTCGCGCCGATCGTCTTCGGCGGCAATGTTTTCGGCTGGACGGCCGATGAGAAAACATCTTTCGCCATGCTCGATGCCTTCTTCGACGCAGGCTTGAACACCATCGACACAGCCGATGTCTATTCCGCCTGGGTTCCCGGCAACAAGGGCGGCGATTCCGAGGAGATCATCGGGCGTTGGCTGAAGCAGGCGAACGTTTCCCGCGACAAGGCCGTCATCATCACCAAGGTCGGCTCGGACATGGGACAGGGGAAGACGCTGAAGGAGACCTATATCCTGAAGGCTGTCGAAGATTCGCTGCGACGGCTGCAGACGGATTACATCGACCTCTATCTCTCGCACTGGCCGGATGCCGATACGCCGCACGAGGAAACGCTCGGCGCCTATGCCAAGCTGAAGCAGCAGGGCAAGATCCGCGCTATCGGCTGCTCGAACTATGATGCAAAGCTGCTCCAGGCTTCCTTCGACGCCGCCGGCAAGGCCGGCCTGCCGCGTTACGACGTGCTGCAGCCGGAATATAATCTTTACGAACGCGCGAGCTTCGAGGGACCGCTTGCCGAGCTCTGCATCAGGGAAGACATCGGCGTCATCACCTATTTCAGTCTCGCAGCCGGTTTCCTCACAGGCAAGTACCGCAACAAGGCCGACACGGAAGGCCGCGCACGCGAGGGCCGCGTCTCGCAATACCTCGACGACAAGGGCCTGCGCATTCTTGCGGCGCTCGACAAGGTTTCAGCCCAGACCGGCGCAAAGCCCGCGGAAATCTCGCTTGCCTGGCTGCTGCGCAAGAAGGGTGTGACGGCGCCGATCGCCAGCGCCACCAGCCTTTCGCAGCTTGAAAGCCTGGTGAAATCGGCGACACTTGCGCTTTCCGATGACGCGATGGCGCTGCTCGACGAAGCCGGCGCCTGAAGAAGGGATGCCCATGACCGTGACGATACGTGATGCCCGCCCCGAGGACGAAACCCGCTGGCGCGAACTTTGGGCTGGCTATCTCGCCTTTTACGAAGTCACGGTCGATTCCGACATCACCGATCAGACATGGCGCCGGGTCTTCGATCCGGGCTCGGCGATCTCGATGCGAGTGGCCGAAGTCGATGGCAGGGTGATGGGCTTTGCGCTCTACCTCACGCATGAGGGCACATGGATCCGCGGCAGAGACTGCTATCTCGAAGACCTGTTCGTCGATCCCGATGCGCGCGGCAAAGGCGTCGGGCGGGCGCTGATGGATGATCTCATTGGGCTTTGCAAGGCGAAGGGCTGGTCGCGGCTCTACTGGCATACGAGCGAGCAGAACACGACAGCCCGGGCGCTCTACGACAGCTATATCGAGAGCGACGGCCACATCCGCTACCGCATCAGCTTCACGGCATAATTCCTTCAATCAGAAGATGCGCGGCGCTGTAAGCGCGGGAAAGCCTTCGTACCACTCGGAATGGTCTCCTTCCCAGTTCGCCATGCCCGGCTTGGTGAGGATGCCGCGCGGGCTGATATAACTCTGGATCACCCGTTTCGGCCGTTCGTGCCACTGGATATTGAAGGCCCACAGCTTGGGGAAGAAGCAGACAGAGGCATAAGGCAGGTGGTCGTGGATCCACCAGGCGAGTCGCTGCCAGTCGCTTTCGTCGCGGTAGCGGTCGACCAGCCACGGCACGACAATACAGACCGCAGCGCCCATGCAGCCGTCAAAGTCCCTCATATCCCAGATGTGATGCGCAGCAGTGCCGGCATTGGTCGAGCAGTTCAGATTGTTCTCGTTGCCGAACCTGTTGACCTCAGGCGAACGATAGCCGGAGCGGATATGCAGACGCCCGAACGTCGCCTCCAGCGGCTCCAACAATTCCTCGCAGAGCCTGCGGCCCGCCTCGATCGCCAGATCGGGATCCTCGGGGATATTGGGAATGCGGTAGAAATCGGCGATTTCGGAATGCAGGAAATCGCGGAGGAAGAAGTTCTGTGACAGCCGCACGCGGCCGAGATCCTCCAGACCCTTCATCGAACCCGGCTTCCGCATGGCTTTCTCTCCTCACTGTCGACCTGAGAATCATCGCCTGCGGCGCATTTCCCGTCCACCCGAAAACGATCGGGAACAATTTGCGTGGTCTTCGCTTCTTAATGTGTCGCCGCTTCGCGCGGTTTCCCCCAAAACAAGGATCGAGAAAATGGCCAAGGAAAAAACGTTGGAAGATCTCTTCTACGACACGCTGAAGGACATCTATTTTGCCGAGCGGCAAATTCTGCGCGCCCTGCCGAAGATGGCGCGCGCGGCGCAATCCTCCGAACTGAAGGCGGGCTTCGAGAAGCATCGCGAGGAGACCGAAGGCCAGGTCGAGCGCCTGCAGCAGGTTTTCGACAAGATCGGCAAACGCGCCCAGGGCAAGACCTGCGAGGCGATCCAGGGCATTATCGCCGAGGGCGAGGAAATCATGGATGAATTCAAGGGCACGCAGGCGCTGGATGCCGGCCTGATCTCGGCTGCCCAGGCCGTCGAACATTACGAGATTGCCCGCTACGGCACACTGAAGACCTGGGCCGCGACGCTCGGCCTCAAGGATGTCGTCAGCCTGCTTGACCAGACGCTGCAGGAGGAAACGGCGACCGACAAGACCCTCTCCCGGCTTGCCACCACGGCGGCAAACCAGAAGGCGAAAGCTGCCTGACGGAATGAAGGATACGGGCGGCTGTCCTAGCCCCGCCCGCCCGTATCCTTTTCGACATATCTGAAAAAATCGATGAAGGCGCGCAGCGCCGGCCGCATTTGCCGCCGGCTGGGATAATAAAGATACGGCCCGGGATAGGGCGCGCACCAATCCTCCAGCACCCGCACAAGCCTGCCGGCCGCCAGTTCGGAATGCACCCGCATGTTGAAGAGATAGGCAAGGCCTGCGCCGTTCAGCGCCGCAAGAAGAGCGAGCCGATCCTCGCTGACGATCAGCGGCCCGTCGACCGGCACGACCAGTTCCTGCCCGTCCTTTTCGAATTCCCAGCGATAGATCGAGCCGTTGGTGAAGCGCCGCTTGATGCAGCGATGACGGACGAGATCGCGGGGATGCTCCGGCTTCGGATAGCGCTCGAAATATTCCGGCGACGCGGCGATGACCGTCGTCAGGTTGGGCGAGATCCTGACCGCGATCATATCAGCCTCCAGGCTCTCCTCCAGCCGGATGCCGGCGTCGAACCCTTCCTTGACGATGTCGGTGAAGCCGTCCTCGTTGGCGATCTCCAGGGTGATATCGGGATAGAGATTGAGAAAATCGCCGAGGCGCGTGGCGAGCAGGATATCGGAGGCAAAGCGCGGCGCCGTGATGCGCAGGTTTCCGGCAGGCTTGTCGCGCGCGTCGGTGACTGCCTCCAATGCAACGGCGATCTCCTCGAGCGCCGGGCGGAGCCTTTCGAGAAGCAGGCGGCCCTCCTCCGTCGGCGCGACGCTCCGGGTGGTGCGCGCCAGGAGCCGGACGCCCAGGCTTTCCTCCAGGCTCGAGATCGCATGGCTGACCGCCGATGGCGCGACGAGGAGTTCTCTGGCCGCAGCCCGGAAGCTGCGATGCTCCGAGACGGCGGCGAGAACGGCGAGTTGGGAGAGCTGTGTTCTGTTCATTGATCGAAATGATAGAACAGGCTGTTAGAAACTGCACGTATTTTCCGATTTATTGGAGACCGATATGGTCTGTCCGTACCGCAACGATCCCAACGCGGTGCAGATCAGCTCAAAGGAGCGCAACATGAAAACCCGAAAACTCGGAAACGATCTTACCGTCTCTGCCGTCGGCCTTGGCTGCATGGGCATGAGCTTTGCCTATGGCGTCAGCGACGAAGCGGAATCGATCAGGACCCTGCAGCGCGCCGTCGATCTCGGCGTCACTTTTTTCGACACCGCCGAAGTCTATGGTCCCTTCACCAACGAGGTTCTTCTCGGCAAGGCTCTGAAGCCATTCCGCGACCGCGTCGTGATCGCCACCAAGTTCGGCTTCAAGATCGATACCAGCCAGAAGGGTGCGGCCGCCATCGCCGGCGTCAACAGCCGCCCCGAGCATGTGCGAGACGTCGCCGAGGCTTCGTTGAAGCGCCTCGGCATCGAGACCATCGACCTCCTCTACCAGCATCGGGTCGATCCCGACGTGCCGATCGAAGAGACAGTGGGCGTCATGGCCGAGTTGGTCAGGGAAGGGAAAGTCCGCGCGCTCGGCCTTTCGGAAGCCGGCAGCGCCACCATCCGCCGCGCGCATGCGGTCCATCCGATCGCAGCCCTTCAGAGCGAATATTCGCTGTGGACGCGCGACCCGGAAGAGGAGGTGCTCGCCACCTGCCGCGAGCTCGGCATCGGCTTCGTGCCCTACAGCCCGCTCGGCCGCGGTTTCCTGACCGGGGCGATTCGCAAAGTGGAGGATCTCGCCGCCGACGATTTCCGCCGGCAGGTGCCGCGGTTCCAGGCCGAGAATTTCGACGCCAACGCGGCCCTCGTCGCGACGCTCGAAGAGCTTGCAGCCGAGAAAGGCGTGACGGCCGCGCAGCTGGCGCTGGCCTGGGTGCTGAGCCAAGGGAACGACATCGTGCCGATCCCCGGCGCGCGCAAGCTTCACCACCTCGAGCAGAATGCCGCCGCAGCCGATATCACGCTGAGCGCTGCGGAACTCGAGCAGCTTAGCGAGACGATCCCCGCAGCACAGGTGGCCGGCAAGCGCTATTCGGATGCCTCGCTTGCAATGACGAACCTTTGAGACAGGAAGCCCGGCCGGTTGCACTCGGCCGGGCTTGCCTTCGCGGCCGGCGAAGCTATTTAACCTCATTCCAAGCAACGGGATGAAAACATGTCGGACAGGCAGGCAGTCGAACAGACGGTTCACCTCTATGTCGAAGGCATGGCCTTCGCCAACGAGGCAGCCTTGAAAAAGGCCTTTCACCCGAAAAGCTCGATCATCGGCTATTACCAGAATGCCATCGAATGGCTGACGCGGGACGAATTCATCGCGGCGATCCTGGCCGAGGAGCCCGCGCCGCCCGGCACGCAGCCCTTCATGGATATTCAGAGCGTCGATGTCGAGGGCGATGCGGCCAGCGTTAAAGTTACCGACGATTTCGCCGGAATGCGCTTTACCGATTATCTCTCGCTGCTGAAGATCGACGGTCGATGGACGATCGTCAGCAAGCTCTACCATCTCCATCTTTGAGAGACGGACACCGGTTGAAAAGACCGGCCATCTCGGCCGGTCCTTTATGCTTGGCAAAGACCCGTAAGGATCAGCTTCTCAGGACGCCGCCGGTGAATTTCGTCACGCTCGCCACGATCTTCTGCGTCAGCGCCTCGAAATCCTCGTCCGTCAGCGTGCGCTCGACCGGCTGGATCTGAACCTCGATCGCTACCGACTTCTTGCCCTCACCGACCGACGCGCCTTCGAAGATGTCGAAGACGTTGACGCCCGTGATGAGCTTGCGGTCGGCGCCCGTCGCGGCCTTGATGATGGCGCCTGATTCCACCGTCCTATCGACGACGAAGGCGAAGTCGCGCCGGACCACCTGGAAGGGTGATAGTTCAAGCGCCGGCTTGGTGCGCGTCGCCTTCCGTTTGGCTTCCGGCATGGCGTCGACATAGACTTCGAAGCCGCACAGCGCCCCGGAGACATCGAGTGCTTCCAGCGTCAGCGGATGGAATTCGCCGAAATAGCCGAGCACGACCTTCGGCCCCATCTTGATCGTGCCGGAGCGGCCGGGATGATACCATTCCGGCCCGCCTTGCTCGATCTGGATATTGCCCATCGGTAGGCCGCAGGCTTCGATGACGGCGAGCGCATCGGCCTTGGCGTCGAAGACGTCGACCGGCTTGCCGCCGCCTTTAGCCGTATTCGACCACATGCGGCCGGCGCCTGACAGCGAGGCCGTGCCGCGGCGGATGCCGCCAGCGACGCGCCGCTGGCCTTCCGGCGTGTCGTTTTCATAGGTGCCGGACACTTCGAAGATTGCCACGTCGCCATAGCCCTTATCGGCGTTGCGCTGGGCAGCCGTCAGCAGGCCGGGCAGCAGCGAGGGGCGCATATCCGACATTTCGGCGGCAATCGGGTTGGCAAGCTTGAGGGCCGGAGAACCACCACCGAAGAGCTTTGCCTGATCTTCCGGAATGAAGGACCAGGTGACGGCTTCCAGCATGCCGCGCGAGGCAAGCGCGCGCTTGGCAGCGCGCGTGCGGATCTGCAGCGTCGTCAGAATGCGGCCATTGACGGCAGCATGGCTTTCGAGCGGCGCCGGCTTGATGTTGTCAACGCCATGAATGCGCATGACCTCTTCGACGAGATCGGCCTTGCCATCGACATCGGGGCGCCAGGAGGGAACAGCGACGGAGCAGGAGCCTACATCGCCGGTGCCCTTGGCAACCACGAAGCCTAGCCGGCTCAGGATCTGCTTCATCTCTTCGGCGGGAATTTCGAGGCCGGTCAAGCGCTTGACCTCGGAAAACGGAAACTCGACGATCTTCGGCTCGTAACCCTTGTAACCGACAACTTCTGCCCTGGCGGCCGTACCGCCGCAGAGTTCCAGAACCAGTTCCGTCGTGCGTTCCAGACCGGGAACCATATATTCCGGATCAACGCCGCGTTCGAAGCGGTAGCGGGCATCGGTGATGATGCCAAGGCTGCGGCCTGATTTGGCAATGTTCATCGGATCCCAAAGAGCGGACTCGATCAGCACATCGACAGTGTTCTCATCGCAGCCGGAATGTTCGCCGCCCATAATGCCGCCGATCGACTCGATGCCGTCCTCGTCGGAGATGACGACATTGTTCGGACCGAGCTTGTATTCGCGCTGGTCGAGCGCCAGCACGGTCTCACCTTCCCTGGCGCGGCGGACAGTCAGGTTGCCCTTGACCTTGGCGGCGTCGAAGACGTGCATCGGCCGGCCCTGGTCGAAGGTCATGTAGTTGGTGATATCGACGAGCGCATTGATCGGGCGCAGGCCGATGGCGAGCAGCCGCTGCTGCATCCAGCGCGGGCTCGGGCCATTCTTAACGCCGCGAACGAGCCGGAGGCCGAAGCCCGGGCACAGCTTTGCATCGTCGAGATCGAGCGTCAGCTTGACCGGCGTTTCGCCTTCGACGGCGAAGGACGGCGCGGGCCGCGTCTTCAACGTGCCGAGGCCGGAGGCTGCGAGATCGCGGGCGATACCGTGGATCGACGTGCAGTCCGGACGGTTCGGCGTCAGGTTGATCTCGATAACCGGATCGTCGAGATTGATATAGGCGGCGTAGCTCGTACCGACAGGCGCGTCTTCCGGAAGGTCGATGATGCCGTCGTGGTTGTCGGAAATCTCAAGTTCTTTTTCCGAGCACATCATGCCGCGGCTTTCGACGCCGCGGATATTGCCGACGGCAAGCGTCACGTCGATGCCGGGAACATAGGTTCCGGGTGCGGCGAAGGCGCCGACGAGGCCGGCGCGCGCATTCGGGGCACCGCAGACGACCTGGACCGGTGCGCCGGAACCCGTATCGACCATCAGCACCTGCAGGCGATCGGCCTGGGGATGTTTTTCCGCCGAGACAACCCTTGCGATGACAAAGGGCTTGAACGCCGCCTTGTCATCGACATCCTCCACTTCCAACCCGATCTGGGTGAGGCGGGTGCAGATTTCATCGAGCGTGGCATCCGTTTCCAGATGCTCTTTCAGCCAGGAGAGCGTGAATTTCATCGTTTCAATTCTCCGTTCAAGCGCTGAGGCCGCCGAACAGCGTCGGCATGTCGAGCGGGCGGAAGCCGTAATGCGTCATCCAGCGGACGTCGGCGTTGAAGAAGTCGCGCAGGTCGGGCATGCCGTATTTCAGCATGGCGATGCGATCGAGGCCCATGCCCCAGGCAAAACCTTGATACTCGTCCGGATCGAGCCCGCCGTAACGCAGCACGTTCGGATGAACCATGCCGCAGCCGAGGATCTCCATCCAGTCGGTGCCTTCGCCGAACTTGACGATCGGGCCGGAGCGGTCGCACTGGATATCGACCTCGAAGGAGGGCTCGGTGAAGGGGAAGAAGGACGGGCGGAAGCGCATCGTCACGCTGTCGACCTCGAAGAAGGTCTTGCAGAATTCTTCCAGCACCCAGCGGATGTTGGCGACATTGGCCTTCTTGTCGATGACGAGGCCTTCGACCTGATGGAACATCGGCGAATGCGTGGCGTCGCTGTCCTGGCGGTAGGTCTTGCCGGGGATGATGATGCGGATCGGCGGCTTTTGCGATTCCATCGTGCGCACCTGCACCGGAGACGTGTGGGTGCGCAGTACCTTGCGCTCGCCTTTCTCATCCGGATTGAAGAAGAAGGTGTCGTGCATCTCGCGAGCCGGGTGGCCTTCAGGGAAGTTCAGCGCCGTGAAATTGTAATAGTCGGTCTCGATATCGGGGCCTTCGGCGATCGAGAAGCCCATGTCGGCGAAGATCGCTGTGATCTCATCGACGATCTGGCTGATCGGATGGATGCGGCCACGTTCGGCGGGCGAGGAGCGCACCGGCAGGCTGACATCGACCGTTTCGGCCTTCAGGCGGGCATTGACCGCCGCCACCTTCAGCACTGATTTGCGCTCGGTGATGGCGTCCGTCACCTCGTTCTTCAGGGCGTTGATCGCGGCACCCCGGGTCTGGCGCTCCTCCGGCGTCATCGCGCCGAGCGTCTTCAGGAGTTCGGAGACCGAGCCCTTCTTGCCGAGCGCGGAAACGCGCACGGCTTCGAGCGCAGGCTCATCACCAGCGGCAGCAATTTCGGCAAGCAAAGAGGATTTAAGCTGATCGATATCTGACATCGTCTTCTTTCCGTCCAGTATCAGGCGGGCGATCGGGAGGCGGGCGGCGCCGACCGGCGCAAGGAATATAAAGAAAGAAAAACCCGCGCTAGCCCAAACCAGCGCGGGTTTCCCAAAATTCAAAAAAGCGTCAAGCTTGGGAAGCGCTGGTTAACGAACCGCGCCTTCAAACTCGTTAGCCGTGCCGGTTTCCTTGAGGTACTCAAGGGCCTTCTTGGCAGCGCCGACCAGCGCGCCGAATGCTTCCGGCTCGTGGATCGCCATGTCGGAGAGAACCTTACGGTCGACTTCGATGCCGGCCTTGTTCAGGCCGTCGATGAAGCGGCCGTAGGTCAGGCCGAATTCGCGGACAGCGGCGTTGATGCGCTGGATCCAGAGCGCACGGAAGTTGCGCTTGTTGACCTTGCGGTCGCGGTAAGCGTACTGCTTCGAACGGTCGACAGCGGCCTTGGCGGTACGGATGGTGTTCTTGCGGCGGCCGTAAAAGCCCTTTGCGGCCTTCAGAACCTTCTTGTGCTTGGCATGGGCGGTAACGCCTCTTTTTACACGTGCCATATCATGATCTCCTTAAATCTAGCGTTCGCGGACGAGTCTCAGAGACCGTTCGGCAGGTAATTCTTGATAACCTTGCGGCCATCCGGTTCTGCGAGAACCATGGTGCCACGTGCATCGCGAATGAACTTGTTGGTACGCTTGATCATGCCATGGCGCTTGCCGGCAGCGGCAGCCTTGACCTTGCCTGTTGCGGTGATCTTGAACCGCTTCTTGGCAGAGGACTTCGTCTTCATCTTGGGCATTTTGCTACTCCTTCTGTCCTCCCTGCGCGCTTCATCAAAAAGCCCTCCTCGCGAAGTCCGGTTCTCCGGCCGTCGCAACAAGGTGCGGGAGCGTTTGTTGTTGATCTGCGGCATCGGCGACGAACCGTCCCGCAAGCATTCGAAACTGCCACGGCATGCCCTGCCGGTCAGTTCGGACGCGCGCTTATAACCGCAGCGTCATGAAAGTGCAACGGGGCCGCAGGAGGAATCTTCACGTGACCCGAAAGCACGAAAGCCGCCCTTGCGGACGGCCTTGGGCGAAAAAGTGCCTGGCGCTCACTTCGGCGCCAGTACCATCATCATCTGGCGGCCTTCGAGCTTGGGCTCGGCTTCGACCTTGGCGACCTCGGTCGTATCGGCCTTGACCTGCTGCAGCAGCTTCATGCCGAGTTCCTGGTGGGCCATTTCACGGCCGCGGAACTTCAGCGTCACCTTGACCTTGTCACCTTCGTCGAAGAAGCGACCCATCGCCTTCATCTTCACCTCATAATCATGGGTGTCGATGTTCGGACGCATCTTGATTTCTTTGACTTCGACGATCTTCTGCTTCTTGCGCGCTTCGGCAGCCTTCTTCTGGTTTGCATATTTCAGCTTGCCCAGATCGAGGATCTTGCACACCGGCGGTTCGACATTGGGGGAAATTTCGACGAGATCGAGGCCGGCTTCTTCCGCCATTCTCAGGGCCTGGTCGGTAGGCACGATGCCCAAATTCTCACCGTTCGCCCCGATCAGCTGAACTTTGGGAATGCGGATTTCACGGTTCGAGCGCGGTCCGTCCTTCACGGGCGCATCGGTCTTAAAAGGTCTGCGAATGGTCGTATTCTCCTCGCGTTGTTTCGGAACGTTGCAGCCTCGCGCTCCCATATCCAGGGTGCACAAACGTGTCGCGTCATTGCTGCAACGGAGTCAATATCATCCTTTAGCGGAAAAATCACCCGCTGTCAGCCTGCCAAGAATCTGTTTTATAGGCCAAAACAACAGGAGGTTCGCCGATGCCCGATCAGATGCCAGATACCCAGCCGCAGTTCCTGACAGTCGGCGAGGGCGAGGCCGCGCGTGAGATCGCCATGCTCGTCCGCCCGGCGCAAGCCGGCAACAAGGCTCCGACGCTCGTCTGGCTGTCCGGCTACCGATCCGACATGAGCGGCACCAAGGCGTTGGAACTCGACGGGCTGGCGGCGGAACTCGGGCTTGCCTGCATCCGCTTTGACTATTCCGGCCACGGACTTTCCGGCGGCAGCTTCCGCGACGGCACGATCTCGCGCTGGCTGGAGGAGGCGCTGGCCGTCATTGGCCACCTCGCGCCGGAACGGGTGATTCTCGTCGGCTCGTCGATGGGCGGCTGGATCGCGCTCAGGCTGGCGCAGGAGCTTGCGCGCCATGGCGAGCCGAAGCTCGAAGGCCCAAAGCTCGTGGGGATGGTGCTGATCGCGCCGGCGCCCGATTTCACCTCCGACCTGATCGAACCGAACCTGACGGCTAAGGAGCGCAAGTCGCTTACCGAACGCGGCTATTTCGAAGAGCGCTCGCAATATAGCCCCGAGCCGAACATCTATACGAGGGCGCTGATCGAGGATGGGCGCCAGAACCGCGTGCTCGACGGCATTATCGAAACAGGCTGCCCGGTGCATATTCTCCAGGGCATGAAAGACCCCGACGTGCCGCATGCGCATGCGATGAAACTCGTCGAGCATCTTCCCGCCGACGACGTGGTGCTGACCCTCATTCGCGACGGCGACCACCGCCTCTCCCGCGCGAGCGATCTCGCGCTCCTCGTCAGCGCCGTCAGGGGCATCCTCCGTTCATCGGCAAATATGGAGAAGCCCACCTGAACGGCACCCGCCGCGCATCCCGAACAGGTCCCCGGCCGCGTTGCATTTTAACCATGTCAGCGAGTTGGGAGAACCTCCTAAGAAGTAACGATTGACTCTTCTCGGCCCTCTCCATTAACACTTTGTTAATAAATAAGGGGCGATGCGAGGAAGAGCGGGCGTGCGGATCAAGGGTATCTTTGTGGCCATGATGGCCATTTTTGCGATGGCCACGGCCGCCATACCGGCCCCAAGCAGAAATGCTTCCATGGTAACAGGCAATGCCACCTCGCAGCCGATCGGCCACTACGATTTCTGTCAGATTCACCGCAGCGAATGCGGCCCGAACCGCAACTCCGGCCCGGTCGAGATGACTCCGGCAAAATGGTCGCTGGTGCGTTCGATCAACGCCACGGTCAACCGCACGATCACGCCGATGACCGACAAGGAAATCTACGGCAAGGACGAGGTCTGGGCCTATCCGACCACGGCCGGCGACTGCGAAGACTTCGCGCTCCTGAAGCGCCGCATGCTGATCCAGCGCGGCTTTTCGGCAGCCGACCTCTTGATGACCGTCGTGCGCAAACCTGACGGCGAAGGCCATGCCGTGCTGACGCTGCGCACCGCCGAGGGCGATTTCGTGCTCGACAACCTCGCCTCCGAGGTGAAGCCGTGGTTTGCGACGCCTTATTCCTTCGTCAAGCGTCAGTCGAGCTACAATGCCGGCCGCTGGGTCACCATCGAGAACGGCCGCGACGTTCTGGTCGGCGCGCTGCGCTAAGAGTTAAAACGGGGGGACTGCGGGAAAGGCCGGCGTATTCGCCGGTCTTTTCTGTTTTGGTGAGCGAGACGCCGAACCGTATCCCGGCCCTTCGCCTGGCTCAGGGCGTTCGCTGCTGCAATCGATCCACTGGATCGATTACTCGGGCTTTGCTCGACCGCAGCTCACCCATTCCCGATCAAAATGCCGGCGCCGAGGACTAGGCCGCCGCCGACGACGACCTGGAAGGCTGCGCGCAGGAATGGCGTCTCCATATATTTGTTCTGGATGAAGGCGATCGCCCAGAGCTCGAAGAAGACGATGATGGCGGCGGTGATGGTCGCAGTCCAGAACTGCGGAATGAGGTAGGGCAGCGCGTGGCCAAGGCCGCCGAGCGCCGTCATGATGCCGCAGGCAAGTCCGCGCTTGACCGGGGAACCTCGGCCGGAAATCTTGCCGTCGTCATGGGCGGCCTCGGTAAAGCCCATCGAGATGCCGGCGCCGACGGAGGCCGAAAGGCCGACGAGGAAGGTCTGCCAGGTATCCTGCGTGGCGAAGGCGGCGGCAAAGATCGGCGCCAGCGTCGAAACGGAGCCGTCCATCAGCCCGGCAAGACCCGGCTGCACATAGGTCAGCACGAATTGCCGGCGCACCGTCTCGTCCTCGGCATGCTTGACGTCCTCGGGCGTATGCTTGTCGCCCAGCATGCGAGCGATATCCTCATGCCCCTGTTCGGCAAGGGCGAGATCGCCGAGAAGCTCGCGCGTCGAGGCGTCCGAGGTTCGCTTTGCCGCTTCGACGTAAAAACGGTAGGCCTGATCCTCCATCGCCTCGGTTTCCTGCCGCATCGCATCGAGCGAAAGATTTGCCCTCAACCAGTCAGGTTTGCGCTCATAGAACCCCTCGACATGCTCGCGCCGGATCAGCGGGATGCGCTCGCCGAAACGCTGACGATGGATTTCGATCAATGACTTGCGGTGCGTATCCTCGACCTCGGCCATATCCTCGAAGATCTTGGCCGAGGCCGGAAATTCGCGGCGCAACCTGTCGGCATAGGCGAGATAGATGCGGGCATCGTCTTCCTCGGACGCGATCGCGAGGGCCAGGATCTCCTGCTCGGACAGCGACTCAAATGAACGTTTCGGGGATCTGAAAAATCGCGCCAACATGATCCGCTCCATAATTTAGAATAATTCTAAACCTAAAGAACGAGGCGATGACGGTCAAGTGCTTGAGGCTCGCCGGCTGACAGATTGCCGCAAGCCGCACGGACAGCTTTGGCTCGCCGCCGTAAGCACCTATATGAAGGGCGCCGCACCACGCGGCGCCGGGGTTTATGATGGACAATGACATTCAGGGCCGCCCTGCCCATGTCGCGGCGATCCGCGAAAGGGCAGAGGCCGAGATGCGGGCGATGGGCGTCGACGAGGCCTTTATCGGCAGGCTGGTCGAGACCTTCTATGGGCGCGTGCTTGCGCATCCCGATCTCGGCCCCGTGTTCGACACCAGGCTGAACGGTCGCTGGCCGGAGCATATGGAGAAGATGAAGAGCTTCTGGTCGGCCGTCGCCTTCCGCAGCGGCGCCTATGGCGGCAAGCCGGTGCAGGCGCATACGACTGTTCAGAACCTGACGCCTGATCTCTTTCCGAAGTGGCTGTCGCTGTTTGCCGAAACGCTCGACGATATCGCCCCATCGCCGGAGGCCAAAGCCTGGTTCATGGCGACGGCAGAGCGGATCGCCAAGAGCCTGACGCTTTCGCTGTTCTACAATCCGGCGCTCGACGATCCCAACCGCAAACCCGCCTGATCCATATCCTAAGGCGCGTCGCGGTTTTTCATGTTCGCTCTTTGCGCTTCCGATCTTTGTTTTTGCGCATGTCGTTATCGCAAAACCGCTGACACTTTTGCGCGACGTGCTCTAGGTCTTTGCCGCCGAGGCGGTGGCACCGGCGCTGGCCGCCACTACGAGCGCCGTACCCAGCATCTGCAGCGCGGTCATCGGCTGGGCCAGGATCAGAAAGCCGGCGAGCGCGCCGAGCGCCGGTTCGAGGCTCATCAGGATGCCGAAGGATGCCGACGGCATGCGCCGCAGCGCCACCATCTCCAGCGCATAGGGCAAGAGCGGCACGAGGATGGCAAGGCCGAGAACCTCCGCCAGTCCTTTCAACGTGAAGGCGCCCCCTGTCTCGGCAAGGCCGAAGGGGGTTGCGACGAGACCGGCAACGATCAGCGACATCGAGAGGCCTTCCAGCCCCTTGAAGGCAGCGCCGACCTTCTTCGTCAGCAGGATATAGACCGCCCATCCCACAGCCGAGCCGAGGGCGAACAGGACGCCGGGGAGATTGCCGACCCAGCCTTCGCCGTCATGGGCGAGGAAGAGAATGCCGGCCGCAGCAATCAGCGGCCAGAGCAGGCGCCAGGTCAGGCCGTAGCCGAAGACGGCGACAGAGAGCGGCCCGAGGAAATCGATGGCGATCGCCAGGCCGAGCGGCAGTCGCTGGATCGCCGCGAAGAAACACAGCGTCATAGCGGCGGTCGTCGTGCCGAGCAGCAAGGTCGCCCGCCATTGGGCGCCGCTATAACGCAGTAGGGAAGGTCTGACGACAACGGCAAGAATGATCGCCGCGAAAGCGAGGCGCAGCCAGGTGGCGCCGGCAACGCCATAGGTCGCGATGGCTGACGAAGACAACGCCGCGCCGAACTGGATCGAAGACATCGACATCAGGCACATCGCGACGCCGGCCGCCAAGCCGCCCGAAGACGACGACACGCCCGGCTGCGCAATCAAGGCTGCGCCATCCGTTCCAGTCTCTATATTCTTGATGTCCATGCGGCCTCCGATCCTGGCGCGGTTCTAGGCCGAGGACGGCGGAGAACCAAATTCAAACTTTTCATGCCGGGATCAAGAGCGCTGATGCTGAAGAATGCCAGGGATCGGCGATCTCCTGGGCCGAGGCGATGCAACATCAAAGACGGCCGGCAAGGATAACCTCCTCGGCGTCCTCGACGCTCATGTCGAAGACCTTCCTGCCGATGTCGAAGCTGAAGCCGTTACGGGCGAAAGCCGAAAGCTCTTTGACCTTTCGCTTGTCGTCAAGCTCGACCCGGCGGAAGGGACCAAAGGCGCGCTTGCGGGCGAATATCGCCGCCGCATAGAGATCGTCAGCCTGCTCGAGTGCAGCCTCTACCTTTTCGCTGGAGACGCCTTTCACCGCAAGCTTCTGGGCGATGGCGCGCTTCGATTTGCCGCCGCGCACGGCAGAGCGGGTGCTGATCTCAGCATAGGCGCTGTCGTCGAGCACCTTGTTGTCATAGGCAAATTTAACGGCGAAATCGGCAACGGCCTTGAGCTGTGCCGCGCTGATATCTTCGAACTTCTCCTTCGCCTTGCGGGTGATGGCGTCAAAGAGCTGCTTTTCCGTCATCATCCTTCGCTCCAGGCGATAGATGGTGGAGTTGCGCGCCCAGCTCAGCATGCGGGATGTCGGGAGGGATAGAACGGTTTCGTCGGTCATAGGTAGCGATCAGGCTTCCAGACCCGCGAGTACGTTGGCGACGTTGAGGCCGATTTCCGGCACGCCGTAGCCGCCCTCCATGCAGGCGAGGACCGGCAGGCCGGCGGCGGAGATCATCTCTCCCATACGAATGAAATCCTCCGATTTCAGCTGGAAGAAGGAGATCGGGTCGCGTTCGAACGTATCGACGCCGAGCGCCACGACGATTGCCTCCGCACCGAAGGCCTTGATGCGGGCGAGCGCATCAGCAAGCGCCGAAGACCAGACTTCCCAGGGCGTATGGGGCGGCATCGGATAGTTGCGGTTAGCGCCTGTGCCCTCCCCCTCGCCTTCCTCGTCGGCATGACCGAGGAAATAAGGAAAGGCGTGCATGGGGTCGCCATGCAGCGAAGCGGTGAAGACATCGCCTCTGCGATAGAAGAGGTCCTGCGTGCCATTACCATGGTGGAAATCGACATCCAGCACCGCAACCTTCTTCGCGCCGTGATCGAGCAGACGCTGCGCCGCAACGCCCGAATTGTTGATGAAGCAATAGCCGCCGAAGAGATCGATGCCGGCGTGATGGCCGGGTGGGCGGCAGAGCGCGAAAGCGAAACGGTTGCCCGCATTCAGCCAATCGGCGCCTGTCATCGCGCAGCGCATCGAGGCAAGCGCTGCCTCGTAGGAGCCTTTGGTGATCGAGGTGTCGGCGGCATTGGCATAATGGCCGATCGCGCCGACGATATTGTCGGGCACGCGCTGGCTCGTCCGGCGAACGGCGAAGGAATTGGCGATCGCCTCGCCCGTAAAACCGGCCGCGACCCAGCGATCCCAGACGGTGGCGAGGAAATCCAGATAGGCAGGATCATGCACCTTACGCGCCGTTTCCAGCCCATGGGTATCGGGCGCCACCACATCGTGGAAACCCGCCTCCTTGACCGCCGCCAGGATCCACTCGGCGCGAAACGGCGCCTCGAAGGGCGTCACCAGCTGACCGGCATGGAGTTCGGACCTGGCATCGCGCAGCTTGTGGTCTTCGGAATAGATGATGCGCATTTCGGATTCGTCCTTGCTTGAAAGTCTAGACTTACATGCGTCGGCCGCGACAAAAAAGCCGGCACCGCGCCCTTGATCGCCGAGAAGGATGACTTCACCTTCGCGATGTCTTGAGACCGGGGGAAATTTCCGCATGAAAGTGCTGATGGTCGATGTCGACGGCGTGCTCATTCATGGTCGTCCAGCCGATGGGCTGTCCCACTTCACCTATCTCGAGCACGATCTCGGGCTGCGGCCTGACCTGCTGCAACAGGCGTTCTTCCAGATCCATTGGGGTGACATCATCATCGGCCGTGAGGCGCTGGAGCCAAGGCTCGCCACCGTGCTCGAAAAGATCGCGCCCCATCTCAGCGCCACGACGCTGATCGACTACTGGTTCGAAAATGATTCCCGCCTCGACCGCAATCTCCTCGCAGATCTCGCCGTGCTCAGGCAAAGCGGCGTCACTCTCTTCCTGGCGACCAACCAGGAGCACAGGCGGGCGCGCTACCTGATGGAACAGCTGGGCCTTGGGGCACATTTCGACGACATCCTCTATTCCGCTGCCCTTGGGCACAGCAAGCCTTCTCCCGATTTTTTCCGGCTGGCGACCGAACGTGCGGGTGTTCCACCCAAGGAGATCGCCTTTATCGACGATATGGCGATCAACATTGAAGCATCACGGCAGTTCGGCTGGAACGCGACGCAATGGACGGCGGGTGCTACTCTAACCAGTGCGCTTCCAATATTCGCAAGGTGGTCATAAGCGGCGCGTGGCGCAGTCAGGTGAGCCGCTTGTAGAACAGGGTGGTATCGCAGAAGCCTCCTTCCGGCCACAGCGCATAATCCGGGATCACGCCGACACGCTGCCAACCGAGCCGCGGGTAAATCGCCTCGGCATCGCTGCCGGTTGCCGTGTCGAGCACGAGCAGGGTTTTGCCACGCCTTGCCGCCTCGCGCTCGGCCGCCTCCATCAGCAGCCGGGCGAGGCCACGCCCGCGAGCGGAACGATGCACCAGGAGCTTCTTCAAGTCGCCGCGATGCGGCTGGTTCGGCATCTGCGCGGCACCCACCTGGACGGTACCGACGATCCTGCCGTCCAGCTCGGCGACCAGCAGCAGGTTGCCGCCCGTGGCAACTGCATCGGCGACGTCTAGCCAATAGGGTTCGGCATCCTCGGGCCCATAGGGTTGCATGAAGCCGACGGAGGCGCCGCCCGCAACGCAGTCGGCCAGCACGTCCGAGAGAGCCGGAACGGCAGCGCGGGCCTCCTCGGCGGAAAGGGTACGAATGTCAGCCATGGTGGTCTCCAATGAAAGAACACAAGGGGCAGAACGCTTGTTCTGCAGGGCTTTCCCTGGGTTCGGTTGTGTTTTGACCGGCATTCTGCCGACCGGGTAAATTTTCTCCGTTCGCAGGACGGGCTTTTCCATC
>NZ_ML133650.1:0-410315 GCF_003985135.1 Rhizobium fabae
GAAGTCGCCGCTTTCATACTGATAGCGGATGGAGTTGTGCAGCGTTTCGACCGAACCGATGTCATCGGTTTCACCCGAGAGGCCATCGTCCCACCAGCTGTAGAACAGACCAGCGCGGAGGCCCGCGATGTCGAGATAAGCGGAGTCGAGCTTGGCTTCCTGAGTCGACGCATTGTCAGCATTGAACTGCATGACGATAACGCCAGTCAGTGGACCATACTCGGTGTCGCTCTTGGCCGTGAACTGAACCTGACCGCGGGTCACTGCATCCCAGTCAGAATCGCCGCCGACGTCTTCGCCAACGTTAACCTGGAAACGGATGTAGCCTTCGATCTTGAGGCAGGTTTCGGTGCCCGGGATGTAGAAGTAGCCGGTGCCGTAAGCGTCGCAGACGCGAACATATTCAACCGGTTCCGGCTCAGCAGCAACAATAGCGTCAGCAGCCTGAGCACCGGAAACTACTGCGAGAGCAGCAGCGGAGCCGAGAAGAAGGCTCTTGATGTTCATAAATGACCTCCAATTCAAAGTTTCGATCGGGTTTGGGATCTTTCGCTGAGCAGCGTTCCCTGCCCCATCCCCGTGTTTCAAGAAGTGGACGATCAGTCGCCCTCGCTTCCGAGGCTGAAAATACAAGACGGGCGCCGTCACGCAATCACCAACTTACTCCGATGGGGGGTTTGCTAGAGCCTTCCCGACATTCTGTTGCTGAAAGGACACAAGTCGGGCAGGCGGGCCTGATTTCCTTTATGCTTTGTTAAGAAAACGCTGATTTTGTGGCTGCTTAGGCGAGATCGAAGAGGCGCTGGACATGCGCTTCTTGACACATTTATGACACCTTTCAGACAAAATCCGGTCTTTGGGGTCGAGATCGCAATCAGTGGAAGCGTAACCCAACGTTCACGGACCCGCTTTCACCGGCCCATCTGGCTAGGGGCGCGAAAGGTGATTCCCGCAGGCGATTCTCTCAGTCGAAACGGAAGATTTTTGCACCATTTGACCGTCAGCCGTAGCCGACTAAGCGAACATGACTCCCCGCCGAGTGCTAAAGACCGATATATGCTGGGAAATCAAAATGGCGGAGAAGATGGGATTCGAACCCACGATACGCTTTTGACGTATACTCCCTTAGCAGGGGAGCGCCTTCGACCACTCGGCCACCTCTCCGGTGCGGCCTAACTATGGTGACCGGTCTGTGAATGCAAGGGTTTTTTGAGCTTTCACCAGAAGAAATACGCTGGGCGGCATTTCTGATGGTTGTGAAAACGGACCTGGTTTCACACCGCGATCTATGGAGAATTTGATCGCGCTTCGTTCTCTGCAATAAAGAAGAAGAGCTTTGCCGCGGGCGGCAAGGAAGGATTGGCAAGCCTGAGGCGGCATTCCTACCGGCAGCAATCCTTTTGCAACGATCGATTCCCGTCTTAGCCCAATAGGCTCTTTAGGTCTGCGGAGGGGTCGGCGAGAATCGATTTGTCGGGATTGGTCCCGGATTCCAGCAGTTTCTTGCCTGTTACATAGGCTTTCGCGTCGTTGATCGCATCGACAGCGATCAGCAACCCCTCCCTGAAGTACCAGACCGAATGAGCGCCTTCTCGGGCGCCGGGGCGCTGCAGCGTCTCGTCATAACCGAGATTGAAGCCGGCGATCTGCAGTTTGACGTCGTACTGGTCGGACCAGAACCACGGTTTCGGTTCATAAGGCTCGCTGCCGCCGGCGATGACGGCTGCCGCCGCTTCCGCCTGATCGACGGCATTTTGCACGGATTCGAGTCTGATGCGGCCGCCCTGCCAGGGAAGTGCTGCGCAATCGCCCGCCGCGAAGATCGCCGGATCGGAGGTGCGGGCAAAGTCGTCGACGATGATGCCGTTGGCGACTTCGAGGCCGGCTTCCTTGGCAAGCTGGTCGTTCGGCACGACGCCGATGCCGACGACAACGAAATCGACGTCGATGTCAGACCCGTCGGAAAGTGCCGCACCGGCAACACGGCCATCTTTGCCGATCAGATGCTTGAGGCCCGTCTTCTCGCGAATCACAACGTCATGGGCCTGATGGATCTCGCGCATGATGTCGGCGGTTTCTTTCGCTGCAACGCGCTGCAGGATGCGGTCAGCCATCTCGATGACAGTGACTTCCAAGCCGCGATGACGGGCGACGGCTGCCGCTTCAAGACCGATATATCCGCCTCCGATGATGAGGACGCGGCGACCGGGGCGCATCTCATCGGCCAGCAGATCGGCATCGCGCTTGTCGCGGGCTACATAGACGCCTTCAAGGTCGCCGCCGATCGCGGCCGGCAGCCGGCGCGGTGTCGAGCCTGTGGCGAGCACAAGCGTGCCGTAATCGAGAACAGAGCCGTCCTGCAGCAGAACCTGCTTGCTGTCTCGGTTGATTTGCTCGGCCCAAGTCGAAAGGCGAAGATCGACGTCATTGTCGGGATACCAGTGCTCCGGACGAAACAGCAGACGGTCGAAGCTCATTTCGCCGAGCAGGTATTTCTTCGAAAGCGGCGGGCGCTGGTAAGGAGCCACGTCCTCGGCGCCGATGAGGGTGATCGGGCGCGTATCCTTCAACGCACGCAGCTTGGCTGCCAATGCGAAACCGGCCTGGCCCGCGCCGATGATCACCAATCTATCCGTCACGATCTCACTCCTGAAACTGCGCCCGACAATTACGCCAAGGCCTATCCCCTGCCCCGTGCGCCGTCAACGGAAAGCGGCTTCTTACATTCAGCCGATCTCGATCCAGCGACGCTCGTGGAAGGACTGTGCCATGGCATGCACCGACTTCTCTATCCTGAGACCGTCTTCGAATGTCACGATCGACGACGGTTCACCTGAAATTGCCCGGATCAACTCGCGGCATTCGATGATCTTCAGGTCGTTGAAGCCGAGCCCATGGCCAGGCGCCGGGATGAAGCGATCATAAGGCCGATGGGCAGGTGCCGCCAGTATCTTGCGGAAGCCCTGTTCCGAGCCGCGCCCGTCGGCCTGGTAAAGTTCGAATTCGTTCATGCGCTCCTGATCGTAAACGATCGAGCCCTTCGAGCCGAAGATCTGCAGCACGATGCGGCCCTTGCGCCCCCAGGCGGCCCGATTCGCCATCAATACCGCGGAAATGCCGCCGCCAAGCCGAATCAGCACGTTGGCGGCATCATGGTTTTCGACCGCACGGCGGCCACCCTCGCTCAAAGGGCGATCCGGATAGGGTTTTGCCATATCCGTAATGACTGCCTCGACATGACCGAAAAGATACCAGAGCAGCGACAGCGGGTGCACGGCGAAATCGTCGAGCGCGCCGTAGCCGGCGGAAAGCTCGCTCTTCCAATAGAAGAAAGCATCGGGATCGGCCATGAAATCCTCGTCCATCTCGACGCGGATATGATTGACCGCGCCGATGGTGCCCTCGCCGACAAGCGTCTTGATGTGGCGCATGACCGGATTCTGGATGTAATTATAGCCAAGCGCGGCGACCTTGCCTGACATCCTCGCCGTTTCCAGCATGCGCTCGGCATCGGCATAGGCCGGCGCCATCGGCTTTTCGCACCAGACGTGCTTGCCTGCCTCGAGGGCTGCAATCGCCATCTCGGCATGGAACTGGTTGGGCGTTGTGACGGAGACGACGTCGACATCAGGGTCGGCGATCAACGCCCTCCAGTCGGCTGTGGCCTTCTCGAAGCCGAATTCGCCAGCACGCGCCTCAGCTAACCCGGCATTGGCTTCCGCAAGATGCACGAGACGCGGACGCTCGACATCACCGAATACCGTCTTCACCGCATTCCACGCCAATGCATGGCACTTTCCCATATATCCGGTGCCGATCAACCCGATGCCGAGTGGCCTCATTTTCTGTCTCCTCAAGAGCTGCGCGGCGGATTTTTGGAATATTTGGATCATTTTGACAAGGGACCACCGGCCTGTCTTTTCCGGCTTGCTATCGGATATTTTGTCTAAACTCCTTCAATTACATGGCATTAAAAACAATTAGGCGCGCCCTTTGAAATCGTCTATGCTCGGCAATTATGGAATATTTGTTTCATCTCGAGAGCCGCAAGCATGGATAACGATTCCCCGAGGCACGCGCGCGTGCCGCGCGATTTCGAAAGTCTGCGCAGCACCATCATCGAGCGCAAGGCGAACATGCCGAAGCGGCTGGCGCAGGTTGCCGCCTTTGCGCTCGGCAATCCCGATGAGATCGCTTTCGGCACAACCGCAAGTATCGCGGCTGCTTCCGACGTCCAGCCTTCGACACTGGTGCGCTTGGCGCATCATTTGGGCTATGAAGGCTTTTCCGACCTCCAAAGCATCTTCCGCGAAAGGCTGCGCGATCGGACGCTAAGCTATGAAGAGCGGCTGGTCACTCTGGAAAAATCGAGCGGCGACGATGAGGACGCCAATCTGCTTTCGGGCTTCATTGCCGCGGCAAACCAATCGGTCAACCGGTTGGCCGCGACTGTGCAGACCGACACTTTTACGAAAGCGGTGGACATCCTTGCTGGCGCCGAGACGATCTATCTGATCGCAAAGCGGCGTTCCTATCCGCTGACGGCACATATGACCTACGCTTTTTCCAAGCTCAACATCCGCCATCAGATCGTCGCCTCGCCGAATGGCGTCGACCCTGAAATGGTGCAGTTCGCGACACCCAAGGATGCGGCGATCGCGGCGAGTTTCTCACCCTATGCGGCTGACAGCCTCAACCAGAGCCAGGAGCTTGCCGATCGCGGCGTGCCCGTCATCGCAATCACCGATTCGGCCTTCTCGCCGCTTGCCGCCTGCGCCACCCATTGGTTTGAAGTGGCTGAGGCCGATTTCGCTGGCTTCCGTTCGCTTTCCGCCTCGATGGCGCTCGCCATGGCGCTACCGGTCGCTATCGCCGAGCGGCGGCGCAAGCGCCAGCATTCAAAACCCACAAAAGTGAAAATGGAATAAATATTCCGAATTGACAATTTTGTGGAACCAATGTTTCATTATTGAAAATTCGCTGGCACTGGAAGCCGCGCAAAATCTAGCGGGAGGACATCATGGTACAATCGAATCCGGGTATACAGCCGGAGCCGGCGCTTGATGTAATCACCATCGGCCGCTCCTCGGTCGATCTCTACGGCCAGCAGATCGGTTCGCGACTGGAGGATATCGCCTCATTTGCCAAGTCCGTCGGCGGCTGCCCATCAAATATCGCGATCGGCACGGCGCGGCTCGGCCTCAAGTCCGGCCTCATCACCCGCGTCGGGGACGAGCAGATGGGGCGCTTCATCCGCGAGCAGGCGGCGCGCGAAGGCGTAGCGACAGATGGCATTATTACCGACAAGGAACGGCTGACGGCGTTGGTGCTGCTTGCGGTCGAGGCCGAAGGTGTGTCGCCGATGATCTTCTATCGCTCCGACTGCGCCGACATGGCGCTCGAGGAAGGCGATATCGACGAGAATTTCATCAAATCCTCGCGCGCCGTTCTCGTTTCCGGCACCCATTTCTCGCGGCCGAACACCGAGGCCGCCCAACGCAAGGCGATTCGCATCGCCAAGGCGAACGGCCGCAAGGTAATCTTCGACATTGATTACCGGCCGAACCTCTGGGGTCTTGCCGGCCATGCGGAAGGTTTCGAGCGCTACGTGAAATCAGACCGCGTCTCGTCCAAGATGAAGGAGACGCTGCCGGATTGCGACCTCATCGTCGGAACCGAAGAGGAAATCCTGATCGCTTCCGGCGCAGACGACGTGCTCGGCGCACTGAAGGAGATCCGCCGCCTGACGCCCGCGACGATCGTGCTCAAGCGCGGCGCCATGGGCTGCATCGTCTATGACGGGCCGATCGCCGACGACCTCGAAGCCGGCATCGTCGGCCAGGGCTTCCCGATCGAGGTGTTCAATGTGCTCGGCGCCGGCGATGCTTTCATGTCCGGCTTCCTGCGCGGCTTCCTCCGGGATGAGCCGCTGAAGACTTGCGCCACCTGGGCCAACGCCTGCGGCGCCTTTGCCGTCTCTCGCCTGCTCTGTTCACCGGAATATCCGACCTGGGCAGAACTCGATTTCTTCCTCAAGACCGGCAGCAAGCATCGCGCACTTCGCAAGGACGAGGCGATCAACCATATTCATTGGGCATCGACCCGGCGAGGCGAAATCCCGCTGCTGATGGCGCTGGCGATCGATCACCGCTCGCAGCTCGTCAGCGTCGCCGATGAACTCGGCGTCGGCCACGACAAGATCGTTGCGTTCAAGCGGCTGGCGGTTGCGGCAGCGGCCCGGGTTTCAAACGGCCGCGATGGCTACGGCATGCTGATCGACGAACGCTTCGGCCGCGACGCCTTCTTCGATGCGGCAACGAAGAATTTCTCCTGGATCGGCCGACCGGTGGAACTGCCGGGCTCGAAGCCGCTGCGCTTCGAGTTCAGCCAGGACATCGGCTCACAGCTTGTGGAATGGCCGCTCGGTCATTGCATCAAGTGCCTGTGCTTCTATCACCCCGATGATCCCTCAGAATTGAAGACGGAGCAGCAGGAAAAGCTGCGCACGCTTTTCGAGGCCGCGCGCAAGGTCGGCCGCGAGCTCTTGGTGGAGATCATCGCCGGCAAGAACGGGCCGCTCACCGACGATACGATCGCCACCGCGCTGGAAGAGCTCTATGCGCTCGGCATCAAGCCGGACTGGTGGAAGCTGGAGCCGCAAGCCTCCCGCGAAGCCTGGAAAAAGATCGATGCCGTTATCGCCAAAAATGATCCATGGTGCCGTGGTATCGTGCTCCTGGGGTTAGAGGCACCCGCCGAGGAACTGATTTCCTGCTTCGAGGCGACGCTGGCGGCTCCCTCCGTGAAGGGCTTCGCCGTCGGCCGGACGATCTTTGCCGATCCGGCGCGCGCATGGCTCTCGGGCGAAATGAACGACGAGGAGGCGATCGCCGACATGGCCGGCCGCTTCCGGCAACTGACAGAGGCCTGGCTTAAGACGCGTGGGCTTCAGTAAGAATGGAATTTAGACCCCTCCCCAACCCCTCCCCACAAGGGGGAGGGACTTAACTTGAGGCAGCGCCTCACGCTATGAGCGAGCGTCCTTTGGACGAGCCGTCGCGGGTTAACCCCTCCCCTTGTGGGAGGGGTTGGAGAGAGGAAAACGCGAAAAGAAAAATTGCGGGAGGCCCCGATGGGCAAGACGATACGGTTGACGATGGCGCAGGCTGTCGCGCATTTCCTCAAAGTTCAGATGACGATCGTCGATGGCAAGAAAGTGCCGATCTTCGGCGGCGTCTGGGCGATCTTCGGCCATGGCAACGTCGCCGGCATGGGCGAGGCTCTTTATCAGGTGCGCGGCGAACTCACGACCTATCGCGCTCATAACGAACAGGGCATGGCGCATGCCGCAATCGCCTATGCCAAGGCGAGCTTCCGCCAGCGTTTCATGGCCTGCACGACCTCGATCGGTCCGGGCGCGCTGAACATGGTGACGGCCGCCGGCGTGGCGCATGTCAACCGCATTCCGGTTCTCTTCCTGCCCGGCGACGTCTTCGCCAACCGCGCGCCCGACCCGGTGCTGCAGCAGATCGAGGATTTCGGCGACGGCACGGTTTCCGCCAATGACGCCTTTCGCCCGGTTTCCCGCTATTTCGACCGAATCACCCGGCCCGAGCAGATCATCACGGCGCTGAAGCGCGCCATGCAGGTGCTGACCGATCCGTTCGATTGCGGACCGGTGACATTGTCGCTCTGCCAGGACGTTCAGGCTGAAGCCTTCGATTATCCCGAAAGCCTCTTCCAGGAAAAGATCTGGACGACGCGTAGGCCGCAGCCGGATGCGGACGAACTGGCAAATGCCATCGCACTGATCAAGGCATCGCAGAAGCCGGTGATCGTTGCCGGCGGCGGCGTGCTTTATTCGCAGGCGACGAAGGAACTTGCCGCCTTTGCCGAGGCCCATGCCATTCCTGTCGTCGTCACCCAGGCCGGCAAGTCGTCGATCAACGAAACCCACCCGCTGGCGCTCGGCTCGGTCGGCGTCACCGGCACTTCGGCGGCGAATGCGATCGCCGAAGAGACGGACCTCGTCATCGCCGTCGGTACGCGCTGCCAGGATTTCACCACGGGCTCCTGGGCGCTGTTCAAGAACGACAGCCTCAGCATGATCGGCCTCAACATCGCCGCCTATGATGCGGTCAAACATGACAGCCATCCGCTGGTGGCCGATGCCCGTGAAGGGCTGAAAGCACTTTCATCGGGGCTTTCCGGCTGGAAGGCGCCGGCGGCACTTGCCGAAAAGGCTGCCGCGGAGAAAAAGGTCTGGATGGAAGCTGCCGCCAAGGCAATGGCGACGACCAATGCTGCCCTGCCCTCCGATGCTCAGGTGATCGGCGCGGTAGCGCGCACGATCGGCGGCGAGAACACGACGGTTCTTTGCGCTGCAGGCGGCCTTCCCGGCGAATTGCACAAGCTCTGGCCGGCGACAGCCCCGGGCAGCTATCACATGGAATACGGTTTTTCCTGCATGGGCTACGAAATCGCCGGCGGGCTTGGCGCCAAGATGGCGCGTCCGGAGCGCGATGTCGTCGTCATGGTCGGCGACGGTTCCTACATGATGATGAATTCCGAGCTTGCGACCTCGGTCATGCTCGGCCTCAAGCTCAATATCGTCGTGCTCGACAATCGCGGCTATGGCTGCATCAATCGGCTGCAGATGGGAACCGGCGGCGCCAACTTCAACAATCTGCTCAAGGACTCCTATTACGAGGTGATGCCGGAGATCGATTTCCGCGCGCATGCCGAAAGCATGGGCGCCATCGCCGTCAAGGTCAGCTCTATCGCAGAACTCGAGCAGGCGATCGTCGATTCCAGAAAGAACGACCGCACGTCGGTCTTCGTCATCGACACCGACCCGCTTATTACCACCGAAGCCGGCGGCCACTGGTGGGATGTCGCGGTGCCTGAAGTCAGCCCGCGCGAAGAGGTCAACGAGGCACGCAAGGGCTATGTCGAGGCACGTGCCGCCCAGCGCATCGGTTAAACGATTGCCGTTATTTTTTCGGAAGAGCGGAGCGGCTCTTCCGTAATATTTTTAAGGAGAATGTTGATGAAAGCCAAACTTGGCATGTCGCCCATCGCGTGGTGGAACGACGACCTTCCTGAGCTCAGCGACGACGTGTCCCTCGAAGAATGCCTGCGGCAATCCCGTGGCGCCGGTTTCACCGGCATGGAGCAAGGCCGCCGCTTCCCCAGCAATCCGGAAGAGATGCTCCCGATCCTGCGCGCCGCCGACGTGACGCTGTGCGGCGGCTGGTTCTCGGGCACGCTTGTTAATGAAGAACTTGCCGCTAACAAGGACCGCATCGCGCCGATGATTTCGCTTTTCAAGGCGGTCAATGCGCCCTGCATCGTCTATGGCGAAGTCGGCCGCTCCATCCAGGGCGACCGCTCCAAGCCGCTCGCGACCAAGCCGCGCCTTTCCGATGACGAGATGAAGGCCTATGCGCGCCGCGTCACCGAATTCGGCGAATGGTGCGCCGAACAGGGCATGCCGCTCTCCTATCACCACCACATGGCGGCGGTCGTCGAAACCGAACCGGAACTCGACGCCTTCATGCGCTATTCGGGCGAAGGCATTCCGCTGCTGCTCGACGCCGGGCACCTGGCTTTTGCGGGCGGCGATGTGCTGCGCGCCATCGACAATCACCATGCCCGGATCAACCACGTCCACGTCAAGGACATCCGCAAGCCTGTGGTGGACGGGCTGGACCGCAGCCGGCAGTCCTTCCTCGACGCGGTGGCGCTTGGCGCCTTCACGGTTCCGGGCGACGGCTCGCTCGATTTCGGCGCCATCGTCCAGCGGTTCGCCGATCACGGCTATGAAGGCTGGTTCGTCGTCGAAGCCGAACAGGATCCGCGTAAGGCGCCCCCGCAGAAAATGGCCGAGATCGGCCACGCTGAATTGATGCGCGTTATGACGGCCGCGGGTTATACCGTGGAAACGGAAGGCTTCCCGAAGGGATAACGGAACGCCCCCAGACTCAGGAGCAAGAAGCCCCCTCATCCGCCCTCCGGGCACCTTCTCCCCGCTGGGGAGAAGGGAAACATAGACGGTGCGGCATATCCCTTCTCCCCTCGGGGGAAGGTGGCGGCAGCCAGAGGGGGCCGCACCCGCTAACTTACGAGGAAACATCAATGCCAAACCTCAAGGTGAAACCATCGGGCACGCATGGCCGCGTCACGCATGTCACCCCTGAAAGCGCCGGCTGGACCTATGTCGGCTTCGATCTGCATCGCCTGAAGCCCGGCGAGAGCATTTCCGGCGAGACCGGCGAGCGCGAAGTCTGCCTCGTCTGGGTGAGCGGCAAGGGCAAGGCCTCCGCCGGAACCAGGGATTTCGGCACGCTCGGCGAGCGCATGAACCCCTTCGACGGCGCGCCGCATGCGCTCTATATTCCGATGGAATCGACTTGGTCGGTCACGGCGGAAACCGATCTGGAACTTGCTGTCTGCTCCGCCCCTGGCGGCGGCACCTATGAGGCGAAGGCGATCCCGCCGGGCACGCATCCGCAGGTGACGCGTGGCAAGGGCACGAATGTACGCTATGTCAACAATATCATGCCGGAAGACGACAGCTCGGCGCATTCGCTGCTCGTCGTTGAGGTGATCACGCCGGGCGGCCACACCTCCTCCTATCCGCCGCACAAGCACGACCAGGACGATCTGCCGAACGAGAGCTTCCTGGAAGAGACCTATTACCATCGCCTCAACCCCCCGCAAGGTTTCGGCTTCCAGCGTGTCTACACCGACGATCGCTCGCTCGACGAGGCAATGGCGGTCGAGGATGGCGACGTGACGCTGGTGCCTAGGGGTTATCACCCTTGCGCGGCAACACATGGCTACGATCTCTATTATCTCAACGTCATGGCCGGGCCGAAGCGGATCTGGAAATTCCACAACGCGCCCGAGCACGAGTGGTTGCTGAAAGCGTGAGAGCAGCGTTCGATCGCTAAATAATCTGACAGCGCAAAGCCGTCACTGATGGTTCACTGCCTCCATCCAAACAAGGATGGAGGATCATCATGCACAGCACGAATTTCACGATACCGGCCCGCAATATTCGCTCTTTGCGCGAGATACAGCCGGGCTTGCTTCCGGCCGCAATCACGGCCGTCCGCTGGCTGGCCCGGAAGATCAGCGAACGGCGCAACCGCAATGCGCTGATGGAACTTTCCGACGATCAGCTGAAGGATATAGGCCTTTCCAGGGGCCAGACGGAAAGCGACGTTCACGTCTACAGTCGCTACTGAACACGAGCGTTAGTTGTGATATTGTGCCCCGGGCCGCCTTACCGGGCGGCCTTTCCAACCCCGGAACATACGATGTCGCAGTTTTCAACAGCACTGCTCCTGAAAACGAAGACCGTCACGATTCGTGACGTCGTCTGTAATGGCGAGTGCCGTCACAAGAGCGACGAGGAATGCACCCACAAGACGAGTCTCGTCTATCCCTATCGAGGCGTCTTCATGCGGCATGTCGGCCGCAATGATACGGTGGCCGAAGCCAATCAGATGCTGTTCTTCAACGCCGGCCAGGGATATCGGATCAGCCATCCCATTGAAGGCGGCGACGCCTGTATCGATCTGGCGATCGACGAATCCATGCTCGAAGAGCTGGCGCCGAAGGAGCAGGTGCAGCGAGACCCCGCCTTTTCATTCCGTCGCCAGCGCCGGCGGATCGATCCGCGTGCGCAGGCGCTGGTCGCTCTCCTGCGTCATGGTCTCGTCCGCAACGTCGCCGAAACGCTGGAGGCGGAAACATTGGCGCTGACGCTCGTGCGCCGCTCGCTCGGCGAGCGCACTTCGCATGCGGCGGGCGCCAGCGTTGGCCGGCAGAAGCTCGTCGATCGGGCAAAGCTGGTGCTTTCCTCCGATCTGGCGCGGCGCTGGACACTCGGGGAAATCGCCTCCGAGGTGGGTGTCTCACCTGTTTATCTCACCCAGGTCTTCCAGCAGGTCGAGGCGACGCCTCTCTACCGCTACCAGCTGCGGCTGCGGCTTGCCCGCGCGCTCGATCTTCTCGGCCAGTACGACGACCTGACCGCGCTCGGCCTCGATCTCGGTTTTTCCAGCCACAGCCATTTCAGCGCTTCCTTCAAGCAAGCCTACGGGCAGACCCCGGCCGAATACCAGCGTTCGGCGCAATTGCGGCGCAGATAGCGCCGGTCGATCGCTAAAGATTTCGACAGCGGCGATGCGGTCTCGATGATCTTATGAGCCTGTCCCAATCCCGGGACATCAACCGGAGGATCATCAGATGAAAAAGACCACATGCGCTGCCTGCGATTGTGAACTCGGCCCGGAGACCATCACCGTCAAGCTCGGCGGCAAGACCGTCGAGGTCTGCTGCCAGGAATGCGCTGAGGCCTTGAACGAGGCGGAAGCGGCGGCATCAGCGACTTCGAGAGGCCAGAAATAGACGAACCAGGCAAAAGCCGCGTTTTGGAGCGCGGCTTTTCCATTTCAGGCGGGCAGAAGCCCGTAGCGCCAACCGCGCCGTTTGGCGTTCTGCGACAGCACCAGGAAGGCAAGCACGAGCATTCCCGCCTCGGCAAAGACCGGCACCATCCAGATTCCTTGCTCGCCGAAGAGCAAGGGCAACAGGAAGGTGAGCGGCAGGGTTAGCAGGTAAGGCCGGGACAGACCGAAGATCGCTGCGCGCGGTGCATCGCCGATCGACTGGAAATAGGACGAGAAAATCAGCATCTGCCCGAAGAGGAAATATGCGCCGATCGTCCACGGCAGAATGCGCCTGACTTCGGCAATAATGGCGGGATCGGCGACGAAGACGGCGCCGAGGCGGCTTGCCAGCAATTCGACGGCGATTTCCACCAGTGTGCAATAGACAAGTGCGGCAAGCATGGCGATCTGTAGACTGCGGCCGACGCGAAGCCCGAGACCGGCGCCATGATTGTTGCCGGCGATCGTCTGCAGCGCGATGCTGAGGCCGAGTAGCGGTAGATAGGTGAAGGTCATGATCCGGGTGATGATGCCATAGGCGGCAACCGTTGCCGCGTAATCACGCACGCTCCAGAGCGAAACGTTGATCAAAATGGCGGCCGAGGCCAGCGATATGCCGATGAAGCCGAGGCTCATCGGCGCACCGAAGACGACGATGCCGCGCCATTCGGCAAGAGCCAACCCCGCTGAAGGCCTGAGTGCCGCCGACCGGCGCCAGCGGTAGGCGAGCACGGCTGCGAGACAGACGAATTGCGATGCGATGGAGCCCGCCGCCGAACCGAGCACACCCCAATGCATCACTGCCATGAACAGCCAGTTGGCAAGAATGTTGAGCAGCGAGGCCGACAGCGTCACCAGCGTCATGAAACCGATCTTGCCTTCGCAGCGCAGCCCGTCGAGATGCAGCGACAGGAAGAAGCTGACCGGCGCAAAGGTGATCATCGCACCCATGAACAACATGGCGCCATGGCCGACAGCAGCGTTTCCGGCTGCGCCCGTTTCGATGATCTGTCGGCCCAGGGCCCAATAGACGATGTTGAGGATCAAGGTCACGGCAAGCGCCAGCGTATGGGCTCCAGCGAATACCTGGCGTGCACTTTCGCGACTGCCGGCGCCGAGCCGGCGGGCGAGGATACTCGCCATGCCGTTCGAGACGAGCGATTGCAGCGCGACCAGCAGCATCAGGCCGGGGAAAATCAGACTGACGGCAGAGAGCGCGTCGGGGCCGACATAGGCGCCCAGGAAATAGGCGTCGACCACGGTGAAAAGGCCGTTAACTGTGGTAATCGCGACGATCGGCGCCGCCGTCTTGATGAAGACGCCCGGCAGCCAGCCGGTAAGAAAACTATTGCCTGCGGAAAGATCGGTCATGGAGAAATCCGTGCAAAATCGGGAAGGGCCTGGATCCGACTGAAATCATCCGGATCGGGCGGCCTCAAAAGAAGAGGAGAAGCAATTTAGAGGTCGAGCACCAGATGCGGCAGTCCGTTCGAGGTTTTCCTCGGCGAAATGCCATCGGCGTCGATCTGGGCGGTCACACGTCGGCGAAAGGCGGAAAAGCTCTCGAAGGTCACGACATCCACCGGCTCGTCGAAATGGATGGTGATCCTGTGGAGATCGCCGCCCGGCAAGGCCGAAAGTGCCAGAATCTCGCCTGTGAACGGCTGGTTGAGGTAACGGCCGCGAATATGGGCGCCGACGAAGAGCGGCGTCTTCGCAGCCGCATTGGGCTTTGCCGCCAGGGCCGCGAGCGTGTTCCAGTCGCGCGCGCCGTGCTGGCGGGCAATCAATTCCAGGGCCGCGCTGTGAGTCAGAGCGGTGCCGCGATCGTTCATCGCCTGGCGCAGGCGCTTGGCCTGGGCCTTCAATTCTTTAATACCGGGATAACTGGTCATCATGGAGTGAGCCTTCGAAAGGCATGCTCTTCGACTGCAGATGGGAGCTCGCATTGCCGCCAGTCAGCATGCACAAGGGGCTGTGACCATGATCGCGAGGACTTCACCATGGATTTTCATCCGCGAGCGGCCGGTGCCTCGAACCGGCTCTTTGTATGCGCGAACACCGCCGGCATGTCAAGAATGGCGCATGTACGGCAATGAATGAGCAGATTTGGAGCAAATCTGCACGAAATCGGCGCGATTCCCCCGCAGGTTTTGCGGAAGGCTTCAATCTTAACGATGCTCTTCAGCAATTGTCAGCACTCCTGCGTTATTATTCTGTCGTACAATAAGCGGAGGCTAAAAGGGCCTTTCAGATGCACCTCGACACAGAACACCCCAAGCCGGAACGTGCTTACAGGGAATTCAATCTCGACAGACCCGGCAACATCATCTTCGTCGGCCATCACCTCAGCACCGGAACGCAGGTGCGCTGCCTGATCCGCACGATCACGCTTGCCGGCGCATTGCTCGAAGTGAGCCCGAGCCTTGAGATGCCGAGCCATTTCTTCCTCGAAATTCTCGGCATCCACGACGAAATCGGCGCTACCGTGGTCAAACGCGAAGGCGAATTGGTGACGATCAGCTTCAATATGCTGCTCAACCCGGAATTCCTGCATCACGTGCTGCGGCTGAGCTTCGAAACCTGAGGCTTTCTCCAGTCTTCTCCCCCTTGCGGCGCGCAGCCTCTGCAGCGGCGCTCCTTCTCGCGACCAGACGTGCGATGATCAGAACGGCCCAGCGGAGACCGCACCATTCCGGCTGCTCGAGCGGATCGGCAAAGGGATCGTGACGAATCCGGCGCTTGCGGCTTTCGACTTCCATGAAGAGAACAACCCAGTTGAGATCCATTGCTTCATCCTCCATCTATTTCCTGGAGCACTTGAGCTAAGTCCTCGCGCCGCTCAGATGTAGAGACGCTGGGGAAAGGGGGTTTTCATCCATGAAAGATGCAAGCTGGGACGACCTTCAACTTTTCTTCTATGTCGCGACCGGCGGCGGACTTTCGGCAGCGGCGGCGAGCACCGGGCTCAGCGCGCCGACGATCGGCCGGCGCATGCTGGCGCTCGAACGGGTGACCGGCCGCTCCTTGTTCAGTCGCGGTCCGACTGGCTATCTGCTGGCGAAGGACGGGCAGGAGCTGCTCGATCGGGTCCGACTGATGCAGGAGGCGGCGCGCGCAATCTCCGACTGGCGCGGCGAGGTGCTGACGCTGCCGATCGTCTCGACGGCCGCCGACAGCTGGACCTCGCGCTTCATCGCCGACCATCTGGCCAGCGTCTGGACGCCGAAGGACAGCTTCCGCATGTGCTACAAGACCTGTGACGCGAGCGTCGATTTCACCTATCGCGAGGCCCATATCGCCATTCGCCACAGTCGGCCGGAGAGCGGCAATGTCGCGATCCGCCGTTCGGTCAAGGTGGCGCACGCGGTTTATCAGTCGGCCGGCTACGACGAGACCAACTGCAACTGGATCTCGCTCGGCACCGATACCGCCACTACGCCGGCGGACAAATGGACTTTCGAACAGCCGGATTACTGGATCACCAGCTGGACGACCACGCCGCATATGCTCTTTTACCTCATCCGCGGCGGTGCCGGTCGCGGCGTGCTTCCCTGTTTCATCGGCGATCAGGAGCGCGCACTTATTCGCGCCGGCCCTGTGATCGACGACCTGACTTACGAAATGTGGATTGTCGCGCATGACGACGAACGGCAACGGCCGGAGGTCAGGATCGTTATCGATCGTCTGGCGGCGCTCTTTGCCGATCATGAAGACCTGTTTGCCGGGCAGAGACCATCGGTGTGACACGAAAACGCGGGCCTCTCGACCCGCGTTTCCTTTGGTTGGTGCTCACAGCTCAGGCCGCGAGATGTCGCTCGATCTCGTCAACCGGCATATTGGTATAGTCCTTCGCCAATTCCGCGGAGATTGCGGCCTGCGTATCGGCGCTGAGTGCCGGCCGCAGCGTGCCGAGCGCCTTCGGCGGCGCAACGAGGACGATGTGGCGGGTATCCTTTTCCTGCGCCAGTTCGTCGAGCTTTTCGGCTACCTGTTTCAAAAATTGGGCTTCGGCCTGATCCTGCCAGTTGGTTTCCTCGACAGCGCTGCCGCTGAAGCCGCCGGCGGCATGGCTGCGCCCGGGCTTGTCGGTGCCAATTTCGCGATCGGGCTCGCTCGGCTGCGTTAGAGTTTCCAGCACCTTCAGGTTCATCAGTTGGGCATCGCCGGCATTCTGCATGATCAGAGCCTTGGCTCCATTGCAGACCACGACCCATGATTTCCATGGGACTCTGACGTCGTTCATCTTCAACTCCTCGCTGTCGTCATTCGAAGCGCGCCGTGCTTCATCGATCAAGGCAGAACGCCCGGCCATTGAAAGAGTTCAGGAAAATTGCGCCGAAATCGAACGGGTGGCGATCCGGCCGGCCTTTGCTGCGTAGAAGAGGCATCTTCTGGAGATTGACAATGAAGACAGCCCTGCTCGCCTATGCCGGCGCCTTTCTCACTCTTCTCGTCTGCGACGGGGTATGGCTCGGCCTTATCGCCCGCAGTTTCTATCGCGAGCAGCTGGGAGCACTGATGCTGCCCTCGCCCAATCTTACGGTCGCCGCGCTATTCTATCTGTTCTTCACCGCCGCCGTGGTCGTGCTTGCCGTGCTGCCGGCGCTGTCGGCAGAATCGATCACAACCGGACTTCTCCACGGTGCCATTCTGGGACTGGCGGCCTATGGCACCTACGACCTCACCAATCTCGCCACGCTCCGGAACTGGCCGCTCACCATGAGCCTGATCGACATGGTCTGGGGCACGGCTCTGACGGCGCTGACCGCTGCCGGCGGATATTTCGCCGTCAGGTTCATCGGCTGAAGCGAGAGCCCGCGTCCCGATAATGGACATCCGGGCGTCCCGCTTGGGAACAAAGTTTAAACTCGTTAAAATGGTAATTTTATATTTGACGAATGCGCAAAACATTCATGTGACCTTGGTTCGAGCAAGGCCAGCTTGAATGCGATCAAGACGGCTCTGTTTGACATTAAGACCCCGAATGTGCCCTGTCTGACGGAGAATGTGAGATGACTATGCTCCGCGCTACACACCTTGCCACGGTCAAATCCGCTGTCTACGACCTGCGCTGGGAAGAATTCAACGTTAAACGGCCCGCCCGTATCGTCGCCGTCCGGCCATGCCTCACCGGCGTCTCGATGCGAAGCGCCGAGATTATCGATATCTCGCAGGGCGGCGCCACCTTCATCGTGTCGACCACTGCCGGGCTGCCCAAGCACTACTATCTCAACATTCTCGGCCTCGCCTATCGCATCGGCTGCGCCGAGGTCTACCGCAACAAGGAACGCATCGGGGTGCGGTTCATCAACATCCTGGATCCTGAGGTTCTGCGCCGCGTCGTTCGTACCGATTTCCTTGTCGGCAATATGGAAGCGATCAACGCCCGGCGCGCACCGATCTTCCGCGCGTGATATAGACTGGCGATCGTCCGGTTGCGGAATAATCTTGCTTGCCTTGGCCGTGCCCGGGCCTATTGTTGCGCCTGATGTCACCGTGCCCGGGAAATTGCCTTCGCATGTCCGCCTTTTCGCGCTTTACGCCCCTTGCCAGCGCCCTGCCCTCCACAGTTCCCTTCGTCGGTCCAGAGGCGATCGAGCGTCAGCGCGGACTGGCCGTTTTGGCCCGCATCGGCGCCAATGAGAACGGCTTCGGCCCCGCCCCTTCCGTTCTCGCAGCGATGCGTGAGGAGGCCGGCAACATCTGGAAATATAACGATCCGGAAAATTTCGCGCTCAGGGAAGCGCTGAGCGCCCATCTCGGCGTGACTGCCGCCAATATCGCCATCGGCAGCGGCATCGATGAATTGCTCGGCCAGATCGTCCGGCTGGTGATCGAGCCGGGCGCGCCGGTCGTCACCTCTCTCGGCGCCTATCCGACCTTCAATTTCCACGTCGCCGGCTTCGGCGGCCGGCTGGTGACCGTTCCCTATTTAAACGACCGCGAGGATCTCCACGGGCTCCTTGAGACGGTGAAGCGCGAAGACGCGCCGCTCGTCTATTTCGCCAATCCTGACAATCCGATGGGAAGCTGGTGGAATGCCGACCGGATCATCGCCTTCGCCAAGGCACTACCCGAGACGACGCTGTTGGTGCTGGATGAAGCCTATAGTGAAACGGGGCCCGCGGATTCGCTGCCATCGATCTCCTCGCTGATCGACCTGCCGAACGTCGTTCGCACCCGCACTTTCTCCAAGGCCTATGGGCTTGCCGGCGCACGCATCGGCTATGTGATCTCCACCCCAGGCACGGCGCAGGCTTTCGACAAGATCCGCAATCATTTCGGCATGAACCGGCTGGCGACATCAGCAGCCCTCGCGGCCCTCAAGGACCAGGACTATCTCGTCGAGGTGGTCGGGAAAATCCATGCGGCGCGGGAGCGGATCGCCGGCATCGCCCGGGCGAACGGACTTCAGCCCCTGCCCTCGGCCACGAACTTCGTGGCGATCGACGCTGGGCGTGATGGCATATACGCAAGGGCGATCGTCGATGGCCTGATGGAGCACGGCGTCTTCATTCGCATGCCCGGCGTGGCGCCGCTCAACCGCTGCATCCGTGTCAGCGTCGGCCCCGAGGCGGATATAGCGCTCCTCGAAGAAGCGCTGCCGCAGGTGCTGAAGAAAATCAGCCGATAAAACAGAAGAACCGCGCCCGGTGGAGGATCCGGCCGCGGTTCCCTTCTCCTGACATCGGCCCCGTCAAAAGCGCCCCGCCAGCCCCCTCTTTCGAGGTTGTTATTCCGGTCGAATTCTCAACTGGAGACGGTCTCAGTGAACCGTCATCCATTCGCGGGCAGCGCGCAGCGCTGCTACGATCTGCATCTTGTCCATGGACGCGGCCACGTCGGCGCGAAGCTCGGCGGCGCGGTCGTTACCCTTGATTGCGGCGATGTTCAGCCACTTGTGGGCAGCGACGAGATCGACTTCGCAGCCGCGGCCGGTCGCATACATCAGACCCATTTCGCAGAAGACATCGGCGCTATTGTCGCCACCCATGGTGGCCGTTTCAGCATTGTGCATTTCAAAGCGTGCCATCGGTTTTATCCCTGTTAGCCTGTTTATGACTTACCCTGTTTTACCTTCAGGCCTTGCCGTCTATCGCGGCTTTCGGCCCTTCCGGTCCGGCGGGTTTGCCCCGCTCGTTTGATGGGTTCACTATGCCAAACGGCTTTCAAAAAACGCCTAAAATGCATGATTAATTTGAGACAAACAAAGTGCAAATGCTTGGTAAAATTGGGTTTTTGTTAAACATCGGATTCCTTGCGTTTTAAGGATTTTCGCTTGGATTTTACGAAAGATTCAGATTTGAAAATAAAGGGATCGTTCATCATGAAATCAGCAGGCGATTTCGTTATGGGCTTGCCGAACGCTTTTTTTCTGGCTTGCCTTCCATGGCCGGCAGGATCGCGATCACGCTTATTTACCTTTACGTTCGCGTCAGCTATTTTCGCGACCGACCAAGGACATCAAGGAGGAATAGATGATCCGTAGCCTCGCTCTCGCCGCCGCCATCGCAGTGATCGCCGGCATAGCGCATGCAGAAGAGCCGATCGTCGGCAACTGGAAGACGGCCGCCGGCGATACGGCGGTGATCGCATCCTGCGGCGGCAGTTACTGCGTGACACTGAAGACCGGTAAATATGCCGGCCGGAAGATCGGCACGCTTGCGGGAACCGCGGGCAGCTATGCCGGGGAGATCACCGACCCTGCCGCCGATAAGACCTATAGCGGCTCGGGCAAGGTTTCCGGCAATTCGCTGAGGATGCAGGGCTGCGTGATGAAGGTTCTCTGCAAGACGCAAACCTGGACGCGGCTCTGACGCTGCAACGACCCCACTTCACGATCATCGAAACGCAGAAGCGTGCCGGCACATCGGCATGCTTCGAAGCTCTTCAAGGCTTCCCGATATTCTCCACAACCCCGCCCCAGCCTGGCCGGCAAGCTGAACGGCGGATGAACCGGCATCTCAGCACTCATTCAGCCGCCCTATGGCAAAACTCTTGTCACGATCGAGTTGCGTATCGGGGGCAAGGCAATGAACATGTATATTCTGGCAAGACGCTTTAGCATCATCACGCTATTTGCGGCGATCTTCGCGATCACGTTTTCAGCGGTCGTGGTGCACAAAGGCGGCGGCGGTGCGCAGTCGCATTTCGGGGCAAGCTATACCTGCCTGGAGAGAAACGGCAACTTCTGCGCGCCAGCGGTGCAGTGACCGGCATCCGACACGGAAGAGGATAAAATAATCGGATTCCGTCGGCGCGCGTCGTTTGCTTGTCAAAAACAACTCTCTATAATGCGTCATGAACAAACGAATCTCCCCTTTGTCGCCGCTCGACATATCCTCACCACCCCTTTTCCAGCCACAAAGCTTTGATGATCCCGCCAAGGCCGTGGAAGCGCTGACAGCGCTTTACGACCGTAATACGGCGTTCCTGATCAAGAGCTTCACCGAGCTTGCGCAGGGGGCGCCGATCTCTTCGCGCTACCGCGCTTTCTATCCGCAGGTCAGCATTGAGACGACAAGCTTCGGCCACGTCGATTCCCGCCTTTCCTACGGTCATGTCACGGCACCGGGCATCTATACGACGACAGTCACCCGGCCGAAGCTCTTCAAGCATTACTTGAAGGAGCAGTTGGCGCTGTTGGTGAAGAGCCACAATGTTCCTGTCATCGTCTCGGAATCGACGACGCCGATCCCTTTGCACTTCGCCTTCGGCGAGGGCGCGCATGTGGAAGCATCGACCAACGCCTTCATCGACATTCCGATGCGCGATATTTTCGACACGCCCGATCTCAACACCACCGATGACGAGATCGCCAACGGCGAATATATCCCGCCGCCGGGAGAGCCCTCGCCGCTTGCGCCATTCACGGCGCAACGCATCGATTATTCGCTCGCCCGTCTGTCGCATTATACGGCGACGCATGCCGAGCACTTCCAGAATTTCGTTCTGTTCACGAACTACCAGTTCTATATCGATGAATTCTGCAGCTGGGCGCGCAAGCTGATGGCGGAGGGCGGCGACGGCTATACCGCCTTCGTCGAGCCGGGCAATGTCGTCACCCTGCCCGGTTCGAGCGCGCCGGAAACGGATGCGACCCTCGCCCGCCTGCCGCAGATGCCGGCCTACCATCTGAAGAAGAAGGGCCATGCCGGGATCACCATGATCAATATTGGCGTCGGCCCCTCCAACGCCAAGACGATCACCGACCATGTGGCCGTGCTGCGCCCGCATGCCTGGCTGATGCTCGGCCACTGCGCCGGCCTTCGCAACAGCCAGCGGCTCGGCGACTATGTGCTTGCCCATGCCTATATGCGCGAGGACCATGTTCTCGACGACGACCTGCCGATCTGGGTGCCGATCCCGGCGCTGGCCGAAGTGCAGGTGGCGCTGGAAGCGGCCGTCGCCGAAATCACTGGTTACGAAGGCTTCGAGCTGAAGCGCATCATGCGCACCGGCACCGTCGGTACGATCGACAACCGCAACTGGGAACTACGCGACCAGCGCGGGCCAGTGAAGCGGCTTTCACAGGCGCGCGCCATCGCGCTCGATATGGAGTCGGCAACGATTGCCGCCAACGGCTTCCGCTTCCGCGTGCCCTACGGCACGCTGCTCTGCGTCTCAGACAAGCCGCTGCATGGCGAGCTGAAGCTGCCGGGCATGGCAACCGCGTTCTATCGCACGCAAGTCAACCAGCATTTGCAGATCGGCATCCGCGCCGTGCAGAAGCTTGCCGCCATGCCGAAGGAAGCGCTGCATTCACGTAAGCTGCGCAGCTTCTTCGAAACGGCCTTCCAATAGGCCGTTTTCTCATCGGTCTGCCACAAAAGGCACCGACTGTTGCGCAAGCGTCTGCGGCCTGCCGGCGGCAATGTTCAGCCCTGCGATCAACAGGGTGAAGGCCAGGAAAGCGACAGCGACGCGCTGGAGAATCTTCAACCCATCGTTTTCGAGGAACTCCAGCTCACGCTTTTCATGGCGGCGCGCCCAGATGTGGCTTGCCACCGCGATTTCAAGAATACTCATTGCCATTCTCCTCGACAGGTTTCAACGATGCCTTGTCGAGTGCTGCCCTGCGATTTCGACACCGGACCGGCACAAAGATTTTTCTCGCGGTTGTCGAAAGGCGCGAAGGTCGTTCGTCTAGGGTTATTGGAACACGGCAAGGGAGACTGTCCGCGATGAAATATCTCTGCCAGGTCTGGTTCGATGGCGCGACACTCGACGCCATGACGAATGAGGAGAAGGCCGAACTCGACGCGAATTCCTTGAACTACGACAGAGATCTCGTCAAAAGCGGACATATGATCGTCGCCCAGGCGCTGCAGTCGCCGAAATCGGCCGTGACCGTCCGGGTGCGTCGCGGCGAGATGTCGGTGACGGACGGCCCCTTTGCCGAGACCAAGGAGGCGCTCGGCGGCTTCATCCTGATCGAGGCCAAGGATCTCAACGAGGCGATCCGGATTGCCGCCGGCATCCCGCTCGCCAAGCTCGGCGCAATCGAGGTGCGGCCCATTCATTCCTTCGGCGAGCACGCGTGAGGAGACGGCGATGAAATATCTGTGTCAGGTCTGGTTCGAAACCGCAAAGATCAGCGCCATTTCCGCCGAGGAGGGCGCAAAGCTGACGAAGGATTCCATCGTCAACGACGACAGGCTGCGCGACAGCGGCCACCTGCTGGTGGCGTTGGCCCTGCGCGAACCTTCAACGGCCATGACGGTCAGGGTTCGCAACAATGCGGTGACGGCAACGGACGGCCCTTTCGCCGAAATCAAGGAGCATCTCGGCGGCTTCGTGTTGATCGAGGCGAAAGACATGGAAGAGGCGACTGATATCGCCGCCACCTTTCCCGTAGCGCGATACGGCTCCATCGAGGTGCGGCCGGCCTATTCGATCAAGGAGGAGTGCTGAGCCATGCGCTACATCTGCCTGATCTACAATTCCACCGACACCGACGGCACGCTGACGCCTGATGAAACCAATGAACTGATCAAAGCCCATTTCGCCTTCGACGAGGAACTGCTCCGCGACGGCATCATGATCCATTCCGACGCATTGGAGACGCCTGACAAGGCGACGGTGCTGCGCGTTCGAAACAATACGCTTTCGGCCACCGACGGGCCCTATGTCGAGACGAAGGAGTATCTGGCCGGCTTCTATGTCATCGAAGCCCCCGACGTGGCGACGGCAAGGGAGATTGCCGGGCGGATCCCTTCGGCGCGTTTCGGTGCGGTCGAACTCAGGCCGGTGCGGATACTGACCCAGCCGGATTGAGGTGCGCCGTTGGAAAGCGTGATCGAGGAAATCTACCGAACGCAGTCGCGCCGGGTGCTGGCGACGCTGATCCGCCTGCTCGGCGATTTCGACCGGGCAGAGGAAGCGCTCCACGATGCCTTTGCCGCGGCTGCGCGGACATGGCCGCACGACGGCATTCCCGGCAACCCCTTCGCATGGCTCGTTTCGACGGGACGCTTCAAGGCAATCGATACGATCCGGCGCCGGGCCCGCTTCGACGCCTCGCAGCAGCACATCGAGGACAGTCTCTACACGGTCGACGAAACGGAGATCGGCGACATGGAAGCAATCGAAGACGACATGCTGCGGCTGGTCTTCACCTGTTGCCATCCCGTTATTCCTGCCGATGCGCAGACGGCGATGGCGCTTCGGGAAATCTGCGGATTGACCACCGAAGAGATCGCCCATGCTTTCCTCATTCCGGCGCCGACAGTCGCCCAGCGGATCGTGCGCGCCAAGGGCAGGATCCGGGAGGCGAAAATCCCCTACGAGGTGCCTGGCCGCGAGGCGCTGCCGGAGCGGCTCGACCGGGTGCTGCACGTCATCTATCTCGTCTTCAACGAAGGCTATTCCGCCTCCTCCGGCGATGAGGTGGTCCGCGCCGACCTGACCGCGGAGGCGATACGGCTGGCGCGGCTGCTTCTGACGCTGCTGCCGCACCCCGACGTCTCCGGCCTGCTGGCCCTGATGCTGCTGCAAGACTCCCGCCGCAATGCCCGCTGCGGCGGCGAGGGATCGCTAGTGCTGCTTGCGGATCAGGACCGTTCGCTCTGGGACAATGCGAAGATCGCGGAAGGTCTGACCCTGCTTGCCGAGGCGATGCGGGCGGGAGAGATCGGCACCTATACGCTGCAGGCGGCCATCGCCGCCGAACATGCCCGGGCATCGGCAGCCGAAGAAACCGACTGGCGACGGATTGCCTTCTATTACGATCTGCTTCTGGCGGCGCAGCCCTCCCCGATCGTCGAGCTCAATCGCGCTGTGGCGATCGCTATGGCGGACGGGCCGGCGAAAGGGCTGGATCTGATCGACGCCATTCTGGGACGCAGGGAGCTGCAGGCCTATCACCTCGCTCATTCGGCCCGCGCCGATTTCCTGCGCCGCCTCAGCCGGAGAGAAGAGGCGATCGCGGCCTATGAAACGGCGCTGTCGCTCTGCCGGCAGGAACCGGAGCGGGCCTTTCTCAGGAAGCGGATTTCAGAGCTTGCCGCGACGTCCGAGCGGCAGTGAGATCGCCGTCCCGGTGAGCGCCGAGACGATGATCAGCAGGTGAGCATTGACGCTCGCCTGTGCCAGCGCGTCAAGGGCCAGCCGCTCGCTCGAGGCGCCGAAAGCAATCGCGCCGGCGGTGATTCCGGCAGGATAGGTGCCGACGCCGCCCGGCGCATGCACCGGCAGCACGGAGGAGAGCTCGCCGCCGAGCGCACCGCCGAAGCTTGCCGCCATCGGCAGCACGCCCATTAGACCGAGTGCCCAGGCAAGTACCACCACCTTCACCAGCCAGTTGACGATGGTCATCGCCCAGGCGCGCGCAAAGGCGACGGCATCGAGCGGCAAGCCGTTTTCGATCTCCGCAACGAATTTCTGCGCCTTGGCGGGCAGCAGCCTGGCGGCAAGGCGCAGCAGCGGCTTGCGGGCGGCGAAGCACGCGACAGGCAAAAGCAGAAAGGCTGCCCAGAGCAACCAGGCGACAACCATATTTGCGGCGGCGAGCGCAAAGCCGATGCCGGCAGCGGCCAAAAGCGCGTGCAGGTCCAGCAGCCGCATGACGAAGAGTGCGGAGGTTCCCCGCGCCAGCGGAATGCCGAATTCAGTGCGCATCAACAGCGGAAAACTGGTCTCGCCAGTGCGGAAGGGCAGCATGATGTTCAGAAGATTGTGGATCTGCGTGACGCGGAAGAGCGTCGCGAAGCGGCCCGCCGTTTCTTTGGGAAAATAATCGTAAATGCGCCAGGTGCGTAGGAAATAGGTGCTCGTCAGAGCGATCAGCGCGCCGATCACGGGACCGGCGCCGACATCGGCCCATTGCTTGATGATGACAGGCCAGCCCCAGAACCATTGCACGAAGAGCGCATAGGCTAAGACAATGACGATCGTCAGCACGGTCATACGATTGCGCATAAACCAGGACTGCCGGCTTTCAACGATCGAACTCTTCATGTAGTAGGCAATCCTCACTTGGCGTCGGCACAGGCCCCGGTCCCGTCGGCTTTTAAGAGAAATGAAAGTTGCGCACAACGTCGGAGTTGATGGGCGACGGCGGCGAACGCTCTTCCGCGCCGGCGACCGACAGGTAGACGATGGCGCCTTGCCGGCTTGACGTGGAGATCGATGTTGGAGCGGATTACCAAAGGCATTACCGGCGCAAGCATTTTTCTTGCATGCTATTTCCTGCTGAATATCGCGCTCCGGCTGACATTGCCGCACACACTTGATCTCGACGAAGCGGAGCAGTCGTTCTTTTCGCAATATCTGCTCGCCGGTTATAACGAGCAGCCGCCTTTCTACAACTGGATGCAATATGCCGTCGTCTCGGTGACCGGCATATCGATGTGGGCGATCTCCGTTCCAAAGAACATCCTCCTATTCTCTTGCTATCTCTTCTACGGCCTTGCCGCCCGCGAAGTGCTGAAAAACCGATCCCTCGCCGCGGTCGCCATGCTGAGCCTCATCACCTTGCCGCAGGTGGGCTTCCTGGCGCAGAGGGAACTCACTCACACGGTAGCGCTGCTGTTTGCCAGCTCGCTGTTCCTCTTCGGTTTCTTCCGTACGCTGCAACGACCGACGCTCGGAAGCTATCTCGTCATCGGCATCGCCACCGGCATCGGCCTGATCTCGAAGTATAATTTCGTCATCCTTCCGTTCGCCGCCCTGATGGCGGTGCTGCCGAACCGGGAATGGCGCAGCCGTCTGTTCGACTGGCGTTTGCTGGTGGCGATCGTCGTCGCCATCCTCATCATATTGCCGCATGCGCTCTGGCTGCCCGACAATCTCGCCCGCGCCTCCGCCTCGACACTGAAACGGATGGCCGCCAAGGACGAAGCGGCCGCCGGCCTTCCCCGCATCGGACAGGGACTGCTCTCCTTCATCATCGCCGTCCTCGGCTTTGTCGCGCTGCCGGTCGTTCTCTTCGCGGCAGCCTTCCGGCGGGACTTCTTTCGTGCGCTCTCCTCCTCCAGTCCAATGATACGGGTGATCGAGCGCATGATGGCCATCAGCCTGCTCGCGGTCCTCAGCCTGGTCTTCATTGGCGGCGCAAGCGATATCCACGAGCGCTGGCTCGACCCGTTTCTGCTCGTCCTGCCGCTCTATCTGTTCCTGAAACTGCAAAGCTCGGGCTTCGACCTTTCCGCCGGGCTTGCGCGTTTCCGGCCCGTGGTGCCGGTCTTCATGGTCATCATCCTGCTGATCCTGCTGATCCGGATCGTCGGCGTGCAATATGTCGGCTACACGAGAACGAACGTTCCCATTTCCGGCTTCGCAGCCGAATTGACCGCCGACCGCAAGCCCGTTCTCATCGTGGCATCGGACAAATACCTTGCCGGCAATCTGAGATTGGAGCTTGATGTTCCCAGCGCAATGCCGTTCTTCGCCGGTTCCGGCGTTCCCGAATATGCACAGGCGAAAGGGCCGGTGCTGGTCGTCTGGCGCGGCAAAACGCCTGACGACAAAGCCATCCCGCCAGACTTCGCAGCCGATCTCGAAGCATCGGGCATTCATCTGCAAGAGTTGAACACGCTGACGCTGCCCTATCTCTTTGGTGACGACAAACACCTCTTCTCGATCGGCTATTCCTGGGTCGAGGGCGGCGCGAAATAGGATAGGGACGGACGGCGCCATATTAGCCGATTACGGGGAAACCGGCATTGGCCGCTGGCAACAGGCGAACACTTCATGTAGTAGGCTTTCCCAAGTGCTGCGGCGGCTATGAAAGCCGTTCCGCCCGACGGCCTTTTGGAGATAAGAGTTGCAAACAACGGTAGAAACCATTCGCGGTGCGAATGATCCGGTACAATCGCTCGAACTGTCGCTGGTCGTGCCTATTTTCAACGAAGAGGAAAGCGTCGGCCCGCTTGTAGAGCGTGTCGTGGCTGCGATGGCCGCCTATCCGCATCGCTGGGAACTGATCCTCGTCGACGACGGCAGCACGGATGCGACGCTCGTCAACGCCCGCAAGTTCGTCGGACGCGAGGGACTGACGCTCAGAATCGTCGAGCTGCAGCGCAACTTCGGCCAGACCGCCGCAATGCAGGCCGGTATCGACACCGCCCAGGGCCGCCTGATTGCGACGATGGACGGCGACCTGCAGAACGACCCGAAGGACATTCCTGCGATGGTCGCCGAACTGGAACGGCGTGAACTCGACCTCCTGGTCGGCTGGCGCAAGAACCGCAAGGACGGGCTGTTCTTGCGCAAGATCCCCTCCTGGTGCGCCAACTACCTGATCGGCCGCATCACCGGCGTCAAGCTGCACGATTACGGCTGCAGCTTGAAAATCTACCGTGCCTCGATCATCAAGCAAGTGAAGCTGATGGGCGAAATGCACCGCTTCATCCCGGCCTGGGTTGCCGGCGTCGTCCCTAGCTCGCGCATCGGCGAGATGGCCGTTACCCATCATGCCCGCGAGCATGGCGTTTCGAAATACGGCATTTCACGCACCTTCCGCGTCATCCTCGACCTGCTTTCGGTGATGTTCTTCATGCGCTACAAGGCGCGGCCCGGGCATTTCTTCGGCTCGCTGGGTCTTGGCCTCGGCGCGATCGCGATGCTGATCCTCATCTATCTCGGCTTCGACAAGTTCATCCTGGGCAATGATATCGGCACGCGCCCGATGCTGATGGTCGGCGTCGTGCTTCTGCTGTCCTCGGTGCAGATGATCACCACCGGCATCTTGGCGGAAATGATCGCGCGGACCTATTACCGTGACGACGCTTCTCCGAATTATATCGTGCGGCAGATTTTCGACGACCAGACCAAAGCATAAGCCGGCGGCACGATGCTGGAGCGCGCGACGAAGACGATCAGAACCGCGGGCCTGCTGCTTGCAGCCTATTTCCTGCTCAACATCGTGCTTCGCATCGCGCTTCCGCATTCGCTTGAGCTTGATGAAGCCGAGCAATCCTTCTTCTCGCAATATCTGCTGGCGGGCTACGGCCCGCAGCCGCCTTTTTACAACTGGGTGCAATATGCCATCGTCTCGGTGGCGGGCATGTCGATGGGCGCGCTTGTTGTTCCGAAGAATATCCTGCTCTTTCTGTGTTACCTCTTCTACGGTCTTGCGGGACGCGAAGCACTGAAAGATCAGGCGCTTGCCGCCGTCGCCATGCTGGCACTGATCACCCTGCCCCAGGTCTCGTACATGGCCCAGCAGGACCTGACCCACACGACCGCCCTGCTCTTTGCCAGTTCGCTGTTCCTCTACGGCTTCTTCCGCACGCTCGACCGGCCCGATACCGGCGGTTACCTCCTGCTCGGCCTTGCGACTGGCATCGGGCTGATCTCGAAATATAACTTTGCCCTGATGCCCGTCGTCGCGCTGATCGCGATCCTGCCCGATGCGGAATGGCGGCGAAGGGTGCTCGATTGGCGTCTGCTCATCGCAATCGCCGTCGCGCTCGTCATCGTCCTGCCGCACGCGATCTGGCTGCTGAACAATCTCGCCTTCGCTTCCTCCGATACTCTGGTCAAGATGGCCGCCGGCAGCGAGCCCGCCGGCACCTTGCGCATCGGGAAAGGCCTTCTCGCCTTTGTCGTCGCCATCATCGCCTTTGCGGCGCTGCCCGTTGCCGTCTTCGCCGCCGCCTTCCGGCGAGATCTCTTCAGGGCATTCTCGGCGGGAAACCGTTGGACGCGGTTGATGGAGCGGATGATGCTCGCAAGCCTTGCCGGCATCGCTCTCATCGTGCTCTTCACCGGCTCCACCATGGTTCGCGAACGCTGGCTGGACCCGTTCCTGCTCGTGCTGCCGATCTATTTCCTGGCGAAGATGCAGGCAGCCGGGCTCGACCTTTCGGGCGGACTGCGCCGCTTCCGGCCCGTTGTGCCAGTGCTGATGGCCTGCGTGCTGGTCGCGCTCGGCTTCCGCGTCGTGGGCGCCGGCCTGATCGGCACGTACAGCAGGCCGAACGTGCCGATGGCCGGCTTCGCGCGCGAAATGACGCGGCAGGCCGAACCGGCGCTCATCGTCGCGTCGGATACCTATGTCGGCGGCAACATGCGGCTGCAGTTTCCCGATGTGCCGGTCGTGATCCCCGATTTTCCTGTGCCGGGCATTCCGGCCTATGCGTCAGCCGACGGCCCTGTGCTCATCGCCTGGCGCGGCAAAAAGACGGCGACGGCTGCGGATGCCGTCATGCCGGAGCGGTTTTCATCGGCGCTGACGGCGGCCGGCATCACGCCGCAAGAGGTCGGCTCGTTGTCGCTTCCCTATTATTTCGGCCGCCAGGGCGACAATTTTTTGCTCGGTTATGCCTGGGCTCGGCCGAGGAACAGATAGAATGACCGAAACCAGCCTTCGCGACATGCGATGGATTTTCATCCTGCTGGCCGCCTATTTCACGCTTCAATTCGGCGTGCGGCTCGCGACCTCCCATTCGCTCGATCTCGACGAGGCCGAGCAGGCCTTCCGCTCGCAATGGCTCGCCGCCGGTTATGGCCCGCAGCCGCCTTTCTACAACTGGCTTCAGTATACGGTCTTCCAGTTTGCCGGCGTTTCGCTTGCCGCCCTTTCGGTGGTGAAGAACCTTCTGCTCTTCACCTCTTACCTGCTCTATGGCCTGACCGCGCGTCTCATCCTGCGCGACAAGGCGCTTGCCGCGATCGCAACGCTCGGGCTGCTGACGATCCCGCAGATGGCTTTCGAAATGCAGCGAGACCTGACGCATACGGTCGCCGTGTTCTTCTCGGCCACAGTCTTCTTCTACGGTTTCGTTCGCAGCCTGAAGCAACCGAGCCTCAGCTCCTACCTGATCGCCGGCATCGGCATTGGCTTCGGCCTGCTTGCCAAGTACAATTTCGCGATCCTGCCGGCCGCAGCCCTGGTTGCGGCGCTGGCGGATGCGCGCCTGCGGCCGCGGATCTTCGACTGGCGACTCGCGCTGACTGCAGCGGTGGCGCTCCTCATAACCCTGCCGCATCTCTTCTGGCTCAGGGACAATCTCCATTTTGCGACCGCGCGAACGATGGAAAAGATGACCGCGAGCAACAATGCGAGCTATCCGATGCAGGTGGCCATGGGCGTCGGTTCGCTCGGGCTCGCCATCATCGGCTTTGCCGGATTGACGATGGCCGTGTTTGCGGCCGTCTTCGGCAAGAGCCTGCGCGCGGCGTTCGCTGCCCATTCGGAATGGACGCGGCTCATCGAGCGGATGATGCTCGTTTTCGTCATCGGCATTCTGTTGCTGATTGTCTTCGGCGGTGCTGCCGGCATCAAGGATCGCTGGCTGGTGCCGATGCTCTTCATCCTGCCGCTCTATCTTTGCCTGAAGATCGAGGCGGCAGGCGTCGTGACAGACCGAGCGTTCCGACGGTTCATAGCCGTCATCGCCATCATCATGATCGGCGTGCCATCAGCCCTTTACGGCAGCGTCGCAGCCGCACGCTTCACCGGTCATTACGAGCGGCTGAACAGGCCCTATGCCACGATGTTGGAAACCTTGCGCCAACAGGCCGAACCGGCGGCAATCCTGGCCGGCGACAGCCTGCTTGCCGGCAATCTCAGGCAGGATATTCCCGGCGTACCAGTCGTTTCCATGGATTATCCCGGCTTCAACCCGGATCTCTCCAGCCGGCGACCGCTTCTCCTGGTGTGGCTCCTCCCCAGGGGCGGAAGCGAAGCGCTTCCGCCAGCCATGGCTCAATGGTTGCAAGCCAATCTCGGCGCATCCGCGCCTGAGGCATTGGTGATCGACGCACCCTATTTCTATCAGCGCGGCGACGACCGCTATCGTTTCGGCTATGCCTGGGTCAACCAGCCGGACTGAACGAAATCAGGATTTCAGCTCCTTCCAGGCCGCGTCCAGCGCCAGCTTCCGGCGGGGGCGGTTCAACGCTTTTCTATCACGCCGATATTGCACGCTTGATGACTGTCAAGTGCCAGCAGATGCATGCCAAAAATACGGATATGAAAAGGAAGGTCCCAAGCGGTTGGGCTAGCGGCAGGAACGACCAGTCGCCTCGTTGAAATTGAGGCAGCGCAAAGTCGGAAAGGCCAGCTTGTGCAACTGCTGCCTTCCCCAAAGATAGACCGGTCGCGATCAGCGCGATATGGGCATGGATGAACCCTGAACGGTGGTGTCGTTGCGGCTGCACGGCCACTCGAATCCCGAAAATCGATGCAAGCACCAACAGGACCGTGGCACTCCAAATTCCAACGCCGGGTACAGCCAAAAGCAGATAGATGGGCTCGCGCATGACCGGAAGTATTGTCATATACAGCCACCAGGCGAACGCACTTGAGGGGTGGCTTTCCAAGAGCGGCATGCTAAGAACGAAGAGCAATGCTATTGCGTAGGCCAGCGATGGGCCAAGTCGCATCATCGTGAAAATAGCGATCCACATGCAGCGTTCCATCCTTCGACCTGAGGAGGGGGATAGGCGACGTTGATTGATTTCCACTCAAGGAGTCACGCGGCACATAATGCCTACTTTGGATAGTAGGCATTTTTATCACGCCCTCGCATTCCGGCGATGACCGTCTCTCTCGCTTTTTTGTGAGTATATGCTTAAATTCTTGAGTTGTTAGCTTTTTTTCACGATGATTGCCGGTGAACGCATCCGAGTCTTAGGTAAGAGTGTCCGATGGGGATCAAATTGCCAATGTTGCAGATCAGAGCTGGGACTAAATGCATTGCGCTTTTGATAGCGACTGGAGCGATTTTAGCTGGTTGCCAGTCATCCGGCGTTGATGGCCTTGCTGCTTATGGCGATAGTGCAAAGACCGTCGAGGATGACTCCGCTGTCGCCTTCTATAAGAACGACGAGTTGATAACCACCGGCAAACTGCAGTTTCAGGAAAAGAACTACGGAAAATCCTACGCCATTTACAAGCGAGCGGTTGACGTTTTTCCGCAGGATCCGGCCGCTTGGCTAGGCTTAGCGGCCTCCGCCGACATGGTTGCCCGCTTCGACACGTCCGATCGCGCCTACAAGCAGCTCTCGCGAATGATCGGCAACACCCCGGTCTACTACAACAATATCGGATATTCTCACCTATTACGCGGTGATTTGCGCACTGCCAGAGGGTATTTCCTGAAAGCCTATGAGCTTGATCCCGGAAATGAAATCACTGCCCGTAACCTCGAATTGATGAAGAACAGCGTAAATTACGCTCAGCGGTGATAGGCCTTTCAGCGATCGGCAATCTGCGTCGAGATTGGAGCGCCTTTGTCGCATCGCGAGCATCGGCGCGGCGCCCTTGGCAGCGATTGCTTTGGAGATTTCGGCGACGTCGTTATTTACCGGGCCTTGCGAAGTATGAGCTGGCCTTCCGGCGAGAGTGTTCGTTCGTAACGCGGCAGGTCATTCACTGAAATGCCCCCGGCTTGGATGGATGCAAGAGTGCTATCCGGAGTTTGAGTTTCCGCCGGCACGGCAGGGAGCGGCGGTGCGAAAAATTGTGCCGGTTCCTTGCCGGGCGCGCTAAGGACCAAAGCTGAACCCATGCGTGCGCCGCTTGTGTCATTACTCATCCGTTCGTTCATCGACAAAACAGCCTTTTGCAGGCTATCCACCTCCTGGCGGACAAGTGCGACGTCGTCGGCCTTGGCATTATCCGCGATGTTGTGCGACTGCTTTTCCAGTTGTCCTCTCAGGCCATCGATAGACCTTTTAAGCGCGCCAATGGTCTCGCGGCTCTCGCGAACATCCGCTGAGTTTTTGGCGGTATAGATGAGAACGCCAGCATTCACAGGCAAGAGCATCAGGAGCAAACCGACGAGTAGCGGGCTTTTTGAGCCTCTCTGCTCTATTGTTCGCAAATTGCTTGGTTTTGCGCGGTCGGCTTCGACCTCGATATTCGGAATGCTGGTCATTCGATTACTCCCCGTAAGTCATTTAATCTGCGTTGGCCGCGATCAGCGCCAAGTCCGCGATCATTCCGATGTAAACACGCCTTCCCAGGCCCGTTCGAGCATGTCGAGCGATGCGTTTCCGGCTATACCGTTGAAATTGCAGTAAGAACTGACGAAATCCAGAAGATATTTCGGATGATAGCAAGATGCCGGCATATCGCCGTTGTACTTGCGATCGTAAAACAGGTTCAGGTCTGGATCACTGACAACCAATCCGGTGCCACTGGCATAGGATTTGAAGATTCTGATATATTCGTCGCGCGACGGCGTGTTCACAAAGATCTTGTATTTGAGGCGCCGCAAGCCCGCCTCGTCGGAAAGGTCCTTCGGTGCGATATTCGTCGAAAATACCACCAACTCGTCAAAGGGAACCCTGAACTTCTTGCCGGTGTGCAGCGTCAGGAAGTCATATCCGCGCTCGAGCGGTACAATCCAACGATTGATGAGCGCCTGCGGCGCCACTTGTTGGCGCCCGAAGTCGTCGATGATGAAAACGCCGCCGGACGCCTTCAAGTGGATGGGCGCTTCATAGACATTCGGTCCTTCGTTGAAGGTGAGATCGAGCTGATCGAGGGTCAATTCCCCGCCCGTCTTGATCACCGGACGGCGGCATTCGATCCATCGTTGATCGGCTTTCGGATGGGATTCTGTGCCAGCCTCCGATACGGGGTGATGCACCGCTTCGTCATAGAAACTGATGACATGGCCGCCGACCTCGATGGCATAGGGCACCCAGATTGTTTGGCGAAACAGTTGCGACGTCCGCTCGGCGATGCTCGTCTTTCCGTTGCCGGGTGGTCCGTAAAGCAGGATGGAGCGACCGGAGTTGATGGCCGGGCCGAGCTTTTCAACCAAGGTGTTTGAGAGCACAAGCCCGTCAAGGCTGTCGTTCAACCGCTCAGGGGTCACGCGTTCGTCATGGATGGACTGCAAAACTACTTGCCGGCAGAACGCGTCCAGCGATACCGGCGCCGGCCCGACATATTGGCATTGACGCGACGCCGCGTGGGCATATTCGAACCCCTTCATGGAAAGCGCATATCGAATATCGGATCGCACATCCTCACCGGCCAAGCCGCGAGCCTCGAGATATGCGAGTTTCACGAGTTCCTTGATCAGGATATTGACGATCACTTTCGGCAATCTCATGCGGTCCGCCAGATGAGATGCCGTGGTTGTATCCTGCTCGGCCGCGCATTTTACCGCCAGCCGAAGCAGGAACGACAAATCCAGTCCGGCTTGTTCTATGCTTGCCGGTGCCATCGGCATACGCGGATCGAGGGAAATGATGGCATCCTTACGATCCTGTTCGAGCGAATACTGCATACGACCTCGCTTGGCTCAACCGCCGGGTTTCATGCTGACGAGAAGACTGACGACGCGGATAACTACGGGAACGAGAACGATGATGAGGCTTACCGGAAAAAGGAACGCGCCGAGCGGCAGCAGCATTTTGACCGGCAAGGCGTTTGCCTTTTCCTCCGCACGAACAATACGGAGGTCGCGCATTTCCTTGCAGTAGACCCGCAGCGTCTGCGTTACGCTGGTCCCGAGTTCTTCCGATTGACGGAACAGAACGGAAAGGGCCCGGGCTTCGTCAATCCTGAGGCGGATGGCAAGGTTAGCGAGCGCCTCGCGCAATCGCCGGCCGCCCCGCACTTCCAGCATCATGATCGAGAGATGCAGGCCGAAATCCTGCCGCTTGGCAACGAACTCGCGGGCAACACGGTTCGCCGCAGCCTCGATGCTCATCCCCGCATCGAGGCAGACGATCAGCATATCCATGAAATCGGGGAAGAGGCGGCGGTACTCCCTCTCCTTGGCGCCGCCACGCCGGTCGATATAGATGTTGACCAGAATAAAGGCTACGCCCGCAGCAAACATGGCAACGATCAGCGTCGCCACCCGCGACATGTTCGGCGCGAGCCCGTTTAGAGCCCAGACCGCCGCGACCAGCACGCTGATACAGACCACCGCGCGAACCACCTGGAAGGTGCTCACGGCGCCGGCACCGAAATACCCCGCCCGGATCAGGCGGTTCTGGGTGGAGTTCGCATTGGTGTCACGTCGAGTAATCTCGAAATAGCGACGGATCAGGCGGTTTTCCGCCTCGCCGAGATCGGCAATCGTCGTATCGCCAAGGTGGAACTCTTCGCCTGTTGCCGCCGCGCTCTTCGATACCCGAACCGAAACCTCGCGCTGCCGAAAAAACAATTCCGATGCCGCTGCAGAAAAGATCAGCACGGCAAAGAAGACGATGAGGTAAATTCCATACTCACTCGACATGACCGCCTCAGTACTCGAAGTTGACCATCTTGTAGAGAATGACATTCCCGATCGCCATGACGGCCAGCAGCACGCTCACCACCGTGGTTCCGTGGCCGCTATCCCAGACGGGATCGAAGTAGGTCGGCGACAACGCCTTGATCATCGCGTAGAGCAGAAACGGATAGAGCGACATGAAGATCGCCGTGATGCGTCCTTCCGAGGAAATCGCCTTGACCTTTGCCTTCAGCATATACCGGTCGCGCAGCGTCTTCGACAGGTTCTGCAGGATCTCCACGAGATTTCCGCCGGTTCCCGCCTGAACGCCCAGCGATATCGCAAGCAGGTTCAGGTCCTCGACGCCGACCCGGTCGGCCAAGTTGACAAGGGCATCGTCCAGCGTCACGCCGTAGGTGAGTTCATCGGAGAGGAGACCGAATTCGGTGCCGATCGGATCAGGCATCTCGCGTGCCACCAAAGAAATCGCCGCCGGTAGAGGGTGGCCGGCGGCCAAGCTTCGATTGGCGACATCGAGCGCTTCAGGAAGCTTCAGTTCGAATTTCCTCATGCGGCGCGCCCGTGCGCGCCAGACGACCAGTGCCGGGATAAGGAGGCAGACGAGGAGAAAGACGGGGATCCTAAACAGAGTGCTCGGCACGAGGAACCCCACGGCCAGCCACGTCACAAGGGCGCCCGCGATCGCAAAGAGAGCGAATCGCCTGGCATCGAACTTGATTCCGGACTGGGCGTAGAACTGCAGCAGCCGCTGCATGATGGGGGTTTGCCGCCAACCGCCGCCGGCACCGCGCTCCTTCAGCATATCGTTATAGGTCTTGCGATGATCATCGCTGACCTCGAGCAAGCTCAGCCGATGGTTCACGGCGCGGTGGCGTTCGGATGTCTTGAAGTAGCCGCGCATTATCGCTTCGACAGCAACAAGGGCGGCGGTGAAAACAGCCGCGTAAAGGAGAGTCAGGGTCATTGAACGGGTCCCGTTTGCAGCGGTTTGCCGGGATCAAAAATCGTCAAAGGGACCTCGATCCCGAGTTCGGCAAATTCCTCGACGAACCGCGGCCGGATGCCGGTGGCGCGGAATTCTCCATGGATCCGCCCGCCTTCATCGGTGCTGATTTTCTTGAATTTCATAATCTCCTGCATCTGCACGACTTCGCCCTCCATGCCGGTGATCTCGGAAATCGAGACAACCTTGCGGCTGCCGTCGCTTAGGCGCTGGACCTGCACGATCATGGTGATGGCGGACGAGATCTGCGAGCGAATGCTCAACTGCGACATCGGCATCCCTGCCATGCCGACCATCTGCTCGAGCCGCCCGACGGCATCGCGCGGCGTGTTGGCGTGAATGGTCGTCATCGACCCCTCGTGACCGGTATTCATCGCCTGCAGCATGTCGAACGCCTCGTCGCCGCGTACTTCGCCGACGATGATGCGGTCGGGACGCATGCGCAGGGCGTTTTTCAAAAGTTCGCGTTGCCGGATCTCGTTGCGTCCGTCGAGCGTCGGCGGCCGGGTTTCCAAACGCCCGACATGTGGCTGCTGCAGTTGAAGCTCGGCCGCGTCCTCGATGGTGATCAGGCGCTCCTTTGGAGAAATCTGCGACGAGAGCGCGTTCAGCAAGGTGGTCTTGCCAGAACCGGTGCCGCCTGAAATGACCATGGACACCTTGCCCTTGACCGCGGCGCTGAGGAGGATGCGCATCGCATCGGCCATGGCGCCATATTGCACCAGGCGCTCCATTGTCAGCGGCTTGCGCGTGAATTTACGAATGGAAACGAGCGGCCCATCGACCGAGATCGGCCTGATGGCGACGTTGACACGCGAGCCATCCTTGAGGCGGGCGTCAACCATCGGTGTTGACTCGTCGACACGGCGGCCAACCGCCGAGACGATCTTGTTGATCACCCGAAGGAGATGGTCCTCGTCTTTGAACCGCACGGCGGTGCTCTCGAGCTTGCCGCTCCGCTCGACATAGACGCTGTTGTAGCCGTTGATGAGAATATCTGCGATTGTGTCGTCGGCCAGCAGCGGCTCGATCGGTCCCAGCCCGAGCATCTCGTCGGTAATATCGCGGATCAGATCATTGATTTCCTTGGCATTCAGCGGAAAGTTGTTGGTCCGGATATAGTCCTTGACCAACGGCCGGATCTCGGTGGCGATCTCCTCGTTGTCGAGTGTGTCGAGGATCCCGAGGTTGATGCGATCGAGCAGGTAGCGGTGCAGGTTGACCCGCTCGGAAACCATGTCCGGCCCGAGCGAAGCCTCTTCGCCACTCGCCGTGGGTTGGGCAGGCATGTTCTCAACTGCGCCGACCAAAGACAGTTCGGCCGCCTCCAGATGTTCCCGGCTTTCCGGCTCCCGCTGCTTGTAGAAACGCCCCATGATACCGTTCGCCATGTTTCCCGCCCCCGAACTCTTATTTTACAATGACCGTGGAACCGACTTTCACCCTCTGATAGAGATCGATGACGTCGGCATTGCTCATGCGAAAACAGCCCGATGACGCGAAACCGCCGACCGTCGACTGCTCGTTCGTTCCATGAATGCGGTAGAGCGTGTCGGTCCCGCCCTTGTAGAGATAGATCCCGCGAGCACCCAATGGATTGAGCGGCCCGGCAGGTACCAGGTCCGGAAGTCCAGCCGCGCGCGCCTTCATCTCGGCAGGCGGGCGCCAGTCAGGCCACTCTGCCTTGCGTCCAACCTTGACCGTACCGCTCCAGCGAAATCCGTCTCGTCCGACGCCGATTTTGTAACGGATCGCGCGTCCTTCGGAGATGACGAGATCCAGCGTACGATTGCCGCTGACGATGACGATAGTCCCAGCCGCGTACCTTTTTTCGATCGTCACCACGGCGCTTGTCGTCGGCCCAAGGCTTCGCGGCACAAGCCCGCCTGCCGCGGCATCTCCGACAGCGGCCAGAATTGCCAAAACCGCAAGGCCGACATCGGCGGCGCAGGACCTTATGCGCCCATTGTCGATCGACCTCATCGCACCAGTGCTCCAAGCTTACCGACCGCGCCGCAGAAGCGCGCCCGGGAATTCACTTGAAATGGCAGCACGCCGCGGTTGACCGCCTCGCTCAAAGTATCCCAGTCATCCGCAATGACATGCGTCGGGATCTCCTTGAATATCTTTTCCGTTTGTTGTCGGCGCAGGCCGAGGCCGAAAAGCTTGGAGCGGTATTTGTTGATGACGATGAATATCTGATCCGAACTGCCACGCAGCCGTACCAGATTGGCAAACAAATCCTTGGCTTGAGAAAGTGCAGGGACCGTCATTTCGGTGACGATGCAGACGCTGTTGACCGAAGTGAGCACCTCGTATTTCCACGGCGTGTCATAATAGGGAATGTCGATGATCGTATGGTCGCTCTCGAAGGCGGCCACGTCGAGCATACGCAGCACGAGTTCCCTGCCCTTCGGTGCCAAAAGGACTGATGGCTGCTTGAAGGACAGCAGTGAAAAGCCCCCCGAATGACGCTTTCGCACCAGATCGATGAATTCCAGATCGACCCGGGAAGGATTGGCGATGACTGGTTTCAAGTCGTAGTCGTTGACGAGGTTGAGATAGTAGCCAAGCGTCCCGGAGCAAAAATCCATGTCGAACAGGTCAATCCGAGGCGTGGAATTCTTGGTCGGCTGGGCCAGCACATGCGCAAGCGACGAAGCGATCATGCTGGCGCCTGCGCCACCGACGGCTGAGACCACGGCATGCACCCGGCTGTCGCTGGCTCCAGTGCCTGGCGCATGGGTCGAAATCATGTCGATCAGTGCGCGGCGCTCGAGCGGCTTCTTCAGCCAGTCATTGCCGTTCAGGCGGAAGAGCAGCCGCAGCATGTCATCCGGCAGGTCTTCGGAAACGACGACGAGCGGAATGTCCCGATAGCTGGTGCGAAATGCGAAAAGCTCCGGCTGGTGCAGCAAATTCCCGTTGTCGACGTCGAGAACGATCAGGTCGAACTTCGTCGGATCGAAACGGCCCTTTTCCCCCAGCGCCTTCAGCGCCAGATGGCGGACATCGTAACGCGAAAGCGACCCGAACGTATCGAGCATGAAGCTCGCTGCAGCCGCATCGTCGGAGAGAACCAGGATCTTGGTAGATGCGGCAATGTTCATGTGAGCTGTCATTTTCGCTTTCCTACGCGTAATTTAAGGAGTCAGCAGGTTGAGCACGTCTTTAGATCTTCCGTCGTGATCGTCACCGGATGAGCCGGGATGGTGACGTCGTTAAGTCCCAGCAGCCCGCCGAGGATCGGCAGATCGAAGGTGATATTGCGCACCTCCAGCCGCATCGTCAGCACAGGCCCGTCCGGCCGGCCCCAATAGCCGAGCCCCGATCGCTGATAGGTGACCATCAGCTTATCCGGCGTGATGCGCCAATTGAGGTCGCAAATGCCGGGGTGAGGATCAGTTCCCGCGCTGCAAACGCCGTCGCTCCCCAGGACGATCCGGTTCAATGCCGCCGTGCAGTTGGCAAGAGCCGGTCCGCAGGTCGAGGATATTGTTGCATCGTTTGGCGCCGCTTTGCCGTTGTTGAGTGGATCGGCAGCTCCGACCGGGAAAACGGCATTGAAATTCGTTGTCACCGGATCGGATACAGCGGCCAAACGGGCACCATATTGCAGTGCCTTGACCGTCTGATTCCACTGAGACATTGCATAGCCGAACTCGATGAAGGCGGCGAATACCAGCATGACGATCGGAAAGGTAAGCAATGCTTCGATAAGGCTGGCACCACTGCTATCCTGCCAGAATGTCCTGATCGCCCGAAAGGTCACCATCCGATGTATCTCTCTTCGTGGGAGGAACTGATCGTGATCGCATCGATTCCCAGAAAGCCGAACACCGGCGAAGCCTGGTAAAGATGAGCAGTGGAAATGGTGATGTTCCCGTCTGCATCGGGTGCAGTGATGGTGATATCGGCAGCGTTCGTCCAGCCGGGTACACGGGGTTGAGCGTCTGCCGCAGGTGTTTGGGTTCCGTAAAAGGCGATCGTCTTCGCAGTCGCCTGATTACATGTCGGCACATAGGTTCCCGACGCCGGTCGGCATCGCGAAAGGTAACGCCCCGCATCGCGCAAGCCTGCGTCGATCTGCATACGCTGCCAGAAGATGCTGCCAAACTCCAGTATCCCCGCCGCAAAGAACGTCACAAAGGGAATGGCGAGCAACGCTTCGGCAAGCACCGCGCCTTCCTCCCGCCGCCAGAAGCCGAGGCAAAGCCGATGCCTGATAAAGTTGCGGAGCGCCATCATCTGACCAGCTCCGCTTCTTCCCGCAGGAATTCGTCCAGCGTACCGCGACCACCCTTGCCGGTGATGTCGATCATCTCCAGGGAAAGGTATCGTTCGCCGGCATCCTTTATCGCCGGCTTGGTCAGGAACATGCGCGCGAAGGCCACGGCGCGAGTGGCCTTATGACCGTTTAGATGGCCGACTGAGGCTTCATAGCCACAATTGACAATGGCTGAGAAGATCTCGCGGCGATCACCATATTCGGCCGCCGTATAGTTCGAAAGGTCCGGGCCGCTATAGCACTGGCCGCCAGTTGCCGGTGTTCCGGTCTCACCATTCGCCGAGGCATGGCTGATGAGAGACGGGTTTGCAAGCTCGTAACGATAAACATCGTAAGCGGAGGGTTGGCCTGGTGTTCCAGTCGGCGCTGGATAACTGGAGTAGTTGCTCAGGACCGTGCTCACCGAGGGCACGGCCGTTCCCTGCGCGACGTTCCAATATGTCGTGTACTGCCAATTGTTGCTGCTGCTGATCTGGCCGCCGGAAAGCGAGGTCATGGCCGCTCCGTAGCCTAGCGGCAAAGCCTTGGTGGCATCGCCGACAACGGCTCCGACCGTGACCGGATTGTAGGTATCGCAGGCCTTCTTTCCCTTACCGGTGATTGTCTGAGCGGAGCGTACGTTTTGGGCGGGTCGGTAACGATAATCTCCGTTCGCCTTGTTAAAGGATGAGGAGTAATAGCCGAAGCGCGTATTCACGCCGTCCTCGACTGGCCCCGCCATTGCGCCGGTCTCCGTATCGAGGCTGTCCTGTGTGTAGCAGGTACCAGGATTGCCGGTGGCAAGAGCCTCCGCCAGGACGGACGCACCATTGCCCAGGGGGGTCCGCAGGAACCCGAAATTGCCGGGACCGGGATTGGACGCCGAAGTGCTGTGAAGCTCGATCTGTCGCCCGTAGAGATTGCCGGCCGCAAAATTGGTGTGCAAGGCCGCAGCTGCAGTTTCGCTGGCGCTTTCACTCGTGTTCCCCGCCGGCTCGAACGGATTGCAGATAAAGATCGGCGTCACGTCGCAGGCGCTGGCGTGGTATACCGCCACGGCGTCGGCAGAGATGTTGATCGTATTGCGGGTGAAGCCAACCGGGATCGGAAAGATCGTCGTCATCGCCTGCGGCTTGGCGATGACCCAGGCGTAGGAAGCTTCGCTGGCCGTTGTCGTTTCCATCGAAGACGGGATGGGCGTATCGTCGTCGGCCGGGATGCTCTTCAGAAAAAGCACGGTGACCGTGCTCCCGGCATCGTTTCCGGCATGGTAGGCCACGGTAATATAAGAGCCAAGCGACATGCCGGTCCCGCCGCCTGAAAAAGCCGCACTATTGGCGATTTTCTCGACCGCCGTTTGTGCCCTCGAAATGGCATCATCGCGGCCATCGAGTTCGCGGGCTCCGGCCAGCGCCATCGCATCGACCGCGTTCTGGAGATCAGTATGGAGGTTGCTGCTGCGGCCGACATCGATGATCAGAAGCGAAAAGCCGAGAAGCATTGGCATGGCGATGAGCGTCAAGGCGATGACATAGCCACGATGATCGTTCCAGAACCGTCTGACAACCCTGCTCAGCATTGGCATACCCCCATCACGGCGCTATCGCCGTGACGACCCTGTTTCGTGCATTTTCCCTTCCGGCGCGCGGCCGCCGTTCATGCCTTTCGAACAGCTACTGGCTAACAGTGGCCCCACTGGACGCACCATTGGCCTCCATGGCCGGCGGCTGAATAACGCCCGCCCCGCCGTTCTGGTACTGAGTGACCACCCTGCGGATCACCTTGCCGTCGCTTGCGATACGGGTTCGCTGAGCTTCCGGCGGGAACGGGTCCTCGGTATGGATCGCCTTGTTGGCTTCCATCGCGTTGCCGGCCCCGAAGGTGATGGTGTCGCGATGGTTCATGTAATCGGCGCAGCCCGAAGCCAGGCCGGCGGCTGCAAGGACGAGAAGGACGCGCTTAGCGTTTTGTAAGAGCAACTTGGCCTCCCTGGTTCAGGTCGAGACGATGGCCATAAGGCCCAGTCACACCTACGCCATTGCGAAAGCGTCGGAGCATATCCTTGTCGACCTCCAGGACACCGAGCGCGAAAAGCTCGGCGTCGTTGGACGAACGCGTCTGATCGAGCGGACTGTAGAGGTCTTCACCCGGGCGGGCCGGCCGCACAATGTGCGGAGTGACGACGATAACGAGGTCGGATTCCTTCTTCTGGAAACTCGTCGAACGGAACAGGGCGCCGAGGACCGGTATCTGCCCGAGGCCAGGCAGTTGCTGGATGTCTTTGGCATTGATCGACTGCAGCAGGCCCGCCATGGCAAAGCTCTGGCCGTCGCGAAGCGCTACCGTGGTGCTGGCAGCGCGCGAGATGAAACCCGGATTGCCGTTGACGTTGATCGACGGATCAATCTCGGAAACCTCAGGCTCGATCTCCAAATTGATGACGCCGTCGTCAAGCACCACCGGCTTGAAGGTCAGCCGCACACCAAAGGGGCGATAGTCCGTCTCGGTGGCGACTGTCGTGCCGTTGTTCGTCGTCTTCAGGATCGGCACTTCACCGCCGGCATGGAAGCTGGCGGTCGAGCCGCTCATTGCGATGAGGTTGGGCTGAGCCAGACGACGCACCAATCCCTTCTGCTCGAGCGCGTTGATGACCACGTCGATGCGGCCGCCCGAAATTTCCAGAACCTTGGCGATCAACTGGCCGAAGGGTAGCATACCTGTTGCCGCACCCTTGGGGTCAACGAGGGTACGTACCAGGCTGCCGTTATCGTCCACGCCGATACCCTGGCTGGTCGTTGCCTTGCCGATGCCGTTGTTGCCGCGCCCGGACCAGCCGATCCCGAGGTCACGACCCGTCTGGCGTGAGGCTTCAATGACACGGACCTCCAGCATCACCTGCTGGCTGTCGCTGACGCGCAACTGGTTCAGCACCGGTTGGTCGGAGTAGGACTGGGCGACGTCCATCACCCGCTGCAATTCGACGCCGTCACGGACCATGCCTGTCAGGCGAATGCGATCGTTGGAGTTGACCACGGTAACCCGGGCCGAGGGCGCGGCAGAGCGAATGGCGGCGGCGACTTCGGTGAAATCGCTGGCAACGCGGATGTCGATGACACCGAGAAGCGCCTTGTCGTCGCCATAGACCGAGATATTGGTGGCGCCGATCTTCTTGCCACGAATGAACAGCGACTTGTCGGAAAGCGGCACCACGTCGATCATTTCGGCGTTGCCGATGACGAGATCGCCGAAGGGCTGGCCGGTATTGAGTGTCAGCGTCGCGTTGGGAGGCAATGTCACATGCTGGACCGATTTGCCTAAGGTGACCGACTTTTCCTGTGCGTTGGCGCGGCCGGCAAATCCAGGCCCTAAACACACACAGGCCGAAAACACTGCCGCCAGTGCCGCAAGGCTTTTCGTCCCTGCGATTCTTCTCTTGCCATTCGCCATGCCTGCGTTAGCCCCCCTCATTCGGCTGACCGCACCTGCGGCAGGCCGCATAAACATCATTGGACCAGGCCGACTCGGTGCTCCTCGCGCTTCGTCGTGTTCCAGACCCCTACCGTCACCCATTTCGGCTCGACCGGCAACACCGGCTCGACTTTTTGTTCCACAATCTGCACTTGTTTTTCAGGTTCTGGCAACTTATTCTTTTCCAAGTCGTTGCCGAGCTCCGCCGCCATCGCCCCGCCACCAAGGTCGGCGACGGTGATCGGGCGGGTCTGCTCGACTGAGGAAGAGGCAATATTGCGAAGCGCCAGCGAAAGCGTGCCGATACTGGAGCCGAGGGTAAGGCGCTGCGCCTCATCGGTCGTGACCTCAAAGGTCACGGTTTTGACGACGGATGGCTCGTCCTTGCGCTCATCTGCCGTCTGGTCCACCGCCAGCACCTTGACGCCTTGCAGCAACACGTCAACGAAGGTCTGATCGTTGCCTGCCGGCCCGCGCTCGACCCGCGTCAGAAGCACGTCGACGCGATCGGAAGGCCTTACGAAGCCGGCAACGCCGAGCACGTCGTTGACGCGGATGGAAACCGCCTTCATGCCCTGATCGAGGGCTGCCGACAGCGTGGCGCGTTCGCCGGTACCAGTGATTTTCGAGGATAGCACCGGCTCGCCCGGGTCGATCGCCGCCATGGCATAGCGCGGCTGGGCATCGCTGCCAACGACCGCCTCAATGCTGACGAACGAGCCTGCGGGTGTTTCATTGGAGGGCCATGCAATGGCTCTGAGGTTTTCGGATCGAATCCGGTCGCCGAAACGCATTGGCGTGGCCGCGACAATGAGTGTCCGTTCCTCGGCCTTCATGCCGTTCATCGCCAGCAGCCGGGCCTTTTGATCGGAGAGATACTCGCGCATGCCGAAAACTGCTGCTGCTGCGAGTACAAATGCAATAACGAGACTTAAAATCGTTGAAGAACGCATCGCGGTTACTCGCTACACTGGACGGAGCGCATCCATTCATTGATGCTAATTTAGAAGAGAGGGGTTAACAAAACCCCTCGCTTCTTCGAACGCCAATATCAGGCTGCCGGGGCGCTCAGGTGGGCGGTAAACCAACCTGCCCAGCCGTTCCAAACGGTGGCAAGATTGGTGCCGGCCAATGTCACCGCCGTGATCACGCCGCCAACCAGCAAGGCAAGCAGAATGAGGTATTCGGTAAGTGCGACGCCATCTTCTTCTCGCGCGAAAGCGCGTACGCTATTTACAAAGGCTTTCATCGAGAATTTCCTCCCAGATAAGTTGTGCGCCGTAATTCCCCCCGGCCGCCTTGTCGTCGAGACCGCCTCTTCGACTGCGAACATTAATAATCTCTTAACTCTAATTTAGTCAATTGATTTATACGTGCCGCTTCGACATCTATACTTTATGGTTAAGACCAAAGTCCGCGGTACCATTCGTAAAAACCGACTCACGGGTCGGGCTTTATTGGAACAAAACTTGGAAAACAGGCAATAATAGCCCAAAAGGTTGAATTCTATGCTAATGATGATCGATGTTATTAATTCTATTTCAGTATTTCTTTTTCTATACGCCGCGTGGACCGATTTCCGCTCATGGAAGATTCCCAACACGGTTGTGCTCGCGCTCGTTGCACTTTATGCATTGCGCACGGTGGCCGTGATCCTTAGCTCCGAGGATGTCGGCGCTGCCCTGTTTGCTTCGAGCGGAATTGGCGGCAACGTCGGGGCCGGTCTGCTGATGTTCATGCTTGGGGTGATGCTCTGGGCGTTCCGGCTGTTTGGCGCAGGAGACGCCAAGCTTTTCCTGCCGATCGGCCTTTTTGTCGGATGGCACGGAATGCTGCCGTTTTCGTTTTTGCTTCTCGTCCTCGGCGTCGTGACGCTCCTGCTCCTGCGGCTGCCGGTGCCGCTGCCCGTCGCACATCTCGCCTTTTTCATACGCGTCGAGGAAATCCGGGCGAGCCGGAAAGTACCTTATGGAGTCGTCATGGTTTTCGCCGCGCTCCTCACCTTGGCTTTGCCCATTATCCGACAGCAGCTAGGGTGACCTTGCATCGACATAGCTGCTTCCTCGCAAGCGCCCCATTGCCAAAGCAGGACGTTGCGCGCCTGCGGCCGCGGATCTTCGATCCGGCTGGCGAAAGCGAAGCGCTGCAGCCAGCCATGGCTCAATGGCAGGCCAATCTCGGCGCATCCGCGCCTGAGGCATTCGTGATCGACGTGCCCTATTTCTGTGGGCGCGGCGGCGACAGCTACCGTTTTGGCTACGCCTGGATCAGCCAGCCGGGCTGAACGAAATCAGGATTTCAGTTCCTTCCAGGCTGCATCCAGCGCCAGCTTGGTGATTCTCGCCATCTCATCCACCTCCGCATGGCTGATGACGAGCGGCGGCGAGGCCAGCATGCGGTCACCTGTGGCGCGCAGGACAAGGCCGTTTGCCAGCGCGTGGTTGCGCACCAGCGAACCGATCTGATCGGGCTTTTCATAACGGGTGCGCGTGCTCTTCTCGGCGGCAAGCTGCAACCCGCCCATCAGGCCGATGCTGTCAGCCGCGCCGACGAGATCATGCTCAGCCAGTGCTGCCCAGGCCCTGCCGAAATACGGGCCGATATCGTCGCGCACGCGTTCGACCAGCCTTTCCTCCTCGATGATGCGCAGGTTTTCGAGCGCCGCGGCAGCGCAGACCGGATGGCCGGAATAGGTGAAGCCATGATTGAAATCGCCGACCTCGTTGATCAGCACATCTGCAATGCGGTCGCTGACGAGCACGCCGCCGATCGGCAAATAGCCCGAGGAAAGTCCCTTGGCGATCGGCGCGAGATCCGGCTCGACGCCGAAATGCTGATGGCCGAACCAGGAACCCAGGCGACCGAAACCGCAGATCACTTCGTCGGTCACGAGCAGGATATTGCGCGCCTTGCAGATCCGGTCGATCTCCGGCCAGTAGGTTTCGGGAGGGATGATGACGCCGGCGGCCCCCTGCACCGGCTCGGCGACGAAGGCGGCGACATTTTCCTCGCCCAGTTCGTCGATCTTGGCTTCGAGTTCGCGTGCGACCTTCAGACCGAATTCATCGGGCGAGAGATCGCCGCCCTCGCCGTACCAGTAAGGCTGACCGATATGGACGATGCCTGGTATCGGCAGGCCGCCCTGCTCGTGCATGTATTTCATGCCGCCGAGGCTGGCACCGGCGACGGTCGAGCCATGATAGCCGTTCTTCCGCGCGATCACGATCTTCTTCGACGGCTTGCCGACGGCGCTCCAATAGACTCGGGCCATGCGGAACCATGTGTCGTTCGCTTCCGAGCCGGAGCCGGTAAAGAAGATATGGTTGAAACGTGCGCCAGCATGAGAGGTGACCTTCGCGGCAAGCAACGCGGTCGGCGTCGAGGTCGTGCCGAAGAAGGTGTTGTAATAGGGCAGTTCGTTCATTTGCCGCGCGACGGCTTCGGTGATCTCCCGGCGGCCATAACCGACATTGACGCACCAGAGACCGGCAAAGCCGTCGAGATATTTCCTGCCGTGATTGTCGAAGATGTAGACGCCCTCGCCGCGCTGAATGACGCGCGTGCCTTCGGCATTCAGCTTTTTCATGTCAGCGAAGGGATGCAGGTGATGCGCGGCGTCGATCGCGGCGAGATTCGAAAGCGGGTAAGTATCGGGCATGGCTGGTGAAAAACCCTCGTGGATTGAAAGGCTGCTGTCGATGGGGTAGGAGCTTGGCCTTGTCCCAGAGGATTTTCAAGGTCATGGTGAGCGACAGGATGGACAGCAAGGCCGAAGGCGGCGACCCGCGTTTCGAAATCCTGGTCGTCGGCATGAATGGCGACCTGCGCGGCAAGCAGCTTCCGCCTGGCGCCGAAGACAAGGTCTGGAGCGGCGACGTCCGCCTGCCGGCCTCGACGCAATCGCTCGACATCTGGGGCGACGACAATGATGACATCACCGGCGTGTCGCTGACGATCGGCGATCCCGATGGCAAGCTCATTCCCGACCGGCGCAGCCTCACACCGATGCCATGGGCGCCCGAAGGCTCGATGCAGGTGCTCGCCACCATGCACGAATTCGACGGCAGTCCGAGTTTCATGGACCCGCGCGCCATCCTCGCTTCGGTGCTGGAACGTTATGCCACGCGCGGATTGACGCCTGTCGTGGCGACCGAGCTGGAATTCTATGTCATGTCAGGGGATTGGCGCGAAACCGGGCGTCCCTCCCCGCCCGAAAGCCTCACCTATCGCGGCGAGCCGAACGGTTTTCAGCTCTACGACATGAACGCCGTCGACGCGCTCGATGACTACCTCGGCACGCTGAGAGCCTATGCAAAGGCACAGGGACTGCCGGCGGATGCGACGACGGCGGAGTTCGGTCCCGGTCAGTTCGAGGTCAACCTGCTGCACCGTCCCGACGCGCTGGCGGCCGCCGACGACTGCCTCTATCTCAAGCGTATCGCCGAGCAAGCGGCGCGACGCCACGGGCTGAAATCGACCTGCATGGCCAAGCCCTATTCCGGACATGCGGGTTCCGGCCTGCATGTGCATGCGAGCATCATCGACAGGCAAGGCCGCAACATCCTCGATGCCAAGGGCGGCGAGCCTAAGCTCATCAAATCGGTCACGTCAGGGTTGCTCAATACTATGCGCGAGGCGCAGCTGATCTTCGCCCCCTTCGCCAACTCCTACCGGCGCTTCCAGCCAGGCTCCTTCGCACCAGTCGACCTGACCTGGGGCAGCGGCCATCGCGGCACGGCAATCCGCATACCCGATACGGACGGACCGGCCGCGCGCATCGAGCATCGCGTCGCCGGCGCCGACGCCAATCCCTACCTGTTGCTGGCTGCGATCCTCGGCGGCATGCTCTCCGGTCTCGACGGCGAACTCGACCCCGGCGAAGAGACGACGCCCTCGTATACGCCTGCGAACACGGCGCGGCTGACGCATGATTTCCTCAGCGCTGTCGAGGCCTTCCGCACCTCGCCCTTCATCGCCGACATCTTCGGCCCGCGTTACCAGGCGCTCTATGGCGACACCAAGCGCAAAGAAGCGCTGGCGCATCTGCGCACGGTCTCGGATTTCGACTACCGCACCTATCTGCCGCGGCTCTGAAGCCTATGCCGCGGCGACCTAGGCAGCGGGCTCGCGGCGTTCGCTTGCGTCCACCTGGGCTGCGAGACCCTGCTTGACGAGGACCTTCAATTCGCCCGGGTGCAGCCGGATCGAGACATCGCGTTGGAGCGGCAGCAACTCGCCGTCCATGACGCAATTGGCCTTGGAACGCAGTTTCGGGAAGTGCAGATGCACCTCGGCCGGATGCATCACCATGACGTCAGCGTTCTCGCGGACCTTGCCGCGCAGCATATCGATGGCGAGACGGGCAACCCCAAGAGGCTTCAGCGGATTTGCCGTATAGAAGCCGAGTTCACCACTTCTCAGATTATCGGCGTAGAGCAGCGCGTTCTCGCCGAAGGGATTGTTGGAGACCGAGATCGCCGATACCCAGCGGCGCTCCCGCGTGCCTGCCGCCTCGAACTCGACCTCGAATTCCGGTGGATTGAACACGACGCCCAAGGCCGCCTTCGTGCTCGCCCTGATCTTGCCTAGCCGGGAGCGATAGCTGTAGGCGTTGCGGTAGCGCACCATGCGGGCGTGCAGACCGGCGGAAAACTGATGGATGAAGGGCCGGCCATTGGCACTGGCGATATCGACATTGTCGACCTCGCCGGAGGCGAGCACATCGAGCGCCTGCCAGATATCGAGCGGCACACGCAATGAGCGGGCAAAGAGGTTCATCGTGCCGGCAGGCACGACACCAAGGGCAATGCCGTTCCTCCAGGCGATTGACGCCGCCGCCGAAATCGTGCCGTCGCCGCCGCCGGCGACGATGCCATCGATATCATCACGTTTGGCGGCCCGCTCCATGGCGGGAATGATTTCCTTTCCTGAGAAAACGATGGCGTCGAAATCGTGCCCTGCTTCGCGGAAAGCCGCCTCCGCCCGCTTCTCGTAGGCCAGCATGTCGGTGGTCTTGAAGGTACCGCCGTCGCGATTGAAAAAGCCTACAAGCTTCATGAGGGCTCCCGTCTCTGGCGCGGAAAAGATCCTGCCTTGCCCTTGAGATGGTTGCTGTATGGGCGATTTCAAGCGCCGGCGCTTCTCCCGCGACATGGCCGAAATGCAAATATTGCAACGGACATATGCACATAGCAGGACGCTGCACTGCGAAAAACGCACTCGACGCCTGCCGATATATCACGGATAGATCAGATATCGGAGAGATCGTCTCCACCTCCCGCTATTTTACGATCGCCCTGCGGCCACGCCCGCGCCAGAGGGCCTTTGCCAAGCAGAAAACCGCCTCGAGGAGCTCTCGTGAGTGAGATCACAGTCAATGATTCCATCGATAGCCGGGACGAAGAGCTGCTGCCGTCGGCGACGACAGTAGCGCTGGTTCAACTGGCGCTCGCCTGTGGTGGCTTCGGCATCGGTACCGGCGAATTCGCGATCATGGGGCTGCTGCCCAATGTCGCCGAGACTTTCTCGGTGACGACACCGCAGGCCGGCTACGTCATCAGCGCCTATGCACTCGGCGTCGTCATCGGCGCGCCCGTCATCGCCGTGCTCGCCGCCAAGATGGCGCGCCGCACGCTGCTTTTGACGCTGATGCTCGTTTTTGCCGCCGGCAATATATCCAGCGCCGTGGCCCCGACCTTCGAGACCTTCACGTTCCTGCGTTTCATCAGCGGCCTGCCGCATGGTGCCTATTTCGGCGTCGCGGCCCTCGTCGCCGCCTCGATGGTGCCGGTGCATCGGCGCGCCCGCGCGGTCGGGCGTGTCATGCTCGGCCTCACCGTCGCCACGCTTGTCGGTACGCCCTTGACGACGTTCTTCGGCCAGTCGCTCGACTGGCAGGTGGCGTTTTTCTCCGTCGGCGTGCTGGGCCTGCTGACGGTCGCACTGATCTGGTTCTACGTTCCGAAGGACAGGGTTTCCGAGGAGGCGGGGTTCCTGCGCGAACTCGGCGCCTTCCGCCGGCCGCAGGTATGGCTGACCCTCGGCATTGCCGCCGTCGGCTATGGCGGCATGTTCGCGATGTTCAGCTATATCGCCTCGACGACGACCGAGGTGGCGATGCTGCCGGCAAGCGCAGTTCCGGCCATGCTGATCCTCTTCGGCGTCGGCATGAATGCTGGCAATTTCATCGGCTCCTGGCTCGCCGACAAGTCGCTGCTCGGCACGATCGGCGGCTCGCTCGTCTATAATATCGTCGTACTCACCACCTTCTCGCTGACGGCGGCCAACCCTTACATGCTCGGCCTCTGCGTTTTCCTCGTCGGCTGTGGTTTTGCGGCCGGCCCGGCGCTGCAGACGCGGCTGATGGATGTCGCCGCCGATGCGCAGACGCTTGCCGCTGCGTCCAACCATTCCGCCTTCAACATCGCCAATGCGATCGGCGCCTGGCTCGGCGGCCTCGTCATTGCCTGGGGTTACGGCTTTGCGGCAACCGGTTATGTCGGCGCAGCGCTCTCCTTCCTCGGGCTCTTCGTCTTTGCAGCCTCGCTACGTCTGGAGCGTCGCGACCGGAGCACACAGGCCGTCTGAGGCCATGCGGAGCTCGCGGCCTTCCGGGCTGCAGAAGACATAGTCGTCGCCCCAGGCGGCGAGCGCTCGAATGACCGGCTTCAGCGTCATGCCAAGCGGCGTCATTGCATATTCGACGCGCGGCGGCACCACCGGAAAGACCGCGCGCGACAATAGGCCGGCCTCTTCCAGTTCGCGCAGTTGCTTGGTCAGCATGCGCTGGGTCACGGCCGGCAATTTACGGCGCAGTTCGTTGAAACGCAGGGTACCTTCCATCAGATGGAAGAGGATCACGCCTTTCCATTTGCCGTCGAGATAACTCAACGTCGCCTCGACCGGACAGCCGGGAAAGTTCTTGACGAGCTTGGCGCGCGGCAACGACATTTTACAGTATCCTTTTAGGTACTACGTACAGAATTTGTGCATTCTTGCGTTGTCAGAACATAATGCGCATCTAGCTTCCGTGCAACGAACACAGGAGTTCCCCATGCGCGCCGTCGCCTATAAAACGCCACAACCGATTTCTGCCGAGACCTCGCTGATCGATGTCGAGCTGCCGATGCCGGAGGCCAAGGGTCACGATCTGCTGGTCGAGATCAGGGCCATTTCGGTCAATCCCGTCGATGTGAAGGTCCGCGCCCATTCCGCACCACCTGCAGACGAGCTCAAGGTGCTCGGCTGGGACGCTGCCGGCATCGTCAAGGCGATTGGAGCGGAGGTCACGCTGTTTGAGCCTGGCGACGAGGTATTCTACTCCGGCATCATCAGCCGACCGGGCAGCAATGCCGAATTCCATCTCGTCGACGAGCGCATCGTCGGCACCAAACCGAAAAGCCTCGATTTCGCGGCCGCGGCCGCCCTGCCGCTGACCTCGATCACCGCCTATGAAGCTCTCTTCGACCGGTTGAAGGTGCAGGATGCGGTTTCGGGAGCGGCACGCTCCATACTGATCATCGGCGGCGCGGGCGGCGTCGGCTCGATCGCCATCCAGATCGCCAGGGCGCTGACCGATCTCATCGTAATCGCGACCGCGTCACGGCCGGAAACGCAGGATTGGGTGAAAGAACTCGGCGCGCATCACGTCGTCGACCATTCCAAACCGATCGCGCCGCAGGTGGCAGCACTCGGCATCGGCGCGCCGGGATTCATATTTTCGACCACCAATACCGACAGCCATATCGGCGACATCGTCGAGGCGATTGCGCCGCAGGGCCGCTTCGCGCTGATCGACGACCCGAAGACGCTCGACATCGTGCCCTTCAAGCGCAAAGCCGTCTCCGTTCATTGGGAACTGATGTTCACCCGTCCGCTCTACGGTACGCCTGACATGATCGAGCAGCACAAGCTGCTGAACAAGGTTTCCGAACTCGTCGACGCCGGAAAGGTCCGCACGACGCTTTCGGAGATCGTCGGGCCGATCAATGCTGCGAATCTCAAGAAGGCGCATGCCATGATCGAAAGCGGCAAGATGAAGGGCAAAGCGGTGCTTACAGGATTCTGAGGTCGCCAGCTGGGCGGGTGTTGAATGCCGCATCGCGGGGTGCGACATTCTGGCGTTAAGCATTTACCCCGCTTGACTTTTTCCGCGTTCGGGACCACCTAGCATCCCACGTGGACGGCACTTGTCTTCCGCGGATTTCAACGGAGTCATCTTAACGATGCCAAGCGACAGTAGCAGTCGATTGCCTTTGCCGTACGCGGCCCTCGTGCGCTGACCGACTCCTGTCGGCTCGCTCGTCGGACGCTACGGCGGATCGACGGAAAGGCGAGCCTCAAATGAATATCAATCGCTTCCCTCTTCGGGCAGGCCATGCCGCCCGTGCCTTCATCAACAACAGCCGCGGCGCAACGATCGCCGAACACGTCGATGCGTTGAATGCGCTGAGCGTCCAGGACGCCGGGCGCGTGCTGTCGGGCATGCCGCTGGACTATGCCGTCAACATTCTCGACCGGCCGGAGCTTCGCAACGCCGCACAGATCCTTGCGCTCATGGGCGCGGAGGACGCTGCCCGGCTGCTACATGGCATGTCCAACGACCGCGTCGCCGACGTGCTGCTCGAACTCGACGGCGAGGCCCGCGCTCGTCTGTTCTCCAGCCTCGACGAGCCGGTGCGCATCGCCATCCAGCACCTGATGGGCTATCCGCCGCGCACGGCCGGCGGCATCATGACGACGGAATTCGTCAGCGTGCCTGATAGCTGGACCGTCGCCCAGACACTCGACCATGTGCGCCAGGTCGAACGCTCGCGCGAGACGGTCTATGCCATCTACGTGCTCGACGAGGTGAGCCATGCACTGATGCATGTGGTGACGCTCCGCCGCCTCATCACCGGCGAGCCGGACGCGTCTATCCTCTCGGTGGCGCAGAAGGGCACGCCGGTTTCGGCCGATCCACTGATGAAGCAGGAAGATGTCGCCCGGCTGATCCGCAAACACGACCTGCTCGCCCTGCCCGTCACCGACGAACATGGGCAGGTGCTCGGCATCGTCACCGTCGACGACGTAATCGACACGATGATATCGGACACGACGGAAGCAGCCCAGAAGTTCGGCGGCATGGAAGCGCTCGGCCAGCCCTACATGAAGATCAACTTCGCCGGCATGATCCGCAAGCGCGCCGGCTGGCTCGCAGCGCTTTTCCTCGGCGAGATGCTGACGGCAAGCGCCATGCAGCATTTTGAAGGCGAGCTTGAGAAGGCTGTGGTGCTGACGCTGTTCATCCCGCTGATCATGAGCTCGGGCGGCAATTCCGGTTCGCAGGCGACCTCGCTGATCATCCGGGCGCTGGCGCTGGGCGAATTGAAGCTTTCGGACTGGTGGAAGGTGCTCTTGCGCGAATTGCCGACCGGCATCGTGCTCGGTGCGATCCTCGGCCTCGTCGGCTTCATCCGCATCGTCTTCTGGCAGTCGGCCGGCCTCTATGATTACGGCCCGCACTGGCAGATGGTCGCCATCACGGTGTTTGCCGCCTTGATCGGGATCGTCACCTTCGGCTCGATCTGCGGCTCGATGCTGCCCTTCTTGTTGCAGAAGCTCCGGCTCGATCCGGCTAGCGCGTCGGCTCCCTTCGTCGCCACGCTGGTCGACGTCACCGGGCTCGTCATCTACTTCTCGGTGGCGCTGCTCATCCTCAGCGGTACGCTGCTGTAGAGCATGCATACGGCAAGCCCGAGGGGAATTATTTTCCCTCGGGCAACTTCAACGGACCGTGCGTCTTGATGCTGCGGATGGCGAAGTTCGAACGGATGTCGCTGACATTCGGCAGGGTCAGCAGCGTCTCGGTTAGAAGCCGGTCATAGGCGGCGAGATCCTCCACCACCACTTCGGCCAAGAAATCCGCGGTACCCGAGATCAGGAAGCAGGAGACGATCTCGGGGATGGCGAGCAGCGCCTTCTGCTGCGCCTCCGAATTCTCGCGACTGTGATGAACAACCTTGAATTCCACGAAGACGGTCAGGCCGAGGCCGACTTCCTTGCGATCGATATCGGCGGTGTATCCGCGGATGATGCCGGTACGTTCGAGATTGCGGATGCGGCGCAGACAGGGCGACGGCGAGAGATTCACCTTCTCGGCGATCTCGACATTGGTGGCCCGCGCATCCTCCTGCAGGCATTTCAGGATGGCAATATCGAATTTATCGAGATTTGGCATTTTCACGATATCCATAGGCGCAAGTTGGCAGAAGATTGCGTGTAGCATGATTTTTGAGCCACAGATAGCAAGGACATGCCCCGGCCTCTGGCGCTAATCTTTTCCTCAACCGGACAGGCTCCGGACTAGGGAAAGGACAGGATGATGACCACCATTGCATTCTCGAACGACAAGTCGCCATCGCAGGCAATCGGTTATGCCGGGGGCACCATCACCGTACTGATCTGGGCGACATGGTTTCTTGTCACGCGCCACAGTGCGACAACGCCGCTCGGCTCGATCGACATCGGGCTGATCCGCTTCGGCATTCCAGCCATCGCGCTTGCGCCCATCTGGATGATAACAGGCCTGTTGCCGAAGGCCGTGCCGCTTCACCTGCTCGCCATCATGGTGTCCGGCTCCGGCGCCATCTTCTTCCTTCTAACCACTTTTGCAATTCATTCCACGCCGGCCGCCTCTTCAGGCATCCTGCTCGGCGGCTCCATGCCGCTCGCCACGGCGTTGATTGGGGCTGCGCTGTTTCGCGAAAGGCCTGACGGTACACGCATCGCGGGGCTCGTCGCGATCGTCGCCGGCGTGCTGATCCTGCTCACGCGCAGCCTTGCGGACGCCTCATTGCCGTGGACGAGCTTCGTGCTGCTGCCGGCCGGCGCCCTTCTCTGGGCGAGCTATACCCATGCTTTCCGCCGCTCCGGTCTGACGGCCGTGCAGGCGAGCGCCCTGATTGCCGTCTGGTCCTTCCTGATGATGGGCGCGCTTGCGCTGATCTTCGGCATCTCGCTGCCTCAGGTTCCTCTGCAGGAAATCGGCCTTCAGACGCTGAGTCAGGGCATTCTTTCCGGCCTCGTCGCCATGGTGGCCTACGGCACCGCCGTCAGAACACTTGGCGGAACGCAGGCCGCCGCCTTCACGGCCCTGACGCCCGTGCTGGCAACCCTCGGCGGCGGCTTGCTGCTTGGCGAACAGATCGGCGTTACCGAAATCAGCGCCGCCGTGATCACAGGCATCGGCGTGGCACTTTCGACCGGCATTGCCGCCAAGCGTCGCTGAGCGTTTCGATCAATCAAGAGCCGCCGTTAGCGATATGCTGCGGCGGTTCAATTCGAATGAACGCAGGATTTTTTGAGTTGACCCGACTTCTCTTTATGCACGAATTTGGCAATCTGCCCTGCAGGACACTGCCCGTCATTAAAAAGCACCGCATGCCCCGCCGGCAATGACTGAGTTGTCGGCCTCTGCGTAACGGTCTTGATGGCCGCCAGCGCGGGTAAAGCACTGGCAAATGTAGACAATGCCACGATAGAAACTATTATGCTTATACTACGCATTGCGGCCTCCCTCTATGAATATACCGCAGTATACTGAGCATACTTGTCCCGTTCGTCAATTCACTTCCATCAGCGATGTTCGCTCTGCTCTCCCTGAGGGCATGGCTTTGCTTTCGGCCCTAGGGCTTAGGCCGTAGCCTGAATGACGACAACCCTGGCGCCGACATCGACACGGCCATAGAGATCGATCACGTCGTGGTTCATCATACGGATGCAGCCGCTCGACATCGCCAGGCCGATCGATTCCGGCTGGTTCGTGCCATGGATGCGGAAATGCGTATCATCGCCGCCGCGATAGAGATACATCGCCCGCGCGCCGAGCGGATTGTTCGGGCCGCCCGGCATGCCGCCGGCAAGCTTGCGATAGCGTTCTTCGCGGCGCTGCATGTTTTCGGTGGGCGTCCAACTCGGCCACTCGGCCTTGCGGCCGATATAGGCGTCGCCGGCAAATGCCAGCCCCTCGCGGCCGACGCCCACGCCATAGCGCATCGCCCTGTTATCGCCGAGGATGTAGTAGGCGCGACGCGCCGGCGTATCGACGATGATGGTCCCCGCTGCATGCGTCGTTTCATAAGCCACTTCCTGGCGACGGAGCTCCGGCTTGATCTTGTCGATCGGCACCTGCCTCAGCGGAAATTTTTCATCAGGAAGTGCCGCGTAATTCGTCTGGCTGTTCAAACCGGTCGAGGAGCAGCCGGCCACGACAAGGGGCAGAGCAATCAGAAAGCCCCGGCGGGAGATCGTCATGAAAGTGTCCTTAGTGCGTCGAGAGATGTCGCAGGCTAAGGAATTTATGGTTAACGAATGACTAAGGACCGCAGCCGGCAAGCGATCACGAAAGCGTCAGCCCCGTGAAATGCCGGCTGCGATGCCGATCCGCTTCACATATTCGGATAGACCGGTCCTTCACCGCCCTGCGGCGGCACCCAGTTGATGTTCTGGTTGGGGTCCTTGATGTCACAGGTCTTGCAGTGCACGCAGTTCTGGGCGTTGATGACGAAGACCTCTTCGCCGTCCTTCTCCACCCATTCATAGACGCCGGCCGGACAGTAACGCGTCGATGGACCGGCATAGATGTCGTGTTCGGAACGCTTCTGCAGGCCCATGTCCTTCACCTGCAGATGCACCGGCTGATCCTCCTCGTGGTTGGTGTTCGACAGGAACACCGAGGACAGCCGATCGAAGGTCAGGACGCCATCCGGCTTCGGATAGGCGATCGGCTTATGCTGCGAGGCGGGTTCAAGCGATTGGGCATCGGTCTTGCCATGTTTCAGCGTGCCGAAGAAGGAGAAGCCAAACAGCGTGTTCGTCCACATGTCGAGACCACCGAGCGCGACACCGAGGGCCGTGCCGAACTTCGACCACAGCGGCTTGACATTGCGAACCCGCTTCAGATCTCGGCCGATGTCGCCCTTGCGCCATTCATTTTCGATCTCGACGACCTCGTCATGGCTGCGGCCGGCTTCGATCGCAGCCGCAATCTTCTCGGCCGCCAGCATGCCCGACAGAACCGCATTGTGGCTGCCCTTGATGCGCGGCACGTTGACGAGACCGGCCGAACAGCCGATCAGCGCTCCGCCGGGGAAGGAAAGCTTCGGCACCGACTGGTAGCCGCCCTCGGTGATGGCGCGCGCGCCATAGGAGAGCCGCTTGCCGCCCTCGAAGGTGCCGCGGATCGCCGGATGTGTCTTGAAGCGCTGGAATTCCTCGAAGGGATAGAGATAAGGGTTCTTGTAGTTCAGATGGACGACGAATCCGACCGCCACCAGATTGTCTTCAAGGTGGTAGAGGAAGGAGCCGCCGCCGGTCTTGAAACCAAGCGGCCAGCCGAAGGAGTGCTGCACCAGCCCCTGTCGGTGGTTCTCCGGCTTGACCTGCCAGAGCTCCTTGATGCCGATGCCGAATTTTTGGGGTTCGCGGTCTTTCTGCAGATCGAATTTCGCGATCAACTGCTTGGCGAGCGAGCCGCGCACGCCTTCGCCGATCAGCACATATTTGCCAAGCAGCTCCATGCCGCGGGTGTAGTTCGGGCCGGGCTCGCCGTTCTTCTCGATCCCCATGTCGCCGGTGGCGACGCCGATCACCGCACCTTCGTCATTGTAGAGCACTTCGGTCGCGGCAAAGCCCGGATAGATCTCGACACCGAGTTCCTCGGCCTTACCAGCCAGCCAGCGACAGACATTGCCGAGCGAGACGATGTAATTGCCGTGATTGTTCATCAAGGGCGGCATCAGCACGTTCGGCAGGCGGATCGAGCCGGCGGGGCCGAGTACCAGGAAGTGATCTGATGTCACCTCGGTCTTGAAGGGATGGTCGCTCTCGCTGCGCCAGCCGGGCAGCAGCCGGTCGATGCCAACGGGATCGACGACGGCGCCGGACAGGATATGGGCGCCGACTTCCGAGCCCTTCTCCAAAACGACAACCGACAGCTCCGGATTGACCTGCTTCAGACGGATCGCCGCAGACAGACCGGCAGGTCCGCCACCGACGATCACCACGTCGAATTCCATGCTTTCGCGTTCGGGCAGCTCACTCACCTCGGTCATCCATTCGTCTCCACTTGGCCGCCGGCGGCCATCATCCCCTGATCGGCACTTTCTTGTCAAAACGAGAAGGGATTGTCGAGCCGGGATACGACAGCCGATCTTCCAATTCGCACAATGATATGCATCCCGCATCAGGATTATATGACGTTTACGTTAACGTCAATTATCAAACGCCGCCGAACCGATCGCACTCCCTTTCCTTTTCCGCCGCTTGCGCCTTATACATCGCTCGGACATATCGGAGGGCAAAGTTCATGGATCTCGGCATCGAAGGCAAACGCGCGCTCGTTCTCGCCTCCTCACGCGGCCTCGGCCTCGGCATCGCCGTGGCGCTGGCGCGGGAGGGCGCAAACGTACTGCTCTGCGGGCGCAGCGGCGAACAGCTGGAGGCCAATTGCAAGGCGATCAATGCCGAAGGCAGGGGCAAGGCCGACTGGATCTGGGCCGATCTCGGCGATGAACGCTTCGTCGAGATGACGACGACGGCTGTGAAAGAGAAGTTCGGCGGGCTCGATATCCTCGTCAACAATACCGGCGGACCGACGCCCGGCACGACCGAAGACATGACGGCCGAAAAGCTCGAGACCTATTTCCTCTCCATGGTCGCCCGCGTGATCACGCTCACCAATGCGCTGCTGCCCGGCATGAGGGCGCAGGGCTGGGGCCGCATCCTGACCGTTGCTTCGTCAGGCGTGATCGAACCGATCGCCAACCTGGCGCTGTCGAATACACTGCGCCCGGCCCTTGCCGGCTGGAGCAAGACGCTTGCCTCCGAAGTGGCGGGCTTCGGCATCACCACCAACCTGCTTTTGCCGGGCAGCATCCTGACGGCGCGGCTCGACGATCTCGACGGGGCTGCGGCAAAACGGACGGGCAAGAGCCTCGAGGAGATCCGCACCGACAAGGAAGCGCGCATTCCAGCCGGCCGCTACGGCCGGGTGGAGGAATTTGCCGCAGCGGCTGCCTTCCTGTGCAGCCAGCCGGCAAGCTACATTACCGGTTCCCTCATCCGCTGCGACGGCGGCGCGGCGCGATCCGTCTGACGGCTGCGCCTCAGCCGACGCGGGCCGCCGCGGCCCAAGTCGCGACACTTCGGATCATCTCTTCGACGTAAGCCGGATCGTCCGCAAATTCGGCGAGTTCGGACAGACGATGGAAACCCGTGAGGATCGCGATGCGCCGTCGGTCGAGCCTGCGTCCGGTCAGGATTTCATATGCCGATACGATGCGGGCGGTCAGATCGGGCGAAATGAAATTCGAGTAGATGAATTCCTGGTGCAACGGGCCAAAGCCGGAATCGGCGAAATCGTAGATGCCGTTGAGCCTCCTCTGCGCGTGGTCGAAGGCCATGTTCCAGCCATGGCCGCCGAAGAAGCCGTAGATGTTGCCGTAAGGATCGGGCGACAAGGCTTCGAAATCCGAAACGACGGCCCGCGCAAAGCTCGTAATGTCGGGCGGCAGCAGCGGCAAAGCCTTCGCTCTCACAGCCTCGGGCGATTGCCAGGGCAGGATTGCCGCCGCGCCGGCCGTCCGCATGCGGTCGGCATCGAGCACATGCAGTTCGGCGTAAAATCGCGCGAGGTCTTCCGCCAGGTGCTGACGATCGCTGCCCCCGAGCGCATCGTAGTCTTCGGCGATGAGATGTTCGCCCTCGATCTTGGTGTGGCTGGAGAAGACCGGTGGCCCGTCGTGAATTCGCATATCGGGAATCGCCATCGAAAGCGACGGCCGAATGGCATCGAGCAAGGCAGCTTCCTTCTGAAGCGCCCGCTCTGCGGTGAGATTGCGGGGAAACTTGAAAATCAGCGTGTCATCGACGTCAATCGCGATCGAATCCCAACCCTTTGCTGCCAGTCTGAAGACCGCGCCGGTGAGATGAGGAAACACGCTTATAATGAGAGAGCGAAACTCGCTGGCGTCCAACTCAGCCATGACAACCCGCCTTTTCTGTTTTCTGCGTTCTTCCGCGCAACAAAGGCATACGCTTACAGCCGTCGGACTGCATCAAGTTGCGCGCTCCTATATTAGTACAGTTTGAATATTACGGAATATTCATTACAAAAATTTAAGCCGTTATAACCACTTAGTGATCGTGTCCGGACAATTATGTCTTTTTTGCGCCGCAATATAAGCGGCTCAATCAGTGCATAAAATTTGCACCCTTGCCCCCCGCAACCTTGCCCAAAGTCCGGTCTCGCCCATGAAGAAATTTTGGATCACCGTCAGCCTTATCGCAGTCGCCGCCGTCGGCCTCTGGCAATTCGGGAATCTCATCCCCTATGCCTCCCGCATTCCCTACCTCTCGCAGATCATCAAGCAGCCGGCAGGCGGCAATGGCGGTGAGCAGCAGGCCCAGGCTGATCAAGCTCCAGACGGCGGGCAGCATCAGGGCGGCGGCCGCAGACGCGGCGGTGGCGGTCCAACTGTCGTCAAGACGGTTGCCGCCGTGAAAACCGTGCTGCCGACGGATGTGACTGCGACCGGCTGGGCCGACGCCGATGACAACACGACCATTGCCGCGCAGGAGCAGGGCCTGATCGTCGGCATCAACGCCAAGGACGGCGCGACCGTCAAAGACGGTGACCTCATCGCCAAGCTGGACGACCGGACGGCCAAGGCTACCGTCGACAAGGACAATGCGATGATCGTGCGGGATACGGCGACCCTGTCGCAAGCTGAAACCGCGCTGGTGCGCGCGCAGGATCTTTTCGACCAGAAAGCCGGAACCCAGCAGAGCCTCGACCAGGCAAGAGCCGCGCGCGACAGCGCCGCAGCGACGGTTGAAGCCGATAAGGCGACACTCGCCGCGGATCAGATCATACTCGAAAACACTAGTATCCGCGCTCCCTTCGACGGCCGGCTCGGCGATATCGCCATCAGCAAGGGCGCTTTCCTCAATGCCGGCGCAGCAATCGTCACTATCGCCAAATACGATCCGATCTATGTGAAATTCCACCTGCAGGAGCGCTATCTGCGCGCACTGAAGGCCGCTCTGGCAGCCGGTCCGGTCGCGGTCAGCACGGTCCCCTCTTCCACCAAGGGACAGGTCCGCAAGGGCGAGATCAGCTTCTACGACAATACGGTCGACACGGCCTCGGGCACGATCCTCGCCAAGGCGAAGTTCGAGAACGCCTCCGGTGCGCTCTGGCCCGGCCAGTCGGTCAATATCGTGGTGCATTTCCACAATGCGGAACAGCAGGTGGTCGTGCCGACGGTTGCCGTCAGCCCCGGTCCGGACGGTTTCTTCGCCTTCGTCGCCAAGGATGGCAAATCGCATCTGACGCCCGTCACTGTTGCCCGCGCGAATGGCGGCTTCACTGCAATTGCCTCAGGCCTTTCGGAAGGCGATCACGTCGTCGTCGAGGGCCAGGGCCAGCTCAGCGACCAGCAGGCCATCAACGAGCAGTTCGATGAAAAGACGCTTGATGTCGCGTCCGCCGAAAAGCCTCGGCAACAGCAGCAGTCCGAGACGATCGCGGTGGGAGCTGAGCAATGATCCCCAATTTCTGCATCCAGCGCCCCGTCGCGACGACGCTGCTTGCCATCGGCGCCATTCTGGCCGGTCTAGCCGGTTATCAGCTTGTGCCGGTCGCGGCCCTGCCGCAGGTCGATTTTCCCACAATCAACGTTTCGGCGCAGTTGAGCGGCGCCTCGCCGCAGACGATGGCGACGTCGGTCGCCACGCCGCTGATCAAGCAGTTCGAGACTATCCCCGGCATCAGCGAAATCAGCGCATCGAGCTCGCTGGGCAGCACCAGCATCGTGCTGCAGTTCGACCTCAACCGCAACATCGACGCGGCGGCAGCGGACGTGCAGGCCGCGATCTCGCATGCGACCCGGCAGCTGCCCGACAACCTGACGACGCCGCCGAGCTACCGCAAGACGAACCCGGCCGATGCGCCCGTCATGCTGCTCTCCGTGCAGAGCAACACCATGCCACGCAGCAAGCTCGACGAGATCGCCGAAGACATCATCTCGCCGTCGCTTTCCACCCTTCCCGGAGTTGCCCAGGTCAGCGTCTACGGTGCGCAGACTTATGCCGTGCGCGTCGAGGTCGATCCCAGCAAGCTGCTGACCCGCGGCATCGGCATCGATACAGTCAACAAGGCGCTTGCTGCCGCCAACAGCCAGCAGCCTGTGGGAACGTTGCAGAACAATTCGCAGGCCATGACCATTACCGCGAATACGCAGCGCACCAACGCCGATCAATTCCGTTCGCTTGTCATTGCCAATCCGAATGGTGCGCCGATCCATCTCGGCGATATTGCCGATGTACAGGACAGCGTCGAGAACCAGTATACCGGCAGCTGGTATGACGGCCAGCGCGGCATCATCCTCGCCATTCAGCGTCAGCCGGATGCCAACACCGTCGACGTCGTCGATGCGATCAACGCCAAGCTGCCGCAGCTTCACGCCGAAATCCCGCCTTCGGTCAACACCGTCGTCATGAACGACGCCGCAAAACCGATCCGCGCCGCCATTGCCGACGTGAAGTTCACGCTGCTCCTGACGATCGGCCTCGTCGTCCTCGTCATCTACCTCTTTACCGGCCACGCCACAGCGACGATCATTCCGGGCCTTGCCGTCCCGCTGTCGCTGATCTCGACCTTCGGCATGATGTATGTGCTTGGCTACAGTATCGACAATATATCGCTGCTCGGGCTGACGCTCGCGGTGGGGCTCGTGGTGGATGACGCGATCGTCATGCTCGAAAACATCCTGCGCCATGTCGAGGAAGGCATGCCGGTGCGGGAGGCGGCGATCAAGGGTGCGGGCGAAGTCAGCTACACCATCATTTCCATGTCGGTTTCGCTGATTGCGGTCTTCATCCCGATCCTCTTGATGGGTGGCGTCGTCGGCCGCGTGTTCAACGAATTCGGCATGGTGGTCGCCATCGCCATCATCTCGTCGGCGATCGTCTCGCTGACCGTGACGCCGATGCTCGCCTCACGTCTGTCCAACCACCAGAGCCGCCCACCGCTCCTCATCCGCATCTTCGATGCCGGCTTCGAGCGGACGCTGCGCGGCTACGACCGGGCGGTCGGCTGGTGCCTTCGTCATCGCGTGACGATCCTCGGGGTTTTCCTCGGTTCGGTGGCGCTGACGGTCTATTTCTTCATGACGTTGCCGACGAGCTTCTTCCCGCAGGAGGATATCGGCCGCCTGACGATCAGCACCCAGGCCCGGCAGGACATTTCCTATCCCGCCATGGAGGCACTGCAGCAGCAGGCGGCAGCCGTCGTCAAGGCGAACCCGGCGATCAACCACGTGATGTCGACGATCGGCGGCAACCCGAACAAACCGCAGAACAACGGCTCGATGTTCGTCGAACTCAAGGACAAGACGGAGCGTCCGCCGCTTGACCAGACGCTGCGCGAGCTGCGTACCGCGATCAACAAGATCCCGGGGTTGCAGGCCTTCGTGACGCCGAACCAGAGCCTGCGCTTCGGCGGCCGCCAGACCGCCAGCCAGTATCAGCTGGTGGTACAGGCGCTGAGTGCTGATCAAACCAACCTCTGGGCCGGCAAGATCCAGGCGGCGATGCGTAAGGATCGACTGTTCACCGACGTGACGTCGGACGCCCAGAACAACGCGCTCCAGGCCAATATCGTCATCGATACGGAGCGGGCAGCCGCCTACGGGATCGATAACGGCACGCTGCGCAAAACGCTGCAGGAATCCTTCAGCGGATACTCAGCGGCGGAAATCCAGTCGACCGGCGACAGCTACAATGTCATCGTCGAATATGATACGAGCAAACCCTGGGACGATCAGAAGCTCTCGGAAATCCGTGTCGCCTCGGCCAATGGCAGCCTGGTGCCGCTTTCGAACTTCGCGCACGTCCAACGCACCACCGGCCCGGTCACCGTCAACCAGACGGGCCAGTTGGTCTCGACCACCGTTTCCTTCAACTTGCCGGAAGGTGTCTCGCTCAGCGATGCGACAGCGGCGATCGACCAGATCAAGAAGGACATCGCGACACCGACAGACGTCTTCACCTCCTATGGCGGTACGGCCGAAATCTTCCAGCAGTCGCAGGGCAACACGCCCTATCTGATCCTGGCGGCCATTCTGACGATCTATGTCGTCCTCGGCGTGCTCTATGAAAGCTTCATCCATCCGCTGACCATTCTTTCCGGTTTGCCTGCGGCGGCGTTCGGCGCGCTGCTGGCCCTGAAGATCATGGGCTTCGACCTGTCGATCATCGCCCTTATCGGGCTCCTGATGCTGATCGGCATCGTCAAGAAGAACGCGATCATGATGATCGACGTGGCGGTGGAGACGATGCGCACGACCGGCGAAAAGGCTACGGCGGCGATCCACGAGGCCTGCGTGCGACGCTTCCGGCCGATCATGATGACGACCTTCTGCGCCCTGCTCGGCGCCCTGCCGATCGCGCTCGGCACCGGCGCAAGCTCCGAGCTGCGTCAGCCGCTCGGCATCGCGGTGGTCGGCGGCCTCATCGTCTCGCAGCTGCTGACGCTCTTCATCACCCCCGTCATCTTCGTCGAGATGGACCGCTTCGGCAATTTCCTCGGCCGGCTGATCGGCGAGAAGAAGGTCGAGGAACCCGAGGTGCAGGAAGCAAGGGCAATGGCCGCCGAGTGATGACGGCCCTCTGAATTCGGCATTGCCGATTGCCCCTTGCGGCGCACTTCTTCTTCCACCGGGAGAAGAAGTGCGCCTGCAATCGCATCAACTTCCGCTCCTCTTGAATGTGTCACGCCTCTGTGGCATCACCCGCCATCCTTGATCCGGGCGTTCGCACGCCCTTGCGGAGCAACGCTCCGTCTCCAATAACAATCGACATGAAGAGGTGCGGGCATGGCTCAGGCGCTGGGTTTGGACTTCGGCACGACGAATACGGTTCTCGCCATGGCGGATGGCGGGGCGACACGCTCGATGGCGTTCACGAGCACGGCAGGCATGACCGACAGCATGCGCACGGCGCTGTCCTTCATGAAGGACGCGCAGCTCGGGGCTTCGGCGCTGAAGGTGGAGGCGGGCCATGCGGCGATCCGCCAGTTCATCGACAATCCCGGCGACTGCCGTTTCCTGCAGTCGATCAAGACCTTTGCGGCAAGCGCGCTCTTCCAGGGCACAATCATCTTCGGCAAGCGGCAGAGCTTCGAAGACCTGATGGAAATCTTTATCCGGCGCCTTCGCCATTACGCAGGCGAGAGTTGGCCCGATGAGACCAGCCGCATCATCGCCGGCCGTCCGGTGCATTTCGCCGGCGCCAATCCGGACCCGGCGCTTGCGGTGCAGCGCTACAACGAGGCACTGACGCGGTTCGGCTTTCCGGAAATTCATTATGTCTACGAGCCGGTTGCGGCCGCCTTCTACTTCGCGCAGAACCTGAAGTCCGATGCGACCGTGCTCGTCGCCGACTTCGGCGGCGGTACGACGGACTATTCGCTGATCCGCTTCGAGACCAGGGCCGGCAAACTGACGGCAACGCCGATCGGCCATTCGGGTGTCGGTGTGGCCGGCGACCATTTCGATGCGCGCATGATCGACAACATCGTCGCGCCGCAGATCGGCAAGGGCAGCCATTTCAAGAGTTTCGACAAGGTCCTTGAGGTGCCGTCAAACTACTATGCGAGCTTCAGCCGCTGGAACCAGCTGTCGATCTTCAAGACCTCGCGGGAATTCGAGGATCTCAAGAAGCTGGTGCGCACGGCGCTGGAACCGGAGAAACTGGAAATCTTCGTCGACCTGATCGACCATGACGAGGGCTATCCGCTCTATCAGGCCGTCTCTGCAACGAAGATGGCGCTTTCCTCCGCCGAAGAGGCTCCGTTCGATTTCGCCCCACTCGGCCGCGGCGGTCGTCGCACGATCAAGCGCAGCGATTTCGAAAGCTGGATCGTCGATGACCTCGCCCGTATCGAAGGAGCGCTCGACGAAGTGCTAGACAAGACCGAGACGAAGTCTGGGGAAATCGACAAGGTGTTCCTGACCGGCGGCACCTCCTTCGTGCCGGCGGTGCGCCGGATCTTCACCGAGCGCTTCGAGCGCGACCGGATCGAAAGCGGCGGCGAACTGCTGTCGATCGCTCACGGCCTGGCGCTGATCGGCGAGCGCGACGACATCTCGCAATGGACGGTACAATAGAACGGGCAAAGGCAAGCAATATGCCGCCTGCCCTTTCAATGCCCACTTCCCTCCGCTAGACTTGCCGCATGATCTCCGCCAACGACCTTTCTCCCGCCGAGCTTGCAGCGCTTCTGCATTTCCATGCGGATGCCGGTGTGGAATGGCTGCTGGAGGAAGAGGCGATCGACCGCTTCGCCGAGTTCGAGGCGATGAAGGCTGCTCGCCGTCCGGCGACAGCGGCGCAGCAGGAGAGCCCTGTTGCAGGGGAACGTCAGATATCGCCGCGTCCGAATGCGGCGGCGCGCCCGGCTCCGGCCGAACGCGCAACCTCCGGCCCGCAACCTGCCATTCCCGACGGCGAGGCCGTGCAGCAGGCGCGTTTCGTCGCCGAAAGCGCACGATCTCTCGGCGAGCTCAAGACAGCGATCGAAGCCTTTAACGGCTGCAATCTCAAGCATAGCGCCCGCTCGACCATCTTTGCCGACGGCGATGCCGAAAGCGGCATTATGGTGATCGGTTCGGCGCCGAGCGCCGAAGATGATCGCGAAGGCACGCCCTTCTCGGGAAAATCCGGCCAATTGTTCGACAAGATGCTGGCCTCGATCGGACTGACCCGTTCGAGTGTCCTGCTGACGCAGGTCATCCCCTGGCGCCCGCCCGGCAACCGTGCGCCCTCGGCGGCGGAAATGGACATTTGCCGACCCTTCATCGAGCGGCAGATCGCACTGGCCGAACCTCGGGTCATCCTGCTGCTCGGCAATTTTTCGGCGCGCTTTTTCTTCGGGGAAAACGATACGATTCACGGCCTGCGCGGCCGCTGGAGGGAAATCGCCGTTGCGGAGCATGTCATTCCCGCAATCGCCAGCCTGCATCCTCAGGATCTGTTAACCGCACCTGTCAACAAACGGCTGGCCTGGAATGATCTGCTCGCTTTTCAGGCGAGACTTAAGTCACTCTCCCTGCTTAGAAATTAGCCAAAGTTGAATAATTTGTGAAACATCCTATGCGTTTTTGGAATAGCTGCATCGCATCATGATGCATTGCAAAATGCATGCTGCATTGCAATATAACCTTGTGTCTTGGGAGGAATCACAGGAACCAAGGCCATGAACAAGCGTTTTCGTCCTATCCATTGCGGGTTTGAAACCCTCCGCCTCGCCGGCGACCAAGTTCGCTCCACTCAGGGCTACGGCCGTTTCGGCTTTGCCACGAACGAACAGATGGTTGCCCGCGGCACCGGCGTTAGCAGCCGCATCGCGCGCCCGACCGCCATTTTTGCGGACTTCCAGCAATATTGAGCGGCAGGCGCTTCGCCTGCCCTTTCCCGTCAAGAGTAGCCTGAAATGTCCACGATCCTGATATCGCTTCTGTGCAACATCGATACGTTCGAGCACATTCGCGCAGCGGTCTGCGCCGCGCGGGAATATGAGCGCGAGCTTTCGGTCAAGCCGGCAGATGCCAGCGAGCGAATTGGCGCAGGCACTGCTGCAATCGTTCTTTGATCAGACGGTCATTTCCTCGATTTGGGCTGTCGCCCATTCGAAGGCTTCATCGACATAGGCGAACTTGACCGCCTGCCAGGCGCAATATTCCTTTACGAAATCCCGTGATAACCAAAGGTGCGTCTTGCGCGTTTCGTCGTGCCAGGCGACGCAGCCGCGTTGCGCCGCCTTCGCCAGCAGCCGCTGTAGATGAGTGCGCGACATCATGAAATCGCTCGCGAGCGCGCGGGTTTCGACGCGCCCGACAGGAAACCTGTCCGGTTCCGCGTTTTCGATGTCCATCCGGGCCATGAAGTGGTCGACGACGAGTCCGCCGGCCTCTGTCCAGAGAAACAGCGCCACCTGCTCCGGCGGTTCGCGCCAGGCGGCATCTTCCAGGCAATGGCGAGCAATGCGCGGCTGGACGAGCTTCATCAAAGCGGGGTTTGCCTGAAAAAAAGCTGCCCTTTGACCGCCGTCGAGCAGGTCGAGCGCGGCGAGATTGGCAAGAATCCACCCGAACATCGCCTGATGGCTGACTTCGGCCGGTTCGAAATGGCGCGGCCGCCGCCGCTCGTCGCCGGGCGTGTGCACAATGAAGCGGTAGGTATGAAGTTCTTCGATGAAGGCAAGCACGGTGTTGCGGCTCGCTACCTTGTGCGCGGTGATGCGCCCGGTGAGCCGCACGGCGGTGAAACCCGACGTCGGGTCGCGCGGATCATATTCCAGGTTAAGGGCATAGGCCGTCTGGGTCAGAAGCCAGCGCTGGTGGGAGGCGAGCAGCCGCGCCAGCCGCGGGCCGGCATCGAACATGGTACGCGTCTGCCCGGCCAAGAAGCGGATGCTCATCAGGAAGGAAGAATTCCCCGCCAATTGCTCCGCCGTGAATGCCATTATGCTTTTCTCCACCTCCGCTCGCAGGCCAGGGTTCGGAGCAGCGATGCCGGAAGCTCCCCCGGCATCAGCAGCTATTCAAACATGCACAGCTTCGAATAAATGATAGTCTCTCACGTTCAACAATCATATTTCACGGACCGGGGAAATCCCAAGAATTCACCATTCTTTTCGCTCTTTGATCGCAAGTTTCGCACCATGGCAATCCCTGGGTTAAAACCTTTTATATCATGAGCTTGCCGCCGCTCAGGATTGCGGCGTGGTGGCCTTGCGCGCCTCCTTCTGCCCGATACCCAACTGGTGCTCGCGATAGATGATGAAGATGCCGGCAGCGACTACGATGACCGTGCCGATCAGCATGGTAACGCTCGGGACGTCGCCAAAGACGAAATAGGCGACGATGCCGCCGAGCAGGATCGACGTGTATTCGAACGGCGCGATCGTGGAGACATCGGCATGACGGTAACTTTCCGTCAGCAGGATCTGCGCGACGCCGCCGCAAAAGCCGGCCGCGATCAGGCAGAGCGCCGAAGGCCATGGCAGGACCAGCCAGCCGAACGGAAGAGACGCCAGCGAAAAGACCGAGGCGGTGATCGAGAAATAAAGCACGATCGTCGTGGTCTTCTCCTCCTCGACGAGGCGGCGCACCTGGATCATCGCCATGCCGCCAAGAACGGCCGAGAGCAGCACCGAGAGCGCGCCGACCGCCTGTTCGGCCTCCATGCCGCCGTCGCGAAACAGCGTAAGCTTCGGCCAGGAGATGATGGCGACGCCGACGATGCCGAACAACACGGCGCTCCAGCGATAGATGCGCACGGTCTCACCGAGAAAAACTGCGGCGAAGATGACGGCGACGAGCGGCATCGCGTAGCCGAGCGCGATTGCCTCCGGCAGTGGCAGGTGCAAGAGGCCATAGAAGCCGAAACCCATCGACATGATGCCGATCGTGCCGCGCTTGAGATGCCCAATCGGATTGGCCGTATAGAAAGCCGACTGCAACTGCCTGTTATAGGCGAGAAACGCCATGATCGGAAAGAGCGCGAAGAAGGACCGGCAGAAGGTGACCTGCCCCGGCGGAATATCCGAGCCGGCCAGTTTGATGAAAGTCTGCATGGCCAGGAAGACCACGACCGACGAGACTTTGAGCGTAATGCCCCTCATCGGATTTCTGAGAACCGAGTGCATGATCCTGGCTCTTGATGCTGACTTAACAGGGTGGGAGACGCGTTCGACTCGGGAACGCAGCGGATGATTTCCGGCATCGTAACGAAAGAAAATTCCGATGGGCGAAAAAACCGCAGGCAATCCAGGAGAATCGCAAAATCACTTCCGCACCTGCTCGATCTGCGCAGGTACATCCGCATTGCGTCGAAAACTCTCTTCCTTGAGGTCATTCCCCCTAAAATGTCCGCCCACGGCCGCTTGGCATTAACCAATTGAAAACCATAGCCGAGCATCGTTTTTCGTCATCTAGTTGAAAAACACCTTCACCGCCAAACGATTGCCCACCCTCCAGGATACTTTGATGAAGCCGCTTAGCGCAGAAACAATTGCCCAATCGCAGAATGCGACACCGCGTTCCATGCGCGTCGTTACCGACGGCATCAGCACTGATCTTGAGCGCTTCAGCGCCGACAACACGCATATCGTCAAGCAGATCAAGCTGCTTGCGATCAATGCGCTGATCGAGGCGGCGAGAGCGGGCGAGACCGGGAAGGGCTTTGCAGTCGTCGCCAACGAGGTACAGCGGCTGGCACAGATCGCAACCGACATTACCGGCAGGTTCGAGAGCAACGTCCTCGGCCGCATCGGCCTCAGCCGCGCCATGGCCGATTCACTTGTCGAGGAGATGGAGGGCGTGCGCCTGACGGATCTCGCGCAGACGCTGGTGCAGCTCATCGTCCGCAATCTCTTCGAGCGCACGGCCGATGTGCGCTGGTGGGCAACGGACCCGGCACTCTGGCAGGCGCTGCAGGAACCGGGCCGGGAAACCGTCGCCTTCGCGGCCGAGCGTCTCGGAGCTATCAACCGTTTCTACACCGTCTATCTCGATCTCGTCATGACCGATCTCTCGGGCAAGGTGATCGCTTCCGCCAATCCGCATTTCCAGCGCAAGATCGCCGGCACGAGCCTTTCCGGCGATCCGTGGTTCCGTGCGGCATCGACCTGTGCTTCGGGCGACGCGTATATCGTCGACGAGGTCAAATCCAGCCCGCTCCATGACAACAGGCATGCGCTTGTCTATGCCACCGGCATTCGCGAAAACGGCAAGCTCGACGGGCGACTGATCGGCACGCTCGGCGTCTATTTCGACTGGCAGAACCAGGGCCAGGCGATCGTCGAGAAAGAGGCGAACCTGCCGCCGCAGCTGGCGGAAAAGACGACGGTCATGCTGCTCGACGGCAAGAGCCGGGTCATCGCTACCACCAATCCCGCGCTGCTCTTTTCCCATTTCGCGCTCGCCAACCCATCCGGCCAGGCAAAAGGCAGCTACTACGACAACAACGGCTCGATCGTCGCCTTCGCGCGCACCCTCGGCTATGAGGATTATGACGGGCTCGGCTGGTATGGCGTCGTCGTGCAACGGACGGAAAGCGATGCGGCGATCAAGATGGCACTCAATCTTAAATAGTCGCATCAAAGCAGCCGCACCCACTGGTTTCAAACGGATTATTTGACCGGGAACTTCATGTTCAAGGGCAATTTGCTTTAACTTTAGTTCAGACTTTAATGTAATCATGCCCGGCAAATTTATGGCAGAGTGCGCCCGCCTCTGTATTCCGCGATTGTCCAATAACGGTCTTCAGGAACCACCATGCGAACAGATACCGGCCAGGTTATTCATCTGGCAGACTACCGCCCCACCGACTTCGTACTGGAACGCGTGGACCTGACCTTCGAACTCGACCCCACAGAGACAAAGGTCGAGGCCCGTCTCATCTTTCACCGTCGCCCAGGCGCCGATCCCACAGCCCCGATCGTCCTCGACGGCGACGAACTGACGCTGTCGGGGCTGCTGTTCGACCAGGTGGAGCTGGAAGCTTCGCGCTACGACGCGACGCCGGAAAGCCTGACCGTGCGCGACCTGCCGGAAAGCGCGCCGTTCGAGTTGACGATCACCACGATCATCAATCCCGAGGCCAATACCCAACTGATGGGCCTTTACCGCACAGGCGGAATCTATTGCACGCAGTGCGAGGCGGAAGGTTTCCGCCGCATCACCTATTTCCCCGACCGGCCGGACGTGCTCGCGCCGTTCACGGTCAACATCATCGCCGACAAGGACGCCAACCCGCTGCTCTTGTCGAACGGCAACTTCCTCGGCGGCGCGGGCTACGGCCCCGGCAAGCATTTCGCCGCCTGGTTCGACCCTCATCCGAAGCCGAGCTATCTCTTCGCACTCGTCGCCGGTGATCTTGGCGTCGTCGAAGATACGTTTACGACCATGTCTGGCCGTGAAGTGGTGCTGAAGATCTATGTCGAGCACGGCAAGGAGCCGCGCGCGGCCTATGCCATGGACGCGCTGAAACGCTCGATGAAGTGGGACGAAGAGGTCTTCGGCCGCGAATATGATCTCGATATCTTCATGATCGTCGCCGTCTCCGACTTCAACATGGGCGCGATGGAGAACAAGGGTCTCAACATTTTCAATGACAAATACGTGCTTGCCGACCCCGAGATCGCGACCGATGCCGATTACGCCAATATCGAGACGATCATCGCGCATGAATATTTCCACAACTGGACTGGCAACCGCATTACCTGCCGCGACTGGTTCCAGCTCTGCCTCAAGGAAGGCCTGACGGTCTATCGCGACCACGAATTCTCATCCGACCAGCGCTCGCGCCCGGTTAAGCGCATCGCCGAGGTGCGTCATCTGAAATCGGAGCAGTTTCCCGAGGACAGCGGCCCACTCGCTCATCCGGTGCGGCCGACGAAATATCGCGAGATCAACAATTTCTACACGACGACTGTCTACGAGAAGGGCAGCGAAGTCACGCGGATGATCGCGACGCTGCTCGGCAAGGACAGCTTCAAGAAGGGCATGGACCTCTATTTCGACCGCCACGACGGCCAGGCCGTGACGATCGAGGATTTCGTCAAATGCTTCGAAGAGGCGAGCGGGCGCGACCTCGCGCAATTTTCGCTATGGTACCACCAGGCCGGCACGCCGCTCGTCACCGCATCGGGCAGCTACGATGCCGCGGCCGCCAGCTTCACCCTGTCACTCGAGCAGATGACGCCTGCTACCCCCGGTCAACCTGATAAAGAGCCGATGCATATTCCTCTGAGCGTCGCGCTCTTCGGCGAAAACGGCGGCAAGATCGAGCCGACCTTGGTCGAGGGCGCCGAATATGCCGGCGAAGTGCTGCATCTCACTGGCCGCACGCAGACCGCGGTCTTCCATGGCGTTGGATCGCGGCCGGTCGTTTCGATCAACCGCAGTTTCTCGGCGCCGATCAACCTGCATTTCGATCAGAGCCCGGCCGATCTCGCCCATCTCGCCCGCCATGAGACGGACCATTTCGCCCGCTGGCAGGCGCTGACGGACCTCGCACTGCCGAATCTCCTGAAAGCGGCGCGCGACGCCCGCGAGGGCAAGCCTGTTGTCTGCGAGGCGACCTTCGTCGAGACGCTGATTGCGGCAGCTGCTGACGAGAGCCTCGAGCCCGCTTTCCGCGCCCAGGCGCTGGCGCTGCCGAGCGAATCCGACATCGCCCGCGAACTCGGCAGCAACAACGATCCCGATGCCATTCATGCCGGCCGGCAAGCGATCCTGAAACAGATCGCCGATGCCGGAAGGGATGTCTTTGCCACCCTCTACGCAACGATGACGACATCGGGCGATTTCAGCCCGGACGCGAAAAACGCCGGCCTGCGCGCGCTGCGCAATGCCGCCCTCACCTATCTCTCGCATGCCGAAGAGACGCCGGTCCGCGCCAAGGCCGCTTTCGATGCGGCCAACAACATGACCGATCTCAGCCATGCGCTGACGATCCTGGCCCATCGTTTCTCCGACAGCGCGGAGACGAGCGAGGCACTGGCGACATTCCGTGACCGTTTCGCGGAGAATGCGCTCGTCATCGACAAGTGGTTTGCGATCCAGGCCGGCATTCCAGGCGCGAAAACTCTGGATCGGGTCCGCACCCTGATGGACAATCCGCTTTTCAGCCGGACCAACCCCAACCGGATGCGCTCTCTCGTCGGCAGCTTCGCCTTCAGCAATCCGACCGGTTTCGGCCGCGCCGACGGCGAAGGCTATCGCTTTCTGGCCAGCCAGATTCTCGATATCGACGGGCGCAACCCGCAGCTTGCCGCACGCATCCTCACCTCCATGCGCTCCTGGCGCTCTCTCGAACCGGCGCGTGCCGATCATGCCCGCGCCGCGCTCCTTGAGATCGAACGGGCTCCGGCTCTTTCGACCGACGTGCGCGACATCGTCGAACGCACGCTTAAGGGGTAATTTGTTTCGGCCCGCCGCCGCACAAAATGCGGCGGCGGGCCGTCAAATGATTCGAATCATCCGGAAAAACCCGAAAATATAAATAGTTAACGGATTTTTACCTTTGCCTCTGGACAAGGCGAATCACCCATGATTCTCTAGGTCAGGTTCGAGCGAGCGGCGCGCGAATCACATGAGGGACAAGGCGAAGAGATGATGGGCGTGCGGCGGGCAACCGTGGCCGGAGGACGGCTGCGTGTCGATTTTGACGGGCTGAAAGCCTGGCGAGACAGCCTTTCCGGTCATGCGACATCGGAGCCGCTGCTTCGTCATCTGCCAAAGGCGGAGCTCATCTTGAAGCGCGCCATTCCGGCGTTGATCGTCGCCTTCCTTACTGTCGTCGCCGCCTCGCATTTCTTCGGCATGATGAGCGAATATAGCCGGATGGAGGCCTCAGCCCGCCATGCCACCGCCCTTTCGGCGGCAACCGCTTCTGCCGTCTTTGCCGATGCGGCCGATATCTTCGACAGCGGCGATATCACCCAAGCGCAGGACCGGCTTGCGAAGTTCCTGCCGCAGGACCGGCTGGACAGTGGCGCCTTCGTGCTGCTCGTGCAGGCAAGCGGCAAGGTTTTTGCCGCGACGACCGCCGGGCTCTCGCATGTCGGCAGCAATGTCGGCGATTTCTTCCCCGAGGTCTCGGCGATCCGGCGTTTCGGCGATCGCGCCGGCGTCATCGAAACGACGATCGGCGGCGTGCCGCACTATGCCGAGATCACGCTGATGGGCAATGCCGGCGGCTATATCGTCGCCGCCACCTCGCTCGACGAGATCGGCCGGCTCTGGCGCGAGGAACTGGCGCTCAACGTTACGCTGTTTGCCGGCATCTCCTCGATCCTGCTCGTTATCCTCTATGCCTATTACACGCAGGTGAAGCGCGCCCGCGACGCCGACGACATTTTCCTGGAATCGAACTTGCGGGTCGAGACGGCGCTGTCGCGCGGCCGCTGCGGCCTCTGGGATTTCGATTTCGAGAACCGCGAATTCTTCTGGTCGCGCTCCATGTACGACATGCTCGGCCTGCCTGGTTCCGACAAGACGATGGGCTTCGGCGAGGCAGCGCGGCTGATGCATCCTGATGACGGTGGGTTGTACGAGATCGCGCGCGCCATCGCCAATGGCCACTCCGGCCAGGTCGACCAGATCTTCCGCATGCGCCATGCCGGCGGCCATTACGTCTGGATGCGTGCCCGCGCCCAGGTGATCCGCAGCAATTCCGGCCGCATGCACCTGATCGGCATCGCCATGGACGTAACCGAACAGCATCGGCTTGCCCAGCGCTATGCGGAAGCCGACCAGCGGCTCGCCGACGCCATCGAATGCACCTCGGAAGCCTTCGTGCTCTGGGACAAGAACGATCGGCTCGTCATGTGCAACACCCATTTCCAGCAGGCTTATGGGCTACCGGACAGCGTGCTCGTGCCCGGTACCGAGCGTTCGATCGTCAATGCCGCTGCTGCCCGTCCTGTCATCGAGCGGCGGATCGCCGATGCCGACGGCTCCGGCTATTCGCGGACGACCGAGGTACAGCTTGCCGACGAGCGCTGGCTGCAGATCAACGAACGGCGCACCCGCGACGGCGGGCGGGTCTCGGTCGGAACCGATATCACCTTGATGAAACGCCACCAGGAGCGGCTGCGCGAATCCGAACGCCGGCTGATGGCGACGATCGGCGATCTCTCCGCCTCGCGCCAGACGCTGGAGGCCCAGAAATCCGAGCTTTCGACTGCTAACGCCAACTACCAGGCGGAGAAGGAGCGCGCCGAGGCCGCCAATAAGGCGAAATCGGAATTCCTCGCCAACATGTCGCATGAGCTGCGCACGCCGCTCAACGCCATTCTCGGTTTCTCGGAAATCCTGCAGAACCAGATGTTCGGGCCGCTCGGCTCACTGAAATACGACGAATATGCCCGTGATATCCATGACAGTGGCAAACATCTGCTCAACGTCATCAACGACATTCTCGACATGTCGAAGATCGAGGCCGGACACCTCAGGCTGCATCGCGAGCGCATCGACCTCGTGCCGCTGATCGAGGAAAGCCTGCGCTTCACCGCCATACCGGCGGCTGAGAAGAATATCGTCATCGACCAGCGCATCTGCTCCGGCCTGACGCTAGTGGCCGACCGCCGGGCGATGAAACAGGTGCTGCTCAACCTGCTCTCCAATGCCGTGAAATTCACCGACAATGGCGGTCGCATTGCGGTGCGCACACGCCGCATCGACGGCACCGTCGTCGTCACCATAGCCGACACCGGCATCGGCATTCCGCGCTCGGCGCTCTCCAAGATCGGCCAGCCCTTCGAACAGGTGCAGAGCCAGTATGCCAAGAGCAAGGGCGGCTCCGGCCTCGGGCTCGCCATCTCCCGCTCGCTGACCTCACTGCATGGCGGGCGCATGAAGATCCGCTCTCGCGAAGCGATCGGCACCGTGATCTCGCTGCGCATTCCGGATGATGTCTAGGGTCGCTCCACATTGGACGAAAGATTCAGGACCATGGCATCAAGCCCCCGATGAATTAGGCGGTTATCCCTCTGCCTCGAGGCAATCGGCGATGTGGATCACGTGGTCCGGCAATGGTTTTGAACTCCATCTAACGCCCGTCGTTGCCCGTCCCTGTGATACCTGCGCCATACGGCTCTACGAGGCCCCGCATCAACGGATAGAAAACGCAGAAGTGCTAAAGTATCCAAAATGCGAAGTAAAAATTGCGTTTAAGCAGCGCAATTTATGCAGATATGCGAAGGTAACGATTTAGCAACTGCCGCAACCGATAACAGGCGTGTAGCTGACAAACACTCTTCATCTGCCTGCTCAGCTTAGGCAAATCAATTTCCGTCGGGTGAATCACTCATCCGACTACCGTTTCTGCGAGCTATTCTCAGGATCTTAAGACGGGGGATCATGACGACATCCCGTCAGCTCCATACACAGAAATCTAATGTTGCCGTCATCCTTCTTCTCCCGCATCAGCTCCAAACTTGCAATCAAGTCTGGTCTCGGAATGGTCATGGTCATCACCATGCTGACGACCACGTGGCTGACGAACCGAATGGTCGGCGAAAGCTCCAGTCTCGAACGGCAACAGCTGATCATTTCGCGCAATGCCGTGGATACCAAGGCTTCTGTTCGAGGCATGCAGGTCGGCGTACGCGACCTCCGCCTTGCCGATTCGACGGACAAGGTTGCGGCTGCCGTTGCCTTCATAACCGAGAACCACGAATCGGCGAGCAAATACCTGAACGAGGCGATGTCCGCCATGGCAGTGGGTGTCGACTCGGATCGAATGCAGAAGGTCAAGGGCATGACCGACGCTTACTTCGCCTTGGCGGGCGCTCTCGCGAAGGTCATCGGCGCAAAGCTCGGTCAATCGGCGACTGATACAAGCCTGAAAGGGCAAGAGGAAGAACTTAGGGCAAAGCTCCTGGGAATTGCTCAAAATGCGACCAAGACGTTGGACGAGGGCGTTAACGCCGCCAAGGAGAGTGCGCAGCAAGCAGACGTTGACAAGATCGCGATCCAAAGTTTGGCCCAGAAGCTGAATCTCGGTGTTGGCATGCTTGTTCTCATGACCCTTGCAGCGTCCGCTGCTTTCGGCAGCCGCGCTATCGCCAAGCCGATTGCGCGGATCACCAGCGCGATGGGCAATCTCGCTTCCGGCGATACAACGGCACAGGTCCCGTTCGTCGGTCGTCTGGATGAGATCGGGGCAATGGCGGCCGCGGTGGATGTGTTCCGGGAAGCGGCCATCACCAACAGCCGTCTCGAAGGTGACGCACGGGCGTCGCGCGAACAACAGGACGCCGAGCGGGCCGCTACGCAGAAGCGCATGGAAATGGAAGCCGAGCAACTGCGCTTTGCCTCCGAACATCTCGGCGCGGCCTGAAGCGCTTGGCGGCCGGTGACCTGGCCTTTCAGCTGAACGAGGCTTTTGCACCCGACTTCGAACCTCTGCGTCATGACTTCAACGAGTCGGTCCGCCAGCTGAATGCGGCTCTGTCGACGATGGCTGAGAGCATCACAGTAATGGACGGCGGCACCCGCGAGATCGCCACTGGCGCCGGGGATCTCGCCAAACGCACCGAGCAGCAGGCTGCCTCGCTGGAGGAGACCGCAGCCGCGCTCGATCAGATCACCGCCAATGTCAGCTCGTCGATGAAGACGACGGAAGAAGCCCGCACCGTCGCTACCCAGGCCAACCAGAGTGCGGCGAAATCCGCCGAGGTGGTTTCACAGGCCGAAGAGGCGATGCGGCGGATCGAGCAGAGCGCACAGCAGATCTCCAACATCATCGGCGTCATCGACGAGATCGCCTTCCAGACCAATCTGTTGGCGCTCAACGCCGGGGTCGAGGCGGCGCGTGCCGGCGAGGCAGGCAAGGGCTTTGCGGTCGTCGCGCAGGAAGTGCGCGAACTGGCGCAACGTTCGGCCAAGGCAGCCAAGGAGATCAAGGACCTCATTCAAAATTCGACGGCCGAAGTGGAAGGCGGCGTGAAGCTGGTGCACGATACCGGAGAGGCATTGAACGTCATCGGTAGCTTCATCAGGCAGATCAACGACCATATGAGCTCGATCTCCGTCTCCGCAAAGGAGCAGGCGACAGGTTTGGCGGAGATCAACACAGCGGTCAATTCGATGGACCAGAGCACGCAGCAGAATGCGGCGATGGTGGAAGAATCGACGGCTGCCGCATCAAGCCTGGCACAGGAAGCCGCGAAGCTTCGCGACCTAGTCGCTCGCTTCAAATTCGGGGCGGCCGCACCGCGCATGGCCAATCATGCCAGCCAGCCAGTCACTTCGCCTGCCCGCGCACTGACTCAGAAAATTGCCGGCGCCTTCGGCCGCGGGAGTACGGCTGTCGCCGCTCAGACGTGGGAAGAATTTTGATGAGCGCTCAACTGCTGGGCTGAACTGGAATTGCTAAGCTTTTACAGCGGTCAGGAATATTTTCCTGACCGCTTTCGAAAGCCGCTTCACCTCCCCCTCCAACGTTTTGATGTCAGGGCAGTCGCCGGCGCGACAGACGAGTTCGGTGAGGCCGGCGGGTGCATCGTTCGGATCGAACGAGCCGTCGATGGAGAGGCGGATCAATTGTGAAAGGCCGGTATAGAGCGCGAAGGCCTCGAGGCATGTGTCGAGATCGGCCGTCGCCATCAGCCTGTCACCAAGCACCTTCAAGGCCTCGCCGGTGCTCATGCCGTTCACGGCAATGCCAACGCCCCTGGTCGGGGCGATCAACGCCAGATACTGGGCGATGAATTCGAGGTCGATGACGCCGCCGGGGATCAGCTTCAGGTCCCAGGGACCTGATGGCGGCTTTTCCTTGTCGATCAGTTCGCGCATTTCGGCGACGTCATGCGCCACTTTGGCAATGTCGCGATCGGCCGACAGCACCTCCCGAATGATCTGCTCCGCCTCGGCGACGAGGCTCTCGTTGCCACAAATCAGCCGAGCGCGGCTCAGCGCCATATGCTCCCAGGTCCACGCCTCCTCGCGCTGGTATTTGCCGAACGAATTGATGCGGGTGGCGACCGGTCCCTTGTTGCCGGAGGGGCGCAGCCGCATGTCCACCTCATAGAGCACACCCTCGGCAGTCGGCGCCGAGAAGGCGGCGATCAGCCGTTGGGTGATGCGGGTGAAATAGCGCGTTGCGTCGAGCGGTTTCGGCCCATCGGATTCGGCAGCGGCGTCGTCATAGTCGTAGAGCAGGATCAGATCGATGTCTGAACCTGCCGTCAGCTCGAAGCTGCCGAGCTTGCCCATGCCAGCAATCGCGATGCGCCCGCCGGGATAGTCGCCATGGGCTGCCCGCATCTCGTTCACCACGGCATCGAGCGCCGCTGATATAATGAGGTCGGCCAGATGGGTGAAGGCGCGTGCGGCCATCGCGCCGTTGATCGCGCCGGTGAGCAGGCGGATGCCGATCAGGAAGCGCTGTTCGGCAGCGAAGATGCGCAGCCGGTCGAGCACTTCCTCATAGTGGCGCGCCTGGGCAAGCGAGCCCTTCAGCCGCTCACCGAGATACTCGCGCGTCGGCAGCTCGGCCATCAGGCCGGGATCGAGCATGCCGTCGAAGACATGCGGCTTGGCGGCGATCACCTCGGCAAGCCGTGGTGCGGAGGACATGATATTGACGATCAGCGATAAAAGCGCCGGGTTGCTGCCAAGCAGCGAGAAGAGCTGGATGCCGGAGGGAAGGCCCGAAATGAAGCTGTCGAAGCGCAATAGCGCTTCGTCGGCACGCTTGCTTTCACCGAAGACGCGCAGCAGCTCCGGCGCCAGCTCCGTCAGCCTTTCGCGCGCCTCGACCGATTGCGTCGCGCGGTAGCGGCCATAGTGCCAGGTGCGGATGATGCGGGAAATGTCGGACGGCCTGTTGAAACCGAGTTTCTTCAGCGTCTCCAGCGTATCCGGGTCGTCGCCCTGGCCGGTGAAGACGAGGTTTCCGGTCTCGGCAGAAAGCTTGCTCTCCTGTTCGAACAGCTGGGCATAACGCCGCTCTACCGTCTTCAGCACACCGACCAGCCGTTCGGAGAAACTCGGCGTATCGGTGAAGCCCATCATGAAGGCGATACGTTTCAGGTCGGCATCCGTCTCCGGCAGCAGGTGGGTCTGCTCGTCGCGCACCATCTGGATGCGATGCTCGACATCGCGCAGGAACCAGTAGGCCTCCGTCAGTTCATCGCGGGTCTCCGCATCGATCCATTTCGCCTTGGTGAGTTCGCCGAGCGTCTCCTCCGTCACCCGGCCGCGCAGCGATGGCATGCGGCCGCCTGCGATCAGTTGCTGCGTCTGGACGAAGAATTCAATCTCGCGGATGCCGCCGCGGCCGAGCTTGACGTTATGGCCCTTCACCGCGATCGCGCCGTAGCCCTTATGCGCATGGATTTGCCGCTTGATCGAATGGATATCGGCAATCGCCGCATAATCGAGATATTTGCGGAAGACGAAAGGGGCGAGCCCGCGCAGGAATTCTGCACCCGCAGGAAGGTCGCCGGCAACGGCCCGCGCCTTGATGAAAGCTGCCCGCTCCCAATTCTGGCCCCTGCCCTCGTAATAGATCATCGCCGCATCGACCGGGATCGCGAGCGGCGTCGAGCCGGGGTCCGGACGCAGTCGGAGATCCGTGCGGAAGACGTAACCGTCAGCCGTGCGCTCCTGCAGGATACGCACCAGACGGCGCATCATCCTCGGGAAAATCTCGATCGCGTCATCCGGGTCGGGCACGATACCCGCCTGCTCGTCGAAGAAGACCACGAGGTCGATATCGGAGGAATAGTTGAGCTCGCAGGCGCCGAGTTTGCCCATGCCAAGCACGATTAGCCCCGAGCCCTTGCTTGGCGCCGCCAGATCCAGCAGCCGCAGCTTTCCGCCCTCATGGGCGGCCAGCAGCAGATGGTCTATTGCGGCGGCAACCGATGCTTCGGCAAGCTCACTCAGCCAGGCCGTCGTCGCCCGTCCGTCGAAGATGCGCGCAAGATCCGCAACGGCAACGAGGAAGGCCACCTTGCGCTTGATGGTGCGCAGCCTGGTCATCACCACGGATTCCGCAGGTGCGGCGCCTTCGCCATCAGGTTGCCAGCAGCGCCGCGCCTCGGCGATCAACGCTTCGATCTGCGGTTCCAGCGGTTCGCTGACGGCGCCGGCAAGAACGGCGGGGTCGAGATTGACGATTTCACGCAGATAGGGCGACAGCGTCAGCACCGCCGCGATGAAATCGCGCAACGGCCCCTCGGTCTTCAGCATCGTGGCCACCGACGGCTCGTGTCTGCCCGCCTCCTGAAGGTCGGCCAGCGCCAGCTTCAGCTCCGTCTGGTTCAGCGGACGCAATAATCCTTCGGCCACATCCTTCAGACCATGCGTCGATTTCGTCAGCATGCGCTCTCCTAGCCTTACCGCCGAAGGAAGTACCACGCAGAATCGTGGACGACCTCCTTCGACCGGCATTAAACTAGGGTCTTGGCGGCAAACCGCCAATACGCGATTCGACCGATGGTATCTGACAAAGGACTCAGGCGGCGGGCATAGTCGCCAACAGCGCTTCGAGCTTGTCGTAAGCATCCGAAACGCCGGTCGACATGCCTGTTTTCAGCACGAAGTCGCGCGTCTCCTTGCTGTCGTAGAGAATGGTGTTGGTCATCACGGTCCGTCCGCCCCTCTCTTCGAAGATCAGCGTCGACAGCGATTCCGCGCCGCCGTCGAAGATTTCGGTGGCGACCAGACGTTCCGGCGGAACGATTTCCTTGAAGATGCTTGTCAGGCCGAGGTCCGGCTGGCCTTCCATCCTCCAGACGAGACGCAGCTTTCCGCCGACGCGGAGGTCGACCTCACAGACGGCAAGTTCGGAATCGAACGGCACCAGCCAGCGCTTCAGCAACTCCGGCATCGTATAGGCCTTGAAGATCATTTCGCGCGGGGCATCAAAGCTGCGCGCCATGCTGATTTCGCGGTCGCTCGGCAGGCTGACTTCCAGATCTGTCTTGCTCATGCTTCATTTCCTCCTTCGGCCTTCATGGCCTTTTCCTCGTCCTTCAACTCTTCCAGCAACGTGTCGAGCCGTTGGAACTTCGCCTCCCAGAGGGTGCGGTAACGGTCCAGCCAATGGTTCACCTGGGTAAGAGGCTCAACCTCGATCCGGCAGGGTCGCCGCTGGGCATCGCGGCCGCGCGTAATCAGCCCGGCATTCTCCAGGACTTTCAAATGCTTGGAAACAGCCGGCTGGCTCATCGCAAAAGGTTCGGCAAGTTCCAGCACCGATGCCTCGCCCTCGAGCAAGCGGGCAAGGATCGCCCGCCGTGTCGGATCGGCAAGAGCGGCGAATGTTGCATCCAGTCCCGACGTCGAAAGCATTTATATAACCTTTTAGTTTTATAACTTACTGGCTATATAAATGGCTAACCGAAGGCGGTCAAGCCCCTCGCGGCGGCCCGCCATATTGACTGACATCGGTAAAGTCAGGCGGCCTTGGCCGGGAAGATCATGCTGACCGTCAATCCGCGCCGTTCAGGCTTGTCGGGATCGGTATCGGAGAGTTCCAGCCGGCCGTTGTGCAGCTCCATTACCGCTTCAACTAGGGAAAGCCCAAGTCCCGTACCGGGCTTCGAGCGGCTTTCGTCCAGGCGGACGAAGCGCTTCACCACGTCGTCCCGCCTTTCGGCCGGAACACCCGGCCCGTGATCGGCGACCGAAAGGCAGATACCATCAGGATGGCGAGCAAGTTTCAGCGACACCTCGCCCGCTCCTTCCGTATCGGAGGAATATTTGATCGCATTGTCGAGCAGGTTGAAGATCGCCTGGCCGATCAGTTCACGATTGCCCTGCACTTCCACATCGGGCTCGATGCTGGAGCTGAGGTCGAGCCCGGCCTCTTCCGCCGCCGGTTCGTAAAGCTCAGCGCTATCGGAGACGATCGCCGAAAGCTCGACCGGCGACATTTCCGCCGCGACTGATCCCGCCTCGACACGGGAGATCATCAACAGCGCGTTGAAGGTACGGATCAGCTGGTCCGATTCGGAAATGATGCCTTCGAGAGCTGTGCGCCGGGTATCGCCGTCGGTTAGATCGAGCGCATCGGCCGCCTTGTTGCGCAGGCGGGTCAGTGGCGTCTTGAGATCATGAGCGATGTTGTCGGAGACCTGCCGCAGGCCCTCGTTCAGCTTCTCGATGCGTTCGAGCATGGTATTCAAAGACACCGACAACCGGTCGAATTCATCGCCCGATCCGCCCACCGGCAGGCGCTGCGACAGGTCGCCGGCCATGATTTTCTTGCTTGCATCCGACATGCGGTCGATGCGTTTCAGCGCGTTGCGGCCGATGGCGAACCAGATGATGATCGCGCCGAGCCCCATGATCGCCAAAGCCACCATCAGCGCCTGGCGCACCAGCAGACGGAACCGCTCGGGATCGCCGAGGTCGCGGCCGATCAGAATTCTGAGGCCGTTGTCGAGCACGAAGATATTGGCGATCGCTCTGTGGCGGCGCTCGATGCCGCTGTCGGTATAACGCTGATAGATGAAGGGGGCGGAGGTCCAACCGATCTCCTCGAAGACACCCGGCTGCACCGAGGCGACGTTGCCGGCGAGGATATCGCCGGAGGGACCGGCGATGATGTAGAGGTTGGCGCCCGGCTGGCGGGCGCGCCGCTCCATGGTGCGCAGGAGAAGGTTCATGCCGCCGGTGTCATAGGCGCGCTGCACCTGCTCCACCTCCTGCCTGACGGCGTCTCGGATCTGGCCGGTCAGCAGCCGTTCCGACATCGCCGTCACATAAAAGACGAGTGTCGCGGCGCAGATGGCAAAAAGCAGGATGTAGAGTGCCGAAAGGCGGACTGCGGTGGACTTGAAGAGAACCCTGAAGCGGCTCATCCCTCATCCTTGATCATATACCCCGCGCCCCGAATGGTCTTCAGGAGCGGCTGGCTATAGTCTTTTTCGATCTTCGAGCGCAGGCGCGAGACGTGCACGTCGATGACGTTGGTCTGCGGGTCAAAATGATAGTCCCAGACGTTTTCGAGCAGCATGGTGCGGGTCACCACCTGGCCGGCATTCTTCATCAGATATTCGAGCAGGCGGAATTCGCGCGGCTGCAGCAGGATCTCCTTGCCGCCGCGGCGCACCTCGTGGGAAAGCCGGTCCAGCTCGAGATCGCCGACGCGATAGACGACATCCTGATCCGGCGTGCCCTTGCGGCGGCCGAGCACCTCGACTCGCGCCAGCAATTCGCTGAAGGCATAGGGCTTCGGCAGATAGTCGTCGCCGCCAGCGCGGAGACCGGTCACACGGTCATCGACCTGACCCAGCGCGGAGAGGATGAGGACCGGCGTATGGATGGCCTTGCGGCGCAGCTCGCTGATGACGGACAGCCCGTCCCGGCGCGGCAGCATGCGGTCGATGACGATGACGTCGTAGGTATTTTCGGACCCCATAAACAGGCCGCTCTCGCCGTCGCTGGCGTGATCGGCGACGATGCCTGCCTCACGAAAGGCTTTCGTGAGGTAGACTGCGGCTTCGAGATCATCTTCGATGATGAGAATCTTCATGCGGCCGACATTACCCACCGGCTGCGTTTCGGCAAGGCTCAAAGCATGTTCCTGCGGGGCGGCGCTCATTGAGATCGTCCTTCAAAGATCAGAGGAATCGAGCCGCGCGGACTTTCGTCCGCGCGGCTGCTATTTCCCGGGGATCAGCCCTGGCCGTTGATCGGAAGCGCTACGAAACGGCTTCCCTCGCCGGACTGGATCTGGAAGAGCGCGCGGGTGCGGCCGTCCTTCTTGGCCTGGTTCAGCACCCTGACGACATCGGCGGCGCTAGAGACTTCCTGATTGTTGACGGAGGTGATCTTTTCGCCTTCCTTGATGCCCTTGTCGGCAGCGTCGGAGTCCGGGTCGATACCCGTAATCGCCAGGCCCTTGCCGTCATCGGAGGGACCGACCGTCAGGCCGAGATCGGCGAGCGCCTTCTCGGAAGCCGGTGCCTCGGGCTGCTGCGGCTGGTTGTTGTCATCAGCTGACGCATCCTTCTGGTCGGCCGGCAATGTGCCGAGTTCGACGGTGAGAGACTGCGCCTTGCCGGCACGCCAGACCGAAAGCTCGGCCTTGCTGCCAGGCTGCATCGCGCCGATGCGGCGGCTGAGGTCACGCGCATCCTTGATCGTTTCACCATTGAGGGCGGTAACGACGTCGCCAGCCTTCATACCGGCCTTGTCACCCGGCGATCCGGCCTGCGGGGCAACCACGAGCGCGCCGCTCGGCTCGGAGAGGCCGATGGATTCGGCGATATCCTTGGTCACCGGCTGGATCTGGACGCCCAGCCAGCCGCGCGAAACCTGGCCGTCCTTCATCAAGTCGGCGACGACGTCCTTGGCGGTCGAGGCCGGAATGGCGAAGGCGATGCCGACGCTGCCGCCCGACGGCGAGAAGATTGCGGTGTTGATGCCGACGACTTCGCCGCTGAGGTTGAAGGTCGGGCCGCCGGAGTTGCCGCGGTTCACGGCGGCATCCACCTGCAGGTAGTCGTCATAAGGACCGGAGCCGATGTCGCGGCCGCGGGCCGAGACGATGCCTGCGGTGACCGTGCCGCCGAGGCCGAAGGGGTTGCCGACGGCGACGACCCAGTCGCCGACGCGGACGTTATTGTCGTCGGCCCAGTTGACGTAGGTGAACTTCTTACCCTTGCCGTCGACCTTCAGGACAGCGAGGTCGGTGCGCGGATCCTTGCCGATCAGCTTGGCATCGAGTTCGGTGCCGTCATTCATGACGGCGACGAAAGCCTGGCCATCGGAAACGACGTGATTGTTGGTGACGATGTAGCCGTCCTCAGAGATGAAGAAGCCGGAGCCCTGGGCGACGGGGCGCAGGCGACCCTTGCCGTTCGGACCGCCGGGACCGTTCTGGCCGAAGCGGTGCTGATGACCCTGCTGGTCATTCGGATCCTGCTGGCCGAACTGCTTGAAGAAGCGCTTCAGCGGATGATCGTCGGGAAGGTCATCGAAGCCGCGGCCGTTGAAATCGAAGGAGAAGCCTTCATTGTTGTCGGCGACGGGATTGACGCGGTTTTCGACACGGACGGAAACGACCGCCGGTGAAACGGCATCGACGACATTGGCGAAGCTCGGAACGGCAGGCGCCTGAACCTTGACAGCTTCGGCATAAGACCGGGTGATTTCGAGCGGAACGCCGGTTGCGAGCACAGCGGCTGCAATACCGGCGACGGTAGAAGCCTTGAGCACGGTGGCGAGGGACGGACGTCCGTTGAAATTCTTGAGCATTGGAGCACCTTCTCTTGTTCTTAGATCTTCAGACCGGCAGCGCCGGATCAGTCGATGACTGAAGATATAGGACGTCGCACCTTACTGCGAACTGTCCGGCCAATGAAAAATTCGTAATGTTTAAAATGTTTGGCGGAGGGCCGAGCTCGCCCCAACTGCTTCACCGGACACGGCCGGAATTGGTCGTCGCCCAGCTCGACCCGTCGCGACGGAAAATTGCCGTTCGGTCGGCTATTTCTTCAGCAGCTCGCCCAGCCGTGCCTGTTCGTCGGCCGTCAGCTTGCTGCCGGTCGGCTTGCCCGCCCTCTTGCGCGCAAAGAGGAGCAGCGACAGTCCGCCGGCCAGCACCAGCAGCACCGGGGCGCCCCAGAGCAGCGCCGTCTTCACGCTGAAACGGGGCTTCAGGAGCACGAACTCACCGTAGCGCGAGACGATATAGTTGAGCACCGCCTCGTCGCTGTCGCCGTCGGTGATGCGCTCACGCACCAGCAGGCGCAGATCCTTGGCCAGATCGGCGTTGGAATCGTCGATCGACTGGTTCTGGCAGACCATGCAGCGCAGTTCCGCCGAAAGAGCACGAGCCCGCGCCTCGAGCGCCGGATCGGCCAGCACCTCGTCCGGATTGACGGCGAAGGCGGGGGCCGCCATCAGCAGCAAAGCGAAAGCCAGGAGGAGACGTCGCATCATTCCGCCGGCTCCATTGCAGACGCTGCCGGCTTCGCCTTCCTGCGCGGGGCGCCGACGCGCAGGCGCCGGTCAGAGAGCGAGACGAAACCGCCGAAGGCCATGACCAGCGCTCCGCCCCAGATGCAGAGGATGAACGGCTTCCACCAGATGCGCACAACGATGCCGCCGTCCTTGGTGGCATCGCCGAGCGAGACGTAAAGCTGGCTGAGCCCGAAGGTCAGAATGCCGGCCTCCGTCGTCGGCATCTGGCGGGCCGTATAAAGGCGCTTGGCCGACCAGGTGTCTGCGACTGCAACACCGGCGCGCCGGACGGTGAAGTGGCCGCGATCCTCGGTATAGTTCGGCCCTCTGCCCGGCTGCATGCCGTCGAAATTCAGGCTGTAGCCGCCGGCATCCACCGTCTGGCCGGGCTTCATCTCGATGACGTGCTCCGTCTGGAAGGTCGTGACGGCGACGATGCCGAGCACGGTGATGCCGAGCCCGGCATGGGCAAGGGCGGTGCCGAAGGCAGAACGCGGCAGGCCAGTTAGACGACGCCAGGCGACACCACCCGCCACTTTGCCGAGGCCGGCGCGATACCAGAGATCGGCCATAGCGCCGAGGACGAGGAACAGCCCGGCGGCGAGCCCGAGCACCGAAAGCACCGGCCCGCCATGTTCGATATAGAAGAAGATCAGCGCCGCAACGAAGGCCAGCCCCGCCACGACGTAGAGCCGCTGCAGGGCGCCAAGCAGATCGCCGCGCTTCCAGGCGAGCAGCGGCCCGAAGGGCACGATGAGGATCAGCGGCGCCATCAGCAGGCCGAAGGTCATGTTGAAGAAGGGCGGTCCGACGGAAATCTTGTCGCCGGTCAGCGTCTCCAGCAACAGCGGATAGAGCGTGCCAGTCAGTACCGTGCCGCAGGCAACCGTCAGGATCAGATTGTTGACGACAAGCGCGCCCTCGCGCGAAATCGGCGCAAACAGCCCGCCGGCCGACAGCCGCGGCGCGCGGAAGGCGAAGAGCGACAGTGCGCCGCCAATGAAGATCAGCAGGATGCAGAGGATGAAGATGCCGCGTGAGGGATCACTGGCAAAGGCATGCACCGAGGTCAGCACACCGGAGCGCACGAGGAATGTGCCCATCAGCGACAGCGAGAAGGTGAGGATCGCCAGCAGCACCGTCCAGATCTTCAGCGCCTCGCGCTTTTCCATGACGAGTGCGGAATGCAGAAGCGCGGTACCGGCAAGCCACGGCATGAAGGAGGCGTTTTCCACCGGATCCCAGAACCACCAGCCGCCCCATCCGAGCTCGTAATAGGCCCAGTAGGAGCCCATGGCGATGCCAAGCGTCAGAAAAGTCCAGGCGGCCAGCGTCCAGGGCCGCACCCAACGGGCCCAGGCAGCATCGATACGCCCTTCCAGAAGGGCCGCGACCGCAAAAGAGAAGCAGACGGAGAAGCCGACATAGCCGAGATAGAGCAGCGGCGGGTGGATCGCGAGACCGACATCCTGAAGGACCGGATTGAGATCGCGGCCTTCGGCTGGCGCCGGATCGAGGCGGAGAAAGGGATTGGAGGTCAGCAGAATGAACAGCGTGAAGGCAACCGAAATCCAGCCCTGCACAGCCAGTACGTTGGCCTTCAGCGTCTCCGGCAGATTGCGCCCGAATAGGGCGACCAGCGCGCTGAACAGCGTCAGGATCAACAGCCAGAGCATCATCGATCCCTCGTGATTGCCCCAAACGCCCGAATATTTATAGATCAGCGGCACCAGCGAATGCGAATTCTCCCAGACGTTCTGCACGGAGAAATCCGAGACGACATGAGCATAGGTCAGAACGCCGAAGGAGAAGGCGACAAGCGAAAACATCGTGACCGAGCCGATCGTCGCCACATCCATCATCGCGGAATCATGACGGCGAGCTCCCAAAACCGGCACGATGGAGAGGATGAGCGCCGTTGCAAGCGCCAGCACCAGCGCGTAATGGCCGATCTCGATGATCATGGCGTCGCCTTCGCTTCCTTCCCCGAACCTTCCTGGCCCTGGCCTTCTTTCCACAGCCCTTGGGCTTTCAGCCTGTCGGCCACGTCCTTCGGCATGTAGGTCTCGTCATGCTTGGCAAGCACGGTGTCGGCGACGAAGATGTTCGTTCCCGGCGTAAACATGCCTTCGGTGACGACGCCCTGTCCCTCGCGGAAGAGATCGGGGAGGATGCCGGTATATCTGACCTTTACGGCATTGGTGCTGCCGTCGGTGACGGAAAATTCCACCGTCGAGCCCGTATCGCGCACGACGCTGCCCTCGCCGACCAGGCCGCCAAGCCGGATACGGGTTTCCGGCGCCACCGGCGTCTTGGCGAGATCCGCCGGCATGTAGAAATAGGCGACCGACTGGCTGAAGGCGAACATGACCAGCAGCACGGCGGCGGCGATGAAGCCCATGCCGCCTGCGATGACCGCGAGGCGTTTCTGCTTGCGCGTCACTCCGTCGATCCTTCCGTAGATATACCGAGTTCCCTGGCAAGCGCCAGCAATTGCCTACCCTGCTCACCGGGCGGCGGAAATGCCGCCAGCCCGCGCCTCAAGGCGCCGGCGGCGCGATCCTTGTCGTTCAATACGGCGTAAGAGCGGACGAGCCGCATCCATCCCTCGAAGTTTTTCGGATCCTGGCTGAGCTTGGCATCGAGGCTTTCGACCATACCGCGGATCATCTGCTGCCGGTCGCCGGCGCTCATATTCTCAGCCGCCGCCACATCTTCCTGCGTGGGGTTGCCGGGGCGCGCCGGCGCGCCGGGGGTAGCCGCAGCGCCCGAGGCAGCTGAATTCGCGCCGGGATTTGCCGGTGGGCCACCGTTCATGGCGATATGCTCGTTGACAAGCGGCAGCCAGGGCGCATCGGCGGGCGATTGTTTCGCCAGCGCCTCGAAGGCCTGGCGCGCCTCGTCGGGCCGTCCCGCCTGCTCCATACTGAGGGCGATGTAGAAGCGGGCACGCGGATTGTTTGGTTCCAGCGTCAGCGACTGCTCGAGCACCCCGCGCGCCTCTTCCGTCACCACGCCGTCGGAGACCGCCATCAGCGTCTCGGCAAGGCCGTCAAGCCGGATCGGGCTCGGGCCGAGAAGCCGGATGGCATTGCGGTAGGCGGTCTGCGCGTCATTCGCCCGCATCGTGCGGAAATAGATCGGCGCCAGCACATCCCAGCCTCTGCCGTCATCGGGATTCTGCGCCAAATGGCGTTCCGCCTTGGCGATCAGCACGGCCACGTCGTCGCCGGGGTTTTCCAGCCGCGCTTCCAGCGGCTGCGAGGGCAAATCCGGCCGGCCCGTCGTCAAATACAGGCAGAGCCCGAGAACCGGCAGGAGCAAGAGGACAAAGGCCTCAGTGAAACGGTGATGCCTTGCCGCCTTCGGAATTTGAACCGGCTCATCGGCAGAAACGGCGATCAGCCGCCGGCCGATTTCGGCCCTGGCATAATCAGCCTCCTCCGGCGTAATCAGGCCACCATTGAGATCCCGGTCGAGTTCGCGCAACTGGTCGCGATAGACCGCCGCCTCGCCTGCGCGGCTATTCTCCGCCGCCTTCGCTCCGCGCAAAAGAGGGTAAAGCAGGATGGCGGCGACGACTGCCGTCAGAACGGCAACGAGAATCCAGAACAGCATATCGGCCCAAATACTTGAAGCGCGGCCTCATTCCAACTGCCAAAGCTCGAATGACGAAGATTTGAGGCTATAAGCCGCAATTCAGAGCGGCGACCAACTGCCGTCGTCGTTGCGGCAGGCAGCGCCCCGCACCACGGTATCCTTGCCGTCAACGGTCAGCGTGTGGGTATATTGCCGGCAATTCTGTGAGCCGACCTGATAGGGTGCTGCCGCGACAACCTTGCCGCTGATGTCCTTGCCGGTCCAAAGCATCGGCTGGCCGACGGCGGCTCCCTCCAGCGCCCGATATTCCGCCTCGAGCGCCCGCTGCTTGTCGCTGTCGCTGAGCGTCACGCCGCTGCGGCCGACGAGGCCGCCCTGCAACGCAGTGATGAAAGCGGTCGATGCCGAGGGCTTGCTCGAAAAAATGCCGCGTGACGTGGCGCCTTTCGTCGTCACGCAGCCGGACAGCGCGACGGCGACGAAAAGGGCGGAAACGATCATGCCCTGCGAGCGAAAAATCATTGCGTCGAACCACGATCAGAGGTCAAATTCAGCCGATCGAAGTGCAGCGTCCCCGTGTCAGCATTAAGGCAAAGCATGCTATACATTTGCCACTATCTTTGTGACATCAAGTAGTTGCTCATGCAACATCCTTTGTGACGCCGGGCAGGATAAGCTTCGCCTTCAGCCCGCCCCACTCGCCGCGGGAAAGCTCGAGCCGCCCCTGATATTCGTTTGATATCTCGGTGACGATCGAAAGACCGAGCCCGGTTCCGGGCTTGCTTTCATCGAGCCGACGTCCGCGCTTGAGCGCCTCGCGGATCTGGTCAGGCTCCAGGCCCGGCCCATCGTCCTCGACAGCGAGCTCCACCCAGTGGCGGCGTGCGCTCGCCTCCGTCCCCTTCACGTCCTCGCCGGCTTCCACGGCCGAAAGCCGCACCCTGCTTTTGGCAAAACGCGCAGCGTTTTCCAGGAGATTGCCGACGGTCTCCTCAAGATCCTGCTGCTCCATGGCGACGGCGAGATGTGGCGGCGAAACCACGAGATCGAATTCGGTATCCACATTCAGCCGGCGCATGACGCGCACCAGCCGCTCCAGTGCGGGTTCGGCATCGGTGCGGGCGAGCACGGATTCGCGCTGTGCGGCGATGCGCGCCCGGTTGAGATAGGACTGCACCTGCCCCTGCATGGATTCCGCCTGGCTGCGCACCAGCTCGCCATGGGATTTTTCCAGCAGGCGCGCCTCGTTCAGGAGCACGGCGATCGGCGTCTTCAGCGAATGGGCGAGATTGCCGACCTGCATACGAGCCCGCTCGACGATGCGGCGGTTGCTGTCGATCAGGGCGTTGACCTCGTTGGCAAGCGGCAGGATTTCACGCGGGAAATCACCCTTCAGCTGCTCGCTCTCGCCGGCGCGGATGCGCTCAAGTGCTGCGCGCGCCTTGTCGAGTGGCTTCAGGCCGTAGAGAATTGCCAGCGCATTGACGATCAGGCTGCCGACGCCAAAGCCGGCGAGCGCCAGATAGAGACTGTGGGAAAAGTTGCGGACATCGTCCTCGACGACATCGACATTGCCGGTGACGCGAAAGCGCGCGGCGCGCCCGTCGGTATCGAGCACCACTTCGGTTTCGGCCACCTGCACGCGGTTCCCGGAGGCATCCGTCACCTGGTAGTAACGCTCGTAATTCTTGTCGAAGGGCGCCTCGACGACGGAAGGAACCGGAATGAGCGCCGAGCCGAGCGAAGGCGATACCAAAGGGGCGGTCGTATAGGTGCCGAGCGGTTCCACCACCCAGTACCAGCCGGTCTTCGGTTGGGCAAAGCGCAGGTCGCCGAGCTGCGGACTGCCGCTCAACGCCCCCTGATCGCCGATCGTCACCGAATTGATGACGTTATAGAGCTGCGCCCGCAGCAGATCCTGGAAGCCGCGTTCGGCGCTCTTGCGATAGAGCGTGGAAATCAGCAGGCCGATCACAACAAGCGCCACCGTCGACCAGACGGTGGTCAGCAGCAATACACGTGCTGTGAGCGACTTAATTCGCATGTTTCGGCGCTTGGATGCGGTAACCGAGACCGCGCACCGTTTCTATCAGGTCGACGCCCATTTTCTTGCGCAGGCGGCCGACGAAGACTTCGATCGTGTTGGAATCGCGGTCGAAATCCTGGTCGTACATATGCTCGACCAGTTCCGTGCGCGAGACGACCTCGCCCATATGATGCATAAGATAGGCAAGCAGGCGATACTCATGCGAGGTCAGCTTCAGCGTGGTGCCGTTGACCGTCGCCTTCGAGGACTTGGTGTCGAGACGCACCGGCCCGCATATGATCTCGGAGGAGGCATGTCCTGCCGCACGGCGGATCAGCGCCCGAATGCGCGCCAGCACCTCTTCGACGTGGAAGGGCTTGGTGACGTAATCGTCGGCGCCCGCATCGATGCCGGCGACCTTGTCGCTCCAGCGGTCGCGCGCCGTCAGGATCAGCACCGGCACGCCGCGGCCGGCGCCCCGCCATTTTTCGAGAACGGTGACGCCGTCCATCTCGGGCAAGCCGATATCCAGAATGATGGCGTCATAGGGTTCGGTGTCACCGAGGAAATGACCTTCCTCGCCGTCGAACGCCTGGTCGACGACATATCCGGCCTCCTTCAGCGTATCGGCCAACTGCCGGTTCAGATTAACGTCGTCTTCGACTACCAGGATGCGCATCGGTCCGCCTTCGTCCGCTTCAAATCGATTATGTCCTGAATAAGCCGATTCCGCTTACATCGGAACCTTTACCGTCACCTTGCGTGGACGTTGTCCGTTGCCCTGTACGAGAACGGTGATGATGCAGGTATCGCCCACCGGTTGCACCGACAGAAGCTGGCCGCCCGTCTCCTCGACGACCTGGGCTGCGGCGGCGCTGCAATCGCCTGCTACGCGCACGACAAAAGTGCCCGTCGCGTCCGGTGAGGGCGCCGATACCACCAGTCCGGCGGCCAATGCTGCGACGCTCAGAGGAAAGGCCATGTCTTATGCTTTCAAGGTAATGCCAACTTGTTCCGAATATGTACTCACGCGACCTGAATGGCAAATGAATGCACGGTAATCCAGGGTGTTTAGAACTGTTCTCGACCGTTCGGGACGATCGATTTTCGCCGCGGGAAACCGCCTCTGCAGCAAGCGTTGGCGGTCTTCCCCGCGGAAAAAACTCCTCAACACAGGCTCAGCGAGTTCGCTCCCCCCTTTTCACAAAGGCAAGCCGACGAGTTTCACCATGACCGCCGCAGCCGAATCGGCCGCGCCCGTGTCGATGCCCCGGCATACCGGCAGATGGCAGCAGACGCCCAGCCGCGCCGGTCGCCCTGAAATTGTACCGATGTTTCATGTCATCATTTCATCGTTTCCCGCGTTTATGGAAAAGCACGGGTGACCGCGTGCCATAGCTTTCACCGCCCGATTGAAACTGTTACGCTCCTGCTACCCCGCATTTCAAACCGTTCCAGCATTGATGCCTAAATCCCTCCGCTTCCGCTCGGCGCAGACAGTCATCGTCCTCGCCATTACCCAGCTCATCGGCTGGGGCACGACATTCGACATGCTCGGCGTCATGGGCCGTGTCGTGGCGCCCGATCTCGGGCTGCCGAACGAGGTGGTGTTTGCCGGTCTCACGATCATGATGATGGTCAGCGCAATTGTCGGTCCTGCGACCGGCCGCTGGCTTGGCCGCTATGGCGCCGCCCGCGTGCTTTCGGCCGCCTCGCTGATCTTCGCGCTCGGCCAGCTTCTGCTTGCCGCCGCAAACGGCATCGCGCTCTATGCCGTAGCGTGGACTATCATCGGCATCGGCGGCGCACTCGGCCTTTCGGCGCCGGCCTATACCGCCGTCGTCGAGCGCGAAGGGGCGAATGGCAAACGCGTCATTGCCATCCTGATGCTGTTCACCGGGCTTTCGAGCGCCATCTTCTGGCCGATCCTCAGCCTGCTCAACGAGGCGATCGGCTGGCGCCTCACCTTCCTCGCCTGCGCGGCGCTGCAATTCTTCGTCTGCCTGCCGCTGCATCTTTTCGCCCTGCCGAAACCGATTGCAGCGCATGTCGAAGGCGGCACGGCGGAAATCGCCCCGGTGCCGCTTTCAAAGACGGCGCAGCGCAAAGCCTTCCTGCTGATTGCCGCAGCCACGACGATCTCGACCTTCGTCACCTTCGGTCTCTCGCCATCGCTGCTCGAAATCTTCCGGCAGTCCGGCGCTTCACCGGCGCTGGCGCTGCAGCTCGGCTCGGCACGCGGCGTCCTCGGCATCTCGGCGCGTTTCCTCGACATGCTGCTCGGTCGACGCGGCAACCCCATCCTCAGTGCTGCAATGGGCATCAGCCTGATGGCGGCAAGTTTCCTGATGATGCTGGTCGCCAGTCCTTCGACGCCGCTCCTCATCACCTTCGTCCTGCTCTATGGCTTCGGCTCCGGCGTCATGACCGTCGCCCGCGCGCTGCTGCCGCTGGCGCTGTTTTCACCGCGCGAATTCGGCCTGCAATCGGCCCGGCTGTCGCTGCCGCAAAACCTCGCCAATGCCGCCGCCCCCGTTATCGTCACCGCCATTCTTGACCGCGCCGGCACCGGCCCGGCACTCCTTGGCTGCGCCGTTCTCGCAGCATTGGGGCTGACCTTCGTGGTGATGCTGATGGCGCTGGTGCGCGGGGCTCGCACATCGGAGCCGAGCCCGGTCGTTTCGTGATACGGGTCCTTGTGTCCAGGCAGACGGGCCGCTACGACCGACTTTCCATAAACGTGCAGCCGCTTTGGCGAATCTTTTGAAACGCTTGCCGCCGCTTTTTCAAGAGTTGAGTCCAGCGGCTTAGAAGTTGATTCAACGTCGCAACGGCCGGATTCGGGAGAGCCGGTCATCCATCTGAATTTCCGATGAAATAGCAGTCCGCGCTGCGGAATCTCACGAAATTCAGAGCGGCCGCGTCACCGCTGCATGGCTGTCATAATCGGCGGCGATCCGCTTTTCCCGAAGCGGCCGCACGCGCTCGATCGAGAGCTGATAATCGGGATGCGCTTTGTAGGCGGCTAGGGCCGCTTCATCGTCGAATTCGCCATAGACCACGAGATCGATCTCGGTCCCCAGCTGATCGGTCTTCACATTGGTGCCGATCTCTAGCAGCCGTGCATGCGGAATGCCGGTCAGGATCGAAAGCCCTGCCCTCACCTCCTCCAGATGTTCCTCCTGCACGGTGAAGAAGACGATATGGCGGATCACGCGGGAGCTCCTGTCAGATGAGGCGGTGAGCCGCGCGATAACACGCGCGCCCCGGGCCTTCAACCGCTCGATCGCGTGCGTGAGGGATCCGGACGTATCGCCGCATCAAAGACCGCGGCATAGCTTGCGAGCTTTTCCGCCCGGTCGGTGCCGTTGACGATGCGGCGCGCGTTCACCCAGTCCTCGGTCGTAGCATTCAGGTGATCTTCGAGCTTGTGGCCGGTGAAGCTGCCCTGCAGCATGCCTTCGATCAGGATCGTCACCGCCACCTCCATCTCCATCGCCCGGTCAGGATCGGCAACAAGGTCGATACCCGTCAGCACACTCATCGCCTCATAATTCCGCTTGTGGGTGAGCTGCACCAGGCCGCGCCCGAGCCAGCTGCGGCCGTCCTCGTCCGGCCGCCAGTAGGGCGTCTTCACCCAGGAAAGCCTGCCCGCGGCGAAGGCCGCCTCCAGGATCTCGACCGCGCGCGCATCGCTTTCCGCCAGCGTCTCCCGCACCGGCTGCATCGTATAGGCGGTCTCGTGGTAGGCGGTTGCGAGGATATAAGCGAGCCACCGCCGATCGGCATGAGAAAAGCGTTTTTCCCAGGCGTCGAGAATCGCCGTGATACCCACTACCTGAGGCTGAGTCAGCTTTCCTTTGAAGAGCCCGTCCCGCACCGCATCGAAAAAGAATACCCGGTCCATGTGGACAACCATTCCGCGCTTCCCATAAATATCATGGTTAAAACCGTCTTAATCGATTAAAATCCATTTAATCGTTTAAAGTGTTTAAGCCACTGATTTACACGCCTTTTGTCTTGTGCAATGCATCTTCCTGCCCTGAAGCCTTGACCCCGAAAGAGGAGACTTCCGATGCAGACGCCCGCCAACACACAAACCACCATTCCCCAGCACCTGGTCGACCAGATGGAAAATGAGTGGCGCCAGATTCGCCTTGAACGGGAAAATCCCCGTCCGGCGCAGCAACCTCAACAACAACGCTGAGAAATATACACAAAGCGGTGTCGATGTAAGGGGAGCCCTTAATCGAGCCGCTTATTCGCCTCTCTTCGCGGTTCGCCGCCTCCCCAGCTTGTGTGCCGTCGACGCCCGACCAATACCCCGGCCAGCTCATGGCGGCCGGGTATGTCTAACCGCGACAGGCTCATCGCGCCGTAGCGTCAAGCCGTTTCGCCAGCGTTTGCAGCGACCTGATAAAAACCGCTTTATCATCAAGTGCGCGCGACAGCACCAGCGCGCCTTGAACGCCGGCGACGCTTTCCTCGGCGAGTGCTCGCGCCTCCTCCTCAGGGCAGCCAGCCCGCACCAGCGCCGCTCGCAATGCGTCGATCCAGCGAATGAAATAGTCGCCGATCGCCACCGAAAACCGCGCCCGTGTCTCGTCAAGCGCGAGGGCTCCGACAAGGCAGATCCTACCGCCGGAACGGAAATAATCGTTGACATTCACCCACATCGCCGCGATCGCCTGACGGGCGTCGTCATTTCTCAGCGGCCGATAGATCGCCTGTTCAAACCAGCCATCGATCTCGGCGATAACAGCGCTCGCCATCTCCTCCTTGCCACCAGGAAAGAAGTGATAAAGGCTGCCCTTGCCGATGCCGGTTCGCTCGGTGATGCGGCTGAGCGACGTGCCCTCGTAGCCGAACTCGCGGAAGATTTCCGCCAGCAATGGCACGACGTCTCCGCGTTCATAGACGGTCTTCACCTCAGGCTTTCCCCGGCTTCAGAGGCCGAGTTCGGTCAGGCCGGGATGGTCGTCCGGTCGCCGGCCGAGCGGCCAATGGTATTTGCGCTCCGACTCCCGGATCGGCAGATCGTTGATGCAGGCGAAGCGGCGCTGCATGAGGCCGGCGGCATCGAACTCCCAGTTCTCGTTGCCGTAGGAGCGGAACCAGTTGCCGCTGTCATCGTGCCATTCATAGGCGAAGCGGACCGCGATGCGATTATCGGTGAAGGCCCAGATTTCCTTGATCAGCCGATAGTCCAATTCCTTCGCCCATTTGCGGGTGAGGAAGGCGACGATCTCGGGGCGGCCGGTGATGAATTCGGCGCGGTTCCGCCAGCGGCTGTCCGGCGTATAGACAAGTGAGACGCGCTCGGGATCGCGGCTGTTCCAGCCGTCTTCGGCAAGACGGACTTTCTGGGTGGCGGTCTCCAGGGTGAAGGGTGGAACGAGGCTGGACATGAGATCTCCTGTACTGATCAGCTAGCACTGTACCTATCGGTACAATAATTGGCAAGGCGCCTTTGGTGGCATCCGGCGTTAGAGGTCGATACCCAGGCTCCAACGCAGCGGCAAAGCATCCGGTCGAAATACGATGTGTTCGGGCGTGAAACGCCACAGCCTTTCCGCCCGTTGAATGGTTGCAATCTCGGGCGAATCCAGCAGCACCTCGACCCTTCCCGTCATCTGCAGCACGTCGCCGGTTTCGAAGTCGACGAAGACCAGCCCCGCCCTGGGGTTGACCAGGAAATTGCCGAGCGTGTTGAAGAACCGATTGCCGGGAAAATCGGGAACGGTCAGCACGCCATCGGCGCCGACGCGCACGAAGCCGGCATTGCCGCCGCGATGGGACACATCGACCTGCCGCTCGCCATTGTCGCGATCGACATAAGAAGCGACGAAAAACGTATCGGCGCCTTCAATCATCCGCCGCGCCCGATCGTCGAGCTGGGCGGAATGAAGCCGCTGCATCGCTGTGGGTAGATCAGGATCGCGGACAAAGGCGGAAGAGCGAAGCTGGATATATTGCGGGCAATTGCCGAAACTCTGGCCGACACGTACCGAAAAACTTTCCACGCCGGTCCTGTGTATCACGCCGTTCAACCGGTTGCGCCGCCGGGTCTCCAATTGGATGCCGAGCATTGCGATTGCGTCGCCCTCTTCCATACCGGCATCGGCGGGATCGGCCGCGTCGCGCGGCAGGCTGACATCGAGGATCTCCTGCTCCGGTGAGGACAGGAAACCCGGCCGCCCAGCCCGGACCGTTGCCCAGGTATCTCCCCTGGCATCGACCGTGCCGAGTACGACGAAAGGCAGCATCGGAAAGAAAGCACGATGCTGTTCCGGCATGGCCCGGCGCACAAAATTCCGCCCAGGCCCGTCCATGCGTTCGACGACGCCGACGCTGCGCTGCATGGCAAGCTCGCCCTCATGCCAGGGCGATGTGCCATCCTGTCTTGTCTGTTCCAGCATTGTGGCTTCCTTCCAGGTAACATTCGGGAAAGCGGGAGGGCGATCTTCAGGCGGCAAGGCCGATCTTCGTCTTGCGAAAGCCGACGAACCCCGGCAGCGCTTCGATGCGCGCCAGCCAGGCGCGGACGTTTGGATAGGCCGAAATATCGACATTCCCCTCCGGTGCGTTGGCGATGTAGCTATAGAGCGCGATGTCGGCGACGACAGGATTGTTACCGAGCAGGAAGTGGCGGTCTTCCAGTTCCGCCTCGACCAGTGCGAGGATGCGGTGCGCCCGGGCGATGACTTCCTCGACGCGGAAATCGGCGCCGAAGACTGTGACCAGACGAGCGGCACAAGGCCCGTAGGCGATCTCGCCCGCGGCGACCGAGAGCCATTTCTGTACCCGCGCCGCGGCCAGGGCCTCTTCCGGCAGCCAGTCGGTGCGGCCGTATTTGCGCGCCAGATAGACAAGGATGGCCGAGGAATCGGTAATGACCACACCATTGTCGTCGAGTACCGGCACCTGGCCGAAGGGATTGAGCTTCAGAAAGTCCGGGGACTTGTGAGCGCCTGCCGCCATGTCGACCTCGATCAATTCATAGGGCACGCCAAGCAGTGACAGGAACAGGTGAGCCCGGTGCGAATGGCCGGAAAGCGGGTGATGATAAAGTTTCATGACGGTTCCTCTGGTCTTCTGATGGAGGCAGGGCCTGCGCCTCCGGCGATGGCCGCTTCGAACCATCTGCATGGGAATTTAATGTCTTCCACTCAGCTGCAGTAGAATGCTAATTTGGAAGGAAAACTACCAATTTATGGAAGGCTGGAATGGACCGCCTCGACGCCATGACCGTGCTTCTTGCCGTTGTCGAACAGGGCAGCCTGTCGGCGGCCTCACGGCATCTGCGCTCGCCGCTTGCCACCGTCAGCCGCAAGGTTTCGGAACTGGAAGCACACCTCAACGCCCAGCTGCTGCAAAGGACCAACAGGAGGATCGCGTTGACGGAGGCCGGTCGCTCCTATGTGGAGGCAGCGCGGGAAATTCTCGATCGAGTGGAAGAGGCGGAACGGACGGCCGCTGGCGAATACAGCGCACCGAAGGGCGAACTGACGATGACCGCGCCGATCGTCTTCGGGCGACTGCATGTCCTGCCCGTCGTGGTCGATTTCCTCAAAGCCTACCCCGATATCAATCTGCGGCTGATGCTTGGCGACCGGCTATCGAACCTGGTCGAGGATCATATCGATGTGGCTCTCAGGATCGGCAACCTGCCGGACAGCAACCTGATCGCCACAAGGCTCGGCGCGATCCGCCGCACGGTCTATGCCAGCCCGGATTATCTCACACGGCACGCCGCACCCCGGCATCCGGGCGATCTCGCGACACATGACTGTATCACCTTCGAGGGCATGGCTTCGACGGTGAGTTGGACATTCACGGATGGAAAACGCGATCTCGCCGTGCCGATACGCTCACGGCTTGCCGTCAATACCGCCGAGGCCGCGGTCGATGCGGCCGTCGCCGGCCTCGGCGTCACGCGTGTGCTCTCCTATCAAGCCGCGCTCGCCGAAATGGCGGGGCTGCTGGTGCCGCTGCTTGCCGATTTCGAACCGCAGCCGGCACCGGTGCATCTCGTCTATCCCTCGCAAGGGCTGGTGCCCCTGAAATTGCGGGCGCTCATCGATTTCGCGACGCCGCGCCTGCGGGCGACGCTGAGCAAGGATCAGGCGAGCTTGCCCTCTTCCGCCTTGTAAAAATACTGGCTGGCGACCAACCAACCCTTCAGCGGCCGTAGCGGCGGAATGCAGGTCGCGAGCATGAAGGGACCGGTGACGAGGAGCTGCACCCAGAAAGGCGCAGAGAACGCCACCTCAAGCCAGACGCCAAGCAGCACGCTCGGTATGCAGGCGAAGCAGATGACGAAGAAAGCCGGGCCGTCGGCCGGATCGGCGAAGGAATAGTCGAGGCCGCAAGCCTCGCATTCCGGCCGCAATGTCAGGAAGCCCTTGAACATGTGTCCCTGGCCGCAACGCGGGCAGCGTCCCCTGATGCCGGTCTGCATTGGAGGAAGCGGAGGATATTCGGTGTCCATAACGATCTCGCTTTCGTGCGCCGCGGACATTGATGCGATCAATGTCCTTGAATGTATGCATTCAATATAATTACACTATGCGAGATTGTCCAATCAATTTGCCAGAATGACGCAGATGCCCGCCAGCAGGTTGCGAGCTGATCGCGGTTTCGCAAGTTCAGTTTGAGAGCCGAGACGGGCCGGAAGGCAGATGTCGCGGTCGATCTGACCCCCGCCCCGACGTTCGACCGCGTCGGCAGGCAGGTTGTCGACCTGCTGTCAGAAAAATGAAGCCGCCATCTCCGGCGGGCCTTCGAGCGCATGCGCCATGAATTCCAATGCGCCTTGCAGCTTCTCCCGGGTGACCGGGCCGCCGAGGCAGACCCGCACCGCTTCCGGTGCAGGGCCCTCGACCGTGAAGGCATCGCTTGCCAGCACGGCGATGCCGGAGGATTGCATGTGACTGGCGAAGGTGGAGCGGGTCCAGCCGTTCAACAGCGGCAGCCAGATGTTGAAACTGAGCGGATCGGCGCGGTAGCTGCCGGCGGGCAGGATGGCGGCGACCATCTGCTGGCGGGCTGCGGCCTCGGAACGGATGAAGCGCAGGATCGCATCGGCTGTGCCGTCCTCGATCCAGCGGGTGAGGAGCGCCATGTTCAACGGCGAGGCCATGACATTGTTGGCGCGCATGGCGCTGACGAAGGGCCAGACGGCCTTGGTATCCGGCGCCACGACATAGGCAAGGCGCAGACCTGCACCGATGCATTTCGCCAGTCCGCCGATATGCCAGGTCAGATCAGGCGCTGTCGCCGCAAGCGGCGACGGGCCTTGCAGCGGAATGAAGCCGTAGGCGTCATCCTCCACGATCGGCACCTGATATTTGCGGGCAACGGCGCAGATCTCCTCACGGCGTTTGGCCGGGATCGTCAGTGTCGTCGGGTTCTGCAGCGTCGGATTGAGATAGAGCGCCTTCGGCTTCAGCCTCTCGCAGGCTCTAGCGAAGGCGTCGGGCAGGATACCCGCCTCATCCATCGGCAGGCCGGCGAGATTGAGCCGCAACTGGGCAGCGATCGAGCGCATGCCGGGATAGGTGACGATCTCCGAAAGCACGGTCTCGCCGGGTTTTGCGAGCAGGCCGAAGATCGCCAGCAGCGCCGGATGGGCGCCAGGCGTGACGAATATCCGCTCCTGCGAGGGCTTGAGCCCGCGGCGACCGAGCCAGGCGGCGGCGGCTTCCTTGTCCATACCGGAGCCGCCGAAACCTTGATAACGCAGAAGCGGAACAAGGTTTGCGGCCACCGCCGACATGCCATCGCGCATGCGGGCAATGAGTTCCGGATCGTCAGGCTCCGGTGGCATGTTCATCGAGAGATCGACGACGGATGCGCGGCGGGGATCGGGCGCCATGTCGAGCGTCAGACCCTGGTTCTCCGTGCCCGCGCTACCGGTGACGAAAGTGCCGCGGCCGACATGCGAATCCACGAGCCCGCGTTTCTGCGCCTCCACATAGCCTCTGGCCACGGTGGTGAAATCGACATTCAGCCGCTTGGCGAGCTCGCGTTGCGGCGGTAGCCGGTCCCCGACCGCCAGATGCCCGCTGCGCAGATCCATTTCGATCAAATCGGCGATCGCCATATAACGGGGGCTGCTGCTGCGGCTGAGATCGGGATGCCAGTCTTTCATTTCGCGATCCGTGCCAGTCTGATTCCTGATAGGATTGACTGTATATTGTTGCACACAACTGCTGTCACGAAAAATGTCGCGCGCCAAGTCCGGAGAGCGACGCAGGACGGAATGCCCCAGCTCTTGCGCATGCCTTAGTACGTTTTAATGACGAATGCGTGGATTTGACTGCTATCTGCGCCACCGCGCTGTCGCAGGCCGATTCGGCAGCGTGCGCGCCGATGACGTGCTGACGATCCGCTCCGCTTGCTGCCGCAAGCGCGAAGCCATTGCGCGGCTTCCGCCTGGGCGAGGCGCCGCGGATCCAGTTGATCGAGCTTTCACCCGAGAAGGCCCGGGTGAGGCGCGAGAACGGCAACACAATCGGCAGCATCTTCAGCGCGCATTGACGAGGGTTTACCGCGAGCTATGGCTTCAGACCTACGCCGCGAAAGCGTCAATGCCGGTCAGCCTTGCCGACAAGATCCAGAGGCGTGCCGCCTCCTCGGGATCGGCTGCATGGCCGCTGACGCCGCCGGGTTCTCCATCCGTTGCGCAGATGGCGATATCGCAGTCCTCGCAATAGAGGCCCCCCATACCGTCGAGTTGCGGCGAGGTCGCCGCCCAATCCTGCGTGGCGGCGCCCTGGGATGGCGTCTTGAATGTCGGATCAATCGGATTGCCGGCCTCATCGATCCAGCCGGCACTAACCATTTCCTCCTTTGCGAGATAGCGCTGCAAGGGGGTAAAGATATTGCCCGGGTGCAGCGAAAAGGCGCGGATGCCGGTGTCGCACCCGAGCCTGTCCAGATGCACGGCGAAAAGTGCGTTGGCGGTCTTAGACTGACCGTAGGCCCGCCATTTGTCGTAACCGGTCTCGAATTGCACATCCTCCCATCGTATGGCGGAGTTGCCATGGCCACCGGAGGAAACCGAAACGATGCGAGCGCCGCGCGAGATCGCCGGCCAAAGGCGGTTGACCAAGGCGAAATGGCCGAGATGATTGGTCGCGAACTGTGCCTCCCATCCGTTGCCGACACGCGTTTCCGGGCAGGCCATGATGCCGGCGCTGTTGATCAGGATGTCGATGCCGCGGCCAGACGCGACGAACCGCTCGGCAAAGACGCGCACGCTTTCGAGGTCGGAAAGGTCGAGCCGATCAATCTCTACGCCATCGATACCGGCGACCGCGCTGCGCGCCACCTCGATGTTCCTTGCGCCGATGGTCACCTTAGCGCCGGCGCCCGCCAGAGCGCGCGTGGTCTCGAGCCCGAGGCCGGAATGGCCGCCGGTGACGATGGCGCGCTTGCCGGAAAGATCGAGACCGGCCAGAACCTCGTCGGCAGTCGTGTGGGCTCCAAATCCGGAGCCGATCGGGACTTGTTTGTCATTCATGATAGTTGCCTTTGTTCTGCGAAGGTGCCGTCGCTCGGGGCGACGTCGCGAGAATAAGGCGTGGTCCCCAGACGATCCATGCGCTAAAGTCCGGCATATCTTCGCCATCGTCCGGATTTTTTGCATGGATCCATTATCCGATGTTCTCGCATTGCTCAAACCGCGCAGCTATGTTTCCGCGGGGCTTGACGCTGGCGGCGCTTGGGCGATCGATTTTCCGCCCCCTGATGGCATCAAGTTCAACGCGGTGATATCAGGCGCGTGCTGGCTCAGCGTCGATGGCGTCCCCGAAGCTGTCCGCCTGGAGGAAAGCGACTGCTTTCTGCTGACGAGCCGCCGAGCCTTTCGTCTCGCCAGCGATCCGGCTCTCGAAGCGATCCCGTCCGATGCGATCTATTCGATCGCCCGCGACGGCATTGCGACTTGCAACGGCGGAGGCGATTTCTTCCTGATCGGCAGCCGCTTTTCCTTTTCGGGAGGAAATTCGGACATCCTACTCGGAATCCTGCCGCCAATCGTCCATGTGAAGAGGGATTCTGATCACGCCGCCGTGCTGCGCTGGTGTCTCGATCGGATGACGCGCGAATTGCGCGACCAGCAGCCGGGCGGCTTTCTGATGGCGGAGCATTTTGCTCATGTCATGCTCATGCAGGTATTGCGCCTCCATATCGCATCGCCGAATGCGCGCGGCGTCGGCTGGCTTTTCGCGCTTACCGACCGGCGGATCGGTGCGGCCATCGGTGCCGTGCATGCCGATCCAGCCCGCAAGTGGACATTGCAGTCGCTGGCTGAACGGGCCTCGATGTCCCGGTCAAGTTTTGCTCTCCACTTCAAGGAAAAGGTCGGGCTTGCGCCGATGGATTATCTGACGCGCTGGCGCATGCTTCTCGCAGGTGACCGATTGACAAACTCGGCCGAAGCAATTGCCGGTGTCGCCCTGTCGCTCGGTTATGAATCCGAAAGCGCATTCAGCACCGCTTTCAAGAGAGTGATGGGATGCTCGCCGCGGCAATATGGTCGCGCTCAGCCGCCCGCCGGTGCCATGCGAGATAGTCTCGGCGTTCAGTGAACCCTTGATTGGTGCAGGCATCACAGGGAGGTCGCGCGTTGGCCTGCCGAAATTCCGTCCGATACGGTCTTGCGCCCGCCCCTCCATCTTCTTACCTATTTAAGGCGGAATGCGCCGGCTTTCAGCCTTCCGTGCCGGCGCCCCATGGGATGAAAGCATGAATATCGATCCGATTTTGCGGTCAGTCGTGGCCGTACGTTCCTCAATTCCGGAAAATGCCTTCACAGCGGAGACGCTGGGCACCATCCGGGAGGGTAGCGGCGTGGTCATCCGGGACAACGGGCTGGTGCTGACCATCGGTTATCTCATCACCGAAGCAGAAGAAGTCTGGCTGACGACCCAGGATGGGCGCGTGGTTCCTGCCCACCCCCTCGCCTACGATCAGGAAAGCGGCTTCGGCCTGGTGCAGGCGCTCGGCAACCTCGATGCGCCGGCCGTGGCTTTGGGCGACGCGACCGGGGCCAAGCCCGGTGATCCCGTCGTGCTTGCTGATGGGATCGGTGAATTCGTCGAGGCCAACATCGTCGCCCGGCAGGAATTCGCCGGCTACTGGGAATATCTGCTTGATGAGGCAATTTTCACTGCACCGGCCCATCCGTCCTGGGGTGGCGCGGCGCTGATCGGCTCGGACGGCAAGCTTCTCGGCATCGGTTCGCTTCGGCTGCAGATGAGCCAGGGCGGCGAGACCGCCGATATCAATATGGTCGTGCCGATCGACCTGCTGCTGCCGATTCTCGACGACCTCTTGAACCGGGGCCAGGTCAACAGGCCGCCGCGGCCCTGGTTGGGTGCATTCTCCGCCGAGAGCAATGGCGGCGTCGTGGTCATGAGCGTGGCCGAAGGTGGCCCGGCAGCTCAGGCCGGCTTACGCCAGGGCGATATCATCTCGGAGATCCGGGACGAAGAGGTCGATGGACTGGCCGATTTTTATCGCAAGGTATGGAGCAGCGGCCCCGCCGGCGCCGAAATTCCCCTGCGGATTTTGAGGAACGGCCGGGAAGCATGGCTGCGCATCAAATCCGCCGACCGCAACAGCTTTCTCAGAAAGCCGCAATTGCAGTAGGTCCTCGGATATCCTTATCCCGCTTTAAAGATTCTCCGACGTGATCGTCAGGAAACGCACGGGTTCGGAGCTGACTTCCACCTCGATGAGGCCTAGCCGGTTCAGGGCCAGGTCTATCGATCGTCTGGCCTGCACCTCCGGCGCCTGGTCGAGCACGATCGACATGATGCCACGGCGCAGATAGTCCCGCGTCTCTGCCGTCAATTCGTGGCCGACCCAGAAGGGCCGCTCCGTTCCGCTTGCCTCGACCACCCGCGCGATACCCTTGTTGTCTCCACCGGCAGTGTAGACACCGATGATGCCCGGCTCCCGCCGGAGCGCCGATCGCAGCAGTTCCATCGCATTGTGTTCATCATCGAGGTCGAACATGACCTCGATGAAACGGTGTTCGTTCGAACCTCTCTCCGCGAGATAGGCGGAAAAGCCGCGGATCCGCTCCTTGTGATTCTCATAGGCTCCACTGTGGCAGAGAGCCACGACGGAGCCGGGACGTTTCGCCAGCATGCCCGACATGTAATGCGCTGCCGTGCGGCCGGCGGCATAATTGTCGATGCCGACATAGGGCAGTTCGGGAGCCGGACGGGTCATGATCTGGACAACGGGAATGCCGAGATCCGCGGCCTTTCGCACGCTGGTGACGACATCGACATGGTCGGGCGCAACCACGATCAGTGCCGAGCGGCGCGCCGTCGGGTTGGCAATATAGCGCGCAAACTGCGCCGGCTCGTCTTCGCGGACGAAGGTTCGATGAACGACGATGCTGTCGTCGAGCGAGGCGGCGATGCGTTCAAAGGCCCGGTTCAACCGCGAATAAAAGTGGGTTTCCGGGCGGACGAGGATCACCTCTATCCGGATGAGGCCGCGATGGGCGACCTGCAGGCTTTGCCGGTATTCAAGCCGTCTTGCCGCGACGAATACCTTTTCCACAGTCTCCGGCCGCACGCCGCCGCGACCGTTCAGCACGCGCTCCACGGTTGCCGTGCCAACGCCGGCTTCCCTGGCGACATCCTTCAAAGTCACCTTCGTCACGGGCCACCTGCTCCTCAACCTGGCACAGCAGAACATCGGCAAGCCACGCAGTCAATGATCAAATTTGATCAAGGAAGCATTGGAGCGCGGAGGCAAGCGAGCAGTATCGTGCCGGCAATTCGGGAGGAGCACCGGAGCCCGAAACAACTCAAGGAATCGCCCGCCGGCGCGGGATGACGGAGGAACCACATGAAGATCGCACTCGACCCCCATATGCATCGTCACCTCAACCTGCGCGATCTTTGCCGCAAGACGGCGGACCTTGGCTTTGACTACATCGAGCTTTCGCCGCGCGACGATTTCCTGCCCTGGTGGGTGCGCCCGAGGGCACACAAGGAACGCATCGCGGAATTCAAGGCGGCGCTGAAGGATCATGGCGTCCAGCTCGCCTCGATCCTGCCGATGTATCGGTGGGCAAGCCCGCACGAAGACGAACGGCAGGCGGCGGTCCGCTACTGGAAGGAAGCGATCGTGATCGCGGCGGAGATGGGCTGCGATACGATGAATTCGGAATTCGGCCGGGGGCCGTCGCCCGATCGCGGCCACCGCTCCAGCTGCTGCGGCGGCATGCACGCGCATGAGCACAGCGAGGCCGCCTGGTGGCGTTCGATGGAAGAGCTCGTTCCCGTCTTCGAGCGCGAGGGCGTCACGCTCAACATGGAACCGCACCCGGAAGACTGGTGCGAGACGCTGCATCCGGCGATTGACATGCTGAAGACCATCGGCTCGAAGAACGTCAAATTCCTCTACTGCGCACCGCATACCTTCTATTTCGGTGACGACATGGCGCAGATGATCCGCGATGCCGGATCGTTGATCGCCCATGTGCATGTGGCCGATACCTATAATCACAAGAAATCGTCAGGCCTGCGCTACATCGTCAATCCGCCGGGCGCGAAGGTCACGATCCATCAGCACATGGACATGTATCAGGGTGAGATCAACTGGGACGTCTTTTTCTCCTCGCTCGCCGGGGTCGGCTTCGACGGCATCATCACCGCCTGCGTTTTCGGCTGGGAGGACCGCGCCGACGAGTCCGGCCGCTTCATGCGCTCCGAAATCCAGAAATACGTCGACAAATACTGGCCCGGCAAACTGGGCTGACCCTCGGCATCTCATGCACCCCACTATCAGGAATAAGACCGTGACCATCACGATTACGACCGCCCCCTGCTGCTGGGGCGTGGATGACGTCAGCAATCCGAACCTTCCCGCCTGGGAGCGTGTCTTCGACGAGGCGGCGGCCGCCGGCTATGGCGGCCTCGAACTCGGACCCTATGGCTATGTGCCGCTCGATGACGCGCTCGTCGCCAAGGCGCTCACCGAGCGCAATCTCTTCATCGTCGCCGGCACGATCTTCGATGATCTCGTCTCCCCCGGCAACCGAGAAACTTTGTTACGGCAGACGGACGAAATCTGCGCCGTCATCACCCGGCTGCCGCAGCCGGCACAGGCGGCGGGCCAACGGTTCAGGACGCCCTATCTCACGGTCATGGACTGGGGCCATGACGAGCGGGACTATGCGGCGGGCCATTCCGACCGCGCGCCGCGCCTCGACGACGGTGCCTGGGCCGGTATGATCGCCAATATCACGGCGATTGCGGAGCTCGCAGCGCGCAAATACGGCGTGCGCGCCGTCATCCATCCGCATGCGGGCGGCTATATCGAATTCGCCGACGAGATCGAGCGGGTGGCAAACGACATTCCGCGGGAAATTGCCGGCTTCTGCCTCGACACGGGCCATACCTATTATGCCGGCATGGATCCGGTCGACACGCTTCGCCGCTATGCCGACAGGCTCGACTACGTCCATTTCAAGGATATCGACCAGGCTGTCTTCGACCGCGTGCTAGGCGAGAAGATCCGTTTCTTCGAAGCCTGCGGACAGGGCGTCATGTGCCCGATCGGCCGCGGCGTCATCGACTATCCCGCCGTCAGGCGAACGCTTGAGGAGATCGGCTATCACGGTTTCATCACCGTCGAGCAAGAGCGCGATCCTCTCAATGTCGCCGGCAGCCTCGAAGATGTGAAACAAAGCCTGGATTACCTCAGGTCGGTTGGATTTTAGGAAAGACATGATGACGAATGACAGGAGAAAGCCAATCCGCTGGGGCATGGTCGGCGGCGGCAGAGGCAGCCAGATCGGCTATATCCATCGCTCGGCGGCTCATCGCGATGATGTCTTTTCCCTTGCGGCCGGCGCCTTCGACATCGATCCGGAGCGCGGCCGCGCCTTCGGCGTCGATCTCGGGCTCGACGAAGGCAGGAGCTATCCGGACTATGCGGCGATGTTTGCGGCCGAAGCCGGGCGTGCGGATGGCATCGAGGCCGTCTCGATCGCAACGCCCAACAACACGCATTTCGCGATCTGCAAGGCCGCACTCGAGCATGATCTGCATGTGATCTGCGAAAAGCCGCTCTGCTTCACGGTCGCCGAAGCCGAAGAGCTGAAGGCGCTTTCCGAAGCGCGGGGCCGTATCGTGGGGGTGACCTATGGCTATGCCGGCCACCAGATGATCGAGCAGGCGCGCGCGATGGTCAGGAATGGCGATCTCGGCGAGATTCGCATCGTCAACCTGCAATTCGCCCATGGCTTCCATAGTGCTGCGGTAGAGGATCAGAACCCCTCGACGCGATGGCGCGTTGATCCGAGATTCGCCGGCCCCAGCTATGTCCTCGGCGACGTCGGAACCCACCCGCTATACATCGCGAAGGTCATCCTGCCGCATCTCAAGATCAAGCGGCTGCTGTGCACCCGCCAGAGCTTCGTCAAAAGCCGCGCGCCGCTCGAAGACAATGCGGTGACCCTGATGGCGTATGACAACGGCGCCATCGCCACCATCTGGTCGAGCGCCGTCAATGCCGGCTCCATGCACGGCCAGAAAGTCCGCATCGTCGGCTCGAAGGCCAGTATCGAATGGTGGGACGAGCGGCCGAACCAGCTTTCCTACGAAATCCAGGGCGAGCCGGCACGCATTCTCGAGCGTGGCATGGACTATCTTTATCCCGAAGCCAGGATCGACGATCGCATCGGCGGCGGTCACCCGGAAGGTCTCTTCGAAGCCTGGGCGAACCTCTATCGCCGCTTCGGCTTCGCGATCGACGAACATCGCGGTCTTGCCCCGGCCGGTATCGAAGACCTCGTCTTCCCCGATGTCGATGCCGGCCTGGAGGGGGTGCGCTGGGTTGAGAACTGCGTGCGTTCCGCCGATGCCGGCGGGCTCTGGCTGGACTATCACTAGGTCGTCAACAGCGGTGCAGCCCTTTCCTCAGATCGCGCCATGTACGTGCTGGAGGCCTGGTCGACGGCGATACATGCAATCAGATAAGCCGGTCGTCATCTTCCGCCGCCCGCGGCGCTCGGCGACGCGTGCTGCCGGTGGCGGCTTTCTTATGCTCGTCGGCAGCTGCCTCGCGGATTTGCTGGAAGCTGTTGTCGCCGCGGTCTTCTGCCGTGGGCTCGGGGTCGCTCTTTTTCACGAAACGGATCATGGGTCATTTCCTGCTATGACGGTGACAGCGCTCCGCACACATATCGGAGCGCCCTCGAAAAATCGGCGTCAGACCGCAAGCGCAGTGGCGCAGCCTTGAACACTTCGGCTGTCGGGCGAGGTCTGCCCAGGCATGGTCGCCCAGCCGCCGGCCTCAACAAACTGACGCTGCTTGTAGCCGTCGTTAAGTGCCTTGAACTCGATCAGTTTCGCGCTCGCATCCGGCGCCGCATTGAACCGCTCAACGCAAATGGCCGACGCCAGCTCTCCGCGTGCGATGTCGCCGGCCGTCGCCGCCGCTTTGCTTGACGTCCCGCCTGTTACCCAGCCTCCCCAGCTGAAGCCTATAATCATTGTGGCGATCGCCGTGACGACGCAGGCCCAGACGAGAAGCGTCTTGGATGGCTGGTAACTGTCGAAACGCTGGGTGATCGATGTCTTGCTGCTGCTCTGCACGGACATTGGAATTCTCCCTGTCTATTGTGCGGGTTGCGCCGTCCGGCGACGCCGGAACGGTTCAGGCTGTTTTCAGTATCCCATATCGCCCATGCCGCCATTTCCGGCTGCAGGGGCAGTGTCTCTTGCGGGAATGTCGACGATCATCACCTCGGCGGTGATCAGAAGTGCCGCAATCGAACCGGCGTCCTGCAGGGCAGTCCGCACGACCTTGGCAGGGTCGACGATGCCGGCCTCGATCATGTCGACATAGGTCTCCGTCTGTGCGTCGAAGCCCTGATTGTGATCATTGCTGCCGGCGAGTTTTCCGACGACGATCGAGCCCTCGAACCCGGCATTGTCGGCGATCTGGCGGATCGGGGCTTCGAGCGCCCTGAGCACGATCGAGATGCCCGCCGTCATGTCGGCATTCTCACCGGTCAGTCCTGTCAGTGCAGACTTCGCGCGCAGCAAAGCTACGCCGCCGCCGGGCACGATGCCCTCCTCGACGGCCGCGCGGGTGGCGTTCAGCGCGTCATCGATGCGGTCCTTCTTTTCCTTGACCTCCGTCTCGGTCGCGCCGCCGACGCGGATGACCGCGACGCCGCCGGCGAGTTTCGCCAGGCGCTCCTGCAGCTTTTCCTTGTCGTAGTCGGAGGTGGTCTCCTCGATCTGCGCCTTGATCTGCTGGATGCGTGCCTGGATGGCGGCTTTATCGCCGGAGCCATCGATGATGGTGGTGCTATCCTTCTCGATCAGCACGCGCTTGGCGCGGCCGAGCATATCGAGCGTGACGTTCTCGAGCTTGATGCCGAGATCCTCGGAGATCATCTCGCCTGCCGTGAGCACGGCGATGTCTTCCAGCATGGCCTTGCGGCGGTCGCCGAAGCCTGGCGCCTTGACGGCCGCGACCTTCAGGCCGCCGCGCAGCTTGTTGACGACAAGCGTCGCCAGCGCCTCACCTTCGACATCCTCCGAGATGAGAAGCAGCGGTTTGCCGGTCTGCACGACGGCTTCGAGAATCGGCAGCATCGCTTGCAGACTGGCGAGCTTCTTCTCGTGAACGAGGATGTAGGGATCCTCCAGCTCGACGCGCATTTTCTCGACATTGGTGACGAAATAGGGCGAGAGATAGCCGCGGTCAAACTGCATGCCTTCGACGACATCAAGCTCGGTCTCGGCAGTCCTTGCCTCTTCGACGGTGATGACGCCCTCATTGCCGACCTTGTCCATCGCCTTGGCGATCATCTCGCCGACGGCGGCGTCGCCATTGGCGGCAATGGTGCCGACCTGGGCGATCTCGCCTGATGACTTGACCTTCGTGGCCCTCGCCTGGATTTCCCTAACGACGGCGGCAACGCCGAGATCGATGCCGCGCTTGAGATCCATGGGATTCATGCCGGCGGCGACGAGCTTTGCGCCTTCGCGGAAGATAGAGGCGGCAAGGACAGTCGCGGTCGTCGTGCCGTCGCCGGCAAGATCATTGGTCTTCGAGGCCACCTCGCGCACCATCTGCGCGCCCATGTTCTCGAATTTGTCGGCGAGCTCGACCTCCTTGGCGACGGTAACGCCGTCCTTGGTAATGCGCGGCGCGCCATAGGCCTTGTCGATGACGACGTTACGGCCCTTGGGACCGAGCGTCACCTTGACGGCATTGTTGAGCAGCTCGACGCCGCGCAGCAGGCGATCGCGCGCATCGGTAGAGAATCTGATTTCCTTGGCAGACATGATGTTTCGTCCTGTTCGGTTTTGAGATCTGGGGCGAAATTCGCCCCTCAGGCGGCTTTGTCGGCGGCCTCTTCGGTCTTTTCGACGATGCCCATGATGTCGGTCTCCTTCATGATCAGAAGGGTTTCGCCATCGATCGTGACTTCTGTCCCGGACCATTTTCCGAAGAGGATGAGATCACCGACCTTGACATCGAGCGGGACCAGGTTGCCGCTATTGTCGCGCAGGCCCGGGCCGACTGCGACCACTTCGCCTTGTTGCGGCTTCTCCTTGGCGGCGTCTGGTATGATGATCCCGCCCTTGGATTTGACATCGCCTTCCGCACGCCGAATGACGACGCGGTCGTGAAGTGAACGGAATTTCATTGAGGTCTTTCTGCTGCCGGCGCATAGGGCGGCTGCAATACATAAATAACACTCGTGGCACTCGATTGATAGGAGTGCCAAGAAATATTATTCGCGGACGGAAATTTCTTGAAAAACTCAAGAAATCGATCCATCCGGATATTTTGTAATAAACATGAAACGAAAAGAAATTCTGCGCCATCGTGCGGCATTTTTATTCGCTGAGACAAAGAATTAATTCGGTGTTTTTCATAAACGAATCCGAATTTATCTTGATTTAAACTCAATTAAGGCGTACCGATAAAGCTCGTTGATTTGGCCGACTTGGCTTCGCGGTGTCAGAGACCTACGACCCGCCATACACCACCGAATTGTCGATAGCGAATATAGAACGCCGTTCCGGCGCTCATATCGCTTGTTCGATCCGGGATGAATCCGGCGCTGACCGCGGATGTACCGGCAGCGTCCGGATCGTTTCGGTTCGGATGTCAACGATACAGGAAACGCATGGGCGTATTCCTGCGGAGGCCTGAATCATGACAATTCGCACCACACAAACCGTCGTCTGCTTTTCATCTCCATTTCGCTTGCCGGGCTTCGATATGGCGCAGCCGGCCGGAGAATATCGGGTCGATTATGACGAGGAATTGATTGACGGCATTTCGCGGCTTGCCTGGCAACGCGTCGGCGCCTTCATCCATCTGCCGGCGATCGCCACGCAGAGTTCGACGCAGCAGATGATGCCGATCCACCTGTCGGATCTCGAAAACGCACTCGAAAAGGACCAGAAGCAGCCATGACCGCGACAAGCAACCGGCAACCCAATGGACGTCCGATCCGACGCGAGGCAGCGACACATATCTTCAAGGTGGGGCAGACCGTCCGGTTGAAGGATGGGTTCTTTGTCGTCCCCTCCAAGCTCCCCGACACATACCGCATTACCGCCACGCTGCCGCCCAGAGGAAATATGATGCAATACCGCATCCACAGTGACGACGAGCGTCATGAGCGGGTCGCGACCGAAGACAGCCTGGAGCTGGTCAACATGTCGCCCGCCGGCAACGGCGCAACACTGATCGAGAAGACGTTTGGCCACGGCCCGAATGACGGAAGGGTGACATCGTGAACAGCCATGAAGACGAAGTCGAACAAAGACGGAATGCTTTTGCCGTCGCCACTAGGGCGAACAAGGGTGGCGCGAGCGGCCGCTACTCGATGAACATCGAACGCGACCGTCGGATGGAACCCGCCCGTTCGTGGTCCGTCTATCATGTCTCTGCGCGTGTTCCAGTGCACGCGGACCAAGCCGTGATCGGCGAGAGCCGATCCGAGGCCAGAAAAGACATAATGTCCTTCAACCTTCTCAACATAGGATACCGGAAAGAATGGATCAGGCTGTCAGGCGCCAACCGGGGCGCTCATGAGGCCCCGCCGGTTCACCCCTGGCGCTAGAGCCTCTGGCGATGGGGATACCTCTTGGTACGTCCGAGCCGATCGCTTCTGATCCTGGCTAGGGATGCCCGCCCCTTCGGGTTGACCAGCGCGGCAGGACCTCGTTGACTTCGGATATCGCTTGAAAGATGGTGACGTCGTGCCACCTCGGGGATGGGCAGTCCATCTCTTGGGATGAACCGGCGTGAAGGAGTTTGCGGTTCATGTTCGATCATGTCTCCATCGGCGTAAAAGATCTTGAAAGAGCCCGCCGTTTCTACGACGCCGCACTGGCGCCGCTCGGATATGAGCGCCTGTCCAATTCCGACGCCATGATCGGCTACGGTCCCGAGAGGGTCGGGCTCTGGGTCATGCAGGTCGATCATCCTATCGTCCCCGACATGCAATCCGGACTGCATTTCTGCTTCGTCGCCCCTGATGAAGCCGCAGTCGACGCCTTTCATGCGGCCGCCATCGCCTCCGGCGGCACAGATAACGGCGAACCGGGCATCCGGCCGGATTACGGGCGGTTCTACTATGCCGCCTTCATCATCGATCCCGATGGCTACCGCCTCGAAGCCTATTTCCACAAAGGCGAACTGTAAGAACCGTCAGGCCGCTGTTCTCGATATCGATACGCAGCATCCCGAAGCTTCGAGCGCCTCGTTGGCGACCTCAATGAACAGGCGGCGGAACCAGCGCGCGCGCCCGTCCGCCTGGTCCACCCGGCGATAGAGCATTGTCACGGGATCGGCCGGCAGCGAAAGCGGCGGCTCGCAGATCGTCAGCCCGTGCAATTGCGCCATGCAACGGCCGATCGATTCCGGGACGACAGCAATGGCGGGCATTGCCCTCAGCGCCGTCGGCAGAGCGGAGAAACGCGGGACGGTCGCCACCACACGGCGGCTGCGGCCGGTGCTTCCGAGCGCGATGTCGATGCCGGTTGCGGCATTACCTTCGAACGAGACAGTGACATGCGCGACATTAGCGAAGTCATCGAGGCTCAGCGGCGCCTTCAGCCCGAGTTGAGCGCTGTCGTAAATGCAGACCAAGACCTGGTCGAACAGCGGCGCGCGAATATGCCAGGAGGCCGGCTCCTCGTGCACGGAGACGCTGAAGTCGAAGACGCCCTCGTCCAGCCGGCGGGCGGCATCGCGCTTTTCTGCCGCGATGCCGATAAGCCGGGCTCCGGGCGAAAGCTGGAGAAGGCGAGCCGCGAGCGGGCCGAAGAAAGCGGATTCGAGATTATCGCACATGCCGATGCGAAACTCGCCCTGCCAGGTCGCCGGATTGAATTCCTCCGGCGGGCGGATGGCGCACTCGATGCCCGATAGCGCATTCTCGATTGCCGGGGCGATGGAAAGCGCGCGCGGCGTCGGCTGCAGGCCCCGACCGACACGCACGAACAGTTCGTCGTCCAGCGCCTCGCGCAGGCGCCGCAGAGCGGCCGAGAGACCTGGCTGACCGAGCAGCAGGCGTTCGGCAGCACGGCTGACATTGCGCTCCTGCATCAGCACCGAAAAGGCGAGCAGAAGATTGAGGTCGATCTTACGAAGAGTGGCGTCATTCATCATCGTGAGTAATACCTGACATGGCTACTATCAATTTGCAATAGGAAAGGAAGCTGTACATTTTCTCGTTCCCTGCCGCCCGGCAAACCTCCCCCGATAAGGCGGCAGCAAAGAAGGAACGATTTCGATGACTCTTTCCAAATCGCGAAGCGGAGCGGGGCTGGCATTGCTGCTGCTCTGCGCCGCCAACTTTCTCGACGCCATGGATGTCTCCACCATCGGCGTAGCGCTCCCCGCCATCCAGGCCGAACTCGGCATGGAGGCGACCTCGCTGCAATGGGCCGTCAGTGCCTATGTACTCGGTTATGGCGGCTTCCTGCTGCTTGGCGGCCGGGTTGCCGACGTCTTCGGCCACCGCCGCGTCTTCCTCTGGTCGCTGGCGATCTTTGCGGCCGCCAGTATCGCCGGCGGCTTCGTCGACAGCGGGCCGACCCTGATCGCCGCCCGACTGATCAAGGGCATTGCCGCTGCTTTCACGGCGCCTGCGGCCCTTGCCCTGCTGCTCTCGGTCTTTGGCGAGGGAAAAGCGCGGGCAAAGGCGCTCGGGGTCTTCTCCTCCACCGGCGCCGCCGGCTTCGTGCTCGGCATGGTGCTCGGCGGCGCGGCGACGATCTTCAGCTGGCGGGCGACGCTTGTCATGGGCGCGCCTGTTGCCATCCTGACGCTCGTTCTTGCGCCGCTGGTGCTGCCCGCCGACCCGAAGAGGACGGGACCGCGGCCTGCCTTCGACTGGGCCGGGGCACTGACGATCACGCCCGGCCTGCTGCTCTTCGTCTTCGGCATCACCAATGCCGCGGCCACCGGCTGGCAAGCCTTCCCGACCTGGGGTTCGCTGCTCGCATCGCTGGTGCTGATCCTGCTCTTCCTGCTGGTTGAAGCGCGCCATGCCGATCCGATGGTGCCGCTCGGCATGTTCCGCCGGGCCAGGCTGCGGCATTCCAATGCGGTTGCCGCCCTCTTCCAGGGCGCTTATGTCGGCTTCCAGTTCCTGGCGACGCTCTACTACCAGAACGTCATAGGCTGGTCGGCCTTCACCACCGGCTTCTGCTTCGCGCTTGGCGGCGTCTTCGTGATGTTCCTGGCGCCGCGTTTTGCGACGCTGGCGCAAAATCGCGGCACCACCGGCCTGATGGCTACGGGTGTCGGTCTGCAGGCGTTCAGCTACATCTTCTGGGTGACCGCATTCGGCCATGTCGACCCGATCCTGCTCGTCCTGTTCTCGCAGATCCCGCTCGGCCTCGGCTACGCCATGACCTACCCCTCGGTGCAGGTTGCGGCACTTTCCGACGTGGAAGAGAATAAGTCGGGGCTCGCCTCCGGACTGCTCTTTGCTTCGTTCCAGATCGGCGGCGGCATCGTGCTTGCAGCCGCCTCGGCAGTCTTCAGTGCATCGCCGCAATTCGGATGGGATCCCTATGTCGCCGGCATCGCCTTCGTAGCGCTGCTTGCGGTGGCGATCACCCTGCTTGCGGCCGCCGGCCCGCGGACATCGGTCGCGCCCGCCTATCAGGCGGCGGAATGACCATCATCGGCCCGCACCCTGACCGGTGCGGGCTCCTCATGAACAGAAGCGATATATGCAAGAATCCTGTTGCTCCGCCTCGGCGAAAGGCGCATGGTCCCACCTTCGGCAGCCATTGTACGGGCGCTGCCGACTGAGGGTCCTTATCCCCTCGCCCCGACGAAAGGAGGACCGATGTCTTCCACTTCCGAAAAGCCATATCTGACCTCATCCGATCTCGACATGCTTCAGGGCGTGCTCGACGATGCCGGCTATGACGCCAAAATCCTGATCGACAACGAACGGGTCTTCAACGTCGCGGCTATACTGCTGATCAGACTGTTTCAGGAGGGCGTCACCTCGCCGGCCATGCTGGCACGGGCGCTCGAATACCATTTCGGCAAGTCAAAGACGCCGCCGAAAGCGGTGACCCCCGTCTTCAACCGATATGCGATACAGGGATTGCCGCGTGAAAGACGCGTCGCCAGCTAAGCGCCGCCCACCTCCGAAGGATCGTTATGCGGAAAACCCTGCTCCCTTGTATCTCGGTCGCAGCGGCCGGTTATTTCGGATGGATGCAGTTCGAGGCATATCAACAACGACAGCAGGCACGGGATCTTGCAGACATCGACAGGGAGCGCCGGGTGGCGCTCCTCAAAATTGACGGCTGCCAGGCACGGGTCGATCTGCTTCTGTCGATGACCGACCGCCTGCTCAAGGCCGGCGGCATGCAGGTGCCACTCGACATCGGAAGGGACATAGAGCTTTGCCTGGCTCGCGACATCATGTCGGCATCGGGCAGAGCGGACATGGAAAAACGAAGCTGATCCGCCTGTTTCCCATGCTTGACTAAGCCCTGTGGAAATGTGGCTTTCCTGCGGCAGCGGCCTTAATGGCACCTCAATTTTGTTCTATAGGAAAAGCTCGCTGATTTGGCCGATGCGGCATTTGCGGTGACCGGATTTCCGGCCCGCCATTTTCCCGATCGCGAAAGCATGGTGACGTCCCGTCTCAACGTCGGGTTTGGCTTTCGGTGACCTCTCCGGTCATCCGCCTCCAGACTGCGATGCGGTTTCAGCAGGCATCATTTTCATTTCACCCCTGCGGCCCGGTGTTGTCGGGCTGCCCCTCATGACGATCCCGCGATCTCCAATCGCGATCGACAAGCGGGGCGAATACCACGCAGGCTGCGGCTTTCAATTTCGATCTCAAAGGGAGATATCATCGATGGCAAAAGGACAAGTCAGAAGCAATCGCGAGGTCCGGAAGCCGAAGAAGGACAAGCAGGCCGCGAAGGTGGAAAGCACATTCGCCAATCAGATGAAGACGGCGACCCAAACCGCGCCACACGGCAGTGCTCCAAAGAAATAAGCCTCTTATCGAGCCGCCGGCTTTCGCCCTCGCAGCGCGTGGCAGCAGGATCGATTTGCGAGAGCATTATGCGTGAATTCAAAGTGATAGCGCGCCCTCTCGGATGCGCCGCGCTCCAGCGCGACATTATCATCCATTGACATGCTTTGGAAAAAACAGGAATTGCTGCAACCATGATCACTCTCCATACGATGTACCACTTCGACTATCCGCTCTTCCTCATTCGCTCGGCCGTGGTGATTGCACTCGGCTTTTCAGCCATCGCGGCCTTTCATGGCGGCGCTCTGTGATCGAATCTGCGCGCCGTAACGAGTACGAGGAAATCCGAGTTGCGCCTTCGGGCGAGCCTGGCGAAAACCCGGAGCGATCCGGAGGAGATGCCGCCCTTTTTGCCGAAAAACGCTGGTTGAAGATCCTTGCCGGATATCGCCAGCCGAGAGCCGGACGGAGCACTTTCGAGCTTGCCGTCACCGTCGTTCCCTTCGCACTGTTCTGGGCTGCCGCATGGGCGGCGGTTCATTACAGCTTCTGGCCCGGCCTGATCCTCGTCGTCCCTGCCGCCGCTTTCTTGCTCCGGCTGTTCATGATCCAGCATGATTGCGGTCACGGCTCGTTTTTTGCCCATCGCGGCGTCGACGACTGGGTTGGACGCGTGATCGGCATCCTGACGCTGACGCCTTACGACTATTGGCGCCGGGCGCATGCGGAACACCACGCCTCGGCCGGAAACCTGGACGAGCGCGGCGTTGGCGACATCGAGACGCTGACGATCGCCGAATACAACGCGCTGTCGCGTTGGGGCCGGCTCGGCTACCGGCTCTACCGGAACCCGATCGTGATGTTCGGGATCGGACCGGCATGGCTGTTCATCATCAAGCAGCGCCTGCCTTTCGGCATGATGCGCTCCGGCGCACTGCCATGGATCTCGACCATGGCGACCAACCTTGCCATCGCAGTGGCCGCCGCACTTCTGATCTGGACGGTCGGGATCATTCCGTTTCTCCTGGTGCATCTGCCGATCGTGCTGCTTGCGGGCGCAGCCGGCGTCTGGCTGTTCTATGTGCAGCACCAGTTCGAGGAAACGCATTGGTCGAAGAAGCCGGACTGGCAGTTCCAGCACGCGGCACTCCACGGCGCCTCGCACTACGATCTGCCGCCGGTGCTGCGCTGGATTACCGGCAATATCGGCATCCACCATGTGCATCATCTGTCGAGCCGGGTGCCCTACTACCGGCTGCCTGAGGTGCTGCGGGACCATCCGGAACTTGCCGAGATCGGCCGCATCACGCTCATGGAAAGCCTGCGCTGCGTCAAGTTGGTGCTGTGGGACGAACAGACGAAGCGGCTGGTCTCGTTTCGCGATGCGGCGCGGCTCGCCGCCGCGGGATAGTGAGCGGCCTTAGCGGTAGCCCGTCGCATCTGCCGGCTTGCTCGGCTCCTGCACTTCGACCAGGTAACGCCAGCAATCCGGCCGTGAACCGTCGATATCGTCGAAGCCGTAGATCTTTGCCATTCCGCCACTCGACAGCGACTGACCGTTCCAGCGAGCGCGGTCGGGATCGGCGGCGACGGCCGCGACGGCGCGGCCGACGAAGCGCGGCGTTTCGGAAATGGCGAAATGTGGCTGAATCTTCGTCGCGTCGCGCCAGTTCTCCTCTCGCACACCATAGGCCTCCAGCATCATTTCGGAGCGCAGCCAGCCGGGTGTGATCGAGACGGCTGTGGCCCCGTGCTTTGCCAAATCCTGGGCATGCGCCCAGGCCATCCGGGTGACGCCCGTTTTGACGAGATCGTAGAAGGGCGAAAGCCGATAGTGCGTGGCGTTGTATTCGGCCGTGCCGTCGGTCATTTCCACCAGCAACCCGCCCGGCCGCTCGATCATCAGCGGCAGGGCGTAGTGGGCGGTGATCAGATGCGTCTCGATGCCGAGCTGTAGCATCCGCAGGCCCTTGTCCAGCGAATGCTCCCAGACTGATTTGTCCCATTCGAACAGCTTCTCGCAGCCCCAGATGTCGTTGACGAGGATATCGAGCTGACCGGCCTCGCCGCGGATACGGGCGACCAGCGCCTCGACCTCCTGCCTGACGAGATGATCAACCCGCACGGCAATTCCCGTTCCGCCTGCGGCCGTTACCAGCTCAGCCGTCTCCTCGATCGTCTCAGGCCTGGCATATTCAGATTGCTGCGCACGTGTCGTCCGCCCCGTCACATAGACAGTGGCGCCGGCGGCACCGAGTTCTATCGCGATGCCACGGCCGGCGCCGCGCGTCGCGCCCGCCACCAAAGCCACTTTGTCCCGCAAGTCCGCTGTCATCTTTCCCTCCTCCACGCTAGAACGGCATTCATGCCGCGATGGGAATTGATCGGCCGCAACCGGCGTCCGTTGCATATAAACGAATGATCGTTTATAAATATGCAAGAGGAATTTCATGCCGCGCCGCCGTACCCTTTCCGATGAGCAGCTTCTCGCCATGGTGCTGGCGGTGATCCAGGCCGAAGGGCCGGATGCCGCAACCTTTGCGGCAGTGGCGAAAGCGAGCGGTCTTTCCGGCTCGACACTCGTGCAGCGTTTCACGACGAAGGCGGCAATGCTGCGCGCCGCGCTGCTTTATGCCTGGAACAGGCTGGACGCGGAGACGGCTCGGCTTGCCGAGACGGTGCCGAAAACGCCGAGGGGCGCTGTCGCGCTGCTCGTCGGCCTGTCTCAGGATTACGGCGACGATGCCGCGGCCTATGGCGAGGGATTGCTGGTGCTACGCGAGGATTTCCGCGATCCCGTGCTGCGCGCCCGTGGTGCAGCGTGGGGCAAAGCACTGAGGGCCGCTCTCGTCCAATGTTTTGGATCGGCGCAGGCGCCGGAGACGATCGCCCGGCTGATGCTGTCGCAATGGCAGGGCTCGCTGCTCTGGTGGGGTTTTGGCGCAGACGGGCCGATCTCTACCTATGTGGAAACCGAGCTGCAACGTTTCCTCGCAGCCGTGAAATCCTAAGCCCGCTTACGCTTTCTCGTCGTCCTTCTCCTCGCCGACGGTCAGCGGCCAGTCGACGACATAATCCTCGAGATCGTCGATATCGATCTCGCTTTCGCTGATCGTGCGTCCTCGCGCAGAAATACCCGCAGCGTGGACGGTTTCGGGATCGCCGGAGACGAGCGGATGCCACCAGTAGAGGTCGCGCCCCTCGCCGACCAGCCGGTAGCCGCAGGTGGGCGGCAGCCAGGCGATGTCAGGCACGTTCTCCTTCGTCAGCTGCACGCAATCTGGCACGAATTCCCAGCGGTTCTCATAGCTGGAGCAGCGACAGCTTTGGCCGTCGAGCAGCTTGCAGCTGACGGAGGTGAAATAGATATCGCCGCTATCCCATTCCTCGATCTTGTTGAGACAGCAGAGGCCGCAGCCGTCGCAGAGGCTTTCCCACTCGGCGACGGTCATTTCGGCAAGCGTCTTGCTCTTCCAGAAGGGCAGATCGTTCATCGTTCGTTTCTTGCAACAGCGGCCCGCAAATTCACGTGACCGCCATTCATCTCTCTTGTTATCAGCCGCAAAATCAATCAATTCTTCAGCATGCTCCTAGTATCGGGGAGCTTTGCGGCCCTATGGTGGCTTCGCGCTTTCGCCGCTTTCCGGCAGCCGGGCATGACCGAAGCGCGATCAGGCGGGAATACAGGACGTGCAAGATCCGGACAACCCAGAAAACGGGCCAGAAAAGGAAGCGGACAAGCGGCCGGCGAAGAGCCGTCACATTCTGCTGCGCATCGATTCGTGGATCGATTCGACCGTCTGGAATGCCGGCTTCCGCGCCGCCGAGATCTGGGAAGATACCACCATCTTCTTCCGCCGCTTCCGCGTCCGTGGCTGGAAGCGCATGGTTTTCGAACTGGCGGGCGAAGGGCTGACGCTCGGCGCTGCCGGCATGGTACTGATGCTGGCGCTCGCCCAGCCGGCATTCGAAGCCACCAAGGAAGACTGGCGCAACCGCGGCGATTTCGCCGTCACCTTCCTCGACCGCTACGGCAACGTCATCGGCCATCGCGGCGTCATCCACCAGAATTCCGTACCGATCGACGAGTTGCCGGATTCGCTGATCAAATCAGTCATCGCGACCGAGGACCGGCGTTTCTTCGACCATTTCGGCATCGACGCCATCGGCCTGTTCCGCGCCATGGTCACCAATGCCCAGGCCGGCGAAGTCGTGCAGGGCGGCTCGACGCTGACGCAGCAGCTCGCCAAGAACCTCTTCCTTTCCAACGAGCGCTCGATCGACCGCAAGATCACCGAGGCCTTCTTGGCCCTGTGGCTGGAGGCGAACCTCTCCAAGAAGGAAATCCTCTCCACCTATCTCGACCGCGCCTATATGGGCGGCGGTACCTTTGGTGCTGCTGCCGCGGCGCAATTCTATTTCGGCAAGAACATCACCGACGTGAACCTTGCCGAATCCGCCATGCTTGCCGGCCTGTTCAAGGCGCCGGCGAAATATGCGCCGCATGTCAACCTGCCGGCGGCACGTGCGCGCGCCAACGAGGTGCTGACCAATCTCGTGCAAAGCGGGCTGATGACAGAAGGCCAGGTGATCGCCGCCAGGCGCAACCCGGCGACCGTCGTCGACCGCGACGAGGTGGAATCGCCCGATTTCTTCCTCGATTGGGCTTTCGACGAGGTACAGCGGCTTTCTCCACGCTTCCACCAGCATTCGCTGATCGTGCGCACGACGATCGACATGGGCATCCAGCAGGCGGCCGAAGATTCGATCGAAACTTCGCTGCGCGAATATGGCGAGGCCTATCACGCCAAGCAGGGCGCCATGGTGATGATCGAGAATGGCGGCGCGGTGCGCGCCATGGTCGGCGGGCGGGATTATGGCGAGAGCCAGTTCAACCGCGCCACCAAGGCGCTGCGCCAGCCGGGCTCCTCATTCAAGGTCTATACCTATTCGGTGGCCATGGAGAGCGGGATGACGCCGCAGACGACGATCGTCGACGCGCCGATCTCCTGGGGCAACTGGAGCCCGCACAATTATGCCAACCGCTATGCCGGCCGCATAACGCTCGAGACCGCGATAGCCCAGTCGATCAACACCGTGCCGGTACGGCTTGCCAAGGAGAAGCTCGGCATCCAGCCAATCCGGGCGATGGCGAAAAACCTCGGCGTCGAGACGCCAATCCGCGACGACGTCACCATCCCGATCGGCACATCCGAAGTGACGGTGCTCGATCAGGCGACCGCCTATGCCACCTTCCCGGCCGGCGGCTACCAATCGCGCCGCCACGGCATCACGCAGATCCTCGATTACGGCGGCGACGTGCTCTACGATTTCGATCACGACGAGCCTGCTCCGAAGCGTGTGCTGTCCGAACAGGCCGACGCCTATATGAACCAGATGCTATCGCGTGTTCCCTATGTCGGCACGGCACGCAAGGCAGCCCTCGACAACGGCATCGTGACAGCCGGCAAGACCGGTACGACCCAGGCTTATCGCGATGCCTGGTTCGTCGGCTTCACCGGCAATTACACCTGCGCCGTCTGGTTCGGCAATGACGACTACACCTCGACCAACAACATGACCGGCGGCTCACTGCCCGCGATGACCTTCAAGCGCGCCATGGATTATGCTCATCAAGGTGTCACGCTGCGAGCCATCCCCGGCATCGAAAATGCCCTGCCTTCGGAGAAGGACCTCGCCAAAACAGCCGCCGCCAAACCGCAGGACGGGTTGCCGCAGCTCATCCGGCCGCGCATGCTCTCGGTTCAATCGACCGACCTCCTCAAAAATCTCGGCGAGAAGCTAAAGAGCGCCGCCCCGCTTGCGCCGCAGAAGGTCGCGAGCGCCGAGTAGCCGGCGTGCGCATGTTCAAATTGCGTAAGCCGGCACTCCCACGCGGGGCGTGACCGTGGATAGATCGGCGCCTATCTCCCGGCCCGGCATTCCACCCTGCCAGAATCAGTGGTAACCCTTTCATCCGATGTGGTTTCCAAGGTCATGATGTGTTTCGATTTCCCCTTTTCATCCTGGTCACGCTGATCGTCGCCTTCGGCGGCGGGATCATGATCACGCTCTACGCACTGGATGCGACACAGGGTTTTGGGGCGATCAAGCTCGGCGCCTGGGAAGCCTTTCCGGCATTGCAGACCGTCGATGCCGACCCTTACGCCAAGTCGCACCGGGCACGCGCCGGCAAGCTGCTTTACGGCAGCGCTGAGGGATTGACCTTCACGGCAAGCGTCGATGACGAAGGCGCGCGGTTGAATGCCGGCTGCCGCTACCGCATCAGCGGACAGACGCCCCCTGCCCGGCTCTGGACCCTCTTCACCGCCGACAACGGCGGCAATCCGGCGGCGATGAAACCCGGGCTTCCCTCAGCCCTGAACTCATGGACGGTGCTGCGCCAACCCGACAGCAGCTTCTCGATCGAAATATCGGCCGGTGCGCAGCCGGGCAATTGGCTGGCGCTGCCGCAGGCCGGCACGTTCCGGCTGGTGTTGACGCTATTCGACACGCCGACTGCCGGCAGTTCCGGCGTGATCGATCTCGCCATGCCGAAGCTCACGAAGACCGGATGCGGCAATGCTTAGGATATTCTTCGCCGTCCTCACCGGTCTTTTCGGCGCAGCGCTGCTGCATCTGATCATTATCCTTTCGCTGCCCCATTTCACCGGCAAGGACGCAGCGACCCGCATAGAGGCGGAAGGCGACCTCAATAATTTCTACCTGCTGAGCAACGCGTATGACGACGCCGGCCTTGCCAACGGCGACCCGTTCGTGCGCACCGCCGTCTGTTCCTTCGATGTCGAGGATGCCCCGGTGCACTTCACGGCCAAGGGCAAAGTGCCGTTCTGGTCGATCGCGATCTATGACAGCGCTTCCAACGAGGTCTTCAGCATGAACGACCGGACATCGGTCGGCGGCGCGCTCGATGTGCTGGCCGGCGGCCCGATCCAGCTTACGGACCTGCGCAAGAACCTGCCGCAGGAGCTGCAGCAGACAATCCTGGTGGAAATGGCGCGGCCGGACGGTTATGCCGTGCTGCGGACGCTGGCGCCGCAGACGAGTTTTGATGAATCCGCGCGGAACTTCCTCTCGGAAGCGGGCTGCGAACAATTCACCACGCGCTGAGGTTGAAGACGCGTTACTTTTTGTTGACGCGCGGCGCAGGCGCCGGGCGATGTTTCGGGCTCTCGGCCAAACGCTCATAACGAACGCCGGTGAACCATAGGATTTTGCCTTCACGAGGCTCTTTATCCGGGCGACGCGGCGTCCGTGGCTGCCGATCCGCCAATGCGACTATTATTGCCATTCTCGTCTCCATGCACTGCCCGAGACGGATGAACTTGCGATGGATTTCACCCTGCCCGCCAATCTGCGGGCCGGCGCGTCCTGCGATGCCGGGATGACCGGACCGAGGGCATTCGCGCCTTTCCCACGGCACCTGATCGAAATACCGTGATGCGGAGTTTCAACGATCCAGATACTCAAATCGCGTCGTTCCTATCCGAATTGAGACACATGACAGTTAACAGTTTACTAATATTTGGCTGATGCCAAACATAGTTGCCGTGATTTGCTTGTAACGCGTAGACAGTTATTTTGGTTTCACGCCATCTGCACAAAAGCACCACGTGAATCGAACCATAAAATTAAAAGAAATTCATATGGTTGGCGAGAATGCGCTTGGTTTAGCCGGGGCGCAGGGATGGTGTTGCAAATATACGTCACGAAAATATTCGTATTTTCGCCCGTGTCGATCAATCGTTCCGGGCAGCGATCGATCAGGGATCATTCACCCCCTTGGCGGAAATGCTGAGGGCAAGCGATGTTCTCGCCCCGGGATCGCTGTGCTGTCGCGCCGCGCTGGATACCAGCTGAGCGGACGCGCGCCGACATCAAGAGCATCGGGGCGCAATCTGACGCATCCAGGGCATTTCGATCTTTGTCACGCCGGTCACGACAGCTGCCAGAGCTGCCGCACGCACTGCGCGATCAGCGGAACACCTGACCTTTTCCAGAGCCACAACTCGATGCTCAATCGCCGCAATGCCCCTTCAAAAACAAGTCGATTTATATTGCCGGCTAATAATATTAGAGCACGCTAAACGTGTGTATTTCTGTTGCATTTTAATAAAATCTTCAGCATGCATTAACCGTACCGGTGTAGGATTTGTTCATAACCGTATGGCCTGACATGCGTTCCGCCAGCGCATATTGGCCCGTGGTTCCCCTTGTTCTGCGTTTTCAGGGTGTGCTTGTGCGTGACCGGTTTAGAGACCTAGAGGGCCCCTTGGCCGTCAGGAAAAAGGACGTGGTATTGATGGCGACTGTCAGCAGTTTCGAGAATCTGTCTCATCCGACACGATCCGAGCTGCGCCAGTTTGCCGAGCTTTTCACCCCGCTGTTCCAGGCTTCCTCCGACGAGGCCAGGCGCCAGGCGGTTGCCGCTCTGTCCCAATGCGAACACATGCCTGCAGCCGTGGCGCTGTTCATTGGCAGCCAGCCGATCGAAATCGCGGCTCCTTTCCTTACCGCCTCACAGGCAATCAGCGACGATACGCTGATCACTATCGCCCGCACGCAAGGCAAGGCGCATGTGAAGGCGATCGTCAGCCGCGACTCGCTCTCGCCGAAGGTCATCGACGCCCTGGTGGCGTTGCGCCAGGCCGGCCCGAGGTCCGCTGCCCCGGTGGCTCCCATTACCGAAACACCGGCCGTGCCGCTTTCGCCGATACCGACCGAAACGAATGAGGCAGATGCGCTGGAGGGACAGCGGGTTGCCAATGAAACAGCATTGCGTGAGCGCATCCTCGACCTTGCCGGTCATCTCGGCCGCAACGATGAGGACCGGCTCGGCCTGCGGACGCTCACCGACATTCAGGAGGCGCTGCTGGTGCGCTTCGCCCGCTCCCGCGAGGCGACGCATTTCGCAACGGCGCTTGCCAATGCGCTTTCCGCCAGCCGCTGGCTTGCGGAGCGCATCATGCTCGATCTTTCAGGCCAGCAGCTTGCCACGACGCTGACGAGCCTCGGTATGGGCTTTCTCGACTCCGTCTTCGTGCTTGAAAAGCTCTATCCGCACCTTGCCGAACAGCAGCACAACGTCACGCGCGGCTGGATGGTACTCGATGCGCTCGACCCGGAAGAGTGCCACGAACGTGTGGAAGCCTGGCGACGCGCGGATCGCTACACTTACAAATCGGACGTGCCCCATACGTCCGCGCCATCGGAAGCGGCCAACTATCGCGTCATCCGTCAGGCGCCGCCGCAGCGCGACATGCGCGCCTTGGGGCGGCGGTCTCGCTGAGTTTAAAGGCCATCAGCCGTCCCGCGCGAGCGGAATGATATCGCCCAATTCCTCCGCCTCGAGCTCGACGATCCAGAGATCGGGATCGAACCTGCGTTCGCGCTCCAGCATAGCGCGTATCGCCTCCGGCTCGGCTCGCGTCAGTCGGATCTCGAACAGGCGGTCGCCGGCCTGGTCTTCGTCGAAGGCGGTCTGCGGCGCGGGTGCGTAGAGCGTTTCCAGGCCGTCGCGGAAGTGCTGGCGGATGAAGATCGCACCGGCCTCCTCCGCGCCCTTTTTCTCGACGGCGGCAAAATCGCCGCTGGCGAAGACGCGGCGCAGGAGGGCGGAAACGAAAATGTCGGCGCGTAATCTCATCGGCGCGGTATAGACCGGCGCGCAGGCTGCGGCAATCCGGGGTCAGCCTTGATCCGGTAAGGCCGAAGATGCGACGGTTGGATGTTCCAGATGACGTCGTCTGGCGGCTACGACTGCAAGAACTTCCGCTTGCGGGGGCGGCCTTGGTGCTAAATCGCGCCGATTTCCCTGAGTTTCTTCAGCACCGCTTCGTTCGGTTCGCCGTTTTCGGGCAGGTTGTAGTGCTTCTGGAAATGGCGGATGGCCGCGCGGGTCTGCTCGCCGGCGACGCCGTCGACGCCGACATTGGCATAGGCCATGTTGGAAAGACCCTTCTGGATCTTCAGCACCAGATCGACATTGGTGACTTCGCTCGACGGAACCTGCTTTGCGGCTGATGGGGCCGTTTTGATCGTCTTTTCGGCGCTGCGGATCGCGGCTGCGACCGGATCTTCCGCCGACGCTTTCGAACTCACATCCTCATGCGGCTTTTCGGGGGGCACGGTCGAGGGACCGGCAGCATCGGTTTTCAGCGCCGCCAGGACCTCCGGCGTCGCATCCCCGGTCTGAGCCATGCCGACCGTCTCCTCGAAAAAGAGGATGGCCGCACTGGTGCGGGGGCCGATAATGCCGTCGGGGATGCCGTTATAGAGGCCGCGACGCACCAGTTGCTGTTGGATGTCCATGACGAGCTGGCTCGGCTGCTGACCGGGCGCGGCAGGCGCCGGCGTCGCGTTGGTGGCGGTTGCGTCCTGCGGCCGTTCGATCCGGAATGTGGTGACGTCGCCCTGTTGTTCCTCGGCCGGGCGATGGGCGCCGAGCACATTCGGAAACTGCGGGTCGCGGGTACGGAAAATCGGGTGCGGGTGCGAGCCCGGCTGATACCACAGTGCGTTGGCTGCGACGAAGGAGAAGATGACGACGAAGGCGATCGTGCCGCCGGCGACCGACGGATTGCGGCCGATGACGCCGCCGAGCACGGATGCGCCCTGCAGGCCGAGACCGCCGAGGGCGGCGGCGCCCGTTATCAAAAGGCCCGGCTGCTGCCGACCTCTTTTACCCTTAGGCGATTTTCGCTTGCGCACGGCCATCGAAAAGCCCCTCTTCCAATTCTACCCCGGTGTTGACCGCGCCCTTCAGCCGCGGAGGAAACTCGACAGTCGCGGCATGACCGGCATCTTCTGCGCGCTTGGCGCCCGAGCCGTCAACCGCGATCTCAATGGTAATGATCGTGCCTTCGCCGGGCTGGCTGGCGATGGCGAAGTTTCCACCGTGCAGTGCGACCAGCCCCTTGACCAGCGAAAGGCCGAGGCCGGTGCCTTCGAACCGGCGGGTATAGTCATTCTGGATCTGGACGAAGGGCTGGCCGAGCAACGCCAGCTTATCGGCCGGAATGCCGATGCCGGTGTCGCTGACCGTCAGCTTCAGAATGCCGTCGCGCGCCGCTGCATCGACGGAGACGACGCCGCCGGCCTCGGTGAACTTTACGGCGTTGCCGACAAGATTGATGAGGATCTGCTGGATGGCGCGCTGATCGGCGACGATTTCGCCGAGGCCGCGCTGGATACGGCTCGTTAGGGTGACGCCCTTGGTTTTGGCCTGCAATGCTAGCATCGATTCGCAGGATTTGACCGAGCTTGCGATATCGAAAGCTTCGAGAATCAGTTCGTAACGACCAGCCTCGATCTTGCTCATGTCGAGCATGGTGTTGACGACGGACAGCAGATGCGCGCCGGATTCGCGGACCAGTCCCACATATTCGCGCTGGCGGTCGTTTTCGAACTTGCCGAAATATTCACCGATCAGGATATCGGAAAAACCGAGAATGGCGTTCAGCGGCGTGCGCAGCTCGTGGCTGACGGCGGCAAGGAAGCGCGATTTGGCATCGTTTGCGGATTCGGCATCGGCCGCGCGGTTCTGGGCTTCGTCACGCAGCTGCTGTTCGACGGAGACGTCGCGCAGCTGGGCGATGACGGCGGCAAGCTCGCCGTCCGCGTCGCGGCGGGCGGTCATGTCCATTCTCAAATGTGCAAACTGACGTTGATCGCGCGAGACCGAAGGCCGGTCGAGACGGAGATCGACGCTCGCAGCATCTTCGCCCCGGCGCAGAAGATCGAGTGCCCGCAGGAAAAGGATGCGGTCGGAGACATGCACCTGTTCGAGGAAGCCCCTGCCCTTGGGATCGCGCATCCAGGCGAGGAAATCGCGGCGGTCGCGGCCGCCGACGGTCACCACACTGCCGTGCGGATCGAGGAAGAAGACGAGGCCCGGAGTGGCCGTAAGGAAAAAATCCTCGGCCGACTGCGTGGCGATGCCGGCGGGCGAACCCTGACGGGCGAGCGCGATGCTGCCGACGGCAGAAAAGAGAAAGGCGGCGCAAACCATGGCGACACCCGCCGGCAAGGCGACGGCAGGGCTGGTGACGGCCGACAGGCCGATCGGAGCAGCAACGAGAGCGGCCGACGACATGAGGACGAGGCGGCGCAGAATTGCTAGCTCGCGTTGGCGCACGGCTTCGCCGCCTCCCGTCCGGGAGAGCCAGCTTGTCGCTGCCCGGTCTACGAGGGCCGTCGCCCAGCCGCCAATGTCACTCAATACACGCACGCAATACCCGCCGAAAAGGCTGTCTATCGATCCGGACAATAGGCCCCGGCGACTTAAAGAAAGGATAAGGCAAAAGCGCTGTTCACAGCCTGAAAGGGCCGAAATTCCCGTTTTGAGGCATATGGAAGGCTCTTTGCCTTTTGTGGTTAATGGGGGGTAAGCGACGGATTTTCCTCATATTTCAGTATCGCGTTAACTCCTGTGGCAAGGCGAGCGGGCAAAAGCCCTGCAATTGCAAGGAGGTGCTGCCCTGATGTTTAACGGCAATCGCTCACATTCGAATTAAATGCGGCTCAAATACCCTTCGCTAAAATTCGAACTAAATTTGCCGCAAATGCGGGTGAGTTTCGAAAAGCGGCATTCGCAACTTGGCGGTAGGGTGAAAGCACACCGGACAACCGGCCTGATTCGGCGACAAGAACCGGACGGGAAAACAGGATGGGCAACGACAATGTGGTTTCTGATCAAAGGATCCTTCTGGTTTGGCCTTGTGCTCGTGCTTCTTTCCGTCTTCAGCACGGAGAGTTCCGACAAGCTGGCCAATGGCCCACAATTGCAGCTTTCGGACGCGTTGACGGCGGCAAGCGGCGCCTATGACTATCTCACAGGCATGTGCTCGGAAAAACCTGAGGTCTGCGCCAAGGGCGCGGAGACCTTCACAGCGCTCGGCTACCGGGCTCGTGAAGGCGCCCGCGTCGCCTATGAACTCCTCGACAGCCAATTCAAGGACGAGGCGCCGGCGACAGCGAAACTTGCCGGACCGCAGACGCCGATCGCACTCAACATTCCCTCCCTCGCCGCGCCTTCGCTTCAGGAGAAGGTGCGCGAGGCAAAAGCCGCGCTGAACCAGCCGATGCCTTATCGTCCGCCGGTCGATGACGAGGATACAGCCGCGACTGTCGTAACAGGCGCTATTCCGCTGCCGACGCCGAAACCGGCGACTTGACGAAACTTTCGCGGGCACATGCCCACAACACCTTCGGTTTTCTAGCTTGCATCGGTGGTCCGCATGACGCGGAAATGCCCCATGCCTGACGTGCCTGCCCTGTTCAATTCAGCATGTTGCTGCGCCGTGAGGATGCCCATCCCTCACGGCGTTTTTTCTATTTGCTTGCGTAATTCGCGGCAAAATCGCTGCGCGCTTTGCCTGGGATTGCTTTAACGGTTCAAATCCGCTGGTCTTTCACCTATATGCACTTCAAGAGCTTTTCCTGACGCATTCCGGATGCAAAACCGCTGCGCACTTTTGCTGGAATTGCTTGAACGGTGAAAGGCTTTTCCATGGCATCCCTCGACCAGATCATCGACGACTTCACTTTCCTGGACGATTGGGAAGACCGCTACCGCTACGTCATCGAGCTCGGCAAGGCGCTGCCCGAACTACCGGAGGAGAAGCGCACCTCCGAGAACAAGGTGATGGGATGCGCCAGCCAGGTGTGGCTGGTGACGCATACGACAGGCGACCCCGACAATCCCGTCATGAGTTTCGAGGGTGATTCGGACGCCCATATCGTGCGTGGCCTGGTCGCCATCGTGCTTGCCACCTATTCCGGTAAGAAGGCATCCGAGATCGCCGGCCTCGATGCCTTCGAGATATTCTCGAAGATCGGTCTGGTGGAGAATTTGTCGTCGCAGCGCTCGAACGGACTGCGATCGATGGTGAACAGGATCCGCGAAGAGGCAAGGGTTCGCGCCGCGGCTTGAACGCGATTGGAGCTGATCGGCGTCGAGAAACGTTCGCCGCAAACCGATCGATTCGGAAGCGCCGTCCTGGCATCCGAGTATATTAACACTTGCTCATAATACAGGAATACATTCTGCGCCTCCCGGTGAAGCAAAAGACGGGAGACCTCGCAATATCAGCTCCCGCGCCTGGATCCGCTGCCAAAGGGCGCGAAATACTGGAGAGAATTTTCCTCGTCCTGAATGAATACAAAAAAGCCGGGCGTAAGACCCGGCTTTTGTCGTTGGTTGCTTTCAAAAAAGCTCAGCCGCGGCCGCGCTTGCGGCGCTGCCCCAGGCCCATTTCCTTTGCCAGGCGCGAACGCGCTTCAGCATAAGCGGGCGCTACCATCGGGTAATCGGTCGGCAGGTCCCACTTCTCGCGGTATTCCTCCGGCGAGAGGCTGTGATGCGTCATCAGGTGACGCTTGAGGGACTTGAAGTTGCCGCCGCATTCCAAACACGTGATCTGCTCGTCCTGCACCGATTTGCGGACAGAAACTGCAGGCTTCTGCTTTTCGACGATCGCCGCAGCGGGCTGCGGTACGGACGTGTTGCTGAGTGCCGAATGCACGTCGGAAATCAGATTGGCCAGGTCGCTGACCGGTACAACATGGTTGCTGACATAAGCCGCGACGATGTCGGCCGTCAGTTCCACAAGCAGCTCCGGCCCATTGCCGGTCGCTATATCCGTCATATTCTTTCTCCTGTTAGCATGCTCAAACGGCCCTTGACTGACGCGTCAAAGACCCTCCTCGTAGAAGCAAACAGCAAAAGTACAGGAAGCGACCTTCTGTTCCGAAAAACACGAAATCCACCCCTAGATTCCGAAGACCGAGACCTGTTCTTATACTGCCTGATCGAAAACCACTACGTCGTGCCCCAGGCGATGGCCTCAGTTAGACATTGAAAATCAAAACTGAGGGACTTGGAAGCAGTAGGATTGTAATTCACAATCAGAACTCTACTTGCATTTTCAAATACCATCGTTTGGCCGAAACGCCAATTATTATTTGTCGTTTTTCTTGAGAAAAAATAGCTGACGAAGAATTGAGGGGCCCGCTATCAAGCTTTACTCACAGCTTCCTGTGCATAAGTTTTGCATAAATCTGGTAAAGTCGCCAAACAGCATATCTGTCAGCGCTTGGCCATATCGTCGCGTACCGAGATATCGCCGAGATCATATCCCGAGCGGTGGGCCGCCCTCGCAAGCAGATGTGCGGACACCGGCGCCGTCAGCAGGAAGAAGATGAAGCCGGCAAGGGCGCGGGCGAGAATCACCGAATCTTCGGAATAAAGGCCGGCGGCAAAGAGCAGCAATCCCGAGCCGACAGTCCCTGCCTTCGAGGCCGAATGCATACGGGTATAGAGATCGGGCAGCCTGACGAGGCCGATCGCCGCCGAAAGCGCAAAGAGCGCACCGGCGATCAGCAGCAGGGCCGTGACGGCTGCGACGACATAATCCATCATTGCCTCTTCCTCCCCGTCCGGCGTTTTTTGGCCTTGCCTTTCGCCGCCGCGGCGGAAGGTGGTGATTTGATGCTGCCGCGCGACAGCACGAAGCGGGCGAAGGCGACGGTTGCCAGGAAGCCGACAAGGCCGAGCGAGATGGCGATATCGATATAGAGCGAAAAACCGGTCTTGATCGCGATGACGGCGATGAAGCCGATCGCTATGCCGGTCAGCATGTCGAGGGCGAGGATGCGATCCGGCAATGTCGGACCTGCAATGACCCGCCAGACGGTCAGAAGCAGCGCCAGGCCAAGGATGACGAGGGCGCCCGAGGATGCGGCCGTGATGATGGCAGCGGGCGTGATCACCGGAAGGCCTCCATGATCTTGCGTTCAAAACCGTTGGCGATGTTCCGCCTCGTCGTCTCGGGATCGGAACAATCGAGCGCGTGGACATAGAGCGTGCGGCGATCTGTGGAGACGTCGACCGAAAGCGTGCCTGGCGTCAGTGTGATGAGGTTTGCGAGCAGAGTGATCTCGAAATCGCTCGTTACCGTCAAAGGGAAAGCAAAGATGCCGGGCTTCAGCTTCATGTCGGGCGAGAGAACCGTGATCGTGACCTTCCAGGCCGACAGCGACAATTCCTTCAGGAACAAAGCGGCAAGCGAGAGCACCGGCCGAAGGCGGCGCGGATAGGTCTTGCCGCCGAAGGGTTCGCGGATGATGAAGAGCGCCAAGGCCCCGAGCAGGAAGCCGAAGATCAGATTGAGCAGCGAGACGCTGCCGGTGACGGCAACCCAGCCAATGGCGAGCAGCAGGTTGAAGAGGAAGGCCGTCACGGCGCGCGCCCTTCCGGAAAGACCGAATGAACATAGGCTTGGCGGTCGACAAGACCGGCTGCGGCCGATTGCGACAATCGCAACAGCTGTTCAGGCATGATGCCGAAGCCGATAACTAGCGCCGTCAGCGCAGCGAGCGACAGCCCGGTGCGCCAACACCTCCTCGACGGGGCGAGCGCCATCGGCGCTGGGCGCCAATAGGCGAGCAGGAAGAGGCGCCCGAAGGCGATCGTCGTCAGAAAACCTCCGGTGAGCATCGAGGCCGCCAGCCACCAGGCGCCGATATCGAGCGAAGCCTTGACGAGAATGACTTTCGGCCAGAAGCCGGAAAAGGGCGGCAGGCCGCAGGCGGCAAGGAAGAGCACGAAGGAGACTGCGGTGAAACCGCCGCTTTGCCTGTAGAGCCCGCCGAGAGCCGAGAGCGAAAAGCCGCCGCCGCGCCGGGCGATCTGGCCGGCGGCAAGATAGAGCGCCGTCATCAGCACCATGGAATGGACCGCATAGAAGACCGCGCCGCTGATGCCGTCAACCCCGCCGAGAGCCACACCGGCGAGCATGTTGCCGATGCCCGAGATGACGACATAGCCGAACAGCCTGCGGATGTCGTTTTCGGCAAGCGCGCCGAGGGCGCCGACCAGAATGGTCGCAGCCGCAGCGAGCGCGATCAGGAAGCCCAGTTCCTCGCGCTCGACCGGCTGCAGCATGACCATCACCCGGATCAGGGCGTAGATGCCGACCTTGGTGAGCAAGCCGGCAAAGAGCGCGGAGACGACGATGCGCGGCGTATGGTAGGAGGCCGGCAGCCAGAAATTGACCGGAAACGCCGCTGCCTTCATGCCGAAGGCGAGCAGGAAGAGGCTTGCAAGCGTCATCAGCGGCGCCGTGCCGCGCAAGTCCGTCGCCTTTGCGGCGATATCGGCCATGTTGAGCGTGCCGAAAATGGCATAAAGAATGCCGACGCCGGCCAGGAACAAGGTCGTGGCGATGAGATTGAGCACCGCATATTTCAGCGCGCCGTCGATCTGTTCGCGTTCGGAGCCGAGGATGATCAGCCCGAAAGAGGAGATCAGCAGCACCTCGAACCAGACGTAGAGATTGAAGATATCGCCGGTCAGAAAGGCGCCGGTGACGCCTGCCATCAAAAGCATGAGCAGCGGGAAGAAACCATACCGCCGGCCGCTTTCACCAATATCGGCAAGCGCATAGATGCCTCCGGCGAGCGCGGCAAGAGCTGCGGTGAACGCCATCAGCGCACCGAAAAGGTCGATGGTGAATGCAATCCCGAAGGGCGGCAGCCAGCGGCCCATGACCATGGTGAGCGGTCCCTCTGTCGCAACCTTGGCCAGCAGCGCCGCATCCATCAGCGTCAGCAGCATGAGACCCGATATGGCAAGCCAGGCCTGCAGCCGTGGATAGGCGCGCACCATCAGCAGGACGGCGCCGAGCGTGAGGCAATGGGCGACCGGCAGAATGGCGAGCCAGTGCCCGATCGGCACTGGTGCGGCGATCATGGCGGCGGAGAGATCGACGGTGGAGGCTGGGGCGGCCATCAGGTGGCGCCTCCACTATCGGAAGAGAGGGGGGTGAGCATCCGCACAAACATCCGCCTCAATACCCCAATGGCGGCAACAGCCGGTCGTCGGGCTCGGCCGCATGCATTTCGCTGGTGTCGTCGGTGCCGAGGTCCTGATAGGCGCGGTAGGTCAGCACCAGCAGGAAGGCGAGGAAAGAGAAGGAGATGACGATCGCGGTCAGGATGAGCGCCTGCGGCAGCGGGTTCGCCGTGCCGGAGGGCAAGGCGTCGAGACCCGCCGGGATGATCGGCGGCACTTCGCGTGTCAGCCGGCCCGATGTAAAGAGCAGGAGGTTGACGGCGTTGCCGAGGATGGCGATGCCGAGCATGATGCGGATCGAGAATTTCGACAGCATCAGATAGATGGCGGCGGCGAAGAACAGGCCGACGAGGATCGAAAGAAGCGGTTCCATCATTCCACCTCCCTTTCTTCCAGCGCCAGCGCGATCGAGGCAATGGCGCCGAGCACGACCAGATAGACGCCGATATCGAAGAGCAGGACGCTCGACAGCGGTACCTCCACACCGAAAAGCCTCGGATAGATCCAGAGACCGGTCATGAAGGGAACCGCAAAGAAGATGGAGAGAAGGCCCGCCATCGTCGAAAGCAGCAGGCCGGCGCCGGCAATCGATAGTGGATGGAAGAACAGCGCACGGCGAACGGCGGAAACGCCGCGAGCAATGCCGTAGACCGCCAGTCCAGAGGCGGCGATCAGCCCGCCGATGAAGCCGCCGCCCGGCTCGTTATGGCCGCGCAACAGAACGAAGACGGAAAAGAGCAGCATCAGCGCGGTGAGGAACGGAGCGACGGTGCGGAAGATCAGGGTGTTCATGCGATCAGCCTTCCGCCTCGACTGAGTCAGGATCATTGGCGGCAAGCTTGCGCTCCGTGCCGGCGCGGATGCGGATCAGCGCCAGGATGGCAAGACCGGCGACGGCAACGACGGCGATTTCGCCGAGCGTATCGGTGCCCCGGAAATCGACGATGATGACGTTGACCACGTTGGCGCCGTGAGCGATCGATTTGGAGTAGGCGTTGAAGAAGGCTGTCAGCGTATCGTTGAACGGCATCTGCGTCGCCCGCATCAGCAAAAGCGTGAAACCGAGACCGCAGCCAAGCGCGAGTGTACCGTCGAAGATCCTGCGGCCGGGCGGGCGCCGGTCGGCGGAGACAAGGCGAAGCCTGGTCATGACGAGGGCGAGAATGACCACCGAAAGGGTTTCGACCATGAACTGGGTGAAGGAGAGGTCCGGTGCGCCGAACAGCAGGAAGATGATGGAGACGGCGAAACCCTGAATGCCGAGAGAGACGATCGCCGTCAGCCGGTCGCGGGCGATGAGCACGCCGGCAAGGCCGACGGCGGCGATCAGGAACACCGCCCATTCATGGAGCCTGACATCGGCCGGCCAGATGGGAAGGCGCGGCAGTTCGCCATAGACGACGGGCGGAACCAACAGGATGGCTGCGACGCAGACGAAGGTGCAGGTGACATAGATATCGAGCCGCCCCGGCTGGGTAAAACGCGTGATGCGGCCGGCGAGGCGCACGAGACCCGATACAGCAAGGTCGAAACCGTGATCCGGCCCCCGCCCCGCCGAGCGCAGAAGGACGGCCATCAGCAAGCGGGCGCGGGCGAACTGCCAGTAGACGCCGATGCCGAGCAGCACCGTCAGGACGGAGAGCGCCAGCGGCAGGCCGATATGCGGCGCGAGCGAGATGTCTATTTCGGTCGGGCCTCCGCGGATGGCAGCTGATATTGGCGAGGACAGAGCTGCATGGGTGAAGTTTGAAAAGACTGCCGCAAACAGACCCAGGACGGCGAGGATGGCCGGGCCGAGCCAGAGTAGGACAGGCGCTTCATGCGGATGTTTCGGCGTCTCCACCGGTCGACCGAGGAAGGGCTTCAGCGCCACGACGAAGGCGACGGCGAACATTAGAGCATTGCCGAAGACGGTGATTGAAGTGAAGGTCAGCGCGCGGATATCGCCACCGACGAGTGCGGCATAGATCTCCTCCTTGGCGAGAAAACCGAAGAAGGGTGGCAGGCCAGCCATGGAGAATGCGGCCGCAAGCGCGATGGCTGATGTCAGCGGCATCGCCCGCATCAGGCCACCGAGCCCGGTGATATCGCGCGTGCCGGTCTCATGATCGATGATGCCGGCGACCATGAAGAGCGCGCCTTTGAAGAGGGAGTGCGCCACCAGATAGAGTGCTGCCGCCTCCACCGCATATTCCGAGCCGAAGCCGACCAGCAGGACGAGCAAGCCGAGCGAAGAGACGGTGGTATAGGCGAGCTTGAGCTTGAGGTCCGTCTGGCCGATGGCGAGCGCTGCGCCGACCACCAGCGTCAACCCGCCGAAGAAGGGCAGAAGGATTTCCCAGGCGGGTGTCGCGCCCATGACCGGATTGAGCCGCATCAGCAGATAGACGCCGGCCTTTACCATGGTGGCCGAATGGAGGTAGGCCGAAACCGGCGTCGGCGCCTCCATGGCGTTCGGCAGCCAGAAATGAAAGGGAAATTGCGCCGATTTGGTAAAGGCGCCGACCAGGACCAGAATGAGAGCGGCGAGATAGAACGGGCTTTCACGCACGACATCGCCGGATCCGATGAGCAGCGACATCTGCGTGACGCCCGACATGTTCCAGAGGAGCAGCAGTCCGGCCAGCAGGAAGAGCCCTCCCCCGCCCGTGACGACCAACGCCTGCAAGGCGGCGCGGCGAGCCGCCTCGCGCTCGTGATCGAAGCCGATCAGCAGGAAGGAGGTGATCGATGTCAGTTCCCAGAAGATGAAGAACATCAGGAAACTGTCGGAAACGACGACACCAAGCATCGCGCCCATGAAGAGGAAGATGAAGGAGAAGAAGCGGCCTTGATCCTTGTGACCTCTCAGGTAACCGCCGGCATAAAGCACGATCAGCGTGCCGATACCGGTGATCAGGAGCGCGAAAGCCAGCGACAGGCCATCGAGGAACCAGGAGAAGGAGAGATTGTAGCTCGGCACCCAGACATAACCGCCGGCGACGACCTCGCCGCGCGCGACAACAGGAACGAAACGGAGGAAATGCAGGAAGGCGAGCAAAGGAGCGATCGCCAGGAGCCAGGCACCGTTTGCCCCGAAGACGCGGATAACGAAGGGAGCAGCGACAGCGCCGGCGAGCGGCAGACACAGGGCCAGAAATGTCAGAGCCGTGACATCGGCCATGTCTCCTCCTCTACCGGCAACAGACGAAGGCCGGCGGGGCCAGCTCATTTCCTGACTTAGGCGAAATGGTAGAGGGTCTCAAGCAATTTCGATCACAGGGCGAAGCTGCCTGTCATTGTTCGAAGCGTATCAGGCCATCGACCGGGAAAGACGTGTCAGCAGCCGGGCAAGGCAGCCGTGCAGGATGAAAAGCAAAAGCGTCAGCGGCCACACAAGGCAGGCCAAGAGCCCGGCGAGACGATACAGCGTCAAACCGTCGTGATTGGCCCAGCCTTCCAACATCGTGACCGCCATGGCGGCCACGGCCACGAGGCCGTAGAGCAGGAAGATTGCAGCTTCAAACAACAGTGACTCTCCAATGCACGTCACATTAACCCTAACGGAAAATCCCTAACGGATGTAAAAGCAAACGTCTTCCCTCATTGCGGTATGCTGCGAATCTCGCGACTCTGCGCCGCAGACTTGATGAAACCAGGACAACGCACCACATTTCTCGCGAAACGGAACCGCCCCTCGGCAAAAGGAGCACGTCATGTCCGAAACTGCAACCACCGCCAAGATCCACAAGACCGATGCCGAATGGAAAGAGCAGCTCACTCCCGAGCAATATCGCATCACGCGCCAGCACGGCACCGAGCGTGCCTTCACCGGCCCCTACTGGGATTCTTTCGAGACAGGGCTTTACCGCTGCGTCGGCTGTAATGCGCCGCTTTTCCGCTCGGACACGAAATTCGATGCCGGCTGCGGCTGGCCGAGCTATTTTGAAGCAGTATCACCAGATGCAGTGACCGAGCATCGCGATACCACCTACGGCATGGTGCGCACCGAAATCCGCTGCGGCGCCTGCGATGCCCATCTCGGTCACGTGTTTCCCGACGGCCCGCCGCCGACCGGCCTGCGCTACTGCATCAACGGCCACGCCATGGTGTTCGAACCCGGGAAGTAAGCACCGGGTCTTGTGATCGGCAAGCGGCTCATCCGATGCGATGAGCCGCTGATTTTCTCCGTCGCTCGCGCTGTCGATGAGCCGGCGATTCCCCCTGCAGGATAAGGCCGATGACGCGAGATATTCTGAGCACCGACCGGCTGCGACTGCGGGAGATCACGCCCGCCGACCTGCCGTTCCTTCATCGCATTTTCGGCGATGAAGAATGCATGCGCTATTACCCCGGCATAAAGACGTTCGACGAGACCGAAAGCTGGTTTCGCAGGCTCGCCTTCGACAGCTATACCAATCACGGTTTCGGCCTCTGGGCCGTGGTTGACCGAAAGAGCGGCGCGTTGCTCGGCGATTGCGGCATTACGCTCCAAGAAACGTCCGCCGGCCTGGAACCGGAGATCGGCTACCACCTGTGGCGCGATCATTGGGGCAAGGGCTATGCCGTCGAAGCGGCTACCGCCTGCCGGGACCATGCGCTGAAAACCCTTGGCCTTGCGCGCATCGTCTCGATCGTCAGGCCCGACAACATTCCCTCCCAGCGCGTGGCCGGGCGGGTGCATCGACGGCGGGAAACATTCCTCAAATCAGCACGTCCCGACGACAGCGGGACAGAGTTCTACCTCTACATCACGGACAGGACATAGAGCTGATCCCGTTGTGAGCCGATGCCTGTGCAGCTCGACAGTTGGCGACGCCAGTTCGCCGATCACTCGTGATCGGCGGGGCAAGGCCAGGTTGCTGGTGCGGAGAGGCCCGTCGGCAGCTTGGTCGAGGCGTCACCGCAGGCAAGGTCGATCTGCGCTTGCTCGAGGCCGGCGGCCGCCGAGAGGTCAAGGCCCTCGATGCGGGTCAGGAACATGAAGGCGCGGTCGAACATCACTGGGCCTTCGAAGGTCGCCCCGGAGAGGTCGGCGCGAGAGAGATTGGCGAAAGAGAACTTCGCTCCCGTCAGCACCGCCTTGTCGAAATCGGCGCGACCGAGCTCGGCCTTTTCGAAGGTGACGCCGGAGAGCTGGGCGCCTGCAAAATTGGCGCGCTGCAACTCCGCGCCGACAAAGGAAGCGCCTTCGGCGGCGATATTGGCGAAGCTGGACCGATAGGCCTCGATTTTGGCGAAGTTGGCGCCTTCGGCGTGGGCGCCCTCGAGCGAGGCGCGCACCAGCGTCGCCTTCTCAAGATTGGCGGACTTGACGTTGGCGCCGCTGAGATCGGTCAACGAGAAATCCGTGCTGAAGAGATTGGCGCCCTCGAGATCACTGCCCTGCAACATCAGGTTCTTCTTGGTGCATTCCTGCCAGTCGAGCTTCGGCGAAGCCATGCTGCCGCACTCGGCAGCTCGCGTGGAGATCGGGGCAAAGGCAAGAAGAACGAGAGCAAAGAGGCCGAGCGGCGATCCGTGCATTGCCATTGAACTGTTTACCTCCGTGACGCTTTCAGGCCACCTCTCGCGAAGCAGGCCGTCACTCATTTCTACACAGCTCAGACTACAATAAAAAGATGGCGAACGCTCGCTGACGATGGATTTGCCGCATCAATCCGTCTTGCCAGGCAGTCGGATCAATCCGTCTTGCCGGGCAGGCGAAGCTCCATGCAGGTGAGATCCAGCCAGCGGCCGAATTTGGTGCCAACCTCGGAAAATCTGCCGGCGATGCGGAAACCGAGCTTTTCGTGCAGCCTGATCGACGCCGCGTTTTCCGCTTCGATGCCGGCGATCATGACATGGATATTGCCGGCTGCGGCCCGCGCGATCAGCTCCCGCATCAGGCGCTCGCCGATGCCGGCGCCGCGGCAGTCCTTGTCAACGTAAACGGAATGCTCGACCGTGTGGCGATAGCCATCGAAGGCACGCCAATCGCCATAAGAGGCATAACCTGCGACCTTGCCTGACATCTCGGCTACGATGACGGGAAAGCCGCGCGCCTTGCGCGCCCTGAACCACTCCAGCCGATTTTCGAGGTCGACAAGCGTGTCGTTCCAGATCGCCGTCGTGTGCTCGACGGCGTGATTGTAGATATCCCGGATGGCAGAAAGATCGGCCTCGGTGGCATCGCGGAGGAGAACGGCGTCTGTCATGATTGCCTGGTTCGAATTGCCTGCTACCGCGTCTTTGGGAAAGCATGACGTGAGGATTGAAAGTGTTAGAGCGTCTTTGCACGTTTGAAAGTAAGCGCGGCGCTCTAAGCGGGCATACGCTCCGCATCGGGAGATGTAAACGGCGGATGCGAAAGACGGACAACTGAGGAATGATCGTCGTTCAGAGACCCGGCGGCGACAGGCTGAAACAGGTGAAAACAGCCGAATAGTGCACGGCGGCGGCGGTGACGACGAAGCCGTGCCAGATGGCGTTCTGGAACCGCAGCTTCTCCCAGACGTGAAAGATGACACCGAGCGAATAAATGATGCCGCCGATGATGATCAGCAGCATCGAGGTGAAAGGAATGCGCGAGGCGACAGGCTCGGCGACCACAATTCCGCTCCAGCCCATGGCGAGATAAAGCAGGATGGCAAAACGGTCATAGCGCCCGGGAAAGACGCATTTCAAAATAATGCCGGCGGCGGCGAACAGCCAGATCGCGACCAGCATGAACAGGAGCAGCGGCTCATCGGCGCCGCGTTCGAGAAACGGCGTATAGGTGGCGGCGATCAGGATGAAAATCGCCGAATGATCGAAACGGCGCAGATACCATTTCGTGCGCGAGACCGGCCAAGCGTTGTAGGAAAAGGAAATGGCAAGCGTCAGCACCAGCCCGACGCTGTAGATCCAGGCGGCGGCAAGCGCGCCGTAAGAACTCCAGACCGTAGCATAGAAGATCAGCACGGTCGCTCCGATCAGCGCCAGCACAAGGCCGACGCCGTGGACGATGCCGTCGGCGATCAGTTCGTATCTGTCGTAAGCCCAGCGAATGCCGTTGAACTCGGCCATGCACGCCCGTCCGTTTCACAACCCGAATGAGATCGTCTCATCGAACGGGCGGGTGCGCAACTGCGACGAACCGAGCGGCGGTAAATCTTCGTGACAGACCGCAAGAGCCCGCCGACGTATCCGGCTATGTGAAATCAAACTTTCTGCCTGTCGACCAGTACCGAGCATTTGGCATGACGCACGACGCGGTCGGCCGTGGCGCCGATGAAGTAGTTGGAAAAGTCCGGAAGGTGCGAGGCGACGATAATTAGATCAGCGCCCAGATTTTCGGCGGACGAAATGATGGCTTTTGCCGGTGGACCGTTGCGGATTTCGACGGTTGCCCGGATGCCGGTCCGGGCGATCAGCCCTTCCAGCTTCTCGCGGCCGTCCCTCATCGCGTCCTCGACGATATTGGCCGGCAGTTCGACCGCGACATAGGTCGGCACATCCTCGATGACATTGAGCAAGACGATCTCGCCGCCTTCATCCAGCAGGGAGGCGGCCTTGCGCAGGATTATTTCTCCCTTGTCCATGTTTCCGATTGCGACCGCTACGATGATCTTCCTGTACATGCTGCCCTCCATGACGATGCATGCATAAGCTTCCTCTAAAGAAGATATGGGCGCATTGACCGCAATCAAGTGAGCGGAGGGGATCGTCAACACCTGCTCAACGCTTCATCCTCAAAAACGAGTCTTCTGTGAACAATCGGAATCCGCCATATAGAGGCCAAGTACGGCAACCGAGACATCAGAGCGAATGAACCGGCGAAACTTCCTCGGGCTTGCCACCAGCGGCATGTTTGCCGCCACCGCCGGTGCGTCATCCATCCCGAGCATTCCCCACCGGGGAATTGCTCGAGGGCCAATTCGGAGCCAGGAGAACAACCCATGACGACAGAAACGTCCTATGCGCTGACGCGGCCCGCCTATATCGACCAATCGCACCTCGTCGTGACAGACCTCGGTCTCGTTTCCGGCTTTTATCAATCGATGCTCGGCCTGAAGGTCATCGAGAAGACGGGAAGCGGGGAAGTGCTCGGTGTCGGCGGCGTGCCGCTGCTGACGCTGACCAACGCGAGAGATGCCCGCATCGCGCCGCGCAATGCCGCCGGCCTTTTCCATACCGCTTTCCTGATGCCTGACCGCTCCGAACTGGCCCGCTGGCTGCGCCATGCCGCCCATTACAACGTCGCACTGGACGGGGCCTCGGACCATCTCGTCAGCGAGGCGATCTATCTTTCAGATCCCGAAGGCAACGGTATCGAAATCTATGCCGACCGGCCGCACGAACAATGGAAATTCCACCAGGACGGCATGGTAGAGATGGCAACGCTGCGCCTCGACCTGCAGGCGCTCTACAATAGCGCGCCCGATGAGCGTTGGGGCGGCATGGTGGATGGGACGGCGATCGGCCACCTGCACCTGCAGGTCGGCGACATCCCCCAGGCCGACGCCTTCTATCGCGACGTTCTCGGCCTGACGCTGATGGCGAGCCGTCCCGGCGCGAGCTTCTTTGCGACCGGCGGCTACCACCATCATCTCGCCGCCAATATCTGGAACAGCCGCGGCGCGACGGCGCGCGCCGGCAACATGACCGGGCTTTCCGACTACAAGATCCGTTTCAACGACAAGGCGACGCTGGATGCGGCAGTCTCCAAGCTCGATCAACTGGAGATCAAGAGCGAGAGGCGTGATGGCGGCGTGTTTCTGCGCGATCCCTGGGGCATCGGCCTGACACTTTCGGCGTAATTTCCACGTTGCAATGGACCAACCACGACGGTTGAAGACGTTGACGCCAGGCGAGCAAAGCCATGCGCGTGAAGGCATGCCGCTTGCGCTTTGCCGGACGGCCGGCGCCCTCAGGGAACCTGAACCGCATCGGCGCGTTTCCGTGACGAAGCAATCGGGCTTCGGGGACCTCGCCGCATGGGCATCGCCAATGGCATCCGCAAACAAGCAAAGAAGATCGCCATCGGCGAACGCCATACCAGCGCCTGGGCACAATCGCTGAAGGAAGCAGCGGAAGAGCTACCGCCGCCGCCGCCGCTGCACCGTCTGGAAAAGGACGGTCTCGACGTCAGCATGGCCTGGGCAATCATCGGCATCTTCGGCATTCTCTTCCTTGCCGCGGTCTATCTGATGTCGCTCATCCTCATCCCCATCACACTTGCCGTCGTCGTCGGCATGATCCTCGGCATGGCGGCCGAAAAGCTCAGCAAGATGGGGGTGCCGCGGCTTGCCAATGCCTTCTTGCTGTCAAGCGGCGTCGCATTGGTGATCTTCCTGCTGATCAACTCGCTTGCCGACCCGCTGATGACGTTTGCCAATGAGGGCCCGGCCTTTGCCGAGCGAACCATCAACCGCGTCATGCCTTACCTGGAGCACATCAAATGGCTGCATATCACGCCGGCGACATTCGAAAGCGGGTCGATGTCGATCGGTGCACTGCTCGAAAATACCGGCAACGTGCTGCATGTGGTGACGAGCAGCCTAACGCCGGCACTGGTGCAGGGGATGATCTTCTTTGCAGCGCTGCTGTTCTTCCTCGCCAGTCGGGTCAACCTGCGCAAGTCGATCATCATGACCTTCCGCACTCGCACGCAACGACTGGCGGCAATCCGTGTCATCAACGCCGTCGAGCAGGTGCTTGGCTTCTATTTCGCGACGGCCTCGCTGATCTATGTCGGGCTCGGCGTCGTCATGACCGTCATCGCCTACGCCGGCGGGCTGTCCGCCCCGATGCTCTGGGGCTTCTTTGCCTTTCTGTCGAGCTTCATTCCTTATCTTGGCATCACGCTGATGACGCTTGCCATCGCCATCGCCGGCGTCCTTACCCATGATGGCCTCCTCATCGGCCTGATACCGGCAGCGGCCTTCTTCACCGTGCATCTCCTCATGGAGAACCTGATCTTCCCGGCGGTGATGGGACGGCGGCTCGAGATCAATCCCTTCGTCGTCTTCCTCGCCATCCTGTTCTGGACATGGATGTGGGGCGCCGTCGGCGCGATGCTGGCACTACCTCTCTCGCTGATCGTCATGACTGTTATCGACGAGCTGCTGATCGAAGAAAAGCCGCAGCCGCAGTTGCCGAAATGATCAACCGGGGGGACGTTCGTGGCATCTGATCTCGATCTTGCCGAATCCGATCACGACCAGATGGTCAGCGGCCGTTCTCTCTGGGGGAAAAGCGGCATCCGGCCGCACTGGCTGCCGATCGAGCGGAGCTTTTCGATCGACGTCACCGTGATCGGCGGCGGCATCACCGGCGCATTGGTTGCCGAACACCTGACGGCGCGCGGTTTTTCCGTTGTCGTCATCGACCGGGAGGAACCCGGTTTCGGCAGCACCGCCGCAAGCACGGCCATGCTGCAATGGGAAATCGACAGCACGCTCACCGAGCTCGAGGATTATTACGGCTTCGAGCGCGCGGCCAGGATCTACCGCCACAGCGGTGCGGCGGTCGCCGGACTTTCCAAGCTGATCGCCGCAAACGGGATCGCCTGCGGCTTTCGGCCGCGCAATACGCTCTATCTGGCCGACGGCCGCGAAGGCGCGCGCAATCTCCTGGAAGAACGTCAGCTTCGCCGTCGGGCGGGCCTGCCCGGCGTCTATCTCGAACATCCCGATCTCTTCACACAGTTCGAGCTCGACCGGGATGGCGCGATCTATTCTCCAGGTTCGGCGGAGTGCGATCCGCTGCTTTTGACCTGGGGATTGATCAAGATGGCCGTCCGGCGCGGCGCGCGGCTTGTCAGCGCATCCGTGGCTCAGCTTTACAGCGAGGGCGATCACGTGACAGTCGAGACGGACGACGGCCACGTCATCGAGGCGCGGCACGTCGTGCTTGCGACCGGCTATGCGATGCCCGGCCTCGATATGCCGAAGCTGCATCGATCGAGTTCGAGCTGGGCGCTCGCGACCGTGCCGCAGGACCCGGCAAATTTCTGGCGCGACAGGGCGTTGATCTGGGAGGATAGCCACCCCTATCTCTACATGCGCACGACGCCTGATAACCGCATCGTCGCCGGCGGCGAGGACGACGGCACGACCGATCCAGAAGCGCGCGACCGCAAGCTGCCGGCGAAGACCGTGGCGATTCAGGAAAAGATGAAGCGGCTGTGGCCGAAGGCCGATACGCGCGTGGCCCATGCCTGGTGTGGCACCTTCGGCGAGACGGCCGACGGCCTGCCGCTGATCGGCCCGGTGCCGGAGATGCCGCATGTCTTTGCCGCCTATGGCTATGGCGGCAACGGCATTACCTTTTCCTATCTCGCCGCTCAGATGATCGGCGCCATGCTTGCCGGCATGCACCGCGACTGGTTCGAGGATTTTGCGCTCGACCGCGACGGGCCGCGCATGCCGCGTTTTGGAGAGGATATCGTGCGGGTCCGGAATGAGCTGAGGTAAGGACGCCGTATGGATAGCGGGCCGTGCGGCGGAACTACTCCGTCGTCTTGTCGTCGCCGGTATCCTCGACATCCTCGAGGCGAACGAACTGCGTGCCCTTGGCCTTGAGATCGACTAGCGCTTTCGCCACCCCCTCACCCGCCGCATGGGTCGGCTGGTTGATGTGAGAGATGATGACGTCGCCGTCCTTGGCGGAGGCGATGCGTTTTTCGGTGATTGCCGCTCCGAGCAGCGAGCCGCCGTCGCCGTTTACCGAATAACCGGCAATGCGATAGCCCATGGCACGGATCTCGCCGATGGCGGAAAGGTCATATTTGGCGGTCGAGCCCCGGAACCAATGCGGCGCCGGAATGCCGGCCGCGACCATGGCGGCCGCGCCGCCTTCGACTTCCTGCCTGACAGCCTGCGGCGAGCCGGCGGAGGCGATGCCGTAGATCAGCGTCGGCGTGTCAACGGCCGGAATATGGTTCTCGCCATGGTTTTCGAGTTCGAAGAGATCGGGATTCTGCAGGAGGACGGCGACGGCAGCGGGATTGTGCTTCAGCCAGCGGGCGGTAACGAAGATCGTTGCCGGAATGCGTTCCTGCACCAGTGTCGACAGAATGCGCTCGTCCGCTCGCCCCATGCAGGCATCGAAAGTGAGCGCGATGCGGACATGGCCAGCGATATTGGAACGGGCGATATGCAGATGCGGTTCGACGAGTTTTGGCGCTGGAGCCTTCGGGGCCGAACCCACTGCGGCCGGAGCCGGCAGCGCCGACGGTATTTCGTCCGCTGACGCAGGTGATAGGGTAGCCAGAAGGAACGCCGAAGCGAGCAGGATGCGGTTCATATCGTCGATTTCTATGATTCGAGCTGCCTATTTTAGCGATTGCTTTCGTCTGCCGCCATGTGGCCGGATGTCACCGCAGCCGCTGGGACACATGCGCCGGCATCAATCATAGAGATAATACTTGTCCCACTTCTCGCGCGGCACCTTTTCGCCGATCTGATAGTCGAGTTCGCGCACGTTGATATGCTGCGGGCCGGTGATGCAATTGTAGGAGAGATGGTACCAGTCGCCCTTGCTGCGGAAGACCGCACCCGGCGCCTGCAGCGAATTGTCGCCCGGGATCGGATCCTTGAAGGTATAGGCGATCACCTTGTCGGGCTTGAAGCCGGTGCTGTCGCTGTTGATGCGGCTCATCGCCTCGGTGTCGCAGCTCTGTTCCAGGCGGGTCGAAGGATCGAGCTTTTCGAGCTGCTTCTTGATCGCGGGATCGACGGCAAGGGCGGGGCCGGCAAGGCCGACCAGCGACACAAACAGGATCAGACGTTTCGGCATTGCGGACAAAATCCCTTACTGTTCTGCAATTCTCACCCTACCGCCGACAGCTTGCCGGAGGCTTGGCACGTGCAATTTCGCTGAGATAGCGGACTTTCTTAAACAATGTGGTGACATCAAGGCAATGCGGGCAGCGCGTCCTCCTTGTCTGTGGAAGGTCACCCGTACCCTTGGCGCAGCCTTGCCGCTTGATCCGGCGCCGGTGCGCCTCTATCTCTTGCCAACCCGACATTCCCACGGAGCCATTCCTTGTCCGCTTTCAAGAGCCTGCCGACCCCGCCTGCCGCACCGAAGAAACCCGCCTCCGATACGCGCCACGGCATTACCCGCACGGACGATTACGCCTGGCTGCGCGCCGACAACTGGCAAGCGATGTTCAAGGATCCCTCGATCCTCGATCCCGACATCCGCCGGCATCTCGAAGCCGAAAACGCCTATTTGAACGCGGCGATGGAAGACACGAAGCCGCTGCAGAAGGCGCTGTTTTCCGAAATGCGCGGCCGCATCAAGGAGGACGACAGCTCGGTGCCGATGAAGGACGGCGCCTATGCCTACGGCACCTTCTATGTCACAGGCGGCGAGCAGCCGCGCTATTTCCGCATCGCCCGCGATGGCGACGTCGCCGACGAGACGATCCGCACGGTTCTGCTCGACGGAGACAAGGAGGCCGCCGGCAAGGCCTATTTCCGGCTCGCCGGCCTCGACCATACAAGCGACCACAGCCGCGGCATCTGGGGTTATGACGACAAGGGCTCGGAATTCTTCACGCTACAAGTGCGTGACCTCTCAACGGGCGAAGACCTTAGCGACCGGATAGAGAATACCGGCGGCGGCGGTGTCTGGGCGCCCGACGGCAAGAGCTTCTTCTATTCGGCGCTCGACGAGAACCACCGGCCATCGAAGGTGTTCCACCACATTCTTGGCACACCGCAAAGCGAGGATCGATTGGTCTACGAGGAAGAGGATGCCGGCTTCTTCATGGGCGTCGGCGGCTCGCTGCTCGACGACTTCATATATATCGACGTTCACGACCACGAGACCAGCGAATACCGCCTGCTGTCGACCAAGGACCTCTCCGCCGAGCCCAAGCTGGTGGCGGCGCGCGAGGAAGGCATCGAATATTCGCTGACCGAGGGCGGCGATGTCTTCTACATCCTCACCAATGACGACGGCGCCAAGGATTTCAAGATCATGGAAACGCCGGTTGATAAGCCGGGCAAGGAAAACTGGCGGGAAGTCGTGCCGCACAAGCCGGGCACCCTTATCATCAGCCACATGGCCTACGCCCGCCATCTCCTGTGGCTGGAGCGCAAGGACGGGCTGCCGCAGATCATGATCCGCGACCGGGAGACCGGCGAGGAACATGCGATCGCCTTTGCCGAGGAAGCCTATTCGCTGGGGCTCTCGGGAGCTGCGGAATACGATACGGATGTCATCCGTTTCTCCTATTCCTCGATGACGACGCCGTCGCAGCTCTACGACTACAACATGGTGACGCGCGAGCGCAGGCTGCTCAAGACGCAGGAGGTGCCGTCGGGCCACAATCCCGACGATTACGTCACCCGCCGCGTCTTCGCCCCGGCCTGGGATGGCGAGAAGGTGCCGGTCACCCTGCTCTATCGTAGGGATACCGCGCTCGACGGCACAGCACCCTGCCTGCTTTACGGCTATGGCGCCTACGGCATCACCATTCCGGCCGGCTTCAACACCAATTGCCTGTCGCTTGCCGATCGCGGCTTCGTCTATGCCATCGCGCATATCCGCGGCGGCAAGGACAAGGGCTTCTCCTGGTACGAAGACGGCAAGATGAACAAGAAGACCAATACCTTCAAGGACTTCATTGCTGCTGCTGACTATCTGAATCAGGAGAAGTTCACGTCGTACGCGAAGATCATCGCCGAGGGCGGATCGGCCGGCGGCATGCTGATGGGCGCCGTTGCCAACATGGCACCGGAGAAATTTGCCGGCATCATCGCCGCCGTTCCCTTCGTCGACGTGCTCAACACTATGCTTGACGACACCTTGCCGCTCACCCCGCCGGAATGGCCGGAATGGGGCAACCCGATCGACAGCAAGGAAGAGTACGAGCAGATCGCTTCCTACTCGCCCTATGACAATGTCGAAGCAAAGTCCTACCCGCCGATCCTGGCGCTCGGCGGCTTGACGGACCCGCGCGTCACCTATTGGGAGCCGGCCAAATGGGTTGCCAAGCTGCGGGACAAGACGACGGGCGACGCGCCGATCCTGCTCAAGACGAATATGGACGCCGGCCACGGCGGCGCGTCAGGGCGCTTCCAGCGGCTGGAAGAGATTGCGTTCGAGTATGCATTTGCGATCAAGGTGGCGGGCAAGATGTGAACGCTAGACCCGGCTTGGGTCGTGCCGCTGGATGCCCCTCTGCCCTGTCGGCCAGAGGGGCTCTACACAGTGCGCCGTCGAAGGAGAGAGAAATGCCCGTCTATGTCGCCCTACTCCGCGCCGTAAATGTCGGCGGCACCGGCTCCCTCCCTATGGCCGAACTGAAAGCGATCTGCGAAGGCCTCGGCTTTATCGACGTGAAGACCTACATCCAGAACGGCAATGTGCTTTTCCGTTCGGATGAAACGGAAAAGACGGTGGAGGAGCGGCTCGACAAGGCCCTCGGCGAGAAGATGGGCAAGCGGCCCGGGGTGATGGTGCGCAGCCGGAGGGAGCTCGACAAGATCGCCACCGACGCGCCCTTCCCCGATGCCAAGCCGAACTTCCTGCTGGTCTACTTCCTTCCCGAGAAGGCGTCCGGCGATGCGCTGGAAAAGATGGTGGCGCCCGACGGCGAAGAAGCAAAGCTCGCCGGCCGGGAAATTTATGTGCACTATCCCAATGGCTCGGGCCGCTCGAAACTGAAGCTCCCGGCGCTGAAGCCGGGCACGTCCCGCAATCTCAATACCGTGCGCAAGCTCGCTGAAATGGCGGCTGAGATGGAAGGCAGCGGCTGAAGGTCAGCCTTTGGCGGCAGCGCCTTTCGCCCGTTTGGCCTTGTAGCCGCTGATCTCCTCGCCGGCAGTCGGCGAGAAGCGCAGGTTCCAGAAGGTCGCAGTGATCGAGATGAGCGTGACGACGACGAAGGCGGTTGAGAAATCGCCAAGGGCAGGCGTTTCGACACCTGACAAGGCCATGGAGCCGTGCAGCGCTAAGGCCCCGATGCAGATGCCGAGCGACAGCATCAGCTGCTGGAAGGTGGTGTAGAAGCTGGTGGCCGAGCTCATCCGCTCCTTGCTGATCTCATCATAGGCAATGGTGTTATAGGCGGTGAACTGGAACGACAGAAAGAAGGCGCTGAGCATCAGGACGACGAAGATCAGCGGCATCGGCCAATCGGGCCGGAACGCGGCACAGAGGCCGTAGCCGATCGTGCCGAGGATGCCGTTGATGATGAGGCTCCTGCGGAAGCCGAGCCTGCTGAAGACGGCCTTTGCCATCGGCTTCATGGCGAGTGCGCCAAGTGCGGTCGCTATGACGATCTGACCAGCCGCGGCGGCAGAGAGGCCGAAGCCGATCTGGAAGAGCAGCGGCAACAGGAAAGGCTGAGCGCCTTGGGTGATGCGCGTCAGCGAACCGGCGACGACCGATGTGCCGAAGCTCGGCACCTTCATCAGCGAGAAGTCCATGATCGGCGACGGATGCTTGCGGGCATGTTTGAGATAGGCGATGCCGAAGATGAGGCCGAGAGCGATCAGGAAGATCGAGAAAGCGCCCTCGCCTTCATGGCTCGACATTTCGAAGCCGAAGAGCATCGAGCCGAGCGAGATGCCGGAGAGGACGAAGCCGATCGTATCGAAGGGGCCGCTTGCCTTGCCCTTCACCTCGTCGATGTAGATCGAGACGAAGATCATGCCGACGATGCCGATCGGCACGTTGATGTAGAAGATCCAGCGCCAGTCGAGATACGTGACGATAAACCCGCCGAGCGGCGGGCCGACGATCGGGCCGATCAGCGCCGGCACCAGCAGCCAGGACATGGCGCTGACCATGTCCTTGCGGTCGACGCTGCGCATCAGCACGAGACGGCCGACCGGCATCATCATCGCGCCGCCCATGCCTTGCAGCAGCCGCGCCAGCACCAGGAAGGACAGCGTCGGCGCGAGCGCACAGAGGATGGAGCCGGCGACGAAGACTGATATGGCCGCACGGAAAACGGTGCGTGAGCCAAAACTGTCGGCCATCCGGCCGCTTGCGGGAATGAAGATCGCCAGGCTGAGGAGATAGGACGTCAGCGCGATCGACATGGCAGGCGCGCTGACGGCGAAATCGCGCGCCATGGTGGGCAGCGCGGTCGCAAGCACGGTCGCATCGACGTTTTCCATCAGCATCGCACTTGCGACAATCACCGCGATCACCCGGAAATTGGGCGCGGCGCGCCGAACCATCGGCGCCTGGTAAATCTGATCCGACATCGTCCGGAATCACTCGCGGTGGCGCGGCGGAGCACACGAGGCAGCAAGGCCGCGGGGATGACATGGCGCAAGGCCAAGGGGAGACGATTTGCTATACGCCTGCGATCATGGCGGCGCTATGTCCTTTATGGCAAGGCAGCTTTGACGAGAGGTAAAGGCAGATCACGATTCCTTGCATCGGCCTGTTCTTCGTGAAGGTTGTCACTCCCGCGCGAAGGTCTTGCGCGCGACAGAACCGGCTTGCACCGCAGGCATCCCGGCCCTACCTATGAACCATGACCCCTGCCCTGCAGAAAAACCGGCCCGGCGCGGCCTTTCCATTCGACAACAGCTATGTCGGCTTGCCCGAGCGTTTCTTCACGCCCCAATCGCCGACGCCGGTGACCGAGCCGTGGTTGATCAAGCTCAACGAGCCGCTCGCCGCTGAACTCGGGCTCGACGTGGAAGCTTTGCGCCGCGACGGCGCGGCGATCTTTTCCGGCAATCTCGTTCCGGAAGGGGCTCAGCCGCTGGCCATGGCCTATGCCGGGCATCAGTTCGGTGGCTTCTCGCCTGTGCTCGGTGACGGACGGGCGATCCTCCTCGGCGAGGTGGTCGATGCCAAGGGCAAGCGCTTCGACATCCAGTTGAAGGGCGCGGGGCCAACACCTTTTTCGCGCCGCGGCGACGGGCGGGCAGCGCTCGGGCCGGTGCTGCGCGAATATATCATCAGCGAGGCCATGTTTGCGCTTGGCGTTCCCGCGACGCGGGCGCTGGCGGCCGTGACGACGGGCGAGCCGGTCTATCGCGAGGAGGTGCTCCCGGGCGCAGTTTTCACCCGCGTGGCGGCAAGCCATATCAGGGTCGGCACCTTCCAGTTCTTCGCCGCAAGGGGCGATACAGGGGGCGTTCGGGCGCTAGCCGACCATGTGATCGACCGGCATTATCCCACGCTGAAAGAGGCCGACAATCCCTATCTCGCGTTGTTCGATGCGGTCTCAGACCGCCAGGCGGCGCTGATTGCACGCTGGCTGCATGTCGGTTTCATCCATGGCGTCATGAACACAGACAATATGACCGTCTCCGGCGAAACGATCGATTTCGGCCCCTGCGCCTTCATGGATAGCTATGATCCGGCAACCGTGTTCTCGTCGATCGACCAGCATGGCCGCTATGCCTATGCCAACCAGCCCGCCATCGGCCAATGGAACCTTGCAAGGCTCGGCGAAACGCTCTTGCCGCTGATCGACGCTGAGCCGGACAGCGCGGTCGACAAGGCGAATATCGTGATCCGGGCCTATGGCGAACGCTTCCAGGCGCAGTGGCTGGCGGGCATGCGACATAAGATCGGGCTTGCCGGCGAAGAGGACGGCGATCTCGAACTGGTGCAGGCATTGCTGGCCCTGATGCAGGCCCAGGTCGCGGATTTCACGCTGACCTTCCGCCGGCTGTCGGATCTTGCCGGCGACGATACCGCAGAACCTGCTTTTGCGGCGAGTTTCCGCGAGCCGGATGCCTGCCGCGACTGGCTTGTGCGGTGGCGGGAGAGACTGTCACGCGATCCGCAAGCGGCCAGCGAACGCGCCGTCGCCATGCGCCGCGTCAATCCGGCCTTCATCCCACGCAACCACCGGGTCGAACAGGCGATAGATGCAGCAGTGGAGGATGGCGATTTCTCGCTGTTCGAGGCACTGCTGACAGTGCTTTCGAATCCCTACGAGGACCAGCCGGCCTTTGCAGCCTACATGGAGCCGCCGAAGCCGAACGAGCGAGTGCTGCAAACCTTCTGCGGGACCTGACGGTCGACGGCGCCCGTTTCATCGCAGCAGCCCGGCCACGGCGATTCGCTTCCCTCAAGCCCGGCGGCCCAGTCCGACGCATCTGCACCGTGACCGTAGCCTGCGGCAATTGTGGCCGTTGAAAGGCATCTCCTTTGCGCTATCTGCCTGATCGGCGGTGCTTTTCCGCCGATCCCTCACCCCGGCTCACCTTAGCGGGAGACAGCCTTATGGCGATCGTCATCACTTCCATCTTTTTCATCGTCATCGGGCTGGCCCTCGGCGGCGGCGGGCTCTGGCTCGTGACGCTCGGCGGCAGCATCTTTTATCTGTTCGCCGGTCTGATGTTCCTCATCACCGCCGGCTTGCTTTTGATGCGCAAGGCGGTGGCGCTGTGGGTCTATGCGGCGCTTGTCGTCACAGCTCTCGCCTGGGCGATTTGGGAGGTTGGTTTCGACTGGTGGCAGCTCGGCCCGCGCGGCGGCATGATCATCCTGCTCGGGCTCTGGCTGCTGACGCCATGGATCCGCCACCCGCTCGGTCTGCGCAGCCCGACGGGCATCACCTATGGCGCCAACCCGTGGCCGCTCGCCGTGCCCGTCATCCTCGCTATCCTCGTCGCCATCTATTCGATGACGACGGACCCGCACGATCTTGCCGGTGCGTTGCCCACCGATGCGGTTGCCGCCAACCCTGCTTTCGGCGGCAGTGTGCCGGATGGCGAGTGGCACCAATACGGCCGCACGCCCTTCGGGCAGCGCTATTCGCCCCTCGACCAGATCAATGTGCAGAACATCGCCACGCTCAAGGAAGCATGGCGATACCAGACCGGCGACGTCAAACGGCCGGAGGATATCAGCGAGACGACCTACCAGGTGACACCGCTGAAGGTGAAGGACACACTCTATCTCTGCACCCCGCACAACTGGGCAATCGCGCTCGACGCCAAGACCGGCAAGGAAAAATGGAAGTATGACGCCAATTCCGGCATGAACCCGGACCGGCAGCATCAGACCTGCCGCGGCGTCACCTATTATGCCGATCCCGCCGTTGCCGCCGGCCAGCCCTGCGCCGAGCGCGTCTACCTGCCGACATCGGACGCCAGGCTGATTGCGCTCGATGCGACAGACGGGAAGATCTGCACCAGCTTTGCCGACCAGGGCGTGCTGCATCTCGAAACCGGCATGCGCTACAATCCGGCCGGCTATTATTATTCGACCTCGCCGCCGGTCGCGGTGGCGGGCAAGATCATCATCGGCGGCGCGGTGAACGACAACTACTCCACGCAGGAGCAGTCCGGCGTTATCCGCGCCTTCGACATCAATACCGGCGCGCTGCTCTGGAACTGGGATTCCGGCAACCCCGATGTGACGACGCCGATCACCAACGGGCAGACCTATACAACCAATTCGCCGAACAGCTGGTCGGTCTTCAGCGTCGACGAGACGCTCGGCATGGTCTACCTCCCGCTCGGCAACCAGGTGCCCGACCAGCTCGGCATCAACCGCAGCGACAATGTCGAGAAATTCTCCTCGTCAATCGTCGCGCTCGATATCGCCACCGGGCAGCTGCGCTGGGTGCGCCAGACGGTGCATCATGATCTCTGGGACATGGACGTCCCGGCCCAGCCGGCGCTGATCGACCTGACGAAGCCGGACGGCACCGTCGTTCCCGCTCTCGTCGGCGCGACCAAGCAGGGCGATATCTATGTGCTCGACCGGCGCACGGGCGTGCCGATCATCCAGGTCAAGGAAATCCCGGCGCCAGGCGGCGCTGTTACCGGCGATCATACCTCGCCGACGCAGCCGATTTCGGATCTCACCTTCTCGCCTGAGCCGCTGAAGGAGAAGGACATGTGGGGCGTGTCGCTGTTCGACCAGCTTGCTTGCCGCATCGACTTCCACCGTTACTATTACGAGGGCCGCTACACGCCGCCTTCGCTCAAGGGAACGATCGTCTATCCCGGCAATTTCGGCACCTTCAACTGGGGCTCGATCGCGGTGGATCCGGAGCGGCAGATCATGTTCGCCATGCCGACCTACCTCGCCTTCACCTCGCGCCTGGTGCCGGCCGCCGACATTCCGCCGAGAGGCCAGGATGAGAAGGGCAGTGAACAGGGGCTCAACCGCAATGACGGCGCGCCCTATGGCGTCTTCATGGGTCCCTACCTCGGGCTGCTCAAGATCCCCTGCCAGGCGCCGCCATGGGGCTACGTCGCGGGCGTGGATCTGCGCACCGGCAAGATCGCCTATATGCACAAGAACGGCACCGTGCGAGACATGACGCCGCTGCCCCTGCCCTTCAAGGTGGGCGTGCCCGGCATCGGCGGGCCGATGCTGACCAAAGGCGGCGTCGCCTTCCTGGGTGCTGCGGTCGACAACTATCTGCGCGCCTACGACGTGACGAGCGGCCGCCAGCTCTGGCAGGCACGGCTTCCCGCCGGCGGCCAGGCGACGCCAATGACCTATATGGCTGATGACAACAAGCAATATGTCGTCATGGTCGCCGGCGGCCACGGATCGGTCGGCACCAAGCCCGGCGACTACGTGATCGCCTATACGCTGCCTTGATGCCAAAATTCCCTCTCCTCTCCAGGAAGAAGGACGAGCACAAGCTCTAGGCAGGGTTGCAACGCCATGTTCTCTCCGGTATTCGGGGAGAACATTTATGGAAATCTCTAGCAGTATTCGCAATTACTACGGGGTCGGCGGTCTTTTCGACCGGTCGGCCAAATCCACGAATCAGCAGACGACGGAATTTGCCAGCACTGCGCGTGGCGCCGCGCCCGGTCTCGAACCGAGCACCACGCCGCCTTCGATCGCCAATACCATCTGGACTCTGCAAAGCACCGAAGGCCCTTACATCAATCCGCCTTCAGACAAAGAGGCCGCAGCGAGTGCGGCCCATGACTCGCTGGTCGACGAATTCTCCAAATGGGGCAACATGACGCCGGCGGAATATATCCGCGCCCGCTATCTCGATCAGCATGATCTGACCGAAGCCGGCCTGGCCGCCATGCCGGCCGATCAGCGCGCCGCGATCGAGAAGGAAATCGCCGACCAGATCAAGCGCGAGATGGCCGGCATCGAGGATGACGGCACTGAGACGGCCGAGGCCATTCAGGCGGCCTGAGCCAAAAAACCAGGTCAAGATGCGGCGGGAGAGCGCTCTCCGCCGCATTTTCATGATTCAAACCATCTCGACGATCATGCGACCGACCTCGGCAAAGACCGGGTTGAGTTCCTTTACCGGCACGGTCGCCTCGCCGATATAGACGGCGGCGACGATCGGGCCGCGATCCGGCGGCCAGATCACCGCGATATTGCCGAGAGAGCCGTTGGGGCCGGTGCCGGTCTTGTCGCCGATCTTCCAATCCTGGGGCAGGCCGGCCCTCAGCCGCTCCTTGCCTGTCGTGCTTGCCACTAGCCAGGCGATCAGCCTGTCGCAGGAAGCTTCGGTCAGGATCGAGCCAAGCGTCAGATTGCCAAGCGTGTCGAGCATCGCATCCGGTGTCGTCGTGTCGCGCGGATCGTCCTTCCTCCCCTCGTTCAGCGTGGGCTCCGTGCGATCGAGGCGCGTCGTGCCGTCGCCAATCGAGCGCAGCCAGTCGGTTAGCACGGGAGGCCCGCCGAAGCTTTCGAGCAGCAGGTTGGCGGCCGTGTTGTCGCTGACGGTCACCGCCGCTTCGCAGAGCTCGGCAATCGTCATGCCGTCGGCGCCGGCATGTTTTTCACTGAGCGGAGAATAGTCGACGAGCTTGTCCTTGCCGTAGCTGACCCGGCGCTGAAGGTTCTCCTCCCCCTTGTCGACGCGGGCAAGAACGAAGCCTGCGGCTAGCGCCTTGAAGGTGCTGCACATCGGAAAGGCCTCGCTGCCGCGATAATTGAAGGAGATACTCGTCTGGGTATCGAGCACGGAGACGCCGAGACGACCGCCGGTGCGTTTTTCGAGGGCGGCGAGACGGCGCTGGATGTCGTCGTCACCCTCTTCGGCATTCTTCTCGGCCTTCTCCTGGGCATTGGCCGGACGCGTCAGCGCGGGCAGGCCCATCGCAGGCAGGCAAAGTGCCGAGCCTATCAGCAGGCGGCGGGTCAAACTGAGATCCATGAAATCCTCCGGCGGGTGAGAGGACAGAGCTAAAGGGCGATTGCGGCGGCATCTCGTCAGCGCGGCGACCTTTGTCGTCCATGGCGGCCTGACGCTCACGCGGCGATCACGCGGCGCGCGTGACCTCGACCGTCACATGCGACAATTCCTCCAACGCCAAAAGCCTTCCCTTGTAGAAAGCCGCGTCACGCGGCTTGGCGGTGACGATGGCGACGATCGCGGCATGATGGCCGGGGCCGACCTGCCAGACATGCAGGTCGGTGATCCGGTCGTCCCCCGTCTCGATGGCATTGCGGATTTCCCCCGGCAGCGTCTCGCCTTCGGGCACGACATCGAGAAGGACGCCGCCAGAGGATTTCATCAGGCTCCATGACCAGTTGGCGATAATCAGGCCGCCGACAATGCCCATGATGGGATCGAGCCACGACCAGCCATAGAGGCTGCCGAGTGTCAGCGCTGCGATGGCGAGCACGGAGGTGAAGGCATCGGCGATGACGTGCAGATAGGCGGCGCGAATATTGTTGTCGCCGCCTTTTCCATGATGGTCGTGACCGTGATGATGGTGCCCGTGGTGATGGCCGCGCGAATGATCACGCCCGTAATGTGCGTGATCTCCATGCGCTTGATGATGCGCATGGCCGCCTCCGCCGGCCAGCAGCCAGGCGCTGGCAAGATTGACGGCGAGGCCGACGACCGCCACCGCGATCGCCTGGGCAAAACCGATCGGCACGGGATTTGCGAGGCGGAGCACGCTTTCCCAGGCCATCAACAGGGCGATCAAGGCAAGGATAATGGCACTTGCGAAGCCGGCGAGATCGCCAAGCTTGCCGGTGCCGAAGGTGAAGCGTGGATTGTGCGCCTGCTTTCGGGCGAAGAGATAGGCGAGCGCCGAAATCAGGAGAGCGCTGGCATGGGTCGACATGTGCCAGCCATCGGCGACGAGCGCCATGGAGCCGTAGACGGTGCCGGCGGCGATTTCCGCCACCATCATCACGGCCGTCAGCGCGATCACCAGCCAGATGCGCCGCTCGTTGCGCGCGTGGTCGGCGCCGAGGAAAACATGGTCATGTTCCAGCGCGTCCATTGCAGCCTTCTCGATCCCGGCACTCATTGCAGGCTCCTTCTTCAGAGGCATTCAGCGGATATAGGTTCTCAGCACTTCCGATATTTCCTCGACCGCCTCCGCCCTTGCCGCATCATCCTCGGCATTCAGCACATGTTCGCGCAGGTGATCGTCCAGCACCTCACCGGTCAGCCCCGTCAGGGCGCCGCGCACCGATGCGAGGAGCTGCAGGATTTCCCCGCAGGGACGCTCGGCCTCCAGCGCGCGCTTAACCGCTTCCATCTGCCCTTTGAGGCGGCTGACGCGGGCAATGAGCTTCTTCTTCTGCAAGGTGGTGTGGGACATGGCAAGCCTCAATTTAATATAGGGGGGTATACTATCGTCAACATGCCGTCCACTGAAATGGTATGTCTCTCGCTGCCGCTTCAGCATGACGAAAGCCCGTGCTGGCGAAGCATTTGCCGCTGAAGGCTGATACTCGGCGCAATCCGCCATTGACAAAAAACGCATTTGCGACGATTTATGAGCCCATGATCAAAAACGCGCACCAGAGCCGCTCGTATTTTTGGCTGTACCTGTAAAGGGCGGCCGGACAAGATCATATTGTCAACAAGCCGCCGTCAGGCGGCTTTGTTGTATCGGCAGCGTCCTGACGGCAGAATATCAAAGGACGCGAAGACCATGACCGAAATCGAAGACAGCGAAATTTCACTGATGCGCCCGTCGGTGGTGACGATCCGTGCCGCCAAGCCGCGCGACCTGCCCGAACTCAACGAGATGATCGCCCTGCTTGCCGCCCATCACGGCGATCCCTCGGGCACGACGCCGGAGCAATTGGAGCGCGATCTCTTCGGCGCGATGCCCTGGATTCATGCACTCGTTGCCGAGACGAGCGAAGGGCTGATCGGCTACGCCATTCTGGTGCCGCTCTACAGGGCGCAGGAAGGCAAGCGCGGCATGGACCTGCACCATCTCTTCGTGCGCGACGGCCATCGCGGCCACGGCACCGGCCAATTGCTCGTCGATCGGGCGCGGGAGACCGCACGCAACGCCGGCTGCGGCTACCTCTCCGTCAGCGCGGCGACCGGAAACGTGCTGGCACACCGCTTCTACGAACAGCTGGATTTCACCCCGCGTCCGGTTACCGGCATGCGCTACATGCAGTCGATCGGCTGAGACGCATGGGACCAGGATTGTCCGATGCTATCCGTAAACGCTGCGCGTTTTGGACGCCTGCACCTATTTCGCGGAACGTTTCCCTGTCACGGCCTCCGGCTGTCTCTCGTGCGGCGGCCGTGTCGCCCATTGATGGAGAGCAGCCTTGACGAAGGCGAACGCTGCTGCGCGGGCCGGCGCAAGATCCCGCGGATCTTCCTGCGCCTCGGCGAAGCGTGCCTCCATCACCGCCATGGTCTCGACGAACCAGACCGCGAGCAGCGCATTGCGTCCGGCAAGCCGATCGCGCATGCGGGTTATGACGAGGTCAAGCTGCTCGAGGGTCGGTCTTGCGTTCATCGGTCCTGACGGTACGGCGCGTTGCATCGATGGCCGAGAATGAAGCACCACGCTTGCCCGGAGCGGGATCGTCTAGCGACCCGGCACCGCCTTCAGATAGGCTGCAATCGCCTCGCGGTCGGGCGCCGGCAGATGAGTGATATTCTTCTGCACATCGACCATCGAGCCGCCGACGGAATCGAAATCGGGCGTGAAACCTGTTTCGAGGTAGTTCGCGATATCGGCTTCGCTCCAGCTGCCGATGCTCTTTGAAGCCGGGGTGATGTCAGGTATGCGGCCCTTCCCTTCCGGGTTGGGAGCACCGGCGAGCCACATATCGGACTTGAAGCCGCCGAGCGCATCACGCGGCGTATGGCATTCGCCGCAATGACCCGGGCCTTCGACGAGATATTGTCCGCGCTTCACTTTGTCATCGCTCTTTGCCAGAGCCACGCGCGGCTGATCGCTGAAATAGAGAAACGTCCAGCCGCCGAGCGCAAGCCGGATGTTGAAAGGGAACGGCAGTTCGTGCGGCGGCGCGACGTTCGTGCTCTTTGGCAGGGTTTTCAGGAAGGCGAAGAGATCGTTGACGTCCTTGTCGCTCATGCGGGAATAGGAGCCATACGGAAAGGACGGATAAAGGTGCTTGCCGTCAGGGCCGATGCCGCGCTTCATCGCGTTGCCGAACTCGGCAAACGTCCAGGCGCCGATGCCTGCTTTTTCATCCGGCGAAATGTTCGGCACATGGAAGGTGCCGAAAGGGCTCTTCAGCGCGAGGCCGCCTGAAAGCGTCAGCTTGGCGTCACCTTCCGAACCCGGCGCGGCATGACAGCTGACGCAACCGCCGGCCCAGAACACCATCTCGCCGTTTGCCGTATCCGGCGCGCCGAGATTGGCCCAATGGCTCTCCGGCAGCGGATCGGGCGCGGTGACGAGATAGAAGGCGCCACCGCCGAGGACGGCAACGCCGATCAGACAGAGCAGAAACCGGATGAACCTACGGACCATGCGCCGCCTCCCCTTTTGCCGAGATTTTCCTGCGCGGAGCGATTCTGCGACCAGCCCGCACGGGCGGAGAATAAGGTGATCCGCGCCAGCGGCAAGGCCGGCGCGGATCGGGGATGTTTCGCCTGCGCAATTCCGGGGCGCAAAACCGCTGCACGCCTTTGCTGGAATTGCTTTAGATCAGAACGGCCTATCGCTCATTTGCTGAGGCGATAGGCCTTATGACAGCCGCCGCAATTGGCGCCGAGCGTGTTGAGTGTGGCGCCGACGGCCGCGGGGTCGGCCGGAAGCTGGGCGAGCGCGGTTTCGGCATCGCTGGAAAGCTTGGCGGCGTGCGCCTTGAAGTCATCCATGTTTTCCCAGATCTTCGGGCTTGCGCCTTCGTCGTTCGTGTCCGAGCCCGGCTTGAACTGATCGGGGAAAACCTTGGCCGTTGCGGCGATTGTCGTCAGCGCCGTCTTCACTGCCTCGGCGTCATAGGGTTTGGTGCCCTTGGCGATGGCTGCTAAGGCCCCGGCAGAACCGCCGATCTGCTTCATCAGCGCAACGCGTGAATCATGAGTACCGTCAGCGGCGGTCACCGAGCCGACGGCCATGCCGGCCATCGCCACAGCCGCAGCTACTGCTTTCCAGTTCATATTCCTCTCCATTTTTCCTCGACCAAGGCGGCCGCCGGTCAATCTGCACCGGGAGCATGCCAAAATCCATGCGCCGAGATAGTCACGTTTTGCCGTATCAACATAAAAACAATGTGATAAGCCGCGATGACTCAGGCGGTTTTCCAGCCTTGCCAGAGACTGAAAGCGGAAACCGCGATCAGCAGCATCCCGGCGAAGCGGCCTACAAAGGCCGTGACGTCAGGATTTGCGACCAAAAGGTCGCGGCTGCGGCCGGCCGTCATCGCCAGCGTGCCGTAGACGGCGAGCTGGGTGACGACGGTCATGATGCCCATGATCAGGCCCTGCCTCCAGATCGGGCCATACTCCGGTCTCAGGAACTGCGGATAGACGGCAAACATGAAAATATAGGCCTTCGGGTTGACCAGACAGGTGACGGCGCCCTGGCGGAAGGCGCGCCAGCTGGAGCGCGCCGTTCCCGGCCCGACGGCCTCGACGGTGATCGAGCTGCGGACCAGCGAAATGCCGATCCAGATCATGTAGGCGACGCCGGCAAAGAGCAACAGGTTGAAGAGCTGCGGCAGCATGGTGACGAGCACGCCGACGCCGGCCGCGCCATAGGCCGAATGCACGGCGCCGCCGGCCATGATGCCGCCGGTCGCAGCTAGGCCGCGCTTGGTGCCGCCGGTCAGCGAATTGGCGAGCACGAACAGCATGTCCATGCCCGGCACGATGATGATGCCGAAGAGAAGGGTGAAGAAGAGCCAGAGGTTTTCATGGTAGTTCATGTCAGTTATCCGCCGTCGGTTTTATCGGCCTTTCGAGAGACCTTGATTGATTTCAATTCGATAGGCGGATCTATAGGCAAACCCAACTGACAGCGTATTGTCAGGAGCGTTGAGAACGAGGGCAGGAAAATGCGCAAGGCCTCACGGCTTTTCGAGATCATTCAGATCCTTCGGCTGGCAAAAAAGCCGATGACGGCCGCTGTGATAGCAGAGACGCTTGAAGTGACCGTGCGCTCGATCTATCGCGACATCGCAGCGCTTCAGGCGATGCGGGTGCCGATCGAAGGCGGGCGCGGCATCGGCTACATCCTGCGGCCGGGTTTCGATCTGCCGCCGTTGATGTTCTCGATCGAGGAGATGGAGGCGATCGTGCTGTCGCTGGCACTGCTCGAACGAACTGCGGACGAGGAGTTGAAACAGGCCGCACGCCGGGTCAACCAAAAGATTGCTGGCGCGGTGCCGGCTCCGCTGCGCCAGGCGATGGACAACAAGGCGCTTTATGCCTGGGGCACGATCGCGCAGCCGCCTGTTGGATTCGACCTTGCGATCGTGCGGCGCGCAATCCGTGACGAACGCAAACTCATACTCGGCTACCGCGACGAGCTCGGCCGCGCGAGCGAGCGGACGATCCGGCCGATCGCGCTGATCTATTACTCGCAGACCGCCAATATCGTCGCCTGGTGCGAGTTGCGCCAGGCGATCCGCAATTTCCGCAGCGACCGGGTGGAGCGTTGTGCCGCAGCGGAGGATTTCTTCAAGGGCGAAGGCGACAGACTGCGGGAAATCTGGACGAGCGGCTGGACGGAGACGACTGTCCCGGCGTGACGCCGACCACGCGTTGCACGCCTAATAGGGCAGCGTGCGGCTCGCTTCCCGGCCGAAGCCGCGGATTTCGATACGGTCGGCATGAACCTCGACGATCGCGAAGGCGTTTTCGCTCTCGGTGTCGACCACGCCCTTGAAATTGAAGTAGTGGCAGGCGCCCGCCATGCCGTAATTGCCGACATGGTTGTGACCGTTGAGGTAGGCGACGACATTGTCACGCGAGGCCAGCAACTCGACGATGCGTTCGCAGTCCCACATGTCGTGCTCGCTGGGCGGATGCACCGGATAGTGATTCATGACGATCACCTTCTCGCCGGCCGCAGCGGCGCTAGTGATTTCATCGCCAAGCCATGCGAACTGCTCATCGCTCAGCGCGGCATTCCACGGATGAGCGTTCCTCGCGCCCCTAGCCTGCAGTTCCGCCAGCATCTCGGCGGCAAGCGTGCGATGAGGATGGCCTTCAGGCGGCGCGAAGGTGCTGACCTCGTTGCCGTCGAGCACGACGAAACGCCAGCCGTGGCGGGAGAAGCTGTAATAGGGCGACGGCATGCCGAGGCGCGCGGCGACTTCGGAGAGATGGCCTGAAGAGATCGAGAAATCATGGTTTCCAAGCAGAAAGAGCGCCTCGTGGCGCAGTTTCTCATAGACCGGCAGGATATCGTCGAAGCTTGCGAAGCTGCGGTCGATGACATCGCCGAGCGTCATGACAAAGCTTAGCTCCTCGCCATTAAAGACCTCGATCGCCTCGGCAACCTTGGCAAGGCTGTTGGCGTAATAGCGGTCCATGGCCGCATGCGGCGCGATCGCTGCATATTGCGGGTCGGCAATGATGCCGAAACGGAACAGAGGAAGACTGGAAGAAGACATGGAGCGTGATTAGGAGCGGGTGGTGACAGGGATGTGACGGCTTCCGCCGGAAACAAAACACCCGGCGCTTGGAAAGCGCCGGGTGCAGAATTCAAAGAGGCGGATGACATCGCCGCCGTGGCGGCGAGTCTTGTACCGCTTACTTCGTGGCTTCTTCGTAGCGCTCCAGGACGTAGTCCCAGTTGATCAGGCTATCGACGAAGGCTTCGAGATATTTCGGGCGGGCGTTGCGATAGTCGATGTAATAGGAGTGTTCCCAGACGTCGACGCCGAGGATCGGGGTGGCGCCGTGAACGAGCGGGTTTTCGCCGTTCGGGGTCTTGGAGATTTCAAGCTTGCCGTTCTTGACGGAAACCCAGGCCCAGCCGGAACCGAACTGGGTGGCGCCGGCGGTGGCGAAATCGGCCTTGAACTTGTCATAGCCGCCGAGATCGGAGGCGAAGGCTGCTTCGAGCTTGCCGGGCAGCTTGCTTCCGCCGCCGCCCTTCTTCATCCACTTCCAGAAATGGATGTGGTTGTAGTGCTGGGCAGCGTTGTTGAAGAGGCCGGCATTGGTGCCGAACGACTTCTTCACGACGTCTTCGAGCGAGAGATCCGAAAGACCGGCTTCGGCGGCGAGCTTGTTGCCGTTGTCGACATAGGCCTTATGGTGCTTGTCGTGGTGAAACTCCAGCGTTTCCTTCGACATGAAGGGAGCAAGCGCTTCGTAATCATAGGGAAGTTCAGGCAATTCGAAAGCCATGTCAGATCTCCTCTTGGCAATAGATTGCGTCATCGGCGGTGAGGCGGAACATAGGAGGGGAAAGGGGGAGAGGCAACCGGCGAAATATCAAAAAACGACCGGCCGGAGGAAAATTTGCCTCAGTTGCAGGGCTGTAATCGCGCCTGCAAATCACCGAGGATGCTTGCCCCGAAAACCGCTTCGCCGGCGACACCAATCAAGGAAGAACCGATATGAACAGGAATATAATCCGGCTTCTGGCCGCAGCCACGCTTCTTTCCCTCGCAGGTGCGGCGCACGCCTCCTCCGACGCGGCCTGGCAGCAGTTCGCCGCTGATGTGGAAGCCAAATGCAAGAAGGCGGCGGTCACGATCGAAAAGCCTACCGCCACCATCGATCCCTTCGGCTCCACCCACTACGGGCTCGCCCTGCTGACCGGCAAGCCGAAGGGCGCCAAAGGACTGATCGCCCAGATCTGCGTCTACGACAAGCAGAAGAAAACAGTCGAGATCGGCAGCGAATTGGACGGCAAGAAGCTCGGGCTCATGCCGGCAAAATAGGCCGCCACGGCGCCGGCCGGCTTTTGCGCCTTACCCGTGAGGAACCCGAGGCAGCCCTCAAGAGTTTAGAGGCTGGGCCTTACGGCTCAGCTTTTTTTGTGAAAACACAGAACCGCTCTAACTGTTTTATTTTACGCAATTCCGAACGCAAAACCGCTCTGCAATTTTGCCGGATTTGCTTTGGGGAGGCGCCGGCATGTCAGAGCTTCGCAACAGGGCGGAAGATCAGCAGAAAATCTATCAGCGCTGGGCGCCGGTCTATGACCGCATTTATCGCGGCATCCTGCGTGACGGTCACCGCAAGCTTGCGGCGCTCGCGGCGGCGGCCGGTACGGATATATTGGAGATCGGCGTCGGCACAGGCCTGACGCTCGGGCACTACCCGCGCCGCTGCCGGGTGACCGGCATCGACATTTCCGAACACATGATCGCGCGTGCCCGCGAAAAGACGAGGCGCGAAAACCTGTTACATGTGCAGGCGCTTGAGGTCATGGATGCGCATGCGCTCACCTTTGCCGACCGGTCGTTCGATGCGGTCTGCCTGCCCTTCGTCATCACGCTCATCCCCGAGCCCGAACGGGCGCTCGACGAATGCGCCAGGGTGCTGCGTCCGGGCGGCGAGATCATCCTCGCAAGCAAGCTCGGCGACGGCGCCGGTCTGCAGGGCGCGATCGAGGTGGCGGTGGCGCCGCTGGTGCGCCACATCGGCTGGTCCTCCGCCTTCCGAATCCATCGCATCATCGCCTGGGCCGAGCGCCGCGGCGATTTTGCGCCTGCCGATATCCTGCCGGTCTTTCCGAACGGCTTCTTCAAGATCGTCCGGCTGAAACAGCGCGGATTTGCCGCCTGAGGCGGAGAGTTTCATCCCGCGTCGCCTCTATCGTTCGTTCGAGGGACCGCATGACATCGGATATCTTCTTCATCGCCGTCGGCTTCTGCGCGCAGATCGTGGATGGCGCACTCGGCATGGCCTTCGGCGTGCTGTCGACGACGAGCCTTCTGGCTTTCGGGGTGCCGGCGGCAAACGCCAGCGCCATGACGCATGTGGCGGAAATGTTCACGACCGCGGCGTCGGGTCTCTCGCATGCCTATCATCGCAATGTCGACTGGCGTCTGGTGGTGCGGCTTGCGCCCGCCGGCATGATCGGCGGCGCGATCGGCGCCTATCTGCTCGCCAACATCGACGGCAAGACGATCGAGCCCTATGTGTCGGCTTATCTGATCGCGATCGGGCTGCTGATCCTCTACAAGGCCTTCCGGCCGCCGGTGCAGCGTGAGGTGCGCGACTGGGCCGTACCGCCCGTCGGCCTCTGCGGCGGCGTGCTCGATGCGATCGGCGGCGGCGGATGGGGACCGATCGTCACCAGCACGCTCCTCGGCCGCGGCCATGACCTGAAGCGGGTGATCGGCTCGACCAACTTCACCGAATTTGCGGTGACGCTGACGATTTCCCTGACCTTCGTTGCCACACTCGGCTGGTCCCAACTCAATTCCGCGATCGGCCTCATCATCGGCGGCGTCATTGCAGCACCCTTGGGCGCGATTCTCGTCAACCGCCTGCCGGTGCGGCCGCTGATGGCGGCGGTCTCGATGATCATCATCGCAACGTCGGCGATACGGATCCTGTAGACCGCACTATTGCATGAGATCACAGATTCCGGCCGAAATAGACCTCCACGGATGCGATCTTGTCATCGCGGAAGCGGAGACTTTCCATATTGCGGAAACTGGTGCCGTCGAGCTTCTCGGCACGGTAGCGGACGATTGCCTCGTCGCCGTCGATCGCCAGGAACTCGATGTGAAGGCCACGGAAGATCGGCTCCTTCGACCAGCAGCGCTCGAAATACACGGCGCGGGCGATGTGGTCGTCACGCGGACTGGAGAAGGTAAAATCCTCCGTCAACATTGCGCCGGCGATATCCTTGCGGTCATCGAGATAGGCGGCGTAGAGATCGCGGACGGTCTGCTCGCGCGATATGCGCATGTCGCTCATAGCAATGTCCTCCGAATTACTGATTGCATATTGCAATCAGCCTAACAGTTTCGCCTGAGACGGTCCAGATCGCTTCGGCAATTTCTGAAAACAGGCCATCGCTGCCGGGAGCGCCGTCTTGAAGGACTGGCCAAACGGCGGTTATATGGGCGCGTGCCCACCCTGGAACGACGAGCGCGTGAGACGCTACGGTCCCATGCGCCCGACGTAGAAAGCTTGATCTCAGGACAGTTTCATCCGCGCCGATCCGCTCGCCGCGGCAAAGGGGCACATCATTTCATCAGGCGCGCAAGAGCTGCGCTCTCTGATCAATGCCGAGGCAACGAATGACCGATACGCAATGGGATGCCGCCAGCGCCAGGCCGGGCTCGATCTACTGGAAGCGCAACCTCGCCGTCTCGCTGATCGGTTCCTTCACCACGATCGTGGCGATGACGCTGCTGCTACCCTTCCTGCCGCTCTATGTCGAGGAACTCGGCGTCAGCGACCATGCGGCGATCGTGCAATGGTCGGGCATCGCCTATGGCGCCACCTTCTTCGCCGCGGCTCTGGTCGCGCCGCTCTGGGGGCGGCTCGGCGATATCTATGGCCGCAAGCTGATGCTGGTGCGCGCCAGTCTCGGCATGACGGTGGCGATCTCGCTGATGGGCATGGCCGGCAATGTCTGGCAGCTGGTGGCGCTGCGCCTCTTCGTCGGGCTTGCCGGCGGTTACTCCTCCGGCTCGATGGTGCTGGTGGCGACGCAGACGCCGAAGGACCGTTCGGCCTGGGCGCTCGGCGTTCTCTCATCCGGCATCATGGCCGGCAATCTCGTCGGGCCACTGCTCGGCGGGGCGCTGCCTCCCGTCATCGGCATCCGCGGTACGTTTCTCGCCGCCGGCGGCATGATCTTCCTCGCCTTTCTCGCCACGGCCTTCCTGATCAAGGAAGAGAAATCGCCCGCCCGCAAGCAGGCAGCGAAGGCGAGCGGCGGCTGGAAATCCATTGCCGACAAGCGGCCAGTCATCGCCATGCTGGTAACGGGCATGCTGCTGATGTTCGCCAATATGTCGATCGAGCCGATCATCACCGTCTATGTCGCGCAGCTCGTGCCCGTCGAAGCCCAGGTGACAATCATATCGGGCATCGTCATGTCGGGCGCTGCCCTCGGCAGCATCCTTTCGGCCTCATGGCTCGGCAAACTCGCCGACAGGATCGGCCATTGGCCCGTCATAGCAGGCGCACTCGCCGTCGCCGGGCTGTTGCTGATCCCGCAGGCCTTCGTCACCAGTTCCTGGCAGCTGATCATCCTGCGTTTCATGATGGGCATGGCGCTCGGCGGGCTGCTGCCCTGCATCACCGCGGTCATCCGCCACAGCGTGCCGGATAGCGCGGCCGGCAGCATTCTCGGGCTATCCATCTCCTCGCAATATATCGGCCAGGTGGCCGGTCCCATCCTCGGCGGTTTTGTCGGCGGACATATCGGCATGCGTGCGGTGTTCCTCGGCACCTCGCTACTGCTTCTGGCCGGTGCTGCCTATGCCTGGATGGTGCGGCCGATGAGGAAACATCAAGCTCCGGCTGAAGATGATGCCGATGACCTGTGATAGCCGGGTCCGGGATCAGCTTCACGCGGCACTCGCGCAGATCAGCTCGACGCCCGAGCGGGCTATCGCTTCCAGCACCTCGCGGCTGTCGCCGGCACGAGCGCGGACGGCGAGCGAATGCATGACGGCGGAGGCAAGCCTTGCAAGCATCCGGGGATCGGCGCGCTCGGGAAGCTCGCCTCTTTCCACGGCAAGGCGCATGCGCTTTTCGATCTCGCCGTCGAAATCGTTGAGACTGCGGCCGAGCACCTCGCGCACGCGCTCATGCTGGACTGCCTCGGCAGTCGCCGTGCCGATCAGAAAGCAGCCGCGGGCGGCGGTTTCACCATGCAGATAGATTTCCAGCGCCCCAGCATAGACGCGGGCAATATTGTCGCGAAGCGGCAGTGACGGATCGAGCGCCTCGGTCAGCACGTCCATCCCATCCTGCCGATACCCTTCCAGCGTATCGAGATAGAGATCTTCCTTGTCGCCGAAGGCGCCGTAGAGGCTCGGGCGATTGAGGTTGGTCGCCGCACTCAGAGTGTCGAGCGAGGCGGACGCAAACCCCTTGTCCCAGAAGACATCCCGCGCCTTGCCGATTGCCGCCTTCGCGTCAAAGGCCCTCGGGCGGCCGCGCTTCTTCTCATCCTTCATATTCTGTACCGTTTCGCATTCAATTCTTGACGAGAACTATTTTATGCGAAACAGTACAAATGTCCAACGATATCGGCGGTCGGCGTCAGCTGTCTGCGCAAGAGAGGAGATCCATAATGAAACTCTATATGCACGCTGCAGCATGTTCGCTTTCGCCGCACATCATCTGCCGGGAGCTGGGGCTCGATATCGAGCTCGTCCAGGTCGACCGGCAAACCCACAGGACGAGCAAAGGCGAGGATTACCTCGCCATCAACGGCAATGGCTATGTGCCGGCGCTGATGCTCGACGACGGCAAGGTGCTGACCGAGGGGCCGGCCATCGTGCAGTTTCTCGCCGAAGGCTCGGCCCTGCTGCCCGACGTCGGCAACCTCAGCCGCAACGAGGTGCAATCCTACCTCAATTTCATCACCGCCGAGCTGCATAAGCCGATGGTGCTGCTGTTCAATCCGATTTATTCCAGCGTACATGGGGAGATCCGCGCACTGATCTCGAAGCGGCTCGCCTGGCTGAATGGCCGTCTTGCCGGACCCTATCTCACCGGCGATGCCTTCACCGTGGCGGACGCCTATCTTTTCGTCTGCCTGAACTGGTCGCCCTGGACCGACATCGATCTTCAGCAATGGCCGGCGCTGCACGGCTTCATGGCTCAGGTTGCGGCGCGGCCGAAGGTGCGCGAAGCGCTGCAGGCTGAAGACCTCGAAGCCTTCGACGCCGACGGCGTTTATTTCGCACCGCATGCCTATCTCGCCTCGGCCGGACGGACGGGTGAGCCGGTCAGGCCGTAACGCCGACGATTGTCAGAGCGCGTTTACGGCCACCGGCAGGGCGCGCTTGTGAGCGGTCGCCCGATAGGCCGCAAGAATCCGGCGGCGGGAGATCTCGCCGACCGGCTTGCCTTCGAGGAAATCGTCGATCTCGTCATAGGTGACGCCATAGGCCTCCTCATCAGGACGCAAGGGGCGCTGGTCTTCGAGATCGGCGGTCGGCACTTTGAACACCAGTTCATCTGGGGCGCCGAGCCTCTTTGCCAGCAGGCGGACGCGGCGTTTGTTGAGACCGGCGAGCGGCAGAATATCGGCCGCACCGTCGCCGAACTTGGTGAAGAAGCCCATCACCGCCTCGGCGGCATGATCGGTGCCGATGACGAGACCACCCAATGCGCCGGCAAGAGCGAACTGTGCGATCATGCGCTGACGAGCCTTGATATTGCCGAGGATGAAGTCCTGCCGGCCGGCATCGGCAAAAGCGAGGCCGCCGCTACGGGCCGCCGCAAGCATCGCATCGGCCGGCTCCTTGATATTGACCACCATCGAGCGGTCCGCGCCGATCGTTTCGAGCGCCCGACTCGCATCGGCTTCGTCGGCTTGGACACCATAAGGAAGACGAACGGCGATGAATTCGGCGGTATGGCCGCCGTCCCGCAGCTCGCGCACCGCCTTTTGGGCCAGCAGCGCCGCCGTTAGCGAATCGACGCCGCCACTGATGCCGAGGACGTAATTGCGCATGCCCGACGCGACGAGATAATCCTTGAGGAAGGCGGTTCGGCGTTCGATCTCATGCTCAGCATCGATATCGGCGGCAACGCCCAGTTCACGGATGATATCGCCTTGTTCGTCGAACAGCACAGTCATAAGCCTCTTCCTCCCACTTACGGAATTTCGGCGCCACTATGGCGAAAAGATGGGGGAAGGCGAAGCCGTTTCGGGCAGACCTGCCATGCATTTGGTGCAAGTGGCGCCGGGACGCAATATCTCTAGGTAGAGAGGGTGAGCTCGCACCTACCGCACGATCGTAAATAGCTCCACCGGCTCCGCAAAGCCCTTCAACATGTGCGTCCCGACCGACACCACATCCCCTGCCCCGGCCTCGTCGCGAAACGGCTCCGACATCAGCACGGCCTCGCCGAGTTCACTGCAAGCGGTCTGGATGCGGCTGACCAGGTTGACGTCGCCGCCGATCAGGGTGAAGTCGAGGCGGCGGCCGGAGCCGACGTTGCCGTAGCTGACTTCGCCGTAATGAAGGGCGATGCCGGCTTTCACGCCGATGCCTTCGTACTGGAAATGGTCGACCTCATCGAGGATGGCGCGGGCCGATGCCAGCGCGGCGCCACAGGAATGGGCGGCATCGTAGCCCGGAAAGAAGGCGAGCACGGCGTCGCCCATGAATTTCAGCACCTCGCCGCCCTCACGAGTAATGGCTGGCACGATCCTGTCGAAATAGGCATTCAGCAGGCCGAGCACGGTGCTGCCCGGCAGCCGGTTGGACAGTTCGGTAAAGCCGCGCAGATCGCAGAGCAGCAGAGCCGCCTCGATCGATTCGATCTGGTCCCGGCGGATGCGGCCGGCCAGGATGCGGCTTGCCGTCAGCGGGCCAATATAGGTATCGAGCAGGCTGAGCTCGACCTGGCGCAGAATGCGCAGCTCGCTGGCATTGCGCAGCGCCGGCAGGATGCGTTCGATCACGTGACGGTCGGAGGCGGTGAAGCCGCCCGGCCGCTTCGTGCCGAAGACGGCGGCGCTGACCGGCCCATCGGCATTGCTGAGCGGCGCAATGACGAGCTGCATCAGGCCGCGATCGGCAAAGACATCGATATGCTGCCAGCGGCCGTGCACGCTTTCGCCTGGGCCGACGACAAGCGGTTCGCGGGTTTCCATGACCTTGCGCAGCGGCGTGTTTGATATGGCGACCCGCGCGCCGTGTTCGCGGTCGTGGATCTCGACCGGCTCGCCCGGCGCCCAGGCGATGGTGCGTCCGATGAACTCCGGATGCAGCGTCATCAGATGCAGGGTCAACCGGTCGACTGGCAGGCCGAGCGCCTGAAGCCTGCGGCCGAGGCCGGAGACGAGGCCCGCTTCGTCGAGCGCGTGGCATTCGTCGCCGGAGAGCCATTCGATGATCGAGAGCAGTGCACCGACGCTGACGGCATCACGGGCAGTCTTGGGCTGGAGCCTGTCGGTATCGGCGGCATAGATCGCGGATGTCATGGCTTTCTCCTCCTTGAGTCGGACGAGGCGCTAGTGAGCGCCGCCGCCGGAGAGTTGACCGGGTTTCCTGAGAAGCAGGCTTGCAAGCAGGGCGACGACGAGGGCGACGCCGAGCAGGAAGAAGGTGTCGCTAAAGGCCATGATATTGGCCTGCTTGCGCAGCTTCAGCGCGATGGCGACGACGGCCTTGTGGCTCGCGAGCGCCTGGTCGCTGACGCCGTGGCTGATGAAGTAGGCGGTGAGCCTGGCGACACGATCGCGGGTGGCTTCCTCGAAGAGGGAAACCGAGTTGGTCAGGATGTTCGAGTGGAACTGCTCGCGCTTCGACAGGAAAGTCTGAAGCGAAGCGATGCCGACCGCGCCGCCGAGATTGCGCATCATGTTGAAGAGTGCCGAAGCCGAACCGGCATTCTCCTGCTCGATGCCCGCAGTGGCGATTGCCGAGAGGGGCGTGAAGACCAGTGCCTGGCCGATGGCGCGGACGATATTCGGCCAGAAGAGCTGGTCGCTCGCATAGTCGCCGGTCATGTGCACGTTCATGAAGTTCGAAGCGGCGAAGAGGGCAAAGCCGACGACGATCAGCAGGCGGACGTCGAAGCGCTTCATCAAACGCGGCACCAGCGGAATCAGCAGCAGTTGCGGGATGCCGGTCCAGGCGAGAACCATGCCGATCTGCTCGGAATTATAGCCCTGGATACGGGTCAGATAGATCGGCAGTACGAAGACCGAACCATAAAGCGCAATGCCGAGCAGGAAGTTCGCGACGATGCCGAAGCCGAAGTTCCGGCGGACCAGCAGGCGAAGGTTCAGCAGCGGATGGGCAGTCTTCAGCTCGATGATCAGGAACAGCGTCAGCGAGACGGCGGCGATGACCGACAGGCGGAGGATGAAATCGGAGCCGAACCAGTCTTCCTTGTTGCCCTCCTCCAGTACGGTCTGAAGGGCTGCGAGGCCGATCGCCATGGTGATGATACCCGGCCAGTCGCCCTTGGCGAGCAGCTTCAGGTTCATCGGTCCACGATCGAGCGAGGCCCAGAGCATGCCGACCATCAGCGCGCCGGGCACGAGGTTGACGTAGAAGATATATTCCCAGCCCCAGTTTTCGGTGAGGTAACCGCCGATCGTCGGGCCGATGGCCGGTGCAAAGGTGGCCGAAAGCGCAAAGAGGGCAAGGCCGATCGGCTGCTTGGGCTTGGGCAGCAGCGTGATGATGATGGTGAATGCCATCGGGATCAGCACGCCGCCGGAAAAACCCTGAATGGCGCGCAGAATGATCATCTGCTGCAGATTGGCCGCGAAGGCGCAGGCGACGGAGAAGACGAGAAAGAGGATGGCGTTAACAAGCAGATAGTTGCGGACCGAGAAGACCCGCGCCAGCCAGGCGCTGAGCGGAATGACGACGATCTCGGCGATCAGATAGGAAGTCGAGATCCAGCCGCCGTCATCCGTGCCGGCGCCGATGGCGCCCTGGATATCGGCAAGCGAGGCATTGACGATCTGGATATTGAGGACTGCCATGAAGGCGCCGAGCGTCGAGCCGACAACGGCCGCCCACATGCGAAGCAGGCTCATGGCGGCAGGTTTTGCCGGCGCGGCAGCGGTGGGGCGTGCGCTCGAATTGCTATTTGCGGCGATCTGAAGAGTGGCCATGACATATCTCCTTCCGGCTTTCACGGAAAACTTCTCATGACGGGGTTCGGGTGATCATTCGGGAAATGGAGGGATCATCCAGCGGGACTGGATGATCCCTCCTCGGCTGCCGCGGAGGTCTGGGCAGCCTTAGCCTGGGCAGCTTTGGTATCGATTTCGGGCTCGACCGACATGCCCGAGCGCAGCAGGCCCCTCAGAGCCTCGTCGTCGATGACGATCTTGACCGGAATGCGCTGGACGATCTTGGTGAAGTTGCCGGTGGCATTATCAGGCGGCAGCAGCGAGAATTCCAGGCCGCTTGCCGGCGAAACGCTGTCGACATGGCCCTTGATCGATATGTCGGGAAAGCTGTCGACCTTGATCTCGACCGGTTGGCCGGGGCTGATATAGGTCAGCTGCGTTTCCTTGAAATTGGCGACGACATAGACCGCATGCAGCGGCACGACGGCCATCAACTGCGTGCCCGAAGTGACATACTGGCCGACGCGGATCGACCGGGCGCCGACCGTACCATCAACGGCGGCGACGATATCGGTATAGGAGAGATTGAGCTCCGCCTGGTGGGCGGCGGCGGTGGCGCGGTCACGCTGGGCAACCGTCTGTTCGCGCTGAGTTTGGAGCACCGGCACCTTATTCTCAGCCGCGACGAGGGCTGCCCGGTCGCGCTCGACGGCGGCGGAAGCCTGGTCGCGGGCCGACTGGGTCTGCTCGGCGCGGGACTGCGTGCCGGCGCCATTGCTGATGAGGCGGGCCGAGCGGGCGGCATCGGACACTGCGAAATCCAGCGACGCCTGCGAAGCATCGATCGTCGCCCTCGCCTGCTCGATCACCGACTGCTGCAGGGCGATCTGGGCGTCGATATTGGCAATCGCGGCCTCTGCCGCCTTCACATCGGCTCTCGCCTGCGACAGGGCAGCCTGGAAGTCGCGGTCGTCGATGCGGGCGAGAACCTGGCCGGCCTTGACGGCGTCATTGTCGCTGACGAGCACTTGCCTGATATAGCCGGCGACCTTCGGGGCGACGGTGGTGTAGTCAGCCTTCACGTAGGCATCGTCGGTAGATTCAATGAAGCGGCCGACCGTCCAGTAACGGTAGCCGAAATCGCCTGCGAAAGCGACGCCGGCAAGGAGGGCTGCGGCAATGACGGCGCGCTTGACGATGCTGCGGCCGGTCTTTTTGGGCGCATTCGCAACTGCTGCTTCGGCAACAGGCATGGCAGGCGCCTCGGCGGCGGGCGCCCTGGCGGCATCCTCGGCCAAAATCTGCTCGACCTCCCTCGCACCTTCGAAAACATCCTTGCGGGGTAACTCGACCATCGTCCTTCTCCTTCGCAATTGGCCTCGTCTGTGAGAGGCCGTGTTCAATGAGACGGAAAATGGACCCTGCCATTCATTTTGATAATCTGCTTATATCGAGAAGGATCATCAACTCTCAGCGGATAATCCGAGGGCAATATGGATCGGCTGACAAGTCTCACAGTCTTTGGCCGCGTGGTGGAATGCGGCGGTTTTTCCGCCGCCGCGCGCCGGCTCAACATGTCCGTCACCATGGTCGGCAATCATGTGCAATCGCTGGAGGATCGGCTCGGCGTGCGGCTCCTCAACCGCACGACGCGCAAGGTCAGCCTGACGGAAACCGGCAAATATTACTATGAGCGCTCGTCGCAGATCCTTGCCGAACTGGAAGAGGCAGACCGGACGGCGGGCGCGCTAAGCTCGACGCCGCGCGGCACGCTGAAGGTCTATACCAGCAGCGCCATTGTGCGTTTCCTGCTGCCCGTCGTCAGCGAATATATGGAACTCTATCCAGCGATCTCACTCGATTTCAGCGTCGGCGAGCGGATGGTCGACATGATCGAGGACGGCTACGATCTGGTGATGCGCACCGTGCCACCGCCGGATTCATCGCTCGTCGCGCGCAAGCTGACGCCCTGGCGCCATATGCTCGTCTGCTCGCCGGCCTATCTCGAAACCCATCCGAACCCGAAGACGCCGGCCGAGGTCGCCGATCACAATTGCCTGCAATATGCCTATTACCCCTACGGAGACGAATGGCGCTTCGAGGATGGCGAAGGCAAGCAGGAGAGCATCAAGATCGGCGGCAACGTCGTCTCGAACAGCGCCGAGATGCTGCGTTTCCTGACGCTGAATGGGCGGGGCATCTTCCTGGCGCCGAGCTTCGTGGTGTTCGACGACATCGCCGAAGGACGGCTGGTGAAGATGATGCCGGACTACCGGCCGGTGGAACTCAACATCAACGCGGTCTACCCCAACCGCAGCCATCTGCCGACGAAGGTGCGGTTGTTCATCGATTTGCTGGTGGAGCGATTTGCGGAACATCGGAAGTGGATGACGTGAGTGCGCGAGGGATGATCGCCTGACCTCAGCGCAAGACGCTGCCCCTCACCCTAACCCTCTCCCCGTAAACGGGGCGAGGGGACGTGCCATGCGAGACGCAGGTTGGGTACGGAAAGGTCGCGGCATATCCCTTCGCCCCGCAAGCGGGGAGAAGGTGCCGGCAGGCGGATGAGGGGCGGATGCGTGGATTTTGGTAGAGGCGACCGCCCCGGCCCTGCGCTTGCGCTTCGGGCGTTCTTCGCTGCAATCGACTCACTGGATCGATTGCTCCCGCTTCGCGGGACCGCTCCTCACCCTCACCCTCACCCTCACTCTCACTCCTCGCTCTCGCTTCTGCCGTAGGCCCAGTCCATGTAGAGTTCCAGCGCCTTGCGGGTGACCGGACCTTCCTGGAGATCGCGGCCGTCGAGGCGGATGACGCCGACGACCTTGGAATAGTTGCCGGTGGTGAAGATCTCGTCGGCTTGAAGGAAATCCTCGACGGAAAGCGTTGCTTCAACGACGTCGAACCCGGCCTTGCGCAACAGGCCGATGACGCGGGCGCGAGTGATGCCGGCAAGGAAGGTGCGGTTGGCCGCAGGCGTCATCACCACGCCGTCGCGCACCATGAAGACGTTCGATGAGGCGGTCTCGACGACATTGCCATTCAGGTCGCGCACCAACGCATTGTCGAAGCCGCGGCTACGCGCCTCGGCGATCATGCGGCCGCTGTTCGGATAGAGCGAGCCGGTCTTCGCCTCGGTCATCGCCGTTTCCGGCGACGGACGGCGATAGGGCGAGACCGTGAGGCTGGTGCCGCCATGACCGCCCATCGGAGCCTCGAACAGGCAGAGCGCAAAGCGGGTCGATTCCGCATCGACGGAGACGACGCTGCCGGGCGAACCATGTTCGCCCCAATACATCGGCTTGATGTAGATCGCGGTTGCGCCATCGAATTTCTCAATGCCTTCCCAGGCGAGCGCCGCGATTTCCTCGGCAGTCTTCACCGGCTTCAGGCCCATCGCAAGCGCCGAGCGATTGATCCGCTGGCAGTGCAGGTCGAGATCCGGAGCGACGCCATCGAACCAACGGGCGCCGTCAAAGACCGACGAGCCGAGCCACATGGCATGCGAGGTCGGCCCGATCAGCGGCGGATTGCCCGGAAGCCATTCCCCATCGACATGGGTCCAGGTGGTCGAGCGCGGTGATGTATCGACGGCCATTTTGCCCTCCCTTATGAAGACGGGCATTTCCGCACGGAAATGCTCTATCTCTTTGTTTTCAGCGCATTCCCTGGGAAAGTTGCTTGGCACTTTGCTGGAATTGCTCTGCAAAGCAAAACCCACCGCGGCAACCCGGGTCAAGGACAAATCCGGCCGGGAAACGCGGAAGCAAGAAAATACCGGAGGACGGCACCGGACCGCAATATTCGTGCGCGGCAGCAAGCGCTCAATCGATGGGTGCATCAGCAAAAATGATGGAATGGAATATTGGAACGGCTGCCCACCGCATGTCATCATGCGCGTACTCTCGGATAGCCAGCAAGGGAAGACGCCGATGAAAGCCATGTTCTACGAAGCCTTCGAACAGGCGCCCGACATCCGCACCCTGCCCGATCCGACGCCCACTGAAGACGGCGTCGTCATATCGGTCGGCGCAAGCGGGCTCTGCCGCAGCGACTGGCACGGATGGATGGGGCATGACCCCGATATTCGCCTGCCGCATGTGCCGGGACACGAGCTTGCCGGACGGATCGTCGCCACCGGCCGCGGCGTCATGCGTTTCAAGGTGGGCGACCGAGTGACGGTGCCGTTCGTTTCCGGCTGCGGCCATTGCGCCGAGTGCCATTCCGGCAACCAGCAGGTCTGCCCGAACCAGTTTCAGCCGGGTTTCACCCACTGGGGTTCGTTCGCCGAATATGTGGCGATCGATTATGCCGACACCAATCTCGTGCACCTGCCCGATACAATCGACGATGCGACGGCGGCAAGCCTCGGCTGCCGTTTCGCCACTTCGTTTCGCGCCGTCGCCGACCAGGCCCGCACCGGGCCCGGCGAATGGATCGCCGTGCACGGCTGCGGCGGCGTCGGCCTGTCGGCGATCATGATCGCAACGGCACTCGGAGCCAATGCGATAGGCATCGACATATCAGAGGAGAAACTCGCCTTCGCGCGAAGCTGCGGCGCAGTGGCGACGGTCAATGCCTCAAGCGTCTCAGATGTCGCGGAGGCGGTGCGGGAGATCACCAAGGGCGGCGCGCATGTCTCGATCGACGCGCTCGGACACCCCGCCACCTGCTTCAACTCGATCAAGAACCTGCGCCGGCGGGGGCGGCACGTGCAGGTCGGGCTGATGCTCGCCGAGCATGCGACGCCTCAAATCCCGATGGCGCAGGTGATCGGCCATGAACTGGAGATCTACGGCAGCCACGGCATGCAGGCCTGGCGTTACGACGCCATGCTCTCGATGCTCGCGGCCGGCAAGATCGCGCCGCAGAAGCTGATCGGACGGCAGATCAGCCTCGAAGAGGCCGTGCCCGCGCTGATGGCGCTTGACAAGGCCGAGACGACCGGGATCAGCGTCATCACGCGGTTTTCTTAAGGCAACTCCACCGGCCCCAGCGGTGGCGAGCAGCGCCCCTTATTCAGCCACGCCGATCGAAGCGAGATAGGCAGCAGACGCCGGGATCTTCGACTTGTCCTTGATTTCGATGATCAGGCGCGGGTTGCATTCGAGCTGAGCAAGGGCCGCGAAGACGGCGTGCCAGTGGATCGAACCTTCGCCGAGGCTCCAGTGGCGGTCCGCATATCCGTCGGCATCTTGCAGATGGACATGCTGCAGGCGGTTGCCGGCGGCCTTGACGTAATAATCGACCGGCGGAGCGCCGGTATAGCCGTGGGCATAATGGGCGTGGCCGGTATCGATCGAAACCGCGACAGCGGATGAATTGAAGCTTTCGGCAAGCGCGACACGGATATGCGGATCCTTGTCCTCGATATTCTCTATGACCATGGTGCAGCCCACGTCCTCGGCGCGCCTGACGGCCTCGCGCAGGGTCAGATGTGTGCGTTCGACGAACGCTTCGCGAGCGCCGTCATTGTTGTCGAGATTGTTGTAGGACCAGGAGGTGTAAGGGCTATGGATGACCATCTGCGTTGCCCCGATGGCGGCGCAGACGTCGAGACCCTGCAGCAGGCGCCTGTTAACGATGGTGCGGATATCGGGATCTTCCGAGGCGATGGTAAAGCCCCAGAACGGGCCGTGAATGCCGAGGCGGCCGCCATGACCGTCGAGAAGCCGCCGGGCGCGGTCGGCAAGCGGCGCCCAGTCGCCGTTCAGGATGTCGGCATCGACGAAGCTCTGCAATTCGAGATCACGGGACTTTTCGAAAAGCCAATCTCGATAGAGCTCGACTTCATCGAGCGTCATGGCGGCGCCGACGACGGGAAGAGAAGACATGGATGCGCTCCGTAAATGTGAATGCCGAGACGGCGTGAAGGGATGGCTCAAGAACGGCCGAGAACAGCCGCGGCGTTCTATGCGCCCCTTCTGTGTCGGCGGTATTACGGACTGGGAATCTTTCAAAACCCTCTGACCCCAGTCATATCAGCACAGCTGGTGCGACATCGTCGGACCTTGCAAAAACGACCCGCCGTTCCGATATCGGCCTCGTGACGCAATGGCGCACGAGCGGCGTTGAACCCCTGGCAACGGAGCGCGTTGTTCATCGCTTCAGCTGCCGTAGCGCGCCGCTTTGAAGGTGTTCGGCGATGTTGCCCCCGACAACAAGGCGGTTGTCAAAGGCGGCGCAAAGGTCTAACGGCTGCGCCCGCAAGAAAAAGCTCGTCAGAAGAAGCCTTGTAAGAAGAAGAAAGAGACATGATGTCCAACTCATTTGTGAAAGTGCATGCCGAGGACCCGAAGCGATTTTTCGTCCTTGGCGACCGTATCGAGCGTCAGCTTCGGATCCGCGGAAACTGGCTCAATATCTTCGACGTCACAGTGCCGCCCGGCAGCCGGACGCCGAAACATGCGCATGCGAGCCCCGAGGTGTTCCGCATTCTCGAAGGAAACCTGACGATCTGGCGTCTGAGCGACAGCGGTCCCGAGGAGATCGAGGCCAGCGCCGGCGACATCGTCACCATTGCGCCGTTCATGGTGCACGGCTACTCCAACCGGGGAACCGTCCCTGCGGTCTTTTCTGCGATTGTCGATCGCGAAATGGCGGAATTCATCGAAGCGGAAGGCACGACGGAGCCGCCAAAGGCCAGCCCTTCGACTGAGACCATCGCCCGCATGACGGCAGCCGCCAACGCTTACGGGATCACTATCCTCGCGGCCTGATGAGGCTAATGCACGGAGACGCCGGGGACCACCTGGCGTCCGACGTGTCCCAGATTGCGTTCGCGCCACTGCTTGGGCGTAACGCCTTCCCAATCCCGAAAAGCGCGGTAGAAGGAGCTTGTATCTTGATAGCCGAGCAAGCATGCGACCTCGTCAATCTCGGCTGAGGGATCGGAGAGCAACTGCCTCCCCAATTCCTGACGTGCTTCGACGAGCAACTCGCGGAAGGTCGAGCCCTCGTCCGTGATCCGGCGCTGGAGTGTGCGCTCACTCATGCCCAGGTCGAAAGCCACGTCGCACAGTTCCGGTCGGCCGCTGGCCAGGCTTCTCTTCAGAACGATCTTGACCTGCTCGCGGATCGAACTGCGCGCCTGGATTTCGCCGAGCGCCGAGGCAAGGGCGGGCGTGAGGAGTTCGAGCAGTTCCGGATTATGCCCGGGAAAAGGTCGGTCGAGATCGGCGGATTTGAGGATCAGGACGTTGCGGGATTGCCCGTAGCGGACCGGGCATTCGAAATAAGACCGATGCGCGTTACTCTTCGGATCGGCTCGCTGGAATTCCACGCGAACCGGCGTCAGCCGCTGTCCAGTACCGCGCCGACCCAGTTCGACCAGCGTAGCGAAATCCACGTCCACGGCGATTGGCGGCTCCGCCTCGGTGGCATAAATCCGCTCCCACGTGATCGAGCACTCCCCGCCCTGCTCGGAAAGGTGCAGTTGCTCCGGTGTGCAAAGCCGCTTGAACCGGGCTAGCCGCGACAGGCCATCTCGATAGTCGCGGGCATGAAAGGCCGCGAGGCTGGAGGGCGGGTACACGGCGGTTTCAGCCGATTCAACCAGTTTGATCCCGAGCCCTGGATCCGCCGTCAACTCTTCCAGTGCCCGCCATAGAGCGAAGAACTGTGTCGTGCTGACCAGACCCTGGCCATTCAGATGCAGTGTCACCGGCAGGCGCGCCTGGCGGAGCAGCGCTGCCGGACGCACGCCGACATGTTCGACCGCGAGCCAGAAAGCCCGCGGTATCTTGCACCTGTCTGCCGGCGATCCGCTCATGGCTGCCCGCTCCTATCGCATCTGAATCATGATCGCGCGGTCGAACACGCGGTCGCCAAACCAGTTGCGGATCATGATCATCGGCTTCGCATATTTGCCGGCGACGTATCGCGTGCGCGGTCTCCTCGCCTTGACCGCCTTGGAGAGATATCCGCGATCACGCCGGGATCGGTGCCGCGACCGGGGCCGTAAGCCGCGCGCGGCGACATGGCGACAGCCTGCGTCACCTTAGCATAGGGACCGTTCCCCGAACGCTTGAGCAGTCCGTCGGCGACAACATCGCCAAATCCCGTCTCGATCAGGCCGGGTTCGACAATCACGACCCGGATGCCGAACGGGGCAAGTTCCAACCGGAGACAGTCCGACCAACCTTCAACTGCATGCTTGGTGGCGTGGTACCAAGCACCGAGCAGGGTGTAGATCTTGCCGCCCATGGAGGTGATGTTGACGATTGTGCCGGCGCCTTTCCCGCGCATCGCCGGAAGCAGAAGCTGCGTCAGTCGCGCGAGGCCGAAGATGTTCACCTCGAACTGGTAGCGGGCTTCGTCAATACCGATCTCCTCGACCGGACCATAGAGCCCGAAGCCGGCATTGTTGACCAGCACGTCGATGGTCCCGACATCCGCCAGAATAGCGCCGACAGCGGCTCTGATCTCCTCTTCGTTCGACATGTCCATACGCAAGGGTATGGCACCCAGCCGGGCGAGATCCTCCATCTTCTCGACCTGGCGTGCGGCGACGTAGACCTTGTAGCCATCGGCGAGCAGGCGCTTGGCGATCGCCTTGCCCATTCCGGAGGATGCGCCCGTGACGAGCGCGGTTTTCTTGTCAATCATCTCGACCTCTTTTCGTGATGAGATGCTCTTAGGGCTCGTGCGGGCCTCGATCACTGACGAGAAATGCCAGGGCACTTGCATAATACGCCAAATATGCCCCCATCCGTCCTTGGCAACACCCTCCCACCTCCGACCCACGCAAATCTTTCGTTGTAGAAATACGGAGAATTCCATGCAAATCCTCAACCAGGACGTGGTACTGCCGCCATTCTCGAAACCGTCACATCAAGACGCTATAAGGATTTTCGCTTGGCGCCCCTTGCGCCGGAAGCGTTTCACCGCCAAAATTGCGACATGCCTGACAGCGACCCATCCAGTACAAGCTCCGCCCGTTCCAGCCGGGATCTCCCGGCCGAGGAAGGTGGCGATTATTGTAGAAGGCGCGATGACGTCCGCCTCGCTTCAGCTATTTCGGGGCTGCGCCAAAGGCAGCCGCTTTCCAGATCACTGCGAATGATGGAAAGACGACAGGCGATGCGCATGTGTATCGCGTCCCTTCGAATGCCTCGCCGCGTCGCCTGATGAATGCGGCATTACAACCTCAACGAATAGGGTCCCTGTGTTTCTGGAAATTGGAATTGTGGCGTTTCTCACCATCCTGAATGGTGTGCTCGCCATGTCGGAGCTGGCCGTTGTGTCTTCTCGAACGGCCCGCCTAAAGGTCCTCTCTGACAATGGAAGCAAGGGTGCAGCTCAAGCGATCAAACTTGCCGAAAACCCCGGTCGTTTTCTCTCCACGGTGCAGATCGGCATCACGCTGGTCGGTGTTCTCTCGGGCGCCTTCTCAGGGGCCACGCTTGGGAGCCGCCTGACCGGATGGCTGGAAGCCCAGGGGATGTCATCGACGGCCGCGGATGCCATTGGCGTGGGTTCCGTCGTCATGGCAATCACATATCTTTCGTTGATCGTCGGCGAGCTCGTTCCCAAGCAGATCGCATTGCGGGAACCCGAAGCGGTTGCGGCGAAGGTCGCGCCGGCCATGACCGTACTTTCAAAAATTGCGCTACCCCTCGTGTGGCTTCTGAACGCTTCCGGAAATCTTGTCCTCAAGCTCCTGGGCCAAGCGGGAAAAGGTGGCGACAATGTCTCCGACGAGGAGATCAAAACCGTTCTGGCCGAAGCCCAGTCGGCTGGAGTTATCGAAAGCGAAGAGTCCGCGATGATATCAGGCGTCATGCGGCTGGCGGACCGCACCGCCCGAGCGCTCATGACGCCCCGACGAGACGTCGAAATTATCGATATTGACGACAGCCTTGAAGAAATTCGGATCCAGTTGCACCGGACGAAACGGTCGCGGTTGCCCGTTCGGAAAGGCAGCTCGGACGAGGTGATCGGCATCCTTCCGGTCAAAGACTTCTACGACGCGATGTCCGAACACGGCAGTGCCGATATCAAGGCTCTGACGCAGGACGTCCCGGTGGTTTCGGATCTTTCAACGGCAATCAATGTTATTGAAGCAATCAGGAAATCGCCTGTTCACATGGTGCTGGTTTTCGACGAATACGGCCACTTCGAGGGAATTGTTTCGTCAGGCGACATTTTGGAAGCGATCATGGGGGCTCTCCAGGAGGGACCTGTCGATGAGCAGGCCATCGCTCGTCGAGACGACGGTTCGTATCTGGTATCGGGCTGGACGCCGATTGACGAATTCGCTGAGTTCTTAAATCTCAAGCTCGATGACGATCTCGAATATCAGACCGTGGCTGGGCTGGTGTTGGAAGAGTTGAAACATCTGCCGGAATTGGGTGAGAGCTTCACGAGAGATGGATGGCGTTTCGAAGTCGTCGATCTCGACGGAAGGCGCGTGGACAAAATACTTGTATCTGCTGATTGAAGGTAAGGAGTGATCGCCATGGCATGGTCTGCCAGCCAGTATGTGAAATTCGAGAACGAACGCACGCGACCGGCGCGTGACCTTCTGGCGCAAGTGCCGCTTCAAAGCGTGCGCCACGCCGTCGATCTCGGCTGCGGACCGGGCAATTCGACCGAGCTCATCATCGACCGCTATGGGGCGGCCGGCGTCTCCGGTGTCGACAGCGATGTGAACATGCTGGAGGCGGCCCGCAAGCGGCTTCCGGGCACAGCTTTTGTCGAGGGCGATCTCGCGAGCTGGCAGCCAACTGAACCGGCCGACCTGCTGTTTGCCAATGCCGTCTTTCAATGGCTTCCTGAGCATCTCGATATCTTCGACCGGTTGATGGACGGGCTTTCCGCAGGTGGCGCGCTCGCCGTGCAGATGCCCGACAATCTGGGCGAACCCTCGCATCTGGCGTTGGAGGAGACCGCGCATGCCGGGCCCTGGAAAGCCGCCTTCGAGGCGAAGAGCGTGCGCCGCAAAGGACTGCCGCCACCGTCGGCCTATTATGACAGGCTGATCGCCAAATCTTCGCGCGTCGATATCTGGCATACCGTCTACAATCATCCGATGGCGGATGCGGCAGCGATCGTCGAATGGGTGAAGGGAACCGGGCTGATGCCTTATCTCGCCCATGCCGGCGAGGAGCACCGCGAGGCCTTTCTGGCGGATTACCTCAAGCGAGTGGAAAAGGCCTATCCCAAGCTGTCGGACGGGCGGGTGCTGCTCAGGTTTCCGAGGATATTCATCGTGGCGGTGAAGGGGTAACGCCGGCCGCAAGGGTGTCAAATGCCTGTTATCCCTCGGCGGCATGGTGCTTGCGGCAAAATCGGCACGGATTATAGTCGGCCGGAAATCAAGGGAGATGACACACATGGACGCTGCCCCCACTCCACCAGTCACCCTCGTCATCTTCGGCGCCACAGGAGACCTGACGCGCCGTCTGCTGGTACCGGCGATCATCAACCTGACGCGCAGCCGCCTCGTCGGCGAGGATATGCACATTCTCGGTGTCGGCATAGAGCCGGGTGACGACGAATTCCTGCGCAAGCGGCTCGACGAATTCCTGAATCATCTCGGCGGCGAAGAGCAGACGGCAGAGGACGAGGCGTGGGAGAGCCTGCGCCAGCGCATTTCCTATACGTCGGGCGATTTCACCAAGGACGATATTTTCATCGAGATCGGCAAGCGACTGGGGCCGCATGCCAATGCCGCCTTCTATCTCGCGGTGCCGCCGATGTTCTTCGGCACCATCGTCGAGAAGCTCGCCGCGCATGGGCTGACCGATGAAAGCGACGGCGTCTTCCGCCGTATCGCCATCGAGAAGCCGTTCGGCACCGACCTCGCCTCTGCGCGGGCCCTCAATGCGCAGATCCTCGCCCAGGTCGAAGAAAGCCAAGTCTACCGACTCGACCATTTCCTCGGCAAGGAGACGGTGCAAAACCTGATGACGGCGCGTTTCGCCAACATGATCATCGAATCGCTTTGGAACAGCCGCTACATCGACCATGTGCAGATCACTGCCGCCGAGATCGTCGATGTCGGCAGCCGCGGCAAGTTCTACGATGCAACGGGCGCACTGCGCGACATGGTGCCGAACCATCTCTTCCAACTGCTGGCGATGATCGCCATGGAACCGCCGAACAGCTTCGACGCCGAGGCGATCCGCAACGAGAAGAGCAAGGTGCTGAAGGCGCTGCGTATCTATACGCCCGAGGAAGCCAAGACGCATGGCGTGCGGGGCGCTTATGCCGGCGGTCCGCTCAACGGCGTCGACCTTCCGGCCTATCGCGACAGCAAGGATGTTTCACCTGATAGCAGGACCGAAACTTTCGTGGCGCTGAAGCTCTATGCCGATACCTGGCGCTGGGCTGGCGTGCCCTTCTATCTCAGGACGGGCAAGGTGCTGACAGCCCGCGATACCGAGATCGTCATCACCTTCCAACAGGTGCCCTTCGCGCAGTTTCGCGAGACGGAAGTCAATCGCCGCCTGCCGCCAAACCGGCTGGTCATCCAGGTGCAGCCGGACGAAGGCATGAGCATGGAAATCTCGATCAAGTCGCCGGGGCTTTCGGTCGATACGGTGCCTGTTTCACTCGACTTCCGTTATGCTGACAAATTCGATATCGGCAAGACGACCGGCTATGAATCGCTGCTCTACGATCTCTTCATCGGCGACCAGACGCTGTTCCAGCGCGCCGATGGCATCGAGGCCGGCTGGGCGGCAGTGCAGCCCTTCCTCGATATCTGGGCGAAGGACCCGGCCACGCCCGAGAGCTATGCGCCGGGCAGCATGGGGCCGGCCTGCGCCGCTGAGCTCATCGAGCGCGACGGGCGGCAATGGCATGAACTCGGCGTTTTGCTGCACAAAGACGGCAAATAACCGTTCCCGGTCTTCGCGTCAGCGGCAGGCGGCTTTCAGCGTGCCGTCGCGCTCGGCCGCGCGATACTGGCGTGTTCCCGGGCGCGGGCAAGCCGTCCGGTCGGACGGGATGACAACGTTGATATTATCGCTTTCAATGGGAGCGAAATCGAGAGGAATCCTGAGTCCGCCGCTCGATTCCGCATCCGGCACGGTGCCGGGCGGCATACCGCCGAAACGTCCGCTGTAGTCCATATCGGCGAGGGCCTGGGAGAAGGCAGGAGCGGCGAAGCCGAGGAGAATGATCGAGGCTGCTGCAATCAACGTACGCATGACCATATTCCTTCTGATATGGCCGATATGAAACGAGCGGGATGCACCGTTCCAGCCGATCCGGCCATCAGTGAAAACCGGCATGACTTAAGGTAGGGTCGGTCGATGCCGATTTCCATCTTGCGACGCACGCAGCCGGATTGGATTGGCCAGACCTTGGAAGTCGATCGACGCGTTGACGATCAAAGTTTGGTGATCGGCCTTTGCCGCCTCAGGACGGCGCACCGAGATGATGTCCCTCCACTCTCTAGATTTTGGCCTCTTGAGGTCAAAGATTGACATCTATTGCCATAGGCGAGTGGCTGTCGCATACTGATGACAACGGAAGGAAAGTCATGCCCAACGTCGCGCTCGGGAACCACTACGAGGAATTTGTCCGGAAGCAGCTGGAGTCCGGCCGCTATAACAATGCCAGCGAAGTCGTCCGCGCAGGCCTGCGGCTGCTGGAGGATCATGAAGCGGCGCGCGAGCGCTGGCTCAATGAGGAGATCCCGGCGCGCTACAACGACATGGTGAACAATCCAGGCCTCGGTATCCCGGCCGAGACAGTGCGCGCCCGCTTTGAAACCAAGCGCCGGAATGACGCTGCGAAAGCCAAGTAGGGCATGGCCTACCGCATTATCTACCATCCGAAGGCAGAAGCCGAACTCGACAAGCTCTATGCCGATATCGCCGTTGAGGCGGGAACCGGCATCGCCGGCGACTTCGTCGACGCAGTAATCACCTTCATCGAAGCCTTGGAGACGTTCCCGGAACGGGGAACGGTGCGGGAAAGCCGGATCCCGGGCCTGCGGGTTATCGGTTACCGGCGCAGTGTCAGCGTAGCGTTCTCGGTGAGTGGCGATGTCGTCAACATATTAGGTGTGTTCGCCCGTGGGCGCGATATCACTGACGAAATCCTGGAAGAGCGACAACGGTAAGCCGACAGACAGCCTCTTCCGAATGAACGCTAGGTTGCAGGCCCTTTCGATTCGGCTCAAGTGGAACCAGGGCAAAACATGATGAGCCTCGCGGCGACGCCGCGAAGGCCCTTGCTGGTCGTCATCGCTCAGACGAACTGGCTGAGCCCCGGAACAGAGCCCACGACCTCGTCGACAACCTCCTCGCCGGCATATTGCTTGGCGATCACAATGGTCTCCTTGGCGAGCGAGGTGATCTCGCCCATGCCGAGGCCTTCGCTCATCAGTTGCTGGCCGAGCCCCATGATGCCGCCGCCGCCGAGCGAGCTCATCAGCCCGCCGAGCAGACCGCCGCCGCCGGCGCCCTCGCCGTTGAACTGGGCGACGAGGTCGGCGCCGCCGGGGATCGCTTCGATCATCTTGGCAACCGGGCCGTCGGCAGCTTCGCGCTGCAGGAAGCCGAGCATCATGCCGAGCGCCTTTTCGGCCAGCTCCGGAGAGATCCCCACGCGATCGGCGATCTGGGTTACAATTTCATTCATCGTCAGCCTCCTGTTTTTTGACGTTAACGTCAACGTTAATCGAGATTCGGCCGCGACTCAAGCCGGCCCGTTTCCGGCGCGCTTTGTCCGGTTTTGCTTTCACTGCAACCAGTTGTCCGCATCCGCCTCCCTGCTTATAACAGGGAAACGATGGTTCGATGAAGGCGGCGGAAAAGAGCCATGCCTTCAGGCACAAACGGCGGCATGGCCGAAGGGAGATACTCCGAATGATCGAGGAAGGCAAAATTTTCATCGGCGCGAGCCGCAATCCCGATGATAGCATCAACAAGCCGGAATATCTCGACCTGAAGTTCGGTAACCGCCACGGCCTTGTCACCGGAGCCACCGGCACCGGCAAGACGGTGACCCTGCAGGTGTTGGCCGAAGGCTTTTCACGCGCCGGCGTTCCGGTCTTTGCGGCCGACATCAAGGGCGATCTTTCCGGTATCGCCGCGAAGGGCGAGCCCAAGGATTTCCTCACCAAACGCGCCGAGCAGATCGGTTTCACCGACTACGAATTCGACCAGTTTCCGGTGATCTTCTGGGATCTCTTCGGCGAGAAGGGCCACCGGGTGCGCACCACCGTCGCCGAGATGGGACCGCTGCTGCTTGCACGGCTGATGGATGCCTCCGAGCCGCAGGAAGGCGTCATCAACATTGCCTTCAAGATCGCCGACCAGGCCGGGCTGCCGCTGCTCGATCTCAAGGATTTCACCTCGCTGCTGAACTATATGGGCGAAAACGCCACCGAGCTTTCCAACCAGTACGGCCTGATCTCCAAGGCTTCGGTCGGCTCGATCCAGCGAGCGCTGCTCGTTCTCGAACAGCAGGGCGCCGAACACTTCTTCGGCGAACCGGCGCTGAAGATCTCCGACATCATGCGCACGAGCAACAACGGCTACGGCCAGATCTCGGTGCTTGCTGCCGACAAGCTGATGATGAACCCGCGCCTCTACGCCACCTTCCTGCTCTGGCTGCTCTCGGAACTCTTCGAGGAATTGCCCGAAGTGGGCGATCCCGAGAAGCCGAAGCTGGTCTTCTTCTTCGACGAAGCACATCTGCTTTTCAACGATGCCCCGAAGGTGCTGACCGAACGTGTCGAGCAGGTGGTGCGCCTCATCCGCTCCAAGGGTGTCGGCGTCTATTTCGTGACGCAGAATCCGCTCGACGTGCCGGAAACGGTGCTCGCCCAGCTCGGCAACCGGGCGCAGCATGCGCTGCGCGCCTATTCGCCGCGCGAGCAGAAGGCGGTGAGGACGGCGGCCGATACCTTCCGCCCGAACCCGGCCTTCGATTGCGCCACCGTGATCACCAATCTCGGCACCGGCGAGGCCTTGGTCTCGACGCTGGAAGCCAAGGGCGCGCCCTCGATCGTCGAGCGCACGCTGATCCGCCCGCCATCCGGCCGCGTCGGCCCGGTGACGGATGCCGAGCGCCAGCAGATCATGGACAAGAGCCCGGTTCTCGGCGTCTATGACGAGGACGTCGACCGCGAATCCGCTTTCGAGATCCTGGCCGCACGGGCGAAGAAGGCGGCGGATGCCGATGCCGCCAAACGAGCCCCGGAGGAAGCGCCTCAGCAGCAACCGGGTACCACGAGCTCCGGCTGGACCCTGCCGGGCTTCGGCGGCAGCAATGACGATGATCAAGGCCGCAGCCAATCACGCGGCCGGGCCTCCGGCTACCAGCGGGAGACGGTGGTGGAGGCTGCGATGAAGAGCGTGGCGCGCACGGTGGCGACGCAAGTCGGGCGGGCGCTGGTGCGCGGGATATTGGGAAGCCTGAAGCGGTAAGCTTCGATCCGTCTCAGCGACTTCGCTCCGGTGACACCGGAGCGCATAACGCCGCCGCCCTTGCGCTGGAGCGTCAGGCGCGCCTTGAACCGTCAGTATTCTTCGCCTAAGTTATAGCCATCTACCATTTCAACAGGATGTGTGCCGCAATGGATTTCAACCCGATCGCAACGCCAATTCGCCTTGCCAACGGGGAAATCCATATCCATGCCTGCATCCATCACTCTCTCCCATCTTTCGTGGTCCGCGCCTGACGGGCGGCTGCTTTTTTCCAATCTCGATCTGAGCTTCGGGGCGGAGCGCACCGGTCTCGTCGGGCGCAACGGCGTCGGTAAGACGACGCTGCTAAAGCTCATATCAGGCGAGATTCGTCCTGTTTCTGGGACGATATCCGTCAACGGCGGCCTCGGCGTCCTGCGCCAGAGCGTTCAGGTGGCCCCTCAGGAAACGGTGGCCGATCTCTTCGGCGCAACCGGGGCGCTTGCCATTCTTCGCCTTGCCGAAGCGGGTGACGCGACTGCCGACGAGCTTGCATCCGCGGACTGGATGCTGGAGGCCCGCATTGCCTTGGCGCTCAATCGGACCGGGCTCGACGTGCCGGCGGAGACGCCACTTGCCGTACTCTCCGGCGGGCAACGCACGCGTGCCGGGCTTGCCGCTCTAATCTTTGCGGAACCGGATTTCCTGCTGCTCGACGAACCGACCAACAATCTCGATCGCGAGGGCCGCGAGGCGGTGATTGCGCTGATTGGGAGCTGGCAGGCAGGCGCGATCATCGTCAGCCATGATCGGGAATTGCTCGAAAGCGTGGATGCGATCGTGGAGTTGACATCGCTCGGCGCCACGCGCTACGGCGGCAACTGGAGCCATTATCGCGAGCGCAGGGCACTTGCGCTCGCGGCCGCACAGCACGATCTCGCCGACGCTGAAAAGCGCATCGCCGAGGTTGCGAGGAGCGCGCAGGCGACGGTGGAGCGGCAGGCGCACAGGGACCGTGCGGGACGAAAGATGGCAGCCAAGGGCGGCATCCCCCGCATTATGCTCGGCGGAATGAAGGAGCGGAGCGAAACAACAAGCGGCGACAATGCCCGCCTCGCCGAGCGCCGGCGGGCTCAGGCACTGGAAGATGCAACGGCAGCACGCGAAAAAATCGAGATCCTCCAGCCGCTGTCGGTAACCTTGCCGCCGACCGGGCTGCCCGCCAGCAAGATCGTGCTGAAGATGGACGGCGTCACATCCGGCTATCGGCCGGGCGATCCCATCATCCGTGACCTCTCCTTCGACGTGACGGGACCGGAACGCATCGCCGTCACCGGCCGGAACGGATCGGGCAAGACGACATTGCTTTCGCTTGTCACCGGCGATCTGAAGCCCTGGGCCGGCACCATCGCCGTCATGACTGCCTTCTCCATGCTCGACCAGAAGGTGAGCCTTCTCGATCCGTCGGTTTCGATTCGCGATAATTTTCGCCGCATCAACCCGCAAGCCGACGAAAACACCTGTCGGGCCGCCCTTGCCCGCTTCATGTTCAGGGCAGATGCAGCGCTGCAGATCGTATCGACGCTCAGCGGCGGACAATTGCTGCGGGCGGGCCTTGCTTGTGTTCTGGGTTCGGCGCCGCCGCCGCTCCTGATCCTCGACGAGCCGACCAATCATCTCGATATCGACTCGATCGCCGCGGTCGAGGCCGGGCTGCGTGCCTATGACGGAGCGCTGCTCGTCGTCAGCCACGACAAGGCGTTCCTCGAAAGCATCGGGATAACGCGGCGGCTGAAACTGCCTGCCGCCGATCCGGCCGGATAATTCCGGCTCATGCTCGCTCTGCGCTTCGAACGCGGCGGTTGCGGCAAACGGCAACGATCAACGCCGTCGTACAGATCAGAAGTTCCAGACCGAAGGTCCAGTGCAGCATGAAACTGACGACCCAGTTGCTGTAGGTCGCCGGCACCGTCGTCAGCTCGAATCTGGACCAATCGAATGGCGCCAGCCAGAGCATCGGCGCGGCGACCGTATCCATGATCATGTGGAGCATGACGGCTGCGAAAAAGACGGCGGCTGCGGGAAACCAGCGCGGCGCCAGCCGCCCGACCATCGGCAGAGCCACGACGGCGAGAGCAAGCCAGAAGAGCGGCCAGTGGGAGACATAGTCGTGATGATGGACCTTGCCGCCGGTCAGAAAGAAATAGACCATGTCGAAATCCGGAAGCACGCTGCCGACCAATGCCGCAGTCATGATGCGGGGCGCAGCGGATCGCTGCCGCGCGGCGCTCGCCAGAATGTAGCCTGCAGGCAAATGAGCAATGAGCATGCGTCTTCTGCTCCCGGTCGACCCCGAGGAATCCTCTATGCACGGTTTGTGGCTGGAAATCGGCGCACGTCCGGCTCCCTTGCGTCCTTTTGCGGGCAATGTTATTTGCTTTCTCGCAACCCTTTCGAGAAAGGAGGATCACGCAATGCAATATTATTTCCGGTTTAATCGCCAGCGTGGTCCCGTCAACGCCCTGCAAATGCGTTTGCAGGGCTGACCAGAGACCGTTTCTCGACATCTCTTCCTGGTCTGCCCTTCGTGGCCGATGCGGCGCTGTAGAAGATTTCAGCGCGCATTCCTGCAATTTCCCGGGCCTGATACGTGCAATCCTGTGATGGCTGAACGCCCCGGATCGCGCCGACCAGCCGGTCAAGACCAGAGAACGATCATGACCCTCATCAATATCCGCAATCTCGGCGTAACGCTGGGCAATCCCTTGTTTTCCAAACTCAATCTTGTCGTCAATGCCGGCGATCGGATCGGCCTTGTCGCTGCCAACGGGCGGGGAAAGTCGACACTGCTTGCCTGCATCACCGGCGCACTGGAACCGACCGAGGGCGAGATCACCCGGTCGCGCGGGCTCACCGTCGGCCATGTCGCGCAGAATGTGCCGCCTGCCCTCTTCGACACGCCATTCTACGACGCGGTGCTACAGGCACTGCCGGCCGATCAGGTCGAAAGCGAGTGCTGGCGCGTCGATGTGGTGCTGGAATCGCTGGATGTGCCGGAGGCGATGCGCCAGCGGGTGCTGAAGCAGTTGAGCGGTGGCTGGCAGCGGCTCGCCATGCTTGCCCGCACCTGGGTGGCAGAGCCCGACGTGCTTTTGCTCGACGAACCGACCAACCATCTCGACCTCGAAAAGATCGCGCAGCTGGAAGGTTGGCTGAACACGCTGCCACGCGACGTGCCGGTCATCCTGTCCAGCCACGACCGTGCCTTCCTCGATGCGACCACGAACCGGACGCTGTTCCTGCGGCCGGAACAATCCCCGGTCTTCGCCCTGCCCTATACGCGGGCGCGCGTGGCCCTCGACGAGGCCGACGCTTCGGAGGCGCGGCGCTACGAGCGCGATATGAAGGTGGCAGAGCAGCTGCGCAAGCAGGCGGCGAAGCTCAACAATATTGGCATCAATTCCGGCAGCGACCTGCTCGTCGTCAAGACGAAGCAGCTAAAACAGCGGGCGGAGAAACTCGAGGATGCGGCAAAACCGGCGCATCTGGAGCGCTCGGCCGGCGCGATCAGGCTCGCCAATCGCGGCACGCATGCCAAGGTGCTGGTGACGCTGGAGGATGCGGCGGTGACGACACCCGATGGAACGCTGCTCTTCAAGACGGGCCGGCAGTTCATCTGCCAGGGCGACCGCATCGTGCTGCTAGGTCTCAATGGCGCCGGCAAGTCACGGCTGGTCTCGATGCTGAAGCAGGCGATCGAAAGACCGGAGGCAGGACAAGACGGCATCAAGGCGACACCGTCGCTCGTTCTCGGCTATGGCGACCAGGCGCTTGCCGATCTGGCCGACAAGGATACGCCGATCGGCACGATCATCCGCCGCTTCGATGTCGGCGACCAGCGGGGGCGGGCATTGCTCGCCGGGTCCGGCATGACGATCGACATGCAGGCAAAGCCGATCGGTCAGCTTTCCGGCGGCCAGAAGGCGCGGCTCGGCATGCTAGTGCTGAGGCTCACCGAACCGAACTTCTACCTCCTCGACGAGCCGACCAACCATCTCGACATCGAGGGGCAGGAAGCGCTGGAGAGCGAGCTGATGGCGCACGAGGCGAGCTGCCTGCTGGTATCGCACGACCGCAGTTTCGTGCGAGCGGTCGGCAACCGGTTCTGGCTGATCGAGAAGAAGCGATTGGTGGAGGTGGACAGCCCGGAAGGGTTCCTCGCTTCTGTGGCGAGGTGATGGATGGTGAGGGCCGGAGCGTGATTGTTTTGACGGCGTGCCGCGCGGCACGCCGCCAACATGGGCCTAAACTCTTACCGCTTCGGTGCAACCAGACAGAAGAAGGCGCCTTGCGGGTCCATGGCCTGGATGATCCAGCTGCCGCCGGGAACTTCCATGGGACCGTGGACGACCTTGCCGCCGCCTGATGTGACGCGGTCGATCGCGGCATCGATGGCCGGCACGATGAAATAATAGCTCCAGAAGGGCATCGGGATATTTTCCGGCTTGGTCATCATGCCGCCGATCTGCTTCCCGTTATGGGAGAAGAGATAGTAGACGCCCATCGCGCCCATGTCGAAATCGCTGTCCCGCTTCCAGCCGAACAGCTTGGAATAGAAGGCCAGCGCCTCTTCGCCATTGCCGGCGTAGAGTTCGTGCCAGCCGATATTGCCGGGTGCGTCGGCGGCCAGTTCAGGCATGGGATTCTCCATCGGCGCCGGTGTCATGATGCAGAGCACCGCGCCATGGGGATCGGCGACGACAGCAAAGCGGCCGACGCTCGGGATGTCTGCCGGTGGCCGGCGGACCGAACCGCCATTGGTGGCGAAATCCCTGGCCGACTGGTCGACGTCGTCGACAGCGACATAACCCGTCCAGTTCGGTGGAATGCCCTTGCCTTCGAGTTCGGCCGGGAATTCCATCAGGCCGGCGACGCCGATGCCGTTCGCCTCGAAGATCGTATAGGGTGGCATGCCTTCCACCGTCATATCGGAGGTCGTCCAGCCGACGACCGAACAGTAGAATTTAGCTGCAGCTGATGTGTCGGGGGTCATCAGTTCGCACCAGATGAATTTTCCATGCGTCTCGGACATCATACTCTCCCTTTTTCGCGCCCGCTTTCAATGTCCGGGACGCCATGATTGTCAGATCTTGCGAGCGTAATGCGCTTCCATGAACTGCTTCCACGAACCGTCAGGCTGTCGGGTGCTGGAGGTGAAAGTGCGGTGATCGGCGTCGGTGAAGGTTATCCGCTCCCGGTAATCGGCGAGCCCTTCGCCATTGAAGTCAGGACCTGCCGTATAGAGATCCAGCACGTTGCCCGAGGCATCGACCTCACCTTCATAGACCCACATATAGTCCATCATGCTGCCGATCCAGCTGCCGACGTACTTGCCTTTCGAAGCGTTGTAGCCGAGCGTCAGGATGGTGGTGGCATCCTTGCCGTCGGCCGTGCGGCCGCTGCCTTCGGCGACGAACCAGATGCCGTGCAGCGACCGGACTGTCTCCGTCCAGTCGTCATCGCCCGTCATCTGGGGCGCGGTGACGGTCCATTTTCCGAGCAGACTTTCCAGGAAAAAATATTCCTTCGGCACCTCAGCGGCCTTCATCATCCTCTCCTCCCTTGAGCAAGGGCGACCTATCCTGCTGGAACTGCTCCATCTCAATGACAGCAGGATGCTGTCTTCTGGGCCTCCTCATATTCGTCATGGCGGCGTACGAAATTCATCGTACTGTCCTCGTTGCGGCCCTTCGGGGCACGGTCCAGGATCATCAGCGTACCGATCAGTTCCTCCGGCCCGCGGGCATAACTCGAATAGGTATGGAAGACCTCGCCCTTGTCATTGCGATAGAAAGCGCTCAGTCCCGGCAGTTCGTCATGAGCGTTTGCCGGTTCCATGGGAGTGAAATTGTAAAAGACCTTGTCTTTGGCAAGGTCCTCCGGACTGAAAGAGACGTGATAATCGAAATTGAAATCGCTGCCGAAGGAAGAGACCCATGGAAACGTCCACCCCATGCGCCGCTTGTAGGCGGCGATCTTGTCGAGCGGCGCGCGCGAAACGGTGACCCAGGTGACATCGTGGTGGTTCAGATGCGGCAGGGCGCCATCGACATGGTCTGACAGGAAGGAGCAGCCCGTGCAGCCGGCATCCCAATTGGGACCGAGCATGAAATGGTAGATCAGCAGTTGGCTGCGGCCATCGAAAAGATCGGCAAGCGACTTCTTTCCCTCCGGCGTTTCGAAGACGTAATCCTTGTCGACCTTCACCCAGGGCAGCGCCAGGCGGGCGGCATTGAGGCTGTCGCGCAGCCGCGTCGCCTCCTTTTCCCTCGCCAATAGGGCGCGGCGGGCTTCGAGCCATTCCTCGCGGGACACAACCTCATTCTGCATGGCCTGCGCCCTCCTCCGGCGCCGCCGGCGGAAGCCGGCTCCGTTCCTTCTCCTTGACTAAATACATTGATATCAATAGATATAAGACATGTCAAACTCGATCGAGATTCCTTTTTCCACGACGCTGCTGGTACGCGACACCTGCCTCTGCCTGCATGTGCAGCGAGCGGCGCGCGCGCTTGCCCGGCTGTTCGACGATGCGCTGAGGCCGGTTGGGCTGACCAACGGGCAGTTTTCCTTGATGATGTCGCTGAACCGGCCGGAGCCGCCGCCGATGGGGCCGGTCGCCACCCTGCTCGCCATGGACCAGACGACGCTCACGGCTGCCCTGAAGCCGCTGCAGCGCCGGGGTTGGATAGATGTAATGGAAAATCCGAAGGACCGGCGCCGCCGGCTGCTGAGCCTCACCGCCGAAGGCAAGGCGACGCTGGCGAGAGCACTGCCGATCTGGGAAAGCACGCATGCGGCAATCGACGGCAGATTGCCGGATGGCGGCCCCGCGCGGCTGCGACAGGATCTGCAAGCGGTGTCGTCATCGATGACTACAGAAACGGCAAAACCGGCGCGTTCGCCGCGCCCGCCCCGTCGCGGCGGGGAAGCAGCTGCCAAATAACCGGCGCGCCCCCCCCAGGAAGGCCGCGGCAGCCGATAAGGCTGCCGCGTTTTAAAGCAGATCAGGCAACAGTGACCGGCACTTCGGTCGAGGTGCGCATGGCGTGGCTGTAGGGGCAGACGATGTGAGCCGCGGCAGCGAGCTTTTCGGCCGTTTCGCGGTCGAGACCCGGAATGTTGACGGTCAGGGCCACTTCGATGCCGAAGCCGCCGCCATCTTCACGCGGGCCGATGCCAACCTTGGCGGAGACCGTCGTGTCTTCGGGAATCTTGACCTTCTGCTGGCCCGCAACAAATTTCAGAGCACCGAGGAAGCACGCGGAGTAACCGGCAGCGAAGAGCTGTTCAGGATTGGTGCCGGTTGCGCCGTCGCCGCCGAGTTCCTTCGGAACGGTCAGCGTCACGTCCAGGACGCCGTTTTCGGAAACGGCGCGGCCTGCACGGCCGCCGGTGGCAGAGGCTTTGGTCGTATAGAGAATAGGCATGACGATCTCCTTTGGTTGGCCCTTCGATCGGGTTGGATTTTCAATATCGCACAATTAAATCGCACACAAGCGAATTTTGCAAATTGCATTTGGAATTCGAAAAGAGGACAATCGGCGCCTCGGGGATGATGGATATGAAAGCGCAGACGACAAAGACGATGGAGATACCGGAGGAGGAAAAGCGGCTCGAGAAGCAGCTGTGCTTTGCGGTCTATGCGACGGCGCATGCCTTCACCCGCGCCTACAAACCAATTCTGGAAAGAGTCGGCCTTACCTATCCGCAATATCTGGTGATGCTGGTGCTGTGGGAGCGCAGTGAGTTGCCGGTGAAGACGATCGGCGAACAGCTGGATCTCGATTCCGGCACGCTGTCGCCGCTCTTGAAACGGCTGGAACAGAGCGGGCTCATCAAGCGCCTGCGCGACCTGCGTGACGAACGGCAAGTGATCGTTTCGCTGACACCGAAAGGTCAGGCGATGAAGGGGGAGATCAATACGATCATGACGGCAATCGGTGAGGCCGCAGGCTGCACGCTCGAGGAAATGGCCGAACTGCGCGGCATGCTGCATCGGCTGCGGGGCAATCTCAGCCGGGCCGGCGTGGGCGGCGGTTGACCGCCGCCGAGATCAGGGCCGCCGTGCGGGGGACTTGGCCGGCGACCGACGCTTCTTTGCAGGCGCCGCTTCAGGCCCGGCCTCGGCCGCCTGCTGCAGACGCAGCGCTCTCAGCTTCTCCGTCTTCTTGTCGCGCGCCGAAGCCTCAGCCTCGATGATGGCGCGCGCCGTATGATCGGTCGCTTCCGCCTTGTCGCGAGGCGAAAGTTTGGCGGGATTGAAGAATTCTCCCTTGGTGGCTGTCATGTGCCCTCTCTCAGGTGATGGCGTTCTCAAGCCACAGCTCCGCGGCGGCTGAAAAGCCATAATCCCACAAATGGAATCATGGCTCCATGGCTGACGCCGTGATTCCACGGCGGGATTAGCGGGCGCGGAGAACCTTCTTCGGTGCCGGCAGCAGACCTTCGCGCTGCAGCTTCTTGCGGGCGAGCTTGCGCTGGCGGCGGATGGCCTCGGCCTTTTCACGCGCGCGCTTCTCGGACGGCTTTTCGAAGGCGCTGCGCGCCTTCATTTCCCGGAACAGGCCTTCCCGCTGCATCTTTTTCTTGAGCACGCGGAGCGCCTGATCGACGTTGTTATCCCTGACGAGTACCTGCAAAACGATATCCTTCCTGTCGGCGGCGAGGCCGCACTATCAATAATAAGGCGAGTCTACTTCCCGATCCTGATGCTAGAAAACTTCAGCCAGGGTTCGGCGCTATCGGTCCTGGCCGCCGCCTCGGGGGAAGCGCTCGATGGAGATTCCCCGGCATCGATGTCGGCTTCGGTGATGCGACGCTCGAAATTCTCCGCCGCGAATTGAACGCGATATTGCACATGCCCGTGGTCGTTGGGCAGTATGCTGGCAATCCGGCATCGCTTGTCGGTCTTCGCCGTGCGGGTGAGACCGGATTTCAGCACGATCATGTCGCCGACTTTATAGCTTGCTCTGCTCATTTCAGCGCCCCTTCGACGACTCGATCAATCAAGAAAAGCCAAGCAACGAAAACAAAAAGGCCGGGCTGAAACCCGACCTCTTCCCGTCACTCAGCCCGCTGCCAGTACGTCCGTGGTCAGCTCGCCGCCAATAGATGGTCAGCGCAGGCGAATGACAAATCATGCGGCCTGAAGATTGTCCGCCGAATTCTTGCCGGAACGCTTGTCGCGAACGATATCGTAGCGAATCTTCTGACCTTCTGCGAGATCGCGCATACCTGCGCGCTCAACCGCCGAAATATGGACAAAAACGTCCGTGGAACCATCATCGGGCTGAATGAAGCCAAAACCTTTGGTGCCATTGAACCACTTGACGACGCCTGAATTCATAACGATTTCCTTTTAACCGTTGGAGGGAGCCCGGCGAAAATATCCGCGGGCAATATCGATGTTGAGAGGAGATCTGACGAAGCGCTTCAGCGCATGGACAAAGGTCACAAGCAATTCGATACGCACCATGTAGGATATTTATCGAATTAAGCAATGGTATTTTGAAAATAAAACTTTTCCGGGCACGGAAACGCGAAACGTTTTGCTCAGGGGCAAGGCAAACGCCTGCCCGACAAAGCGAAGCTCGCCTGAGATTGATGCGAGGCGGCCCGCTTGCAGCCGCCTCGGCGACGATTACTGCCAGACGACGATCGGCGCCTTCGTGGGAACGCGATCGTAGAGATCGATAATATCCTGGTTCAGCAGTCTGACACAGCCCGATGAGACGGCCTTGCCGATCGAGCGCCAGTCGGGATTGCCGTGCAGGCGGTAGAGCGTATCCTCTCCATTCGAGAAGATGTAAAGCGCGCGGGCGCCGAGCGGGTTTTTCAGGCCCGGCTCCATGCCGCCGTTGTCGATCGAATATTTGACGAGTTCAGGCTGGCGGGCGACCATCTCGTTCGGCGGCTTCCAGCGCGGCCATTTCTGGCGCCACTGGATAACGCCCGATCCCTGCCAGGCGAAACCCTCACGGCCGATGCCGACGCCATAGCGCATCGCCATGCCGTCATTTTCGACAAGATAGAGGAAGCGCGACGGCGTATCGACGACGATGGTGCCGGGGCGCTGTCCGGTCGGATCGACGACGCGCTGGCGATAATAGCGGGGGTCGATCTGCTCGTAGGGAACGGCGGGAATGAGAAAGCCGCCGTCCTCGACGGGACCATAGATGACGGCAAGCTCTGCGTCGCTGGGCACGCTCGACGTTCCCATGGACTGGAACAGGCGCACAGGCGAGCGGTAGATGATCGTCGAATCGCCCGACGTCACCGTATTGGCCGATGAGGCGCAGCCGCCGAGCGCGGAGGCGGCGGTCAGTGCCGAAAAGGAAAGAAAGCTGCGGCGGGAAAGATGTCTATCGAAGCTCATGACGCGGGACTGATTTCCTTTTGATGCGGGAAGCCGAACGAGGCGCCTTATAAGCCGACGATTCGTCCAATGCCGATAACAACATCAGAAAATCTATCGGCTTGCGCCAAATAAACCATAGCTTCACGCAGACGTGTCCCGCCGGGAGCGGACGATATGGGCAGCGCTGTTGCAGCGCTACATCACAACGATCACGGCCTTGGCGGGAACGCGGTCGTAGAGATCAATGACATCCTGGTTCAGCATGCGCACGCAGCCCGACGAGGTGGCCTTGCCGATCGACTGCCAGTCGGGCGTACCGTGGATGCGGTAGAGCGTATCCTGCCCGCCCTTGAAGATATACATGGCGCGCGCGCCGAGCGGGTTCTGCAGCCCCGGATTCATGCCGCCGTTTTCCGCCGCAAAGGGGCGAACCTCAGGCTGGCGCGAGACCATCTCGACCGGCGGCGTCCAGCGCGGCCATTTCTGTTTCCACTGGATGACGCCGCGGCCCGACCATGCATAGCCATCGCGGCCGAGACCGACGCCATAGCGCATCGCCTTGCCGTTACCCTCGACCAAATACAGGAAACGGGCCTTGGTATCGACGATCACGGTGCCGGGGCGCTCGGTCGTCTGATAATCGACCTCCTGGCGCAGGAATTGCGGCTGCACGCGACTGACGGGGATCGACGGCAGGGTGAAATCCTCGTCGCGCAGCTCACCATACATCGCCATGTGCACCGGATTGGTGACCGGCAGGCCGAAGGTCTGATGGAACTGCGTCTTGTAAAGCTCGCGCGTCTGCGGCACCGGCTGATCGGGAATGGGCCGCACCCGGCGCGGATCGACACCGGGCGGCTGATAGAAGACCGGCGAGGTTTCCTGCACGAAGCGGGCGGGCGAATCGGCAGCGACATCGGGAATGAGGATGTTGCAGCCGCTCAGCGACGCGACAACGATCACGAGCCCGGCAATCGGGAAGACCCGGCGCAGAAAATTCATGGAACCACCCTTATCAACGATCGGCAAGACAGCGATATCTGCCGGGACGATGGCATCCGCGGCTGGCGCGAGGCTGGCGTTGGGGTGGAAAAACCAAAATCAGGAAACCGTGAACCGGCCGGTTCGGGTTTATCCGACGTCACATTCGGCCGGCGTTGCCGGCAGCGGCCAAACTCAGGCCGCCACCCCATGGAAGAAGCGGATGCTCTGTTCGATCTCGGCCGGCAGCGCCGAAGTGTGATTGCCGGCAACGGTTTCGGTCTCGATATGGGCGCCGGCGGCACGGGCACGGCGGGCAAGTAGTTCGGCGCGGTCGTTGAAATGGGCCTCTTCGGTGCCGTGGACCACGCGGACCGGGCATTTGAAGCTGTGGGCGTAACACAAGGCCGAGCGCACCTCGAATTCATGGGTGTTGCTGTCGTCGAAGCGGATGTCCTCGGGATAGCGGTTGAAGAAGCGGAAGGCATCGGGATTGCCCGAAATCGGCGCAGCGGCGCGGAACTTGTGGGTGCTCATCGCCGTCAGCATGGTCAGCGTGCCGCCGATGCTGTGGCCGGCGATGAAGAGACGCTGGGGATCGACACCCGGCAAATGCGCCAGACGCTCGCTGGCGGCAAGAACGTCGTCGACCTCATCGTAGAAGCCGGAGAAATTGCCCATCTGGCCGTTTTCGCCGCGCAGCGACGGCATCATCACGACGTAACCGGCATCCATATAGGGCTTCAACAGCTGCCAGTGGCCGATGCCCATGGCATTGCCACCGTGGAGAAAGAGCACGGCGGGCTTGGAGGTGCGCTCGCGCTTGTATCTCGAGACCCAGGCCGCAAGCTCCAGCTCGCCGCCATAGCCGGAGCGATAGAAGATCTTGTCGGCGTCTGCAGGCGCATTCAGCAGTTCGTACTTGTCGGGCGCCGGCCCCTTCTTCAGCAGCTTCGTGCGGAAATGGCTGCGGACCTTGACGTAATCGTGCTTGGCAAGCCGCGGCTCGTCCGGAACATCGAAAGCCGCCGCCATGCGCGGCAGGACGAGTGCACCGGCAAGACCCGCCAGCACGGTGCGGCGTTGGCGGAAAAAGGAATTTCGTTCATGCGAGCTCATTGCGCAGCACCCAAATCATCTCCCCCGGCCCATCTAAATTAAACAGTTAGAACATGATGTCATCCGAAAACCGCTTACACTTTTCGGCGTCATGCTCAGAAAAATCTGCACCGGAAGACCGTTGCCGCCAATACACGTCCTGTTGAAAATATCGCCCTGCGTCATTGTTGCGCAGGGGTCACTCGGCCTTGGCGTCGATCATGGCGATCAACGTGCGCAGCCGATCGGCCTCGTAGGAGGGCTTGTCGGGACGAAGGCGGGCGATGCGGGGGAAGCGCATGGCCACGCCCGATTTATGCCGGGTCGAGCGATTGATGCCCTCGAAGGCCACTTCAACGACGAAGCCGAAATCCTTGTCGGCGCGCACGGCGCGCACCGGCCCGAAGCGCTCGGTGGTGTTGTTGCGCACGAATTTGTCGAGCAGCTCGAGTTCGGCATCGGTGAAACCGAAATAGGCCTTGCCGACGGGCACCAGCTGTTCGCCGTCCTCGTCATCGGCCCAGACGCCGAAGGTGAAATCGGAATAGTAGCTGGAGCGCTTGCCGTGGCCGCGCTGGGCATACATCAGCACTGCGTCGACATTATAGGGGTTGCGCTTCCATTTGAACCAGGGGCCTTTCATCCGGCCGGCCTGGTAGATGCTGTCGCGGCGCTTGATCATCACGCCCTCGATGACAGGGTCGGGCGGGGCCGCGCGCAGGGCGTCGAGTTCCTCCCATGAGGAGAAAGGCACGAGCGGCGAGAGGTCGAAACGGTCGTGGGGGGCGCGGTCGATGATCTCGGCCAGCCGGTCGCGGCGATCGACATAGGTGCGGCCGCGAACATCCTCTTCTGCGTCGAAGAGCAGGTCGTAGGCGCGGATGAAGGCCGGGTAGTCGTCCAGCATCTTCGCCGTCACCGTCTTGCGGTTCAGGCGCTGCTGCAGGTCGGAGAAGGTGCGGGTCGGGCTATTGGAGCGGGCGGTGCCGCCGACCAGCAACTCGCCGTCGACGACGCCTGAAAAATCGATCGCTTCGAGAACATCAGGGAAGGCGCCGGAGATATCGTCACCGGAGCGGGAATAGATCTTGCGCCGGTCACCGGAGCGGGAGAGCTGGACGCGGATACCGTCCCACTTCCATTCGGCGGCATAGGCGGCCGGATCGAGACCATCGAGATCCCCCTCCTCCACCGGATTGGCAAGCATGACGGAATGGAAGATCGCCGGTGTCGCCAGCACCGGTCTTTCGCCGCCTGCCAGCCATTCGAACAATGTCTCGTAAGGCGGCTGCAGGCCATGCCACAGGGTTTCGATCTCGGTGACATCACGCCCGCCGAGGTCGGCCAGCGCCTGCTTGGCGAGACGGGCGGAAACGCCGATGCGCAGCGCGCCGGTCGCAAGCTTGATGAAGGCGAAACGGCCGGACGAATCCAGCCGGTCGAGCAGATCGCGCACGAAGCCGCGCACTTCGGTGCGGCCGAGCGCATTCATGCGGGTAACGACCTCGCCGAGGCGCGGCTGGGCAAAGGCCGAGCGGTCTACGTCCCTCTCATTGTCCCAGACGAGCGAGATGGTTTCGGCGAGATCGCCGACATAATCGTAGGAATAGCGAAACAACACTTCATCCATGCGCTCCAGCACCAGTTCGCGCAGCATGGCGGGTTTGACGTTGCGTACCTCCAGCGTGCCGGCGATAGCGGCAAGGCCATAGCCGCGGTCTGGGTCCGGCGTGTCGCGGAAATAATCGGTGAGCAGCTTGAGCTTGCCGTTGCGGCTGGGAGTCAAGACCAGACGATCAAGGAGGTCGGCGAAGGCTTTCATGTTGGCCTCCTGACTGGGGAGGGGTTTTCAGCAAAGAATTCCACTCTCAATCCCCCTCGTCCTCATAACCCACCAGATGCAGCGGCTTCGCCTTGATGCCCTGCAGTTCGCACCACCGCACCAGCGCCTCCTCGCGGCCATGCGTCACCCAAACCTCGGCCGGGTGCAACTCTCGAATCGTTTCCGTCAGTTCCGGCCAGTCGCAATGATCCGATATGACGAGCGGCAGTTCGACGCCGAGCTGTTTGGCGCGCTGTCGCACCATCATCCAGCCGGAGGCGAAAGCCGGCAGCGGCTCGTTGAAGCGCCTCGCCCAGCGATCGGCGAAGGCCGATGACGGGCCGACGACGACCGCGCCCTTGAAGGCGGATTTGTCGCGGCTTTCGATCGTTGCCGGCAGCAGCTCGCCGAGATCGATGCCCTGCCCGACATAATAGTCGCAGAGTTTTTCCATAGCGCCGTGGATATAGATCGGCTCGGCATAACCGGCATCGCGCAGCAGCCGGATGACGCGCTGGGCCTTGCCGAGCGCATAGGCGCCGACGAGATGGGTGCGCTCGGGAAATTGCCGCAACGATGCCAGCAGTTTGCCGGTCTCATCCATCGGATCAGGATGATGGAAGACCGGCAGGCCGAAGGTCGCCTCGGTGATGAAGACATCGCAGGGAACCGGCACATAGGCCTCGCAGGTCGGGTCTGGGCGGCGCTTGTAGTCGCCGGAGACGACGATGCGGGTGCCGTTCTTCTCTATGGCGATCTGAGCGGAGCCGAGCACGTGGCCGGCGGGATGAAAACTCACCTTGACGCCGTTGACCAGCAGTTCCTCGCCGAAGGCCGCCGCCTGCTCACTGGCGCAAAAGCCGTCGCCGTAGCGCAGGCGCATGATATCGAGCGTCTGGCGGGTGGCGAGCACATTCACATGGCCCGGCCGGGCATGATCCGAATGGCCGTGGGTGACGAGCGCCTGCTCAACCGGTCGCACCGGATCGACATAAAAGCCGCCCTCGGGACAATAGAGCCCTTCGGGGGCGGGATAAAGCAGCGCGTCAGGTCTCATGAAGCTAGAGATAGCGGGAATTGGACGCGTGGCCAGAGGCCTGAGGAAGGGGACCACAGAAAGCGCCAGCACGACGACTGCGCAAGCTCGTCGCCATCGTGACACAGGCCGAGTGGAATCGACCATGGCTGCCTTTCAAGACGGCCATGATGATCTTCCCGCGCTGCGACAAAAGCCCGTTGCTCAGACTATCGGCGTCATCAGCAGGCTCGTTCTGTCGTGGCCAACCACCATATCAAGTGAGGTACCGGCCCGGACGTCCACCGGCTGCGGGAAGGTGTGAAGAACCTGAAGCCAGCCGCCATCATGATAGCCGTCGGGGTGGTTGTCGAAAACCACGCCCTCGATCAGATCGACCTTCATCCATTGGACGACCCCGACCGCAGTGCCATCCGCGTGAACCGGCACCGATACTTTGCGCAGCGCTGCGGCATGTTTGCGGGCGGTGAGGTCGACTGCAGCGATCTCGAAATCGTCGGAAAGCCTGGTCCATTCGGTCATCGTGCCGTGAACGGGCAGACGCAACGGGGCAAGCGCATTGAATTGCGACATGTCGAAACCGGAGACCTCGCCGACATGGGCATAGTTGGAGAGTGTTTCGCTGGCGACGAGGCAGCCCATGGCGGAGGCAGCGCGCGGAATGACGATGGCATCCTCGCGGATCAGCCGCGCATGGGCGTCCTCGAAAGTGTTCAGCACATCTTCGGCCAGAAGATCGCTTGAAAGGATCTCGGAAATCAGGATGTCGGCACGGGCTTTCATGTCCTTGCCGACAGAAAGTTCGGTCGAGGGTTTTTCGAAGATGTCGATCTGCTCGCGGTAGCCATTGGCGGCAATGATCCTTTCCGCTGTCTGGGCGATGGCCGGCACGCTCTCGCAGGTCGCGATATTGGTGGCGCCGGCGCGCGCCGCCATCATAGACAGCAGGCCGCTTCCGGCGCCGATATCGAGAATATGCGCATCGGCGCCGCGCAGCTCTAAGGCCCGGCGGATCGCCGCTTCGAAGGCGTCGTTGCGTCTGGTGTCGTTCATCATGGCGATGTGCCAGAAGGGCACGATCGCGGAGGAGATGCGTCTTATCTGGTGCCAGGCATTGATATTGTCCGGCTGCAACCGCAGAACATGACGAAATTCGGCCAGCGCCTCCGACTGCCGGCCGGAGTCGGCCAGTGCAACGGCAAGGTTGTTCCGCACGACAGGATTTTCGGGCGACAGGCCACGTGCCATCTCATAGCAGCCGACCGCTTCCGCCGACCGGCCGAGCTGGCGCAGCAGCGCGCCCTTTTCCATGAGCGCGACGAGATGGGCGGGATTGAGGCCGAGCAGCTTGTTCCAGTAGTAGAGAGCGGTTTCAGCATCGCCTCTCTTTGCGACAACGCCCGCCAGCAGCGGCAGGATGTCTATCGTGCGATAGTCCTTGTGCAGGACTCTGACATAGGCTTTTTCGGCGTTTTCGAAATCGCCCGACGCCTGAAAACTCATCGCGTCGCTCAGCGATTTGCGCGCGATCGAAATTCTCTCTTCCATATCAATGCTGATCATTCCGGCTCCCTGGGCCTTCTCGAGACAAGCGGAGGAGCCGCGGACGAGCACACGCCTTCGGGCGCAACCTGCCATGCCTGGGACTGACATGAGTGGGCGGCGGCTCGAAGGTTTCCGTGAGCGGACGACAAAACGAATCCTTCCCGCAGACCCTACGTTTGCCGTTCCAAAAAAGTTACTGAATTCTTAAGAAATTCCGCTGCCGCGGCTCAACGCCGCAAGCCTTCATTTTTTCGTGTTCCGATGCCGTCGAGGAAGTTGACCACCGCGGCATTGAACTCGGCCGGCCGCTGCAGCGGCGCAAAATGGCTCACACCGTGGAGATAAATCATCTGTGCGTCCGGAATGCTGCGGGCAAGATATTCGGCATGGTCAGGCTTGATGAATTCGTCATGCTCGCCGAACACGATTGCGACCGGCACGTGGATCAGGCCGAGGTCAGCCGCATCATAATTCGGCTCCGTCCGCATCATCAGGCTGACCGCCTCGACGAAGGGATGAAAATCGTCCGGCGTGGCGGACAAGGCAGCGTAATCCGCGGCGTGTCGACTGAAGCATCGGTCGATCACCGGGGTCGTATGAAATTCCAGCGTGCCGCTCGGATCCATGTTGCAGGCAAAAAAGAAGACCCCTTCGACACGGGACGGCACCGTCATCGCGAGGATCAGGGCAATGCAGGCGCCATCGCTCCAGCCGACGATCGCCGCCTTGTCGAGGCGCAGTTCGTCCATGACGGCAAGCACATCGGCTGCCATCAATTCATAGCTATAGGGACGGGCATCGCGGCTACTGCGGCCATGACCGCGACTGTCGATCAGCACGACGCGACGACCGCTCCGCAACAGCGCGGGCACCTGATAGCCCCAGTTGCCGCTGTGACCGAGGCCGCCATGCAGCAGGATGACGGCAGGACCGGCGCCATAGCTCGAATACCAGATGCGGGCGCCGTCGCGCTCGACATGACTTTCGATCGTTGCGGGCGGCAAAGGAGCGGCGCCATGGGCCTCGAAGTGGATGAGTTCGTCGTCGTGTGTTTCCATGCGATGACAGCCCCGTGCGGCAAATGACCCGATAGCATAGAAAAGCCGGAAAACAGCCCAAGAACAACCGGAATCGCTTTCTAGCCCTTGCATCATTCGATGCAACCAGAGGGGGATAAATCTTGGGCAGGAAGCTTTTCTATTGTGCCGCCGTGATTGCCGTCGCTGCCGCCGGCATCTATCTCAACAATACCAGCCTGCTTGCCGAACATCGGCCGGGAAAGCCGGTGCTGCTTGCCCATCGCGGCATCGCCCAGCGGTTCGACGAAACCGATCTGAAGAACGACACCTGCACGGCGAGCCGCATGCTGGCGCCGAAACACGACTATCTCGAAAACACCATCCGGTCGATGCAGGCCGGCTTTGCCGCCGGCGCCGATATCGTCGAGATCGACGTGCATCCGACAACGGACGGCGAGTTCGCCGTCTTTCACGACTGGACGCTCGACTGCCGCACCGACGGGCACGGCGTCACACGCGAGCATTCGATGGCTGACATGCGAGCGCTCGATATCGGCTACGGCTACACCGCCGATGGCGGCAAGACCTTTCCCTTTCGCGGCCGCGGCATCGGCATGATGCCGACGCTTGCCGAGGCGCTCTCGACCTTTCCGGACCGGCGCTTCCTCATCAACGTCAAGAGCCGCGATCCTTCCGAGGGCGAAAAACTTGCCGCCGTGCTCAACAGCCTTTCCACCGAGCGACGGGCAAAAATCATCGTCTATGGCGGCGACGAGCCGATCGAGGTCATCCGTCGGCTCACGCCCGATATCAGGACCGCCTCGCGCAAGAGCCTGAAGGGCTCTCTGTTCGGCTATATCGGCTATGGCTGGACCGGCCTGCTGCCCGACGCCTGCAAACATGCGATGATGTTGGTGCCGATCAACATCGCCCCGTGGCTCTGGGGCTGGCCGGACCGTTTCCTCAACCGGATGGAAGATGCCGGAACCGAGGTCTTCGTGCTCGGCCCTTACCGCGGTGCCGATTTTTCCACCGGCATTGACGATCCCTCGCAATTGGCGAGGCTGCCTGAGAATTATGCGGCCGGCATATGGACGAACGAGATCGACGCGATCGGCCGGCTTGTGAAATGAAGCTCAGAGACTGCCGGCCTTCAGCAGCACGGCGATCTCGTCAGGAGAAACAGGCCTGGAGAAGCGGTAGCCTTGCGCCTCATCGCAACTGGCCTCGCGCAGGAAATCCAGCTGCGCGTCGGTCTCCACGCCCTCGGCGAGAACCGAAAGCTTCAGCGTCTGTGCCAGGGAAATGACGGCCGAGACGATGGCGACGGCGGTCTTGTCACCCGGCAGGGCCTCGACCAGCGAGCGATCCATCTTCAGGCGGTCGAAGGGGAAGGTCTTCAGCGCCGCAAGGCTGGAATAGCCCGAGCCGAAATCGTCGATCGACAGGCGCACACCAAGCGCACGCAGCGTTTCCATCATGGCAAGCGCGCGTTCGGCATCCTGCATCACCACGCTTTCGGTGACCTCGAGCTCAAGCCAGCGGGACTGCAGCCGATGCCGCTCCAGCGCCTCGGCGACATGGGTTGCGAAATCCGGATCGGCGAACTGTTTGGCGGAGACGTTAACGGCAATCGTCAGCGGCGTCAGGCCCATATCCTGCCAGTGGCGCGCCTGGCGGCAGGCCTCGTTCAGCACCCAGAGACCGAGGGGCACGATCAGGCCGGTCTCTTCGGCAAGCGGAATGAAATTGACCGGCGGCACCCTGCCCTTGGCCGGATGGTTCCAGCGCACCAGCGCCTCGAGCCCGGTGATGCGGCCTGTGGCGACATCGACCTGCGGCTGGTATTGCAGGAAGAGCTGGTCGCCGGTGATCGCCTGATGTAGTTCCTCCTGCTCGCCGAGCGGCATTCCGACGGGCGTGCCGCCGCCCTCGTGATGCTGCAATGTGTTGCGGCCACCCTCCTTGGCGCGGTACATGGCCCGGTCGGCATTGGCGAGAAGCTCTTGCGAGGTTACGCCATCGAAGGGGAAGGCGGCAACGCCGATGCTCGCGGTGACGGTGATCTCGCCATCCTCACCGCGGATCGGCCGGTTGATCGCCTTCTGCAGCTCGCGAAGGCGACGCGTGATGCCGGCATCGTGGCTCGACTGGTGGACAAGCACCACGAGGAATTCGTCGCCGCCGAGACGCACTACCATATCGGACGCCCTGACGCTGTTGGCCATGCGGGCGGCGACCTCTTTCAGCACCTCGTCGCCGGCGGCATGGCCGCGGCCATCGTTGACGTCCTTGAAATTGTCGAGATCGATATAGGCGACGGTCACCTTGCGATTATGGCGGCGGGCCTGGTCGAGGATATTGGCCAGCCGTTCCTTCAGGAAGGCGCGGTTCGGCAGGCCCGTCAGATCGTCATGATGGGCCATGAAATGGATGCGGTCGTCGACGCGTTTGCGCTCGATGGCGATGCCGGCGATGTGAGTGGCAAGTGCCACCAGCGTCATCTCGCGCTCGCTGGGACGGCGGACTTCCCTGGAATAGAGAGCAAACGTGCCGAGCACGTTGTTCTGCGAGGTCATGATCGGCGTCGACCAGCAGGAGCGGAAGCCGAAGGGCGCGACCAGCGCGCGGAAATCCTCCCACAACGGATCGACCGTCACGTCCTCGACGATGACAGTCTGGCCACGCCACGCGGCGGTTCCGCAGGAGCCGACCTTGGGACCGATCGTGACGCCGTCGATCAGACGGCTATAGCCGCCGGGCAGATTGGGAGCGGCGCCGTGATAGAGCCTGGTGCCCTCGCTGTCGAGCAGCAGCACCGATCCGTCAATGCCTGTCAGCTGCGCCTCGATCATCAGCACGAGCGCCTCGAGGATCATCGGCAACGGCTCGTTGCGGGCGATCATTTCGAGCAGTTTCGCCTGGCCGCGATAAAGATCCTCCTGCAGCTTGCGCTCGGTGATATCGCGGGAAACGCCGATCAGGCCGACGACCTCGCCGCGGTCATTGCGCAGCGGTATCTTCGAGGTCAGCCGACATATCTGCCTCTTGCTGCCGGGAAGGACGTATGATTCCTCCATGTCAATGCGAGCTTCGCCCGTCGCCATGATCTGCTGCTCGATGTCGAAGTGGCGGCGCGCCGTCTCGAAGTCGAACAGATCGAAATCGCGCTTGCCGGTGATCTGGGCAGCGCTTTCCAGGCCGAGGCTACTTGCGGTGACGGCGTTGGCGAAGACGAAGCGGCTGTCGCGATCCTTGACGAAGAGGAAATCAGGGAGTTCATGGACGATCGCCTTGAGCCGGAGGTTCTCGATGCCCTCGGACAGATGGTGGGCGGTCGATGCCATCATTGCCTCCGTTGCGGCGACGATACGGCGCGTTTCGGCCGTCAGGGCGTCGGTCGGTTCCCGTCGCCTGGCACTCAATTCCGGCATGATGCCATTCTCCCCGGCGGCCGAAGGCCGCATCCCGCAATAGTCATCATTGAAACTCTCTTATGAGAGTAGTCCGCATTTCCTTCGGCTTGCTTAAATGAAAGAGTGAACAAGACGACAAAATCCGCGGCGATATCCTGCCCTCGTCTGCTGCGGCAACTGCGATTCCGACCGCCTGTACCAAAACAATACATGCCGGATTGGCATGTTTCCTGCTACGGGTGCGCTATGACAAGAGATCCTGGGATGCCTTCACGCCGCGACATGCTTCTGTTCTTTGCCGCCTCGGCGGTTGCGGGATGGACGGCGCCACGCGCGCTCGCCGCACCCCTGACGGCTGCCGCGGAGCCCGGTTTGCGCGGCGCGATCGACGCCGTGGATTATCGCGCCGTTCCTGAAAGCGGCGACCGCAAGACACGAAACCTGCAACAGATGATCGAGCAGGCCGCGCGCGAAAATGTGCCGGTTTTTCTGCCGCCAGGCACCTACCGGATCTCCAATCTCACCCTGCCCGACAATACGCGCATTTCAGGCGTGCCGGGGGCTTCACGCATCGTCTATACCGGCGAAGGCCATCTCTTTGCCGCCGAAAACGTACGACGCATCGAGCTTTCTAATCTCGTCATCGACGGCGGCAATCGTTGGCTGGGCGACTATGCCGGCGGGCTTCTGCAATTCACCGGCGTCGACGAGGTGCTCATCGACAATTGCGAAATCGGCGGCAGCCGCAAGCACGGGCTGCAGCTCGAGCGCTGCGGCGGGCGGATCGAGCGCAGCCGCATTTCGGGTGCGGCCCAATCCGGGCTTTACGCGGTGGAATCGGCAAACCTTTCGATATCGGGAAATACCGTGTCGGATTGCGGCAATGGCGGCATCCTTGTCCATCGCTGGAAGAAGGCGGAGGATGGCACTGTCGTCTCAGGAAACCGCATCTCCAACATCCGCGCCAATGATGGCGGCACCGGCGAAAACGGCAACGGCGTCAATATCTTTCGCGCCGACGGCGTCATGGTTGTGAATAACCACATCTCCGATTGCGCCTTCACGGCGATCCGCGCCAATTCGGCCTCGGATATCCAGATCAGCAGCAATCAATGCCGGCGTTCCGGCGAGACGGCGATCTATGTCGAATTCGCCTTCGAGGGCGCCGTCGTTTCCGCCAATCTCATCGACGGGGCCGCGAACGGCATTTCGATCGCCAATTTCGACGAGGGCGGCCGGCTGGCGAGCGTCACCGGCAACGTCGTGCGCAACCTGACGCTGCGCGGCCCCTACAAGCACGAGGTCGGTTTCGGCATCGGTATCGCGGCAGAGGCCGACACGCTGATATCAAGCAATGTGATCGAGGGCGCACCGCGCTGGGGGCTGCAGATCGGCTGGGGGCCCTACCTTAGAAACGTCGTCGTCAGCGGCAATGTGGTGCGTAAGGCGCCCGTCGGCTGCGCCGTCTCGGTCGCCGATGGCGCCGGGACTGCCGTCATTACCGACAATGTGTTCCAGGAAACTGCCGAAGGGGCGGTTCTCGGATTCCAGTGGGAAAAGAAAGTGTCCGGCGAGATGGCGGGCGGCGGCGCGCCTTATGCGCAGCTCACCGTCGAACGAAACCGCGTCTCCTGACTTTGCATTCGCGCACTTCCGGACGCAAAACCGTCGCGCACTTTTGCTGGAGTTGCTTGCATCAAAAGCTTTCATCGTACCATCAGCGGCAAGGACTTTTCCGAGCGCGATCCGGCGTTTACGGTCTCTCCGACACATTAAGGGGATACGTCCATGCTGACAATCTACGGAGTCTATCGATCGCGCGCATCACGCGTCTACTGGATGGCGGAGGAGCTTGGGCTCGAATTCCAGTCGGTGCCGGTGCTGCAGGCAAGGCGGCTTGCAAATCCACTGGCGCCGGATGCACTGCTCAACACGCACTCACCGGATTTCATTGCCGTCAATCCGATGGGGCAGATTCCCAGCATCAAGGACGGCGACCTCGTCATGCACGAGTCGCTGGCGATCAATCTCTACCTTGCACGCAAATATGGAGGGCCGCTTTCCGGAAAAACCGTCGAAGAAGACGGTTTGTTGACGATGTGGACAGTCTGGGCGGCTGCAGAGGTCGAGCCCCATACGGTAAAAATCGTTCTGACCTATGACAACGGGCTTGAAAACAGCGAAGACGGCAAACAAACGATCGCGGTCGCCTGCCGCTCGCTGCGCAGGCCGCTCGCGGTCCTCGAGAGCCACCTTGCCGGCCGGCAATGGATCGTCGGTGACCGCTTGACCGTTGCCGATCTCAACCTCGCGGAGGTGCTGCGCTACGCCCAGAGCGAGGACGCGCTTTTCCAAGCGCATCCGAACATCAAGGCCTGGATCGAACGCTGCCAGTCCCGCCCGGCCTACAAGGCAATGCAGGCAACACGCAGCAAGGAGCCGATCGAGGTCTGAGGGTTAGAGCATGGTGCCGAAAAACCCCTGCCTCCTTACCCGATTCTATTGCAGCAGAGATGCAAGGCCGTAGAACGTCGCGGATATCACTGCTGCCGCCGGCATCGTTACGATCCAGGCGATCACGATGTTGCCGGCTAATCCCCAGCGCACGGCTGAAATGCGCCGGGCTGCGCCCACTCCGACGATTGCTCCGGTGATGGTATGGGTCGTCGAGACGGGAATACCGAGCCAAGTCGCCGCGAATAGTGTCAATGCTCCGCCCGTCTCGGCGCAGAATCCTTGCATGGGGTTGAGTCGAGTGATCTTCGACCCCATGGTATGAACGATCCGCCATCCGCCAAACAGCGTGCCGAGAGCCATTGCCGACTGGCAGGAAAGGACCACCCAGAAAGGCACATAGAATGTCGAGCCGAGATATCCCTGGCTGAACAAAAGCACTGCGATGATGCCCATCGTCTTCTGCGCATCGTTTCCGCCGTGGCCTAGCGAATAGAGCGAGGCGGACACAAACTGCATGATGCGAAATGTCTGATCCACCGCAAACGGCGTTTGCCGGACGAAGGACCAGGAGACGACGAGCACCAATACCAGAGCAAGCAGGAAGCCGATGGCCGGAGAAAGGAAAATGGCGCCGACAGTCTTCAGGAGACCACTCCAGACGATCGAGCTGAAGCCCACCTTTGCCAAACCGGCGCCCACCAGCCCGCCGACAAGTGCATGTGACGAGCTGGATGGAATCCCGAAAATCCAGGTGAGAATATTCCAGATGATAGCGCCCATGAGTGCGGCAAAGATCACTTGGGGCGAAACGATCGCAGGATCGATGATGCCGGTCCCCAGCGTCTCGGCCACATGCAGGCCGAAGAATAGAAATGCGATGAAATTGAAGAATGCCGCCCAGACGACCGCATATTGCGGCCGCAGGACGCGGGTCGACACGATCGTCGCAATGGAATTGGCCGCATCATGCAGGCCATTGAGAAAGTCAAAGAACAGGGCGACAACAACCAGGCCGACGAGCAGCGGCAGAGCGAGGGAGGCTTCCATCAGACGTTCTCGATGAGAATGCCGCTGATTTCGTTGGCGACGTCCTCGAAGCGGTCGACGACTTTCTCCAGCTCTCCGTAGAGTTGACTTCCGATCATGTAGGCCATCGCATTGCCGCTGGCACCATGACGTAAAAACAGATCCTTCAGGCCCTGGTCGTGGAGTTCGTCGGAACGTCCCTCCACCCGGGTGACTTCCTCCGCGATGGCCGCAAGACGATGCGCATTGGCGCCCAATCTGTCGAGGAGAGGGATCGCTTCCGCGATGAGGTTCGCTGCCTTGACGATTTCGCCGCCCATCTGCTGCATGAGCGGATCGAAGCTCACTTGCTCGAACAGGCGGATCGTCTTGACTGTCTTATGCATCATGTCGATCGCATCATCCATTGACTGAATGAGATCCTTGATGTCGCCGCGGTCGAAGGGCGTGATGAAGCTTCGCCGAACGGCAAGAAGAACCTCGCGCGTCACATCATCGGCCTCGTCTTCCAATGTGACGATACGTTCGCAGTTTTTCTGGACGTCATTGCCTTTCAGGAGTTGGTCAAGGGCGTGCGCTGCGGCAACCACAGTCTTGGAGTGCTTGGAAAACATTTCAAAGAACCTGTCCTCCCGTGGCATCAGCTTGCGAAAAATACTCATCATGCCAACGGACCCTTCAGCGTGGCTAACTGTCATAAATCTGTCATAAACACGCTCAGGCAATTGAAGCAACAAGCAAATTCGACAAGCCAATCACTATGAAGTCTACGAAAAAAAGCCCGGAGCCCCGACCAGACAAGTCCCAGACATTGCTTCGGCAGCTTGCGACCGTTCCCGCCAAGCTGTTCTCCGGTGCATTCCGTCAACAGTACGGCGCTCTTTGCTTCCGCTACAGCAATGGCGGACCCCAGGTCGAAATCCTTGTGGTTACATCACGCGAGAGCGGACGCTGGATCATCCCGAAAGGGTGGCCGATGAAAGGGAAGAAACCCTTCGAAGCTGCGGCGATCGAGGCGTGGGAGGAGGCGGGCGTGCGCGGGGCGGTGAGGAAGAAGCCGGTCGGCTACTACACCTATCTGAAAGAACTCGAGAATGGCGACGTGGCGCCCTGCATTGTCGACGTGTTTCAGGTTGAAGTCACGGAGATCAGGGGTGACTTCAAGGAGCAGGGCCAGCGTGTTCTCGAATGGGTGAGCCCTGATGAAGCGGCGCGACGCATTCGCGAGATCGAACTCAAGTCACTGCTCGTCGAATTTCAGCCCCGCGGCCGCAAGAAGGGCAATGGTGGCGCGTGATCATGCTTTGATGCAGCCTCCCCGCGCTAGCGGAAAAGCGCGAGGGTACCGGCCATTTCCTCACGGATCCAGGCTTTAAAATCCTTGACCTTCTTCGGCTCGCGCGTGCCTGCGGCCGTGACGAAGTAATGGCCGAAGCCGGTCTTGGCGCGAATGCCGAAGGGCGCCACCAGACGGCCTTCGGCGAGCGAAAAGCCGGCAAGGGTCTGCCAAGCCAGCATGACGCCTTGGCCTGCAATCGCCGCATCGAGGCAGAGCGAGGCGTCGTTGAAGACGTGGCGCGTGGCGAGGGTTGCGCCTGAAAGTCCGGCCTCGCGCATCCAGACCTCCCAGGTGAACATGGCATTGCCATCGATGATGGCAGGCAGTTCGAGGAGATCGGCAGGTCCCTTCAATTTCGCCGCCATGTCTGGGGAGCAGACCGGAAAGACCTCCTGCTCCAGCAACAGTTCAGCCTTCACGTCAGGCCATGTGCCGGCGCCGACGCGGATGCCGATATCGACATCGCAAAGGGCCGGATTGACGAGGTTGGTCGTCGCATCCAGCCGCAGCTTGATGTCGGGATGACGCTCGGCGAAGCGATCGAGACGGCAGACGAGCCAGCGGGCGGCGAAAACAGGGGCGACCGAGATGGTCAGGATCGCATCGTCCTTGCGGCTCGCGATCGATACCGCGGCCGAAAGACGGGCGAACCCCTCGGCAAGCGCAAAAAGCACCGGCCGACCGGCTTCGGTCACGATCATTCCCCTGGCAGTGCGCTCGAAGATCACCTGACCGAGCTGGGCCTCCGCCTTGATGACCTGCTGACTGACGGCGCCGACCGAGACGCCGAGTTCGTCGGCCGCTGCCTGGAGCGAGCCGAGACGCCCGACGGCTTCGAGCGCGCGCAGGCCGTTGAGATGGACGGAATTCAGGTTTCTCATATAGTTTTTCTATAGCATGACCGCGTCAATCTCAATTGAAAACCTGACCGTGGGCGCCGATATTGCAGCATGAGAGGCTCGGCGACATCAGCCGTTGAGCAAGCAAATTTGTAGTGAAGAAAGCGAGGCATGCCATGTCATTGCTGAAGTTTTTCTTGAGGACCGCCCATAACTTGACTGACGCAGACATTGCGGGTGATCTCTGGAAGGAGGATCCGCTGCGGCATCCCGAGGTCGAGCGCATGTCGATGCGCGAAATCGCCGATCTGCCGCTCGGACGGCAGGTGGGCTTTCATGCCGAGACCAAACCGCCGCTGGCGAAATGCGCGTAAAAACGTGCTAGGCTTTTGCCCGAGAAGAAGGGCGAAGCAATGGCCGACGACGTCGATGCGATCTTCGAGCGCCTGAAGCGGCTGGCGGCGGAAGCCGGCCTGCCCGGCGTCGAGGAGAGCACTTCCTACGGCAATCCGGCACTGAAGGTCGGCGGCAAGAGCTTCGTTGCGGTAAAGAACGCCGAGACGATCGTGATCTCGATCGCGCTCGACGACAAGGAGCATCTGCTCGAAATGGCGCCTGATATCTATTTCCAGACCGCCCATTATGTCGGCTGGCCGTATCTGCCGGTGCGCGTCGCCCTGATTGGCGACGAGGAATTACGGTTGCGGCTGACCGGCGCCTGGCGGTTCCGGGCGCCGAAGAAGCTTGCCGGCACTTATCAGACCTGATCGTAGGCAAGCGCCCGCTGGACAGCGGAACGCTGCAGCATGCGGGCGTGATGGTCGCTCGCCTTTTCGAAGCGGGCGGGATCGACACCGTCCGACGGCAGCCAGCTTGTCATGACGAAAAGATAAGGATCGGCGATCGAATAGGTTTCGCCCATTACCCAGGGGCCTTCGAACATCGACTGCTCGATCAACGTGAAGCAATCTGCCATGTTTTGCGGTACCTTGGCCTTCATCGCCTCTATTGCGGCCGCATCGTCGGCCCACCGGGAACCGCGCGGGCGGTGGGCATGGTTCACATGCACGGTCGAGCAGATGTAGCTGTTGAAGGACTGGAGCCTGGCAAATTCAAAGGCATCGTCGAGCGGCGCGAGTTTTGCGGCCGGCGCGCTTTGGGCGATGTAAGCCAGGATCGCCGGCGTTTCCGTCAGCACGCCGCGATCGGTCACAAGCGCTGGCACCCGGCCCTTCGGGTTGATCTTCAGATAATCAGGCGACCGCTGCTCGCCGTCACGAAGACTGATCTTCTTCGTTTCGAAGGCCAGGCCGGATTCTTCCAAGGCAATGAGGCTTGCGAGCGCGCAGGTTCCGGGCGCGTAATACAATGTCAGCATGGTTCTCGACTCCCTTTCGGCAAGGGTTATAGCGCAGGGGTCTGCGCGTCGGAACCGGCAAGATCGGGAGGAGCCGGCAATTTCCGGCCCCTCCACCGCACCTCACCCGCAACCCGGTACGTCTTCCAGCCGGCACCAGACCGGGATGCCGCGCTCCCTGGCGATGCGCACATCATTGTCGGCACCCTTGGAATCGCCGGGCAGGCGCAGCACGCCCTCGCAGAGCTGCAGCAGCCGACCGGCGACCGGGTGGAAGATTTCTTCGTAGAGCGCGTCGCCGACTGACCTGCCGCCAGCGGCGTGCCAGATCGGCAGCGCCACCCACTCACCGATCATCGGCACGTGACCGGCTGCAAACAGCGCATGCGAGGGTTCCTCGAGGCGCTTCAGGTTGGCGGTCATTTTCTCCGGGTCGTCGCCCGTTCCGGACCGATAAGGGCCGGCAATCAAAATCAACATGATCCACTCCTTCGCTCCGCCTCAGGCGTGAGCACTCCCGGCCTCATGCACGGGATTTCGTGAAAATGCACGATATTTCTTGAATGTCGAGTCAATTCGTGCATATTCAAGATATTTCGTTCACTTCCATGCAGAGAGACGATGCTGACGACACAACGCAAGAGCCTCATTCTCGACATCCTGCGCCGCGATGGCCAAGTCATCGCCAAGCGCGTCGCCGAGGAATTCGCACTTTCGGAGGACACGATCCGGCGTGACCTCCGGGAAATGGCGGCGGAGGGCCTGTTGAAACGGGTGCATGGCGGTGCGATGCCACTGGCGCCCGACCTGCCGGATTTCACCACGCGGCGCAGTGTTTCGTCGGAGATCAAGGTGCGGCTGGGGGCGAAGGCAGCGGCAATGATCAAGCCTGGGCAGATGATCTTCCTCGATGGCGGCACGACGACGGCGGAGATCGCCAGGCACCTGCCGCGCGATATGCCGCTGACGGTCGCGACCCATAGTCCGACGATCGCCGCGGAGCTGGAACACCACCCGACGGCAGAGGTGATCCTCACCGGCGGGCGTCTCTACAAACATTCGATGGTGGCGACAGGGGCAGCGGCGATGGCGGCGATCTCGCAGCTACGCCCCGATCTCTTCTTCCTCGGCGTCACGGCGGCCCATCCAGTGCATGGGCTTTCCACCGGCGATTTCGAGGAAGCGGCAATCAAACGGCATATCGCCAGCTGCGCGGCCGAAACGCATGTCCTGCTGACGGAAGAGAAATTCGATCTCGTCTCGCCCTGCCCGGTGCTTGGCATTTCCGACGCGGCGGGACTGATCGTGCCAGCGGAGATGACGGCCGAACGGCTGAAGCCCTATCGCGATCTCAACGGCGCAATCGCCGCAGCATGATGGTGCTTCGGGCCGGCGGACGCGCGGCGGCCTGCGGCAGAAGGCTTGCAGCGAGGGTCGCAATGAACAGCACCAGCACGGCATAGGCCGGCGCCATGCTGTCGGTTCCGAAGATCAGCATCGTCTGCAGATACGGCTGCGCTAGCGCGACCACAACGGAAAGGGCCGGCATGTCGAGCAGAGCTCCGGCCGATCGAGACAGGGCCGGCATGAAGGCTGCCGCGGCAAGCACACTATAGATTGCCGCCAGACGGGCCGCGAGTCGAAGCGTGGCCGACGCTTCAAGCGGGTGCGTGTCGGCATCCTCGAATGGAACCATGAGATAGGCGATGAAAGTGGCCAGGAACAGGAGCGCGACGGGCAGCATCGCAAGAACGACCGGCCACGCCGCCGCCATATCTGCTGAGATAAAGAGGAGGAACGGCGTGGCGGCGACGAACCAGATGGCTGCGACCGGTCCCCAGAACCAGAGCAGCGACAGATAGTGAAGCCGAACCAGGGTGGCCACGAAGAGCACGCCGATGGCGATCCAGATGCAGCCGGGCTTGAGCATGCCCGATATCAGCCGAATGGTCGGCTCACAGGCGCCGGCCATCTCCTCGCAGCCTAACAGCTGAATTGTGAGCCAGGTTATGGGGTCGAGCCCCAGTGCTGCGAAGATGAAGATGCCGATACCGATCAGCACCCACCAGAGATAGCGGCCTGCAAACATGCCCTGCCCCTACGGCTTCCAGGGAACGCTCTCGCCTCCGCGTCGATACGCGCACGTCCGACCACAGGGCGCATCTCTTTATATTATGCAATTCTTATTTTTTTATAACTTATATACGCGCTTCGCGCACTCATGCGGTCAAGGCGGAAGTGACCCTGACATCGCCGACATGGATGCCGTTCCAATTGCGCATCGAAGTCGTGGCAAAGGCCATCAAGGCTACATGGACCTTTTCTTCCGTCTCGAAGAAGCGGGCGAGCGTTGCCGCCACCATGGCTTCGGCGGCGCGGGTCGTGCCATCCTCGCATTTGAGCGCGATGGCGATGCCCTTTTCCGGGATCGCGGCGCAGAAGACGCCTTCGGCGCCCGTCTTGACGAAGATGCGGCCGGGAGCGATCTGCATCAGTACGGTGCAGGCGCGGCCAGAGCCCGCGACATAGAAAGGCTCGGCCATGCAGGCTTCGATCAGGCGGCGGGATGCCTTGGCGCGAAGCGGCTCCAGGCCGTTGCCAGTTGCCATTTTTGCAAAACCGTGGGCAAGGCCGCGCAAAGGCACAGCATATGTCGGAATCGAGCAGCCGTCGGTGCCGCAGCTCTCGGCCCCAAGCACGGCGCCGGTCAGGCTTTCCATCGCCGCGCGAATCTCGACCTGCAAAGGATGCTCATAGCCGACATAACCCTTCGGATCGAGGCCCCGATGACAGCAGGCGCAGATGAAGCCGGCATGTTTTCCCGAGCAATTGTTGTGAAGCGCAGTCGGCGCGTCGAGCGTGCGGGCCTGATGGATCAGGGTTTTCTGGTTCGTGGACCAATGGGCGCCGCATTCCAGCGCTTCGGCACCGCGGCCGGCACGCGCGAGCATGGAAGCAGCGAGCGCCACATGCTCGTCTTCGCCATTGTGCGAGGCGCAGGCAAGCGCCAGTTCCTTGTCGCCGAAGCCATAGGCGTCGGCAGCGCCGCTTTCGACCAGCGGCAGCGCCTGCATCGCCTTGCAGGACGAGCGTGGGAAAACGACAGCCTCGATGTCTCCAGCCGAGAAGACGAGCTTGCCATCGCCATCGACAACGGCCACCGCGCCGCGATGGCGACTTTCGACGAGCAGGCCGCGTGTGACTTCGACGGTGACGGGATTGGTCATGGGCTCTCATCCGGATGCTGGCGGGATGCGCAGGCATACCGCGTCAGGTGCCGAAAGCCAACGGTCTTCACGCTTTGCTCGGGTCTGCCGGCCGTCATCACATCGCCCAAACATCCATCACAGGAATTGACCGAAGCGATCGAAAACTATCGTTTCTCTGCTATGTCCGATGCGGCTAAGAGTGGTGCATCAGGAACCTCTCCATGCCATCCACCTTTTCCTTGATCCTTCGCGACAACGGCATCCGCATTCCAGCGGCGACACTCGTCGCGCTTGCCTTCACCTATGCTTCAACGGTCCCGTACCAGTCGATCATCGGGATCAACGAACTGGGCATGAGCAACGGCGCCTATTCCGCCCTGGTCTTCTTCTCGGCGATCGTCAACGTTACGACGAGCCTGACGCTCGGTATCTGGTCGGATAGGCTGAAGGAGCGGCGACCGCTGGTGCTGGCGCTTTCCGTCGCCGGCATTTTCGGCTTCGGATCGATCGCGATCCTTCACAGCCCTGCGGTCTTCATCGTCTCGACGCTGTTGCTGGTGCCGATGAGCAATTCCACCTATTCGCTGCTTTTCGCCAGCCTGCGCGCCAGGACCAACCAGATGGACCGCGGCCGGGGGGCGGCAATCACCGCGATGGTGCGGGCGCTCTATTCCGGCTCGTGGGCGCTGGCGCCGGGGTTGATCGGCCTCTATCTCGTCAATTCACCGTCGATGACGCCGGCCTATGGGATCGCGGCGATGGCGAGTTGCACCTGCTTCTGCCTGTATTTTTTCTTCGCGCCTCGAAATGGCACTGCCGGTCCAGCCCCGGATCAGGCTGGTTTCCTTTCTTCGTTGAAACGGATCTTCGTGCCCTATGTGCTGGCGCGCGTCCTCGTTATGTCGATGCTCATCGGGCTGCAGCGGCTGAACGGCATGCTTTCGCCGCTGATCATCACCCATGCCGCCGGCGGCACCGTGGTCGATGTGGGCTTCATGGCCGGGCTGACGGCCTTTCTCGAAATGCCGTTTATGATGATGTGGGGTTTGGCGCAGCGCCGCTTCCGCACCGTGCATGTGCTTGCCTTCGGTTCGCTGATCTATTGCGCCTATCTGCTGCTGCTCGGATTTGCTTCCGCGCGCTGGCACGTCTATGCGCTGCTCCTCGTCAATGCTTGTGGGGTAGCCGCGATCCTCAGCGTGCCGATCACTTATCTGCAGGACCTGATCGCGGATCGGCCGGGGCTCGGAAGCTCGCTGATCTCGCTCAACAGTTTCATCGGAGCCGGCATGAGCGCCGGGCTCTTCGCGTTCGGCACCGCGGTCACCGATTATTCCGGCACCGCCTTCGTCGGCGCTGCCGCAGGCCTCGTGTCGATCGGAGCCTTGCTCTATCTCGAAGGCAGCAAACGACAGGCGCGGCAGCCCGCCTGAAGCGCAGGATCATCGATACGTCTCAATGCGGCGTGATGCGGTAGGCGCAGCGCCGCGCGCCGGCGAGGATATGTTCGCTGCGTTCGATCTCGGCATCGAGAACGGCGCGGAAGGTTTCGAGTTCGGAGCGGCAGAAGCCGGCGCAGGCGGCAGCGGCTGCGCAGATCGGGCAATGGTTTTCGACCAGCATGAACGAACCGTCCGCTTGCCTCCAGCTGTCGGCCATGTAGCCCTCGCGCGTGCGGATGGCAGCAAGGGCCTCAATGCGCGAGGCGAGATCGCCGCCATGGCCGATTTCCTGCCGGTAGCGCGTCAGCGTCTCAGCCTCCCGGGCGGAGATCACGGTATCAAGGGCTGCGGGACCAAGCTGTTCGACGAGCGTGCCGAGGAGATTTGCCGTCAGTTCGGCGTGGCCGTCGGGAAACTGACGGTTGCCCGCGGCGGTGAGATGCCAGAGCTGGCGCGGCCGGCCCCTGCCCGTGGCAGCAACGGTGATCGGCTCCACCAGCCCTTCCTCGGCCATTTTCGCCAGTTGCTGGCGGGCAGCCTCACCTGAAATGCCGAGCGCATCGCCGATCGCGGCCGCGAGCTGGGGGCCGTCGGTCTTTATCAGGATCAGGATCCGGTTGGCTGGGGACTGGCGCATATTTTCCAAGCTACACCTTGTTTTAATCGAGGCGCATGCAATTTTCCAGTTTATAACTTGGAAAATAATCATTCGCCAGTGAAAACATCGGAGATCGTTCCATGTCCAACATCGATCAGACCGTAGCCATTCCGAACGCCAGCTCCGTATTCCGGCTCTTCCTGCCCGAGCACCTGCCGGCAACGATGATGCTTGGCGGCGGCGTCACGCTTTATGCGGTCGAGAGTTACATCACTGCCACGATCGCCCCTTCGATCGTGCGAGATATCGGCGGGCTTTCCCTGTTTTCCTGGGTAACAAGCATTTTCGTGGCCGCGGCCATTCTCGGCTCGATCTTCGTCGCAATACGGCCGCGAGGGATTGGACTTCGCACCATCTATGTCATCGTCGCGCTGGTCTTCAGTGTGGGCAGCCTGATCGCCGCAGCCGCACCGTCGATGCCTGTGGTGCTGATCGGACGCGCCGTGCAGGGGCTTGGGACGGGCGCGCTTGCCGCCCTTGGCTACGCCTTCATCCGCTTTGTCTATCCCGAGCCGCTGTGGCCGAAGGCCTCGACGCTCTATGCGGCGATCTGGGGTATCGCAACCGTCATCGGGCCGACGCTCGGCGGTTTCTTTTCCTCAGGCAGCAGCTGGCGCTACGCGTTCATCGTGCTGGTGCCGCTCGGCCTGCTGATGGCGGTCCTGGCGCCGCGGCTTTTGCCCGAAGTCAGGGACGACCGCGATCAGGCGAAGACGCCGGTGGCACAGATCGGACTGCTTCTTGCCGCCGTCCTGATGGTCAGCGCGGCCGGCGCGGCGACCAGCATAAGGGCCGCACTGGTCGTGGCCTCGGTCGTCGCGGTATCAGGCGCGCTGCTCATCGAGCGGCGAAGCCGGAACCGCCTGCTGCCATCAGGTGCCGTCACTCTTTCCAGCCCTATCTCACGCGTCTACCTGACGATGCTCGCCATGACGGTCGTCCTCGTCAGCGATGTCTTCATCCCCTATTTCCTGCAGACCCTGCACGGGGTGACACCGATCGTCTCCGGCTACCTCGTGGCGCTGGTCGCCCTTGGCTGGACGTTCGCAGCCTTTCTCAGCAGCTCGTTGAGCGGCAAGCGAGCCCATGCGGCAATCGTCACCGGCGTTTTCATCGAGACGGCAGCGACCGCTTCACTCGCGATCTTCCTCGCCGGGGATAATCCCGATGGACATATGCTTCTTGTCGTGCCCGCCTCGATCTGCATGTTAATGATGGGTTTTGGCGTCGGTCTTGGCTGGGCTCATCTCGTCGCCATGGTCCTGAAGCTCGTAGCCGACAAAGAGCAGGACAAGGCCTCCTCTGCGATCCCGACGATGAGCTCGCTCGGCGGCGCTTTCGGCGCAGCACTCGCCGGCGTCATCGCCAACGGCGCTGGCCTCGTCGATCCGGGCGGCATTGCGGGTGCGCTATCAGCCGCGCATTGGCTCTATCTCGTCATGGCGCTGCCTGGTGTTCTGGCGATCGGCGCCTCGCTAACGCTCAGCCAAGGCGCAGCATGACTTTGCCGACATGGTTGCCGTCTTCCAGCAGCCGATGCGCCTCGACGACCTGCTCGAAGGCGAAGACCTTGTGGATGACGGGAGCAATGGTGCCGGCCTTCAGCAGCGGCCAGACCTCTGAGAGGAGGTCGTCCCGGATGGCGCGTTTTTCCTCCGCCGTGCGCGGGCGCATGGTGGAACCTGTCACCGTCAGGCGCTTGACCATGATCGGCGAGAGATTGACCTTTTCGGCAAGTGCCCCGCCGAGAAAGGCGATGATCGACAGGCAGCCGTCCTTGGCGAGCGAGGCGATGTTGCGCTCGAAATAGGAAGCACCGATCATGTCGAGGATGATGTCGACGCCGCGGCCGGTCTCGGCCTTGATCACCTCGGCGAAGTCTTCGGTCCGGTAATTGATCGCGCGCTTGGCGCCGAGCTTTTCGCAGGCTTGGCATTTCTCCTTCGAGCCTGCCGTCGCATAGACCTCGGCGCCGAAAGCGCGGGCAAGCTGGATCGCCGTCGTGCCGATGCCGCTCGCACCGCCGTGGATCAGCACCGTCTCCCCCTCCGTCAGCCCCGCCATCTGGAAGAGATTGGCCCAGACGGTGAAGAAGGTTTCGGGAAGGGCCGCAGCCTTCACCGCGTCATAGCCTTTGGGGAACGGCAGGATCTGACCGGTTGGCAGAACGCAATATTCGGCATAGGCGCCGCCATTGGCGAGGCCGCAGACCTTGTCGCCGACGGCATGGCCACTGACACCAGGACCGACCGCGACGATCTCACCGGATAGTTCCAGGCCGAGGATCGGGCTTGCATCCTTGGGCGCGGGATAGCTGCCTTGGCGTTGCGCAATATCGGGACGGTTGACGCCGATCGCCTCGGCGCGCACGAGGACCTGCCCCTCGCCCGCCACAGGAAGCGGGCGCTTGCCGATCGTCATCACCTCCGGCCCGCCGAAGGACGGCAGATCGACGAAACGCATTTCCTGAGGCAATGACATGACCCGGCTCCTCCCTGATCGAAAGCAACCGAAATAGATCAGCCCCTGAGGCTTGGGAAGGCTGGAAGTGGCAAAGGCGTCAATTCGCCTCGCCCAGCAGGTGGAAGACGAGACCTTCCTCGCTCTCCTTGGCGGCCGACTTGATGATGGCGATTTCGGCGCTCACCCGATTGATATCGTCGATGACGAGGCCTTCCGGCAGTTCGATGACACCGATCGAGCAGCGCATCAGCGGAAACAGCGCTTCTACGCCGGCGCGGTCATGACCGAGGATGCGACCGGCGGCGCGGTCCTCGTCGGAATAGAGATCGAGCACATCGTCGTGAAAATCACTGATCAGCCTGTCGAGGACCTCGGTCAATTCCTCCTTGGTCCAGCCAACGACGCCGATGAAGAAATCGTCACCGCCGACATGGCCGAGGAAATGACGCTCGGCGAAGAAATAGCGGCGCATCAGGGCGGCAAAAAGGGAGATCGCGTGGTCGCCGAGATGGAAGCCGTAGGCATCGTTGAAAGGCTTGAAATTGTCGAAGTCGCAATAGCAGAAGTGGCGGACCTCATCGCCATCGCGTCCGGACTGACGCATGAAATCGCGGATGGCGCGGTTGCCGGGCAGACCGGTCAGCGGGTTCTGGTCCTGTGCGGTCTTCAACTGCTTTTCGTTGATGACCTTGATCAGCGAGGCGGCGGAGACCACGCCTGCATAACGCATGTTGTCGGTCAGGATCAGGCAGTTGCTGCCTTCCATATTGGCGAAGATCGCCATCAACTGCTCGGCGTCGCTGTCGAGGCTGACGATCGGCGCCATCTCCACGAAATGCGAGATGCTGCGCTCGTACATCTTGTTCTTCAGGAGATCGCGGCCGAAGGGCTGATAGATATATTCCTTCAGGTGATGCTCGTGGATGATGCCGCGCGGCTCACTGTTGGCGTTGAGAACAGGGAAGAAGGCCTGGCGCGGGTTGCGGCGGAAGAGCTCGAAGACGCTGTCGATGCTGTCGTTCTCGTAGACTGCCGGCAGAAGTTCGATCTGCTTGCGGATGAGGATTTCGTCGAGCGACTGGCTGCCCCGCTTGCTCTTGCCGAGTTCCTGCAGATGCGGGAAGGACAGCGCCAACTCCGATATATGCGTCGTCGGGCGGGAGATGAACCAGCCCTGGACGAGATCGACCCCATATTCGCGACAGGCGATGAACTCGGCCTCGGTCTCGATGCCTTCGGCGATGACGCGCGTACCGAGCACGTGGGCGATGTTGACGATGCTCTTCAGGAGATGGCGCTTGCGTGGGCTGCGGTCGATCTCTGCGACGAAGTGGCGGTCGATCTTGAGGTAGTCGACGGCATAATCGCAGAGCAGCTTCATCTCACCGTGGCCGACGCCGAAATCGTCGATCGCCAACTTGAAACCGGCCTTGCGCAGCTTGGAAACAAGGGCAGAAAATTCCGGCACGCTGGTATTGTCGAAACGCTCGGAGAATTCAAAACAGACCGAAGACGGCGGAATATTGGCCTTCCTCAGATGCTGCAGCAGGTTTTCGACAAGGCGCTCGCCGTGCGGGATCAGCCGGACGTCGAGATTGAGGAAAAGCGTGGACGTCGAGAAATTCGACAGCGTCGCGAATTTGGCAAGCGCGCGGCTGGAGAGCATCTGTTCGAATTGCAGCAACTGGCCAGCCTGGTGGGCTTCGTCGAGAATTTCCATCGGCGTGTCGAAGCCGATGCGTTCCTGGCCGCGCATGAGGGATTCATAGCCAAAAACCGTGCCGGTTCCGGCCTCGACGATCGGTTGGAAGGCGTTCTCGACCACGAGCTTGGCTAGCGTTACGATCTGATCGCTGGCGTAGCGGCGCAGAACACCCGGCTCGACGGTGGCAGCCAAAGATATTCCAGTCTTCATTGTGGGCCGATCTCCACTGTGACTTGTTCTTTTTCGTCCGGAACATGCCGCAGAAGAGATCAATGAACCCTTTCGCCAGTGTGAAGGTTTTGTGAAACGCGCAGAGCACCCACGCGTTCCGGCCTATTCAATTTTTCCAATGCAATCAAATGCTTGCTCAGGCGGAGCGACGGCGCTCCGCCTCGTGATCGGCGAACATGTCGGCGACGCATCTGCCACCGGATGGAGCGCCCTCGTCGCCGAGAACATCGTCCCGGAATTCGTTGAGCTTCCGAGCGGTATCCCAGAGACGCAGCGCCTCGCGGACAACCTCGCTGCTCGAGGCATAGCCGCCATTATCGACGGCGGCGCGGATGCCCGCTGCTTGCTGCGGAGAGATGGAAACGGTGACCATCGGCATGAACTTCCTCCCTTTCTGATCAGACAGAACCCTGCCTTTGGGGGACGCATGACCATTTTCAGCATTCTCGGCGATATCAGCCGGTGCCTTGGTGCATTCGCACATCGCACGGTCCGCGTGTTCGGACCGGGCCGTAATCCCTAAAGTCTAATCCCCTGTCATCCCCTTGTCAAAAAAGAACGGCCTGAACGCCGATTTCCACAGGTTCAACTGCGGATGCCGAAGCCGAAGCCGATCATTGTCCAGCCCTGGACGATGAGATCGGCCGCCAGGAAAAGGCCGAGGATCCAGAGACTGTTCACCGGCCAGCCGAGCGCGATGACGAAACCGGCAAGCGCAGTGATGAAACCGCTTGCGGTGATCCAGCCCCAGCCCTTGAGTGGCCGCATGCGCATGCCGACCCAGAGACGGAAGATGCCGGCCACGAGCAGCGCAACGGCCAGAAACAGGGTCAAGGCCGCCGAGGTGAAGATGGGATTGATGAAGGCGCAGATACCGGCAAGCAAATAGAGCACGCCGCTCAAAGCCCAAAAGAGCACGTGATCCCAGCCGCGCACTTGGAAGGCATGGATGAGATAGATGACGCCGCCTGCCAGCATGAGCATGCCGACATAAAAGACCGAAGCGACGGTCGCTATCAACAGGTTGCCGAGAGCGATGAGGCCGCAGATGAGAAGCAGCACGCCGAGGCCGACGAACCATACCCATTTCGACCGTAGCGAGGATTCGGGCATTCCATCGAAGAGACTGGTCATAACACACCTCCTGATCAACTTCGCATATGTCGCGCCAGTTCTTCAGGAAAAGATCTGCGCCAAATCAAATCGGCAAAGATTTTTGTTGATTGGTCAGTCAATCAAAAATAATCTGATCTGGTTTTCAGGGAGTTTTCGTTTGCCGAAGGTCGGAATGGAGCCGATGCGCCGCAAGGCGCTTGTCGATGCAGCGCTGCGGGTGATCGGCGATCACGGCTCGCTTGCCGTCACCATGTCCGACATCGCTCGGCAAGCCGGCGTGTCGCCGGCCCTTGCGCATCATTATTTTGGAAGCAAGGAGCAATTGCTGATCGAGACCATTCGCTCGCTTCTCCGGCAGCTGCGCAGCGATGCGGTGGCAGCGCTCAGGGCGGCGAAGACGCCACGCGAACGGCTTTCGGCCGTCATCCGGGTCAGCTTCCACGCCGATCAGTTCGCACCGGAAACGATCGCCGCCTGGCTCGCCTTTTATGCCGAAGCACAGCGTTCGGAGGAGACCAGGCGCTTCCTCGTGGTCTATGCGCGACGGCTGCATTCCAATCTGCTTGCCGATCTCAAGGCGCTTCTGCCTACCGACGCCGCAGAACGCATTGCCGAAGGCGCTGCGGCGATGATCGACGGGCTCTACATCCGGCAAAGTTTGAAATCGGCGCCGATCGGCATCGAAGCCTCGATCGCGCTTACCGAGGATTACCTGAATGCGCTCTTGGCCACCGCCCCCCCTTCTCCCCAACGGGGAGAAGATGTCCGAAGGACAGATGGGTGGGGCAAGGCCGAGACTGCCGCCCCCTCATCCGGCCCTGCGGGCCACCTTCTTCCCGAGGGGAGAAGGGACAACCACATCGAACCACCCAAGGGACAAATGACATGAAAGCCCAGCCGAAAGCCTCGCACTTCATCGACGGCGAATATGTCGAGGATACCGATGGCACCGTCATCGAGAGCATCTATCCTGCGACCGGCGAGGTGATCGCCCGGCTACATGCGGCAACGCCCGCGATCGTCGAACGCGCGATCGCAGCCGCCAAGCGCGCGCAGCCGGAATGGGCGGCGATGAGCCCCATGGCGCGCGGACGCATCCTGAAACGCGCGGCCGACATCATGCGCGAGAGAAACCGCGCGCTCTCCGAGCTCGAAACGCTCGATACCGGCAAGCCGATCCAGGAGACAATCGTCGCCGACCCGACCTCGGGCGCCGATGCCTTCGAATTCTTCGGCGGCATTGCACCGGCCGGGCTCAACGGTTCGCATATCCCGCTCGGTCAGGATTTCGCCTATACCAAGCGCGTGGCTCTTGGCGTCTGCGTCGGCATCGGCGCCTGGAACTATCCGCAGCAGATCACCTGCTGGAAGGCCGCGCCAGCGCTTGTCTGCGGCAATGCCATGGTTTTCAAGCCGTCCGAAAACACGCCGCTCGGCGCACTGAAGATCGCCGAAATCCTGCACGAGGCGGGGCTGCCGAAGGGGCTCTTCAATGTGATCCAGGGTGACCGCGACACCGGACCGCTGCTTGTCAACCATCCCGACGTCGCCAAGGTGTCGTTGACCGGATCGGTGCCGACGGGGCGCAGGGTCGCAGCCGCTGCAGCTGGGAATCTGAAGCACGTGACGATGGAACTCGGCGGCAAGTCGCCGCTCATCGTCTTCGACGACGCCGACCTCGATTCTGCGGTCGGTGGGGCGATGCTCGGCAATTTCTATTCGACGGGCCAGGTCTGCTCGAACGGCACGCGCGTCTTCGTGCAGAAGACGATCAAGGCGGAATTCCTCAAGCGGCTGAAGGCCCGCACCGAGGCGATGCTGATCGGCGATCCGATGGATGAGACGACGCAGATCGGCCCGATGGTTTCCTGGGCGCAGCGGGAAAAGGTGATCTCCTACATCGAGAAGGGCAAGGCCGAGGGCGCGACGCTGATTGCCGGCGGCGGCATTCCGAACAACGTCTCCGGGGAAGGTTATTATGTTCAGCCGACGGTCTTTGCCGATGTCACTGACGACATGACCATCGCCCGCGAAGAGATCTTCGGCCCTGTCATGTCGGTGCTCGATTTCGAATCTGAGGACGAGGTGGTCGCGCGCGCCAATGCCAGCGAATTCGGCCTTTCCGGCGGCGTCTTCACCGCCGACCTCACCCGCGCCCACCGCGTCGTCGACCGACTGGAGGCGGGCACGCTCTGGATCAACACCTACAATCTCTGCCCGGTGGAAATTCCCTTCGGCGGCTCGAAACAATCCGGCTTCGGACGGGAAAACTCGCTGGCGGCGCTGGAGCATTATTCGGAGCTGAAGACGGTTTACGTGGGCATGGGGCCGGTGGCGGCGCCTTATTGATCAAAGACCCCGCTCCAACCCCTCCCCACAAGGGGGAGGGGCCAAGCTGTGGCACCGTCGCATTTCAACCTCGCCCGCCGTTGTATTGATAGCGTGGCAAAGCGGAGCGGCAGGTTAAGCCCCTCCCCCTTGTGGGGAGGGGTTTGGGGCGGGGGTTTCTCAGTTGCAAAAGAATCTAAGGGAACGTCATGCAACAAGCAGATTTCATCATCATCGGTTCGGGCTCGGCGGGTTCCGCCCTCGCCTACCGCTTGTCGGAGGACGGCAAGAACACCGTTATCGTCATCGAGGCGGGCGGCAGCGATTTCGGACCGTTCATCCAGATGCCGGCGGCCCTTGCCTGGCCGATGAGCATGAAGCGTTATAACTGGGGCTATCTTTCCGAGCCGGAGGCGAACCTCAACAACCGGCGCATCACCGCGCCGCGTGGCAAGGTGATCGGCGGCTCCTCCTCGATCAACGGCATGGTCTATGTGCGCGGCCACGCAGAAGACTTCAACCGCTGGGAAGAACTCGGGGCCGGCGGCTGGGCCTATGCGGACGTGCTTCCCTATTTCAAGCGGATGGAACATTCGCATGGCGGCGAGGACGGCTGGCGCGGCACGGACGGGCCTCTGCACGTCCAGCGCGGCGGCTTCACCAATCCGCTGTTTCGCGCCTTCATCGAGGCCGGCAAACAGGCGGGCTTCGAAACGACGGAAGATTATAACGGCAGCAAGCAGGAAGGCTTCGGCCTGATGGAGCAGACCATCTTCGGCGGCCGCCGCTGGTCTGCCGCCAACGCCTATCTGAAACCGGCGCTGAAGCGGGCGAATGTCAAGATCGTCTACGGCTTGGCGCGCAAGGTGGTGATCGAGGACGGACGGGCAACCGGTGTCGAGATCGAACGCAACGGCCGGATCGAGGTGGTGATGGCGAACCGCGAGGTGATCGTCTCGGCCTCCTCCTTCAATTCGCCGAAGCTGCTGATGCTCTCCGGCATCGGCCCGGGCGGGCATCTCAAGGAGATGGGCATCGAGGTGAAGGTCGACCGGCCGGGGGTCGGCGCCAATCTGCAGGATCACATGGAATTCTACTTCCAGCAGGTGAGCACCAAGCCGGTGTCGCTCTATTCCTGGCTGCCCTGGTTCTGGCAGGGGGTGGCGGGTGCGCAGTGGCTGCTTTCCAAGGGCGGGCTCGGCGCTTCAAATCAGTTTGAAGCCTGTGCCTTCCTGCGCTCCGCACCCGGGCTGAAGCAACCCGACATCCAGTATCATTTCCTGCCGGTGGCGATCAGCTATGACGGCAAGGCAGCGGCCAAAAGCCATGGTTTCCAGGTTCATGTCGGCTACAATCTATCGAAATCGCGCGGCAACGTGACGCTGCGCTCGGCCGAGCCGAAAGCCGATCCGGTGCTGCGCTTCAACTATATGAGCCATCCCGAAGACTGGGAGAAATTCCGCCACTGCGTGCGGCTGACCCGCGAGATCTTCGGACAGAGCGCCTTCGACCACTATCGCGGGCCGGAGATCCAACCGGGCGAAGGCGTGCAAAGCGACGATGAAATCGACGCCTTCCTGCGCGAACATCTGGAAAGCGCCTATCACCCCTGCGGCACCTGCAAGATGGGTGCCAAGGACGATCCGATGGCCGTGGTCGATCCGCAGACGCGGGTCATCGGCGTCGAGGGGCTAAGGGTCGCCGACAGCTCGATCTTCCCGCACGTCACCTACGGCAATCTGAACGGTCCGTCGATCATGACCGGCGAGAAGGCAGCCGACCATATTCTCGGCAAGCAGCCGCTGGCGCGCTCGAACCAGGAACCGTGGAGCAATCCGCGCTGGGCGGTGAGCGACCGGTAGTCAGTGGTAATCGACTTCGCGCTGGTGACGGATGGCGAGGACGATGACGGTCGATTCGTTCATCACTTTGAAAAGAATGACATATCCAGCCGATCCGAAGGGGACGACGAGCTCACGCAGCAAGGGATCATCCGCGGACGCGCGCCTGGCCATGAGCGGGAAATCCTCGAGTATCATCAGCGCCTTCTGAATGGCGTTGATGGCACGTTCCGCCAACTCAGGATCGCGTTCGATCAGAAAGTCTGAGAGCCGGTCCAGATCTTCATAGAAGGTCTGGGTGTACCTCAGTTCGAATGTCATTTCTGTTGCACTGCCTTGCGGGCTTTCGCCTTTTCAAGCTTTTTGCGCATCAACTCCTGAATATCGTCCGTCGCATAATAGACACCTGTCCGCTCCGCTTCCGCCAAGCCGGCCAGACCCCGTGCGATGAACTCCGCCTGCGTCTTCCTATAGTCGATCTGGCGACGGAGAGAGTCCTCCATCAGCGACGACAAGCTCTCGCCTTCTTTCAGAACGCTTTCGGCGGCGGCGCGCAATTCGGGATCCACGCGAAGGGACGGGAGCGATGCCGTTTTCATGGCCTACCTCATGCGTTGCAATTGCGATGCAATATGATGCATCGCAGCGTTAGATTCAACTCCCCTTCACGCGCGTCTTCAATATGGCGCATCAAAAAACTGGACAGCGTGTCACAAACGGCCGTCTCATCTCGTCCAGCCTTCTCGAACGGGCAAGGCAAAGGAGATGGCTATGGTGAGGCTGAACCGGAGAGAGACTGAGCGATGACGGAAGCAGAAGGCGCAGATGCCATGGCCGCCTTCGATCCGCTGCGCCCGCGGCCGACACGCGTTGCCTATCGGATGCTGGGCTCGGTGGCGGCACCCCACGCGCACGGGCCTACAGGAAAACGGATCAAGCCAGCAGCCGGGTGACCTCGGCGCCGCGCGCCGGCTGCGCGGCATCGGCGATGGTCGTCGAAAACAGCACCTTGCGGGTTGCGTCGGCCACCTTAGCGAAGACGTGCCGGATCTGGCAGCTCTGCTCGCCGTCGCAATCGTCGCACTTCCGGTAGGCCGTGATCGAGAGACACGGAAGCGGAGCGATCGGACCGTCGATGATACGCAGGATCTCGCCGAAGGTGATGGCGTGGGCGGGCTTGAGAAGAAGATAACCGCCCTGCTTGCCGCGACGGCTGACGACGATGCCGTGATGTTTCAGGTCGAGCAGGATCTGTTCGAGAAACTTCTTCGGAATCTTCTGCTGCGCTGCGATATCGGAAATCATCACCGGTTCGTCGGCATCGGCATCAGCCAGAACCGTCAGCGCCCGCAGCGCATATTTCGCCTTTTGCGTAATCATCTCAGACCATCGACACACACGAGCGGCGCGATTCTTCGCACCACTTCAGCAGTACTTTCGTCTCTATTGCACAGCCAGCATGAACGGAATTTGAACGCGCCGGAGAAAGCCTTGAGAGACAAGCGTTTTGGCCTTGTTTTTTGCTCTTGGCCAACCCTCGATAATCTATTCCAAAACAGCCCGTTCTGCACTCTTTTCGGCATCAATTCAGATTTCCGATTGACAGGCTGCGTGTAACTCTACTATTTTTATAGACATTCAGACTGCCGACGTGGATTTTTGCCCGCGGGCGGCTGCTTTTCTGCATTGCGGCAGCTTCGGAGAGATATTTGCTCCTCCGGCCGCAGCTTTCGAAATCCCTTTTTCTGTCCGATCCAGGATCGAACTGCGATACTCCCGCTAACAACGGACAGGATTCTCATGACTGTTACCAATCCTATTGCAGAAGCCGAGGCGCTGAACGACAAGCTGGCAGGCCTCGACCTCGCCGGACGTCTGTCGCTGGTCTCGGGCCTCGGCGGCCGCGTGGTGTTCACCACTTCGCTCGGCATCGAAGACCAGGTCATCACCGCCGAAATCGGCACGCACCGCCTGCCGATCGATGTCGCGACGCTGCAGACCGGCCGGCTGTTTCCCGAAACGCTTTCGCTGATAGACGAGACCGAGAGCCAGTACGACATCCGTATCCATCGCTACGAGCCCGAGCAGGCCGATATCGATGCCTATGCGGCAAAGTACGGCCTCAACGGTTTCTACGAGAGCGTCGAGGCCCGGCATGCCTGTTGCGGCGTGCGCAAGCTGAAGCCGCTTGCACGCGCGCTCGAAGGTGCCTCGATCTGGATTACCGGCCTGCGCCGTGGGCAATCGGCCAACCGCGCCGAAACGCCTTTCGCCGAATACGACGCCGAACGGCACCTGCTGAAGGTCAATCCGCTCGCCGATTGGGACATCGACAGGATCAAGGCTTTCGTCGCAGAGAAAAGCATACCGGTGAACCCGCTGCACGCCCGCGGCTATCCCTCGATCGGCTGCGAGCCCTGTACACGCGCCATCAAGCCGGGTGAGCCCGAACGCGCCGGCCGCTGGTGGTGGGAGCAGGACGAGACGCGGGAATGCGGCCTACATGTCGCCGAAGAGGCAGCAGCGATCGCCGCACAGTAAATCACCCCACGGCTTTCCCAATCGGGCGCGGCGATCGCCGCCGCCTTGGGAAAGTCCACATTCCCAGAGAAAGGCAACATTCTCAGGGAAAGCCAATATCAAGGAATTGTTTTGCGGTGAGCCGCAAACGACCGATAGCCTGGAGTAAAACATGCCCGATAGCCGTCCGGATACGGAACTCAGCAATCCGCAGAGCACCAAGGCGCCGCTCGACCCGCATCTGAAAGCGCTGGAAAACGAATCCATCCACATCTTCCGCGAGGTTGCGGCCGAATTCGAGCGTCCGGTCATGCTCTATTCGATCGGCAAGGATTCCTCGGTGCTGCTGCATCTGGCGCGCAAGGCCTTCTATCCCGGCCGCGTGCCCTTCCCGCTGCTGCATGTGAACACCGGCTGGAAATTCAGGGAGATGATCGCCTTCCGCGACGAGACCGCGAAGAAATACGATCTCGATCTGATCGAGCACATCAATCCGCGCGGTGCGGCCGAAAACATCACGCCGTTTACGCATGGTTCGGCTGCCTTCACCGACATCATGAAGACCGAAGGCCTGCGCCAGGCGCTCGATGCCGGCCAGTTCGATGCGGCTTTCGGCGGTGCTCGGCGCGACGAGGAAGCCAGCCGTGCCAAGGAGCGCATCTATTCCTTCCGCACGCCCGACCATCGCTGGGATCCGCGCAATCAGCGGCCGGAACTCTGGAACATCTATAACGGCATGATCCGCAGGGGCGAGAGCGTACGCGCCTTCCCGCTGTCGAACTGGACCGAAGTCGACATCTGGCGCTACATCCAGGCCGAAGACATTCCGCTGGTGCCGCTCTACTACGCCAAGAAGCGGCCGTTCGTGGAGCGTGACGGCATGATGATCCTGGCCGAGGATCCGCGCCTGGAACTGCTGCCCGGCGAAGTTCGCCAGGAAGGCATGATCCGCTTCCGCACCCTCGGCGACTTCCCGCTGACCGGCGCCATCCGCTCACAGGCCACCACCCTCGAAGAGGTGATTGCCGAACTCGAAATTGCAACGGTGTCCGAACGCCAGGGCCGCGCCATCGATCGCGACCAGTCCGGCTCCATGGAAAAGAAGAAGCGTGAAGGATATTTCTGAGATGACCGCAGCCCAAACCGCCGTCTCGGCCGCCACCGTCGTCACCCTGCCCGCCGCCGAGCCGCAGAAAGCTCTGCGCGACTCGCGCCCACTGCGCCTGATTACCTGCGGCAGCGTCGATGACGGCAAGTCGACCTTGATCGGCCGCCTGCTCTGGGACACCAAGGCGGTCAAGGAAGACCAGGCGGCCACCCTGCAGCGTGATTCCACTGGCAAGCAGAACGATCTCGGCCTGCCCGACTTCGCGCTCTTGCTCGACGGCCTGCAGGCCGAGCGCGAACAGGGCATCACCATCGATGTCGCCTATCGCTATTTCTCGACCGACAAGCGCTCCTTCATCGTCGCCGACACGCCCGGCCACGAGCAATATACCCGCAACATGGCGACCGGCGCCTCGACCGCCGATCTCGCCATCCTGCTCGTCGATGCACGCTTCGGCATTCTCGAGCAGACGCGCCGTCACGCGACGATCGCCTCGCTGCTCGGGATCAAGCAGTTCGTGCTCGCCGTCAACAAGATCGACCTGACGGGCTATGATCGCGCCGGCTTCGACAAGATCAGCCATGAATTCCGGGAATTTGCCCTGTCGCTCGGCGTCAAGCAGATCACCGCCATTCCGATGTCGGCGCTGAAGGGCGAAAACGTCGTCTATTCCGGCCAGGGCGCGATGCCCTGGTACACCGGCCCGACACTGGTGGAAACGCTGGAGCTTGCCACCGTGCGCTCGTCGCAGACGGTCGGCTTTCGTCTTTCGGTACAGCGCGTCTCGCGTCCGGGTGAAAGCTTCCGCGGCTACCAGGGCACGGTTGCCGGCGGCTCGGTCAAACCAGGCGACAGCGTCATGATCCTGCCGTCGGGCATGGTCGCCAACGTCTCCAAGATCGTCACCTTCGATCTCGTTCGCAACGCCGCCGTGGCTGGCGACGCGATCACGCTGGTGCTCGACCGCCAGGTGGATGTGGCGCGCGGCGACATGATCGTCTCGATCGACGCCCAGCCGCAGGTCGGCCTTGCCTTCGACGCGCAGATCGTCGCGCTACAGCCTGAGGGTATCGAGCCCGGCAAACGCTACTGGCTGAAGAGCGGCAGCCGCCGCCAGCGAGTCCAGGTGCAGCCGCTCAGCCAGCTCGAGCTGAAAACCGGCAGCTGGAACGCCGCCCAGCGGCTTTACATGAACGCCATCGGCAAAGTCCGGCTCGTCTTCGACGAAGCGGCGATCTTCGACCCCTATGAGCAGAACCGGCTTTCCGGCTCTTTCATCCTGATCGATCCGGAGACCAACAACACGGTCGCCGGCGGCATGGTGACCGGCAAGCGCACGGAACTCGGCGGCCTGTACAATGGCGAAGCCCGCGTCATCCTCTCGCTGCCGGCAGACCTTGCCGAGCAGATCATGGCAAGCGAACTCTTCGCCAGCCGCAGCCACGAGGCCGAGGTACGGCGCATGACGGCCGCCGAAGCGGCCGACCTCTGGTCGAGCGCTGCAAGCGATATTTGATGAGAGATTAGGGGCCAGCGAGGCTGGCCCCTCACCCAGGCTGAATTCGCTAGCTGAAGGGCTGGCGGTTTTCCTGCCGAACCAGCTCAATTTTCTGGATCGACCTCTACGGCGGCTAGAAAAGCCAGAGTTTGCCGAAAACGGGCTTTTTCAATTCACGATTCGCTGTTTGCCGCTTGCCTGCGGGCGAATGTGAGACCATTCTAAGATCGGATCCTGGCGGTGCGGTAAGACGCGAGGGGTCAGGCCTGACAACGCTCAATCGGACCTCGAAGCACTTAACGTGGCGCCTTTTCTCGACTGATCCCCGAGCGAGGAGGTTGTCCATGTCCACGCGCTATGTCGACCATCCGCTACAACCGGGCGACCGGGTCCCGAACGTTGTGTTTGACGCGATCTCGAGCGAGGGGAAGATCGCACTTGATGACTTTCGTGGCCGCAGCCCATTGTTGATCGGTTTGTTTCGAGGCCTGCATTGTCCGTTCTGCCGGCGCCATGTCGCCGCCATGGCATATCTCAACCCGATGCTACGTGAGAAAGGCGTCCAATCCCTAGCGGTGGTAAACACCCCGGTCGAGCGCGCGCGGCTCTATTTCCGTTACCATCCGATACCCGATCTTCTTGCTGCTTCCGACCCGGTACGGGCTTCGCACCAAGCCTTCGGCTTACGCGAGGTCGGGATCGACACGGTCATGGCGATACAGATCGATCTTCCGGGCGAGTTGCCCGAGCCTATGGGCGTGATGGCAATGGACGAATTTCTCAACGAGAAGGAAGGATATGAAATTACGGAAGCCGACCAGCAGATGATGACTGCCGACCATGGGCAGCTTGTCGGTCAGTTCCTAATCGACCGCGAGGGCATCGTACGCTGGAGCTTCACCGAAGTTCTGGAGGCTGGGCTCCAGACATTCAAGGCACCGAATTCACAGGAATTGATGTCGGTAGCTTCCCAAGTCGTACATTAACAACGAAAAACTCGATCGACGACCCACCGCCCGGGTGGTGCTCAGTGGGATGAGCATCGTTCGGGATGCTCATCGATTCGCTGTTTACAGCTTGCTCGCTGGCGACTGCACTCCGCCCTTGGCTATCGCCAAATGGCGCGCGAAGCGCTCACTGCATCCCACTGGATTTCCGCATTTCGGCATCGCGCCACTGCTGCCATTGCTGCCTCAGCTTGCTCCGGGACATGCCTATGGATTCATCGAGAATCTCGACTTTGAGGATGCGTTCGGTGCGGAAATGCCGGAAGGCTTGTTTCGATTGGCACCACGCGATCAAGAGGCTGTGCGTGTCGGCATAGCCGAGAAGCACGGGCCAGACGATGCGGCGGGTGACCGCCCCATCCTCCGCGCGATAGTCGAGCTCAAGCTTGCGGCCTTCCCTGATCGCCAACCTGAGCGGACGCGTGTCGCGTGTCACATCGCCGCTGACATCAGCCGGTTTGATGCCGACGGCGGGTTGGGCAATATAGGGAAGAAGGTCCTGCGGCATGACCGATGTGATCTTGGCCATCACATCGCTGGCGGCATTCCGGATGGCCGCGTCATTCAACTTTGCCACCAATTGAACACCGAGCACCACGGCCTCTATCTCGTCAGGCGTCAGCATGAGCGGCGGCATGTCGTATCGCGGATCGAGGACGTAGCCAAACCCAGCTTCACCTTCGATTGGAACACGCTGAGCAATCAGGTGTGCGATGTCGCGGTAGACGGTTCGCCGCGCGACCTCAAGTTCATCTGCAAGCTCAGCCGAGGTCACCGGGCGGCTCGATCGTCGAAGAATCTGGATGATCTGAAAAAGTCGATCTGCCTTTCGCATGCCTGATGACTCCTGCTGCCACAACGCTGTCAGCACGGCTATGTCACAAAAGCAAGGAAAGAGATGGTCGCACGTCCAAGGAAAAGATTATGAAGTTCGCTTCCACTCGCCTCATCGCCTCTGACATCAACAGCATGGTGGCCTTTTATGAGCTTGTGACGGGCTGCCGCGCCGACTGGCTTGCGCCCGTCTTCGCCGAGATCGTCACCACCGGCGCGAGCCTCGCAATAGGCAGCGCGGAAACCGTGGCCTTGTTCAGCGAGGGCAGTTCTGAGCCGGGGGCCAACAGGACGGCCATTCTCGAGTTCATGGTGTCGGATGTCGATGCGGAATTCGCACGGCTTAAGGATCGGGTCACGGTCGTGCACGCACCCAAGGATTTGCCATGGGGCAATCGCACAGTGCAGTTTTCCGACCCCGAGGGGACACGCGTCGCCCTCTATACGCCCGTAACCGATGCCGCGAGACGGCGTTTCGCTGGCCGTTGATTGACCGACGTGTTTGCCGGAGCTTTTGGCTGGCAAACCACGCCCACTAACACCAGAATTGGATCTGCTCCGGGAGGCTGGACGATCAAAAGACGAAAACCTAGAAGTGATTCAGCCCAAACCCGCCTTCTTGAAGGAGGAGAAAAAATGAAACGCATCGAAATGGAGGTGAGCGGCGGCTGCCAGTGCGGTGCCGTGCGCTACCACGCAACCGCTATGCTTGACAATTCGCATCTCTGCCATTGCCGCATGTGCCAGAAAGCCTCGGGCAATATCTTTGCCGCGCTCGTCGCCGCCCCCGATGATGCGCTCAGCTGGACACGCGGCAAGCCGAACGTGTGGAAGAGCTCGGAGCTTGTCGAGCGCGGCTTCTGCGCCAATTGCGGCACGCCGTTGTTCTTCCACCACCTCGAAAACGGTCGCACCAACCTGATGATCGGTTCGCTTGACGATCCGCACGCCTTCTCGCCGCTTGCCAATACCTGCACCGAGAACATGGTGTCATGGTTCGATACGGTCACGGCCATAGAAAATACCGGTGCGACCGAAAACAACGGCGCCGACTGGGCCGCGGCGATCAAGGAGAGCAACAACCAGCACCCCGATCACGATACCACCTCATGGGCGGTGAGGGAGCGTGATGGCTGAGTCCTATTCCGGCGGCCGGTGCGGCACTGTCCGTTGCCGCTATTCCGAAATATCCGTCGTGCCGGAGACCAACGACAGCAATAGCTAACTTTCAAGATGATGCACGCAGGGTGCCTGACGGTCTGTTCCCTAACTCGTCCGTATCTCGAAGCAGGCCGTCAGCTTGCGGCCCCCAAATTGGTCGTTGCTTCACGCCGAGCCCTACGCGTGCTCCTGGGCTTGCGACCCGCCCAACTGAACGCCCTACTTCCCTAGAGCGGTTCTCAGCGCATCGACGACGACCCGGACGGAGGGGACGTCTTTGATATCCGAATGGACCACCAGCCAGACCTCTCTTGTCAAAACCTGTTCGTTTTCAATGCGCTGGAGACCGCTGGACTCCGGGACGATGAAGTCGGGGAGCATGACGACACCTGCGCCAAGGCTTGCGGTTGCGGCCTGAAACTCCAGCACGGACGACCTCACGGCGATCGGCCGGCCGGCGGCCAATTCGCTCAACCGCAACTGTTGCGGTGAGGCGTTCATGGTTTCGTCGTAACCGATGAAGGTCCAGTCCGACGGTGGAACGGTGTCGAGGTAGGTCTTTGATGCGTAGAGATGGAAGCTTGTCTCACCGAGCTTGACGATGGAGTAATCGCCGTCTTCCGGACGCGACATGCGCACGGCGATATCCGCCTCTCGTCTGTTCAAGGATGCGAGGCGCTTTTCTCCGACAAGCGTGATCTGAACACCCGGATGGTCTCGCCTGACGGCCGCGATTAGCTTTGCCAGGAGCACGCTTGAGAGAGCGGGAGGCGCGCTGATTCTCACATGGCCGCGCACTTCCGTGGCGCTGCTGCGAGCAAGCTGCTCGATGGCCGCAGTCTGCACCGCAACAAGAGCTGCGTGCCTGGCAACCTGCTCTCCATCCGGCGTTAATATGATGCGCCGTCCGCGGCGGTCTACGAGTTTGCGTCCCAGACTGGCTTCAAGCGACGAAACGCGCCGACTGATCGTGGCGTGTTCGACACCGAGCAGCTTTGCTGCACCAAGCAACGTTCCTGACTGGGCAAGCGCCAGGAAATGTCGAAGGTCGTCCCAATCGATTTCTGTGAATTCTCTCCCAATCATTGTGAGACGATAGGGAATTTTCACACATCAGGCCATGGCTTAATTTGTACTCATGAAGGAGTACAAGAGATGACCGACCAAATCATATGGCTGAACGCCCCCGGCGACATCGCCCAGTTCCATGTTGAGCATCACCGTTGTGATCCTCCAGGTGATGGCGAGATAGGAATTCGTCATGAGGCCATCGGCACCAACTTTCTCGACGTCTATCATCGAAAAGGCATCTATCCGATGCCTTCCTACCCATCCGTGATCGGCGCTGAGGCGGCGGGCATCGTCGAGGACGTCGGTCCTGGCGTCTCCATGTTTCAAAAAGGTGACCGCGTTGCCTATGCGGGGCCTCCGGTTGGGGCCTATCGCTCCACGAGGAATATTGCCGCCGAAAGGGCGATCAAGCTTCCTGATGCCGTTTCGGCAAAGACCGCAGCGAGTTCGCTCCTCAAAGGCATGACCGCCTACATGCTATTGAAAAAGACCTATGATGTGCATGCAGGAACTCAGGTGCTGATCCATGCGGCCGCGGGCGGGCTTGGGAGCATCCTCGTTCGCTGGGCGAAATCGCTCGATGCCACCGTGATCGGGACGGTCGGCTCTTCTGAAAAAGCAGCACTCGCCACATCTTATGGAGCCGATCACGTCATTGTCGGACGAGGCGCCGATATCGTCGCGGAAGTGAAGCGCCTCACGAACGGACCTGGCGTCGACGTCGCCTATGACGGGATCGGCGGCGACACACTTCTCAAAAGCATACGCTCTGTCCGCCCATTCGGCATGGCTGTTACGATCGGTCAGGCCGCCGGTTCTATTCCACCGGTCCCTGTCGAGGAACTTCGCCCGGGCAAAGCGCTCTCCCATCCGAGCATCATGGCCTGGTGCGCTGACGTCGGACAGTATCGCGAGGCCGCTCTCGCTGCAGTCCGGGTGATGGAAACAGGGATCGTTTCGCAGATCGGTGCCGAATATCGTTTGGCCGACGTTGCGAAGGCTCACGAAGAGATGGAATCCGGACGCTCGGCGGGCAGCATCCTGTTGATACCTTGATTGCTCAGGGAAAGAACGCCTGCCCGAACGCTGCACACTTTGACCAACATGCCCTATCTCTCTGTTTTCACGCAATTCTGACGCAAAACCGTTATACACTTTTGCTGGAATTGCTCTAGTTCGAAAGGTACTTTTGAAGGAATGTGTGAACGCTGCGAATGGACTTTTCTGCGGCGTCCGGATTGTATTTTTCTATATGACCAAACACCCTCCGTCCCGCCGTGAACTCCGGGGCGTCAAAATCGTGGTAAGTACCCTTGTAGATATTGAGCTCGATTGGCGGGCTATCGTCACTCAGATTGGCAAGCCTCTTCCTGCATGGTCCAGTCGGGCTCCAATTGTCTCGTTCGCCAGTCAAAATCAGGATCGGCACTGTCGCATCGCCCTGACTTCCTGCACAGGCCGGATAATAGGCAACCGCTGCCTTGAACTTGTGGTCCATAAGCTGTTCGTTGCCTTCGATTTTTGTTCCCTCCAGCGTCGCGGTGGCACCCGCCGAAAAACCCATCAAGGCGACGCGCTGGGCATCGACAAAGCTTTGTTTCGATAAGAAATTCAAAGCTCCATAGGCGTCGAAGACGCGATCGGGGAGATAGCTTTGACACGTATCGTTGATGTTGCGGGTGGTGAAGCTATCGACAACCAACACGACGTAACCCCATGAGACCAACCGTTTCGGCCAAAGGTCTTTGACGCTGAAACGCATGCCTTCGCAGCCGTGCATGACGACGATCGCCGGGAACGGACCACTACCCTGGGGCCGGCTCAAATATCCCAGCAAGGGTGTGCCTTGCGGTTGGGGGAGATTTTCTCCCTGTTCACTAGCCTTGCGTATTCGAAACGGGCTTAGTTTTACGGGCGCGCTTTCGAAGTGAACCAGTTCGTCGGCATCGGCCGGGTTTCCCGCAAGTGTGACGCCGAGAACAGCGACAAGGCCAAGAAAAAGTCTCGTGGTATTCACTGAACTTCTCCACCGTTTGATCAACAGCCTGCCATCAGCAAATTCCTCGCCTATCTTTCGACAGTATTGCCTGGACTGCAAGTCCCGCCGATGGAGGGCGTCTTCCGACCAAAGCGGCCGCTGGATTCCAGCAAACTTGGCATCAGTTGCTCATGGTGTCGTCAGTCCAGACTCTGCCGGCTGGCCGGAGCTATTTATCCATAAAACGGCATTATGTTATGCATTCAACACATCTGCCGCAATAGAACTTGCTGAGATAGGGTGCCCGTCAGTGAGGTGGGCTATCGGCATGGGCTGACGGCTCTCCCACAGAACAACGCCTGGCTGCCTGGTCGGTGGCCATGACAGGGAAGGGTTTGAAGCTCTATGTCTACAAAAGAAAAGCCACTTATCGCGATTGTCGGTGCAACGAGCAAACAGGGGCGCAGCGTAGCCGCGACACTCCTGCAGAGCCAACGTTTCCGTGTGCGCGCTTTCACCCGGAATAAGGATTCACCTGAAGCTTTAAGTCTGGAGAAACGCGGCGCTGAAATCGTCACCGTCCCTCTTGAACTTGGCGTTCAGAAGGACCTCGTTGCTGCCTTCAAAGGCGCGGACGGCGCGTTTCTGATGACACCGCCCATCGCCCCGCCGGAGACAATTGAGGCTCCTCTCGGCCGACAGCTGGCGGATGCCGCAGTTGAGGCCGGCGTCGGGCATATTGTTTTCAGCACCCTCGAGAATGTCGACAAGATCACCGGCGGGACGAAGTATGCGCCGCACTTCACCGACAAAGCGCGCGTCGCAGACTACATTCGCGGCCTGCCCATCTCTCATTCCTCCATCATGCTGGCATTCTTTTACACGAATCTTCTCGAGTATTATGTACCGCGTATGGAGGGCGATACTCTCCTCCTGCCGATCTACCTTCCTGAAGATTTCCGGGCGCCTTTTGTCGATCCGCTGACGGCAACCGGGCCGGCCGTTCTCGAAATTTTCTCCAACCCCGAGCGCTATCACGGGAAGACGCTGCCGATCGTCGGCGATATCATTTCTCCGCGCGAGATGATCGAAACCTTTCAGCGCGTGACCGGCCGCAAGGCCGAGTATCGAAACGCTTTCACCAGGGATGGCCTGCTGCAATATTTTCCGGAGTTTGCCGCCAACGAACTTCTCGTTCGGGAGCTTCTGGGGATGGTCGAGTATGCCGTCGAATATGGCTATTTCGGCACGGAGCATGATCTCGAATGGAGCCGTCGCTTGAACCCCGACATGCTCAACTGGGAGCAATATCTGCGGACGACGGGGTGGCGCGGCGACAAGCGATCTTTCGGTCTATAAATTACGACGGCCGAATTCCCGGTAATTTGGAAACCTCGGCGACAAGAAAATCGACGAGAAGCCGAACGCGGGCAATGGCTGCGCGCTCGGGAACAATGAGCAAGCTCACGGGCACCGGCGAAGGACGATAGTCCCCAAGCACGACCTCGAGCTGACCGTTATCCAGGAGATCGTGGACCAGCCAGAGGTGTGTAGGGCCAATGCCGCGTCCAGCGGCAAAGGCTTCACGCGCCGCAAGCCCGTGGTCGACGCGCAATTTCCCGCTGACCGGGATCGCATGATTTGTGCCATTGGGAGAGGAAAGCAGGATCTGATCGCTCCCCGCCACATTCGACATCACCACGGTTTCGTATCGTGACAGATCGGCCGGGCGCTCCGGCCGTCCCTGGACGGACAAATAAGCCGGAGCGCCCACCAGCAGCCGATGGCTCTCTCCGAGCGCATGAAGCTTCATCGAACTATCGGCGAGAGGCCCGAGACGAAGTGCCACGTCAATGCCTTCGCGAACCAAGTCGATACGCTCATCCGTTAGGTTGAGGTCGACCCTGATGTCCGGATGCTTGTCCTGGAAGTCGAAGATGATGCGCGTGATGTGCATCACGCCGAGCGCTGCAGTACAAGAAAGCCGAACAGCCCCGGCGGGGGCCTGACGGGCATCTCTCGCTTCTTCAGCAGCCTGTTCGACCAGCCGTAATATCTGAAGGCAGTTCGCATAATAGCGGCTACCTTCGTCCGTAAGGGTGACACGACGCGTGGTTCGGCTGAGAAGAGGCACACCGACAGCCTCCTCAAGTTCATTGAGGTGCCGCGTCACGGTGGATTGACCGACACCCAGTTCTCTTGCGACCATCGACAGGTTGCCACGTTCGGCGACGCGAACAAAGGTGCGCATTCTGTCGAGAGACAGTCCCGCACTATCCATTTTTCAGCACAGTGATCCTCATTCAGTCGATATAGAGAATAATCCGGACTGTGCCTAGCTCCGGCATACGCCGACAGATCGGCCGCAGATTCCGGAGACGGATTAGCGCGTCGAGCCACGCGGGATGATCGAGAAGCCGCAATCGACCTTGTCCTCGCCAGGCGGCTCGTCGCGGATGGCGCGCAGCAGCATGTCGGCGACGCGGTAGCCGATATCGTAGCGCGGTATGTGCACCGTCGTCAGCGTCGGCTGGGTGAAGGCCGAAAATTCCAGATCGTTGAAGCCGCAGATGCCGACATCCTCCGGCACGCGGATGCCGCGCACGGCGCATTCGATGAGAACGCCGAGGGCCAGATCGTCGCTTTGGGCGAAGACGGCATCGACATCGGGCACGCGCTGCAGCAGGCGGGCAAACAACTCCCTGCCAAGGCCGGAGCTGTTTCCCTCATTTTCGCCAATGACGAGATCGGGATCGAAACGGCCGGCTTCCCGCATCGCGGCCTCATAACCTTCCTTCCGGCGGCGCGAGCGAATGTCCGTGCCCCGGCCCATGAAGCCTATCCTGCTATAACCCCTCGACAGCAGGAAGCGGGTAGGTTCGGCGCCGGCCGCATGATGATCGAGGCCGACGACCAGCGTCTGCGGCTCCTGGCTGAGATCGGTGATATGGGCAATCGGACAGGCAGCATTTTCGATCAGCGGTAGGAGATCGCGGTAGGATTCGGCCCCGGCGATGATGACGCCGGCCGGCTTCTGCGTCAGGAGGGATTTGAGCTGGCCCGCCTCCCCATCGACATGGTGGAGCGTATTGGAATATTGCACGGTGAATTCGCTGGCGCGGAAGCGATCCTCTATGCCGATCATGAGGCCGGCGAAGCCGTGGTGGTGTAAAGCGGGCGTGATGACGCCGACGACACCGTTGTGGCGGCCGGCCAGCGCCCGGGCGGCAAGATTGGGGATATAGCCCATCTCCTCCACCGTGCGCAGGATGACCTCGCGCAGATCCTCCGAGACGATTTCGGGATTGCGAAGCGCGCGCGAGATGGTGATGGGGCTCACTCCCACCCTTTTCGCCACATCGCTCAACTTCACATGCGCGCCGCGCCTGGCTTTCCGCCCCCGCTCCACTGCCGTCCTCATTGCCCCTTACACGTCGCCCGCGGACTCGCTTGTCCTCGAATCGCGGCCGTTACTTTCTGAAGAAGAAATAATTTAGAGTCCACTAACATTTTAAATTCTGCAACGAGATCTGGAAACGCAACGTCAAGCAAAGAGTGGCAGGTCATCTGCCGTGAAATTACGAGCGCATGCGGCGATCGGATCACGGCCGGCGGAGGTTAAGTCCATTATTTTCGGGATGAAACCGTCAGAGGAATGCGATGCGAGGGGGAATCGCGGCCGAGATTTCCGCAGCGCGGCGACAGGACCGGAAGCATCGGGAGCAAAGATTAAATTCCAGTAATGTCTTACGAATTGGCAATATAAACATGATCAATATTTAATTTGTAAATCCACCGGACGGGATCATATGTATTCCCAGCGCGAATTCTTCTATTCCCTCCCCGTCGCCACAGCATTTCGACGACAGCGCGTTCTGAATAGAGGAATTGGCGCTGAACGCCATCCGACGCCAGGTCCCTGACATGGAACCACGACGCCATCAAAAGCCAACGCTCTCGCAAGGGACAATCACATGTCACATATTCTCCGTAAACATCGTGCCGCAGCGCTTGTCGGGGCCGCCATCATCGCCGGCGCGGCATGCCTGCCCTTTACCATCAACTCGTCCAACGCCTTTGCGACACCTTCGGATACGGGCGGCGTTCTGGCCCCCAGCGGCTCCTTCGCGTCCATCGTCGACGCCGACAAGCCTGCGGTCGTCACCATCACCACGACCATGAAGGCGACTGACGTCAGCGCGGACCAGCAAGAATCGCCGATGGACGAGCAGTTCCGCCAGTTCTTCGAGGACCAGGGTATCCCGCTGCCGCACCCGGCGCCGCAACATCAAGGCTCCCAGCATGCGATGGCGCTCGGCTCCGGCTTCATTATCAGCCCTGACGGCGTGATCGTCACCAACAACCATGTCATCGACAATGCCGTCGACATCAAGGTGACGCTCGACGACGGCACCGAGCTTCCGGCCAAACTCATCGGCACCGATCCGAAATCCGACGTCGCCGTGTTGAAGATTGAGACGTCGAAACCGCTTCAAACCATTGCCTGGGGCGATTCCGACAAGCTGAAGCTCGGCGACCAGATCCTCGCGATCGGCAACCCCTTCGGCATCGGCACCACGGTGACAGCCGGCATCGTCTCGGCCCGCGGCCGCGACCTGCACAGCGGCCCCTATGACGATTTCATCCAGATCGACGCGCCGATCAACCATGGCAATTCCGGCGGACCCCTGGTCGATCGCAATGGCAATGTCGTCGGCATCAACACCGCCATCTATTCGCCGAACGGCGGCAGTGTCGGCGTCGGCTTCGCCATTCCCTCTGACGAGGCGAAGGCGATCGTCGCCAAGCTGCAGAAGGACGGCTCGATCGATCATGGCTATCTCGGCGTACAGATCCAGCCGGTGACGAAGGACGTCGCCGATGCCGTCGGGCTCGCCAAGACCGGCGGCGCGCTGGTTGCCGCCGTCACCGCCGATACGCCGGCGGCACGGGCCGGCCTGAGGCCGGGCGATATCGTCACATCGGTCGGCAGCGAAACCGTCAAGACGCCGAAGGACCTGTCACGCCTCGTGGCCGACCTTTCGCCAGGGGCCAAAGAATCCCTCAGCGTCTGGCGTGACGGCAAAACGATCGATCTCGACGTTATTGTCGGCGGCAATGAGAACAGCCAGAAACAGGCTGCGGCCGAAAGCCCCGACAGCCTGGGCCAGAACAGCGGCCAGCCGAGCCTCGGGATCGGCCTTGCCGACCTGACGCCCGACGTTCGCCAGCAGCTCAACCTGCCGCGCAGCGCAAACGGTGCGGTGGTCGCCAGCGTCAACCCGGACAAGTCGGCGGCTGCCGCCGGCATTCAATCGGGCGACGTGATCGTCTCGGTGAACGACAAGCCGGTTCACAGCGCCCGCGACGTCAAGGCCGCGGTTGCCGAAGCCGGTAAGGCCGGCCGCAAATCGGTGCTGCTGCTTATCGAGCGCGGCGGCAACAAGACCTTCGTGGCCGTGCCGTTCACGGCTGCCTGAGGCAGCGCAATTTCTCAATGACCAAGAAAAGCCCGCGAAAGCGGGCTTTTCTGCCGATCCTCGACGGCCCCTATTTTCTACTCAGGAACTTTTCGGATTCCTTTCCCTGGCTCGGGGGCGCGATTTGCCCCTCTGACGGTTTGCCTCTTGCTGTTCTATGGCATCGGATTGCCTGCGCCGCGCGGCCTCCAATTGCTGCTTCGTCGGGAGATCATGATCGTAGGTGGGGTCGCTGAATGCCGTCGCGTTATCGAACGGACCTTTGTGTGTACGCGCCACGCCATACCGGTCGTGGTCGGCACCATCATCGGTCTCCGCTGACGGTGACCGCGCTTGACGAGCCTGCATTATGAGATCGTCGGCTGTAGGGCCTGACGTTACCCTTTTGTGCATGGAAGCGATGATCTTGCGTTTCCCGGCCCCGTCCTTTTGATCGGCGTGGTTCCAAGGCATGTCTTTTTCTTTCCTTCTTCGTCATGTCATCAGGGCTATCGGTCATCCACTGCTACGCATGGTCAGGAGCGTTGCAGCAAGACCAGCCTCACGGCATCTCGGACAATCGTTCAGGAAGCCTGGTTTTTGGAAAATGGTAACCCGCGGGCCGCAGTGGTGCGTTGGGACGCCCGGACGCTGTATATCGCGCGATACGATAGGCTTTCGTCGGCGCGCCGCCATCGTCCTGCCATCTTGCAAGAGAGCCGTCTTCCGTGGCCAAAGGAAGCGGCCCGGAACTCAATTGCGTTGCGAGATACATTTTCAGAGCCGATTTCAGTGCTGCCTCATCGACGATCCCCATCTGGAAACAATGAATGAGGAAACTTGTCGCGCTGATCTCATTGTCGTCTATCGCGTAGGTTTCGCCTCCGCGAAAGCCCGCTTTTCGAAGAATACGATCCAGCATCCTCAAATTGGCGACATCGAAAAATTGATGATTGGTGGAAGACATTGCGTCCTCCTTTGTTGGGGCTAGGGTTCGCGCCCCAAGCAGCGGTGCCCGTATCGTGGCCGCCGATGGATCAGCTTGCGCTCTTTGCCACCTGACCGCAACCTCATTCGGCGGCAGCTATTGATAATGCCGTGGCAGAGCCCATTTTAAAGAAAGGAGGATGCGCATCATGCAGTTCAACGGTGAAGCGACCCTCACAAAACCGTCGGCACTGGCGGTTTCGGAAAGGCGTGCGCTCATAGATCACCTGAGAGAGGTGATTGCAGCCCTGGCTCACGGGCTGGCAGCCGATGGATTACTGGAACTTGTGCCGCCTCTGCTTGAGATAAACAAAGTTCTCCGTGATATGACGGACGAAATTTCTCGTGCAGACCCTCTCTATTCCGATGAGATTATCACAGGCACGGTGCGCTTGATCAAGACATCTCAAGCTTTGCTTCATGACCGGGTCATCGTGCAGACTATCCATTGAGCCCCCTGCGGCGGTCGTCGGGACGAGCCGGCAGGCTGATCGCCGCATATCTGGCATCAAGCTGCTCATTCCCTCGTGCATGCAAATTCGTCGCCGGGTGCGAAGTTCCGCGCATCGGCTGGCGCCAGTTCCAAGGACAACCGCAATGGCACTTATTTTTCCCAACAGAAGCCGCAGTTTCGACGAAGCGAGAAAAGGTGTCCGCTTCACCGGATATGACGGCATGTTCGAAGTCAGGTTTCTGGTCGAAGAAGCCGCTCTCGGGGGCGCGCTCACTCGGAATTCTTCCGAAGCCGCCTATCTCAATGCTTTTGATGCCGCGCGCGCTTCCATTCTGGAGACTGCATCGAGAGTCTATCAACATCGACGCGGAAACAACTTCACGCTCAAAGCTGAAGATTTTCGCTGATCGCCGGACAGCGCATCGAGCAGGCAGCCTGGTAATCGCCGTCGTCCCGATGGCGCCGGCATGACAAGAGGACCAAAGCATATGGTTTTAACGCGATATCGTCCGAAAGACCTGAAGCTCGCACGTCGCCATATCGTGAAGGCTGCTCGCCGCATCGCCAAGCAGGAAACCATTGTCAAGAAACTATCTCTCAAAGGCAGTTCCGCGGGGTTGGCCTACGAGCTATTGGGCAGGCTTTACGACAATCAACGACAGCAACTCGACCGCCTGAAACTGATCGAAGCGATGGTTGAGGTGAAAGCATAACCCTGTGTGCACTTTGCCGGGCCTGCAATCGTGTCGCGTTTCGGCACGGCTTGTACCCGAGATGGCGAGAGCCCATATTTGCTATGGTGGCAGTTTGCGAACGGGCGCTGCTTCCAGGGGTGGTCAGAGTTCCCCAGCCCTAACAAAGGAGGGCATCATGTCTTCCACGACAAGCATCCATTCCTGGAAAGACCTGGCTCGGCATATCAGCCGGTTCAAGTATATTGAATTTCTGGTGAAATCGACGCCGGCAATCTGTCTGGGCTTTATCGTCTATATCGTCTTCAAGGACGTCTTTTGGTAGGCGCGGCAAGGCTGTTGCGGCGGGCGAAGAAGCGTCTTTGCTGCCGGCGAATGAAGGGTCCGTAACCCCGCCTACCGGAATTGGACAACGCAAATGCAACTGCGAGAAATGGGTGAACAAGACTGCCTTGCCTTTCTGGCAGGCCATACCCGTGGCCACCTGGCATGCCTGGGCGAAAAATATCCCTATATCGTTCCTATCCACTATGCCTATGAAAAAGCTCGGCTTTTGATGTTTTCTATGCCGGGTCTGAAGATTGACCGGCTCCGGGCCAATTCACCGGCATGTGTCCAGGTTGAAGAATTCGGCGAAAACCGAACGTGGAAGAGCGTGCTTGTTCAGGGCACTTATGATGAGCTGACCGATACGCCGGCCCGGCATGACGAACGCATCCACGCCTGGTCTCTTCTGCAAAAGCAACCGTTCTGGTGGGAACCCGGATCGCTTGTCTTGAACTCGGAGAGCGAAGACAGCCCTGCCCCGCCCATATTCTTCGCTATTTCGATTAACGTGGTATCGGGACGGCAAGTGGTTTAAGGTGCGAACCTTCAGACTTGCCGCACCTTCATGACAGACCCGTCAGTGCGGCGTTTGCTGCACGATATATGGAACTCCAGACAAACACCTCCAGCTAAGCGCTGTCCGATACCAGCCTTCCCATAGGGGCGCGGATTGCTTGATGCACCTCACCGCGACGCGACCCGCTGAACCAGCATCGCGTTCAATGGCACGCGACCACCCACAGGGAAGAACGATGACAAACGCACCTGAGAATGAAGCCCTTTTCAACATCACCGGGCACTTCGTGCAAGAATTGAAGACCGTCCTCGAAAGCGAGAGGATTGTCGAAGGCACCGACTACGAAAACAGCGCCTTCGATGAAAAACGAAGAGTGGAAGGACTTCACCTGTTGCGCTTCCACAAGACCGCCACGGCGGCCCAGGCGACGCAGATCTGGGAAAAACATACGACAGCCAGATCCCATCGCTGATACGGAACGACGTCAATTCTTCGGCTGATATCGACCTAAGATTGCCGGTTCTCCGATCCTCGGTCGCCACGCAAATGGGTGTTGACCCGTGCTGAAATTGCGCGGCGTCCCGCTCAGCATTTCCATGAAAGGAAAAATCATGACCAGTGAGAAAACCAACAAGGTCCAGCCCCCCAAAGCTGCCGTGATTGAAGCACCCTACGAGGTCATCTACTTCGCGAAAAAACACCGGATTTCCCAAGAGGATGCCAGAGGCATCATCGAAAAATACGGCGCCAATCGCAAAGAGGCAGACAAGGCCGGCCGCCGCATCAGCGTCTAAAGGCGGAATGGCGACTGCGGAGTGGAACCGCAGCCGCCATCCGGTTGCGTCGATATCAGACGCTTGGAAACACAATCATCGGGCGAATTAACCCTACTGGCTTACCTTAACATCAGCATCCGCTTGAATACAGACAGTCCTGTGCCATCGTGTCTTTACGACAACGCGTCCGATCCCGCAGGCAGCGCTTACCGGGACCATAGCCTACCTTCCCCCGAAAGGCCGGCTTCACGCATAGGGGCTCAAACACCATCAAACGGAGGGTATGCCATGAACAACGTATTGGAATTTCGGGCAAAATGCCCGCATGTCGAAACCCTCTCGGATTGCCGGGAGGCGCTTGAATCGGCCGTGATGAAGGTCGTCGCCGACGCCGTCAGCAAGGGATATTCGCCTGCGGAAGCGGCGATGGTCGTTGCCGATATCGCCGACGATTACATTCTGATGCTGTCGCGGAAACTCCAGCATTGATATACTTTCGGGCTCGCGCCCATGGGCGGCGCGGGCCGTTGCGTGTGTAGGTCGGCGCGGAGCGCTGCGCCCGCCCCCGGCAATAGAACACGCACTGTTTCGCTCAATGCGTCATATCGAATCGAGACGCTTCCTGGCCTAACGCCATTTTGGCTGCCCCGGCGGAGCATTGGCCTGGATTTCATGGAGCGGCGCCCGGGACCCGAGGATTTTCTTCAGCTTCTTTTCCTCTGCCGGGCCGATCCCGAACTTGCGGCAATGTTCCGCAACATCGTGCTCTCGCGGGCCGGGAATGCGAACTTGGCGGTTGTTCATGGTCTTCATGTCTGCTTCCTCCTGAAGGAAGAACCAGCAAGCTGCCGATTTGTTCGTTAGATGCACCTAAAATTCAATGCATGCTCATTCCAGTTCGGCTAGCGAGAAAACCGCCAGCCTGCCCGTAGCGCCGCCGCAGGTGGCTCCAGATTGTCTGTTCAACCCGTCATCAGGCAGAGTATGGTGAACAGGACCTGAGCCGCGATGTGAGCAGTGTTCGTTGTCGAGTCGTATTGTGGCGCTACCTCGACCACATCACCGCCTACGATGTTCAACCCACGCATCCCCCTGAGAAACTCCAAGACCTCGCGTGGCGTAAGTCCTCCGACCTCGGGCGTACCGGTCCCAGGGGCAAAACCCGGATCAACACTGTCGATATCGAATGACACGTAGGTAGGGCCGCTTCCAACGACGGCTCGCGCTCTTTCAATCAGCGCTGCGATGCCGATGTGGGGAACCTCCTCGGCATGGATAACCGTCATGCCGCTCTCGTATGAAAACTCCCAAAGATATTCGGCACCGCCGCGAATGCCGATCTGGATCGTGCGTTCGGGATCAAGCACGCCGTCCAAGACGGCCAGCCTGAATGGTCCGCCATGTTGAAACTTGGCCCCCTCATATGGTCCTGCCGTATCACAATGGGCATCGATGTGGATCATCCCAACCGGTTCTTGCGCTCCAACTGCTTTTAGAATCGAAGAGGTTATCGAATGATCGCCGCCCACCGACAGCGGGCGAACGCCTGCGTTCACAAGCTTCTTATAGAAGCTAAAAATATCCGCGTGGCAGAGGTCGAGGTCGTAACGGCTCTGCATCGGCACATCACCGATATCCGCGACCTTTGCAGTCGATAGCGGAGACGATTTCAGCACATGGTCGTAAGGTCCTATCCGCTCGATATTTCGGACAGCCCGAGGGCCGAACCTGCTGCCATTTCTGTTGGTGACGCCAAGGTCCATCGGGACGCCGAGCAGGGCAATATCCAAACCGCCAAAATCGGCAGTGTCCTGCAGATCAGGACGGCACGGTGCGCCGACAAGCGTTGGTATTCCGGCGAAAGGCCACTTCCGTCTATCACCACTGGTGAACTGCGCCTTCGCGACACGAGCGAAGTTTTCGTCAAAAATGTCGCCACCGGAAGCATTCGCGTACTTTTCGCGGAGGGCGTTCAGTTTAGCCAAATCTGTCATTGCAACGTCCTTGGTAAAATTCTTTGTTGGTTCACGATAAGCTGCGATGGAAAGCAAGACCGGTCGGTCGAGATAGTCGTGGCGACGTCGTGCATTCGCTCCTGCGACATAGGGTTCCCGTGGCCGCCGTAAACGATTGACACTTCAGTGTCCTTCAATCGCGACATTGTATTGCGATAAACTTCCTTGTCGCAACCGGAGAGATCGTCCACCAGACCACCGTCGTAAATGGCGTCCCCGGAGAAAAGACCGACAGTCCGTGTGTCGAAGAGGGCGATCGATCCGGGCGAGTGACCGGGAAGATGCAGCACTGTGAAGCCGACCCCTCCGATGTCGATAGTTGATCCCTCGCGAACCACTTCAGTCAGAGGTGCGGGCGCTTGCATAGTCGGCTTGGTTCCAGCCCGCGGAGGACCTTTACCCGATGAACTTTCGCCGGCTGGCCTTCGGACGACCTGAATTCTGAGACTCTCGGGAGACATGGCCAATGACAACAGGTCAGTGGTATCACGTCGCTGTTGATCACGACGCGACCGGAAAGGTCCGCGTGTACATCGACGGTGTGATGAGGGCGAGCTCCACGCCAGCAAACTCCGCGATCGGCGACTATGCCGGCGCTCTAGGCATCGGAGCTCAGAACTCAGGTGGTACGGTCGACATGAACGGTTAGCTTGATGAACTCCGCATTACCAAGGGTGCAGCCCGCTACGCCACGGACACCAGCTTCAGCGTGCCAACCGCTGCTTTTCCGCGCTCCTGACCGACGGTTATGTCATGATCCATCATCCAGTGGCCGTGGCGCGTTTGCCGCGCATGGGGAAAAACGGAATCACCCTGGGGACGCGCTCGGCATAGGACCGGTAGTCTGGAAATGCCGCCCGGAGCACCGTCTCTTCGTTAGTCATCCGGCGAAGTTGCAGGCACCAGTGCACGAGTCCGAGAAACACCGTCCACGGAGAAAAGCTGAATAGAATCATTCCGACAACGAATATCTCCTCGGTCAGATAGAGCGGGTGCCGGACGATCGAATATGGCCCCGTTGTGACCAGAGCTCTTGCACCCGGTGCTATGCTGAAACTGCGGCCGAGGATCGCAAGCATATATGCCGATGAAATGCAGCCAATGATCATCAAAACCATTGCGGCAACGCGCACAGTATCTGGCAACACCATTGGCGGAGGAAGGAAGGCGATCAGTAGGAAGAGGAAGCTGCCTGCCATCGCCGTCAGGTATGGTTCAACGCCGCGCGCAGACCGCACTTGGGGCATTCTTGTTAGGGTTACGACACACATCATGCCGACAAATAAGATCGCAGCGATCTCAGCTATTAGGAATACGACGCCCGGATAGTCGTCGGCCGTCATCGTCCGTCCGATCTTAGTCCACACAACTAGTATTGAGTAGGAGCAGATGCCAATCCGGCCGATGACATCTGCAATAATCAAGTGTCGATTGCTCATTGGTACCCCCGCGTTGCTTGAACGCATCTTCGCACGGTTGCGGAAAATGGCAATCGCAACCGGTTAAATTGGTGAATACCAACTATTGGGGATGTGACTTACACCGATGCGCCGCCATCGGCGTCTGTCAATGCAACGAAACGCGATGCGCCAGCAGCCGATCAATGCTGGCCCGGATGCGGATGCGGCGGATGATCTCGGCGTGAGTGAAAAGGCAGGCGAGGGCAGCCACGATGATCAACACGGTTCCGAGCAGCGCTGTAGGCAACGGCAGTGACCAGTCGACATAGCCGGGGAGTGACCCCCCACTGCGACCTGCTGCGGCTGTGCTTGCAGCGGCATTGGCAAGCACCAGCCCGAGCAGCGCAACATGAGCATGAACGAAGCGTGCCCTAAGAAACCGTTTCGGATGAAAAGTAAGATAGACGCCGAAAATCGCCATCAATGCAAACGCAGCGAGAAGTTCCCACGCCCCCATCCCCGCCACGCTAAGTAACACGAGGGGTAGACGCAACACAGGCAGCAACGTCAGGTACAGCGCCCAAGCAAACGGGCGTGATGGATACATTGCAAGGAGTAGCATGCTGGCGGCAAATACCGCACCAATCGCATAGACCAAAGCAGGTCCGAGACGAACAAAAGTCAGAACCAAGACACGCATTCGCTTTCCTCCTTCGGCAGGCCTCTTGGTTCTGGGCAGAATATTCGCAAATGCTTGGGCAGGGCTTACCGCTCGACCGGCGCCGCATGAATGACTCCGGCTGCGGAGATTTGCAACCTTCCACATCACTTATCTATCCTTGAACGAGGCGATTTCATGAACATCGACGACCTGAAGCGGTTTGCCCCAGCGCTCGTGTGCAGGGACATGTCCGTTCGCTCGGGGCGGCCGCATGGGCAGCCAATGGCGGAACGCCACTGAAAGCGAAGATCAAACGCACGGCGCTGTAGATTTTGGCGATCCAAAGCCGGCATGGGGCCAATGATGCCCGGTCGCCCACTTTCAACTCATGGGCCTTGTGGCGACGATGTTACGCCGTACGTTCTGCGCCACGCGCGCGACCTGGCTTGCTCAAGCCGGCGTCGAAGCCGAGCAGGCAGCGGCATCATTGGGCATGACGGCCGAGGAGTTCGAACGGACCACGCACACGCCAGCCCAGGCTTTCAGCAGCAGGCAGCGAACGCATTTTAACCGGTCCACAGGGCAATCGGTCCGCTGCATGAAATGGCAAGTATCTGAGAATTCGAGGTTTCGGGAAAATGATGAACCTTTTCAAGGGTTCAGACTGGTCGGAGTGGAGTGATTCGAACACTCGACCCCCACGTCCCGAACGTGGTGCGCTACCAGACTGCGCTACACTCCGTGACCAGCGGCGCTTCTATAGAACAGCCTATCTGGTTGCACAAGCACCAAATTCCAAAAATCGGGCGGAATTTTTGACAGTGGCGTGACAGGCCCCGGATGGCAGTTGCTGCTGCAAAAAGACACACTCGAAGCAAATCGAACGGAAGTGTCAAAGGGGCAATTTTCTTTTGCAGGGTTCCGCGCTAAAGGGCTCGACGGGACAGGCGAAACCGCCGTGAGGGCGGCTTCGCAGCCAATGCGCTTGAGATCAGGGACCACATGATGAAACTCCGCACCATGACCGCGGCCGGGCTTGCAATTGCGCTTGCCGGATGCACGACCATTCCTTCCGCCGGCAATCCGATCGAGGCCCGCTGGGTCGGCAAATCGGCCGGCATCTTCTTTGCCGCTTACGGGCCGCCGATCAGCGACCGCGAAGAAGGCTCGGGCACCGTCTATACCTGGCGCGGCGGCTACAAGACTGTGCGCATTCCGGCGAAATATGCCGAAGGCGCCGACGGCAAGCGCGGCAAGCAGATCGCGTCCGCCCGCACCTCCTATCTGCGCTGCCAGGCCGAAATCACCACCAGCTCCGACTACACGATCCGCGACATCCGCACCGTCGCCGACATCCCGAGCGTGGACGGTCCGTCCTATTGCGCGGAATTCCTGGCGCCGGAACAGAAGTAACGGACGGTTTGTCCGAAACGATGAAGCAGGCGGTCGGGTGCCGCATGTTTGTTGGCGGACTTCGCTCCTTACTCGGTGTCATCCTGGGCCTGTACCGAGCATCTGCTGCACTGGCTGCAGATGCTCGGGATGAGGCTTGCCATCAGGTTTGCGCCAAGGCGTCTCTCTCGTCTCGCCTACCTGTCCTCCGTCATTCCTGTGCTTGTCACAGGAATCCAGTGCGCCCAAGTCCTTGGGCGCAGGAGAATCTGCTTCACCGTATGAGAGTCATTCACCGCGCAGACGCGCGGTGGCTGGATTCCTGTGACGGGCACAGGAATGACGGGGATTGAGGCGACGCTTTCACCAGACCTCGCGCCGCCCCGGCCGGGTGAAGGCCGCAGTTGATGCCCCCAACCCTTACGCCGCCTGCTCCCCCTGAGCCGCACTTTCCGCCAGCTTGCGCGTCGCAACGAAATCCACCTTGCCAGAACCCAGCACCGGCACCGTGCCGATATTGACCTCGGCCGGTACCATCATGTCCATGGCGCCCTTCGATTTGGCGAAGGCGAGGAATTCGGCGCGGGTGGCGGTGGGGGCATCGGTCAGGAGCACCAGGCGCTCGCCCTTCTTGGCGTCGGGCAGCGAGGAGACGACCGAGAGAGCGCCCGGCCAGAGTTCGGCGGCCAGCGTCTCGACGGCGGCGAGCGAGATCATTTCGCCGCCGATCTTGGCGAAGCGTTTGGCACGGCCGCGGATCCTGACGAAACCGTCCTCGTCGATGGTGACGATGTCGCCGGTGTCGTGCCAGCCGTCGACGAGCGGCTCGAGGACGCCGGGCTTTTCGGCACGGAGATAGCCTGCCATGACGTTGGCGCCGCGCACATGCAGCCTTCCGCCCTCATCGATACCAGGCACCGGTTCGAGCTTCCATTCCATGCCCGGCAGGATTTTGCCGACCGTGCCCGACTTGTTGTACATCGGCGTATTGATCGAAATCACCGGCGCGGTCTCGGTGACGCCGTAGCCTTCCAAAATGCGCAGGCCGAATTTTTCCATATAGGTCTGGCGGGTCGAGGCCTTCACCGGCTCGGCGCCCGAGAAGATGTAGCGGATCGAGCGGAAGTCGTAAGGATGCGCTGTCCTGGAGTAACCATTGAGGAAGGTATCGGTGCCGAAGATGATCGTGGCATTCGAGACATAGACCAGTTCCGGTACGATGCGGTAGTGCAGCGGCGAAGGATAGAAATAGACCGGCACGCCCGAAATCAGCGGCAGCACGGTGCCGGCCGTCAGCCCGAAGGAATGGAACACGGGCAGGATGTTGAACACCTTGTCGCCGCTGTGAAAATCGATGCGGGCGGCGGCCTGGGCGGCGTTCGACAGGATGTTGCGGTGGGTGAGCACCACGCCCTTCGGCGTGCCCTCTGAGCCCGAGGTGAAGAGAATGACGGCCGGATCATCCGGCTGGCGTTTGACCAGCGGCCGCGCCTTCCTGAGATAACCCAGGATCTTGTCCTTGAGTGAGATTTCGGCCCTGAGATCGTCGAGCCAGACGATCTTCACCTGCTTTTCCATCTCCTCGATGACGGGCCCGAGCTTGGCCTGGGTGACGAAGGCGCGGGAGGTCAGCACATGTTTGACTTCGGCGGCCTTGCAGGCGGAGAGGATATTGGCGGCACCTGCAGTGAAGTTCAGCATCGCCGGCACTTTGCCCGCCGTCATCACGCCGAGAAGGGTGGCGGCCGCACCATTGGCATTCGGCAGCATGATACCGAGGTTGGTTTCCGGGAAGCGGGCGCGGAATTTTGCGCCGAGCACGGCGGCTCCCGTCAGCAGCTTTCCGTAGGTGAGCTTGCCGGTGACCGGATCTTCGACGGCGAGCTTGCCCATGCCGAATTCGTGGCCTGCCTCGACGACGCGATCGAGAACGGTGGAGGAGGTATCCGCAGTCCGGAACATCAGGTCTGACATGACCTGATAGAGCGCAGCCCCCGCCGCCGTGCGGCGTTTGCGGCCCTTCAGCTCCGCCGGCACTTCGAGCTTCGCTGGCTCGAGAATGGTGACCTTGACCTTGGGGAACAGCCGGCGGCGGATCTTGCCGTTATCGAGATAGGAGAGATAGCTCTTCTCCAACCCGTCGATCCGGACCGGCACGACCATCGAGCCCGTCTTGTCGGCAACCATGGCGGCACCGTCATAGACCTTCATCAAGGTGCCGGTCACCGTCAGGCGGCCTTCGGGGAAGATGCCGATCGGGCTGCCATCCTGCACCACCTTGATCAGCGAACGCGTCGCCATCGGCTTTGTGGGGTCGAGCGGCAGGAATTTGCACATCTTCAGGAAGGGGCGCACCCACCAGGCCTGGGCGATCTTGTAATCGACGGCAAAGACCGGCTCTTCCTCGGTGATGGCGAGCGCGAGCGCGCCATCGAGCAGGCTGACATGGTTCAACGCAATGATCGGCGCCCGGCCGGCCTTCTTAATATTCTCAAGCCCCTCGACCTCCAGCCGCATGAAGGCGCGGAACAGGATCGAGATGAAATCGCGGAAGGGATTGGTGGGCAGCGTCTTCAGCATCAGCCAGGCGACGGCGAAATTGATGATGCCGAGGCCGATCAGGATCTGTGGGATGGAAGCGCCGAGCGCTTGGACGGCGGCAACGAGGCCGAGACCGACGGTGATGAACAGGGCGGAGAGAACATTGGCGGCACCGATGACGCGGGCGCGGCGGTCCTCATGCGCCCAGGTCTGGAGGGCTGCGAAAGTGGGCACGGCGATGAAGGCGCCCGAGATCGCCATGCCGGCGAGATCGATGGCGACACGGATGGTATTCTGACCGGCGAAGAAACCGGCAATCGTCGTCGCATGGCTTGCCGATGCCAAGCCCCAGAGGTTCCAGGCGAGATCAAGACTGAAGAGGCCGAGCAACGCCGTGCCGACAGGGGCCGGCAACAGTACGATGCGGCCGGATGACATCCAGGCGGCAATGGCCGAGCCGACGGCAACCGCGATGGCGAAGACGGTGAGATAGGCCGGCACGACGAGCTCGGAGCCGCCGAGCAGTTCGGTGACCATGGTCGGCAGAATGGAGAGGACGAAAGCGCCGACCAGCCAGAACCAGCAATTCATCAGCGCCGAGCGCCACAGGCGCTTGTCGGCGCGGATTTCCATGACCAGGGTGTAGCTGGAGCGGATGACATTCCGGTCGATTTCCAGATCCGGCGCCTTGGAGCCGGTCGCCGGGATCATGCGGGCCGAAAGCCAGCAGAGCACCGAAAGCCCCATCATCATGGTGCCGAAGATCAGCACATTTTCGCCGCCGGAAAAGGCGAATGCCGCGATGATCGTGCCGCCAAGGATGGCGATGAAGGTGCCGCCTTCGATCCAGGCATTGGCCTTCGGCAGGTCGCGGCGTTCGAGATGATCCGGCAGGATGCCGTATTTGATCGGCCCGAACAGCGCCGAGATGGTGCCGAAGCCGAACAGCGCCGCCATCAGGATGAAGATCGAGGAGAAGGCCAGGCCGACGACGGCTAGGCCGGCGATGGCGATCTCGCAGCGTTTCAGCAGCTCGGCGATTTTGGCCTTGTCGTGCTTGTCGGCGAGTTCGCCGCCGAGCGCAGACAGCAGCAGGAAGGGCACGATGAGGATGACGCCGGCAAGCGTCACCAGGGCGGCGCCCTCGCTCGCAGACATCTTGAAGAGAATGAGGAACACCAGGGTGTTCTTGAGGAAATTGTCGTTGAAGGCCGTCAGGAACTGGGTCCAGAACAGCGGCGCGAATTTCCTCGATGTCATCAGATTGTGTTGCACGGGCTCGTCCCTCTTTCGACTGACAGAGAAGGCCACAGAGTTGTTACGCAAAAGTTGAATGCGATAACAACTCTGCGCTGTGGTTAAGGAAGATCAATCTGCATCGTTACGATTGAACTTGACCAGGAGTTTCTCGGTGCGGGCATCTTCCACCTTGCGGATCAGCTTCTCGGATTCGGCATTGTCGCGCAGCGTCTTGGTGATGTTCACCGTGGTCTGCACCAGCATCAGAATGCCCATGGCGAGATAGCCTTTGCCCCAGAGATCGAGCGGCATCATATAGAGGCCAAGCGCCAGCATGAAGGCGGCCGCGCCGAAGGAGATGTAGGAGAAGCTGACCCAGCTTGCGGAATGTTTCTGGAAACTGTCGTTCATATCAGTGGTCCCTATGGTTCGATGGATGAATGGTCGATGGATGCAATTTCAAGCGGCGGGCGTGATGCGGCTCTTCAGCCGCGCCAGCACATCATCGGCGGATGAGCGCAGCGGCGCGCCGAAGCCGGCATTGGCAAGCTTTTCGATAATGCCGGCCGGTCGGATGGCGCCTTCCATGTCTTTCAGGGCTGCGGCCGTCAGTTCATTCTGGCTCTGGCGCAGGCGAAGGCGCGCCAAGGTCTCCTCGGCATCGTCGAGCGTCGCAAAGCCTGGACCGGCGACGGCGACATCGAGCTTCTGCGCCTCCTCAGTCGCGCGAGCGAGCCGCTCGCCGCGCTGCAGCTCCCGCAGCCGCGCCTCGGACGCGCGGACGATGCCCTTCAGCTTGTCGATCGCCTGGGTGAACTGCGCCTGCGCCTTTTCAGATGCATCCCGCTCGGCTTCGAGAAAGGCGATCGCCTCGGCCGCCTCGCGGGCCAGGCCCTCATTGCCCTTCGCAAGCGCTGCGGTGGCGCGGGTCTCCAAATCGGCGATGCGGGTGACGATCGCCCCGTGCTGCACCTTTTCCTGTTCGTTCTGGGCGATGGCGACCGCGACGCTGCGGCGGGCCGACTGGATCGATTGGGCGGCATCGCGGATCTGCTGGGCAAGCAGCGGCACGGCGTTGCGATCGGCGAAGGCCTGTTCGGCATCATGCGCCCTGCCCCGCAACAAAATGGAAATCAGTTTGAACATTTCCTTCCTCCGGTTTATGAACGTTGTTCACGAGATGACTTATGCCAGAATCATGAACGTCGTTCAAGATAATTTTTGAACGACGTTCAGAAAATCGAAGTGGAATGGTTAATGGCCGGCAGACGAGAAGAAAAACGCGAAGACCTGAAGGCCCGGCTGATCGAGGCCGCCCGCGAGCGGATCGCCAGAGACGGGCTGGCAAATCTCAGAGCCCGCGACATCACCCAGGACGCCGGCTGCGCGCTGGGCGGCCTCTACACGGTCTTTTCAGACCTTTCCGAGCTCGTCATCCACGTCAACTCCGGAACGCTGAAGGCGCTGGAGGCAAAGCTGACGCTTGATAAAACCAAAGACAGACCGCCGACCGACCGGCTGCGCAACCTGGCGCAGGGATACCTAAGCTTCGCCGTCGAACACCGAAACCTCTGGAAGGCCTTGTTCGACCACGCCCCACCCGAAACCAGCCCGACCCCGCAATGGCATCTCGACGAACACCTCTTCCTGATGGACGTGATCGCCGAACCGCTGGCCGAACTCCAGCCGGGTATGTCTGCGGAGGACAGGGCTATTCGGGCGCGCACGCTTTTTGGCGCGGTGCATGGGGTGATCAGCATCAGTTTGGAGGGGCGCTTTGTGGGATTGCCGCTGGAGAGGTTGGCAAGGGAGGTGGATGAGTTGGTGCAGACGATTGCGGCGGGGGCGGAGCGGAGAAGGTGATGGGGCGTTGGGGGGATAGCGCTGGCATTTTCGCCGAAGCTCCACCCCACACTCCGTCATCGTCGGGCTTGACCCGAGGACCCATGGCCAAGCACTCTATGCCCTCCACGCCATCGCGAATGGAGACCCCATGAGCCGTATATTCATCACCGGTTCCACCGATGGCCTCGGTCTTGCCGCAGCACGCACCCTCATGAAGGAGGGCCACGACGTCGTGCTGCACGCCCGCTCCAGGGAGCGCGCCTCCGCCCTCGCCGAGATTTCGCCCACCGCCCTCGGCGTCGTCATCGGCGATCTCGCCAGCGCCACGGAAACGCGATCGATCGCCAATCACGTCAACGCCATCGGGCGCATGGACGCCGTCATCCACAATGCCGGCGTCTACCTTGAGCGCAGCCGGGGCGAAACGCCGGAAGGCCACGCAAAGACCCTGGCGGTGAATGTACTTGCCCCCTATCTGCTCACCGCCTGGATCGCGCGTCCCGACCGCCTGGTCTATCTCAGCAGCGGCATGCACCGCAGCGGCGGCAGCGCCCTTGACGATATCGACTGGAAGAAGCGGCCGTGGAACGCCAGCCAGGCCTATTCGGAAAGCAAGCTCTACATCGCCACCCTCGCCGCCGCCATCGCCCGCCATTGGCCGGATGTTCTCAGCAACGCCGTGGACCCCGGCTGGGTGCCGACGAAGATGGGCGGCGCCGGTGCGCCCGATGACCTCGAAATGGGGCACCTCACCCAGACATGGCTCGCGGCAAGCGATGCCGAACTCACCAAAGTCAGCGGCCAGTATTGGTACCATCGACATCAGCGCGAGGCTTCGCCTGAGGTTACCGATACTGGGTTTCAGGATGAGTTGATAGAGAAGCTCGCCGAGTTAACGGGCATTCGTTTGTTTGCGGAGCGCCGGCAAAGCGCAAGACCAGGCTAGCGGGCGTTGCCGCCTTCCCGTCTAATGTTTGTCAGCAGGCGTTCCTTGAACAATCGCGCAGCCTGCGTGAGGCTCCGGCTCATTGTCGACCGAGAAGCCAATAAGCTCACCGCTCGAATCGGAAAATCCCTATGGGTTGCAATCTGGCGTAGGGATATTCAGGGTAACAGTTTAAGCCGCAATCGCTGGCTGGGGCGCCTGGATTCGAACCAGGGGATGGCGGTACCAAAAACCGCTGCCTTACCGCTTGGCTACGCCCCACCAGAGCTTGAGCGGAAACCGCTTGCTCAAATCGACGCCTGATTAGCAAAGCTCTCCGTCTGTCACAATGACTAAGTTTATCCTACGGCAGATTTATGCGCTGCGCGGTGCCGTAGGTCGTGCTAGGAATGGGCGACGTCATCGGCCTGAGATCATTCCTTCATGGACAGTCCCGCATTCGACCTCGCTTTCGAGCCGGCCTATGGGCAAGCCGTGCCGGTTACCTCAGGGGTCGAGCGGGTGACGGTGAACAATCCGGGGCCTTTCACCTTTTTCGGCACCAACAGCTATATCGTCGGCTCCTCCTCCGTCGCGGTCATCGATCCCGGGCCAGAGGACGAGGCGCACTTTCAGGCGCTGATGGCAGCCCTTGGCGGACGCGAGGTGACGCATATCTTCGTCAGCCACACGCATCGCGACCACTCGCCGCTTGCCCGGCGGATGCAGGCGGCGACTGGTGCGGTGACTGTGGGGCAAGGGCCGCACCGGCCGGCGCGGCCGCTGCGGGAGGGCGAGGTCAATCCCTTTTCCGAAAGTTCGGATATGGAATTCGTGCCCGACATCGCGATCGGTGACGGTGAGACCCTATCGGGCGATGGCTGGGCGCTGACGGCGGTGCTGACGCCGGGGCATACGGCCAATCATGCCGCCTTTGCGCTCGAAGGGCGCGATCTCCTCTTTTCCGGCGATCACGTTATGGCCTGGTCGACCTCGATTGTGGCGCCCCCGGATGGTTCGATGGCGGATTACATGGTTTCGCTCGACCGGCTGATCGAGCGAGAGGACCGCCTATTGCTTCCCGGCCATGGCGGGCCGGTGACAAAGCCGGCCGGATTCCTGCGGGCGCTGAAGGCGCACCGGCTGAAGCGCGAGCAGGCGGTACTGGAGCGTGTGCGGGCCGGCGATGGGCGGATTGCCGAGATGGTGAAGGTGATCTATCGCGATACCGATCCGAAGCTGCATGGGGCGGCGGCGCTTTCCGTGCTCGCCCATATTGAGGACCTGTTGGAGCGGGGCGAGATTGCGGCGGATGGGCCGCCTTCGCTTGCCGCCCTCTACCGGCCGGTGACAGGGAGATAAGGATGGCGCCTCGAGCCGATTACAGCTATCGCGACGATCCTGATGTGCCCGCCTTTGCCGATGACCGGCCGCTCATCGTCTTCGATGGCGAATGCGTGTTCTGCTCCGGCTGGGTGAAATTCGCGCTGAAGCATGACAAGCGGCAGCAATACCGCTTCCTCGCGGCGCAGACGCCGCTCGGCGAGGCGCTCTACCGGCATTACGGGCTCCACGCGCGCGACTACGAGACCAATATCCTGATCGAAAACGGCCGCGCCTTCTTCAATTCCGACGGCTCGATCCGCATGGTGGCGGGCCTCGGCTTTCCCTATTCGCTGGTCAAGCTTTTCCGGCTGCTGCCACGGCGGGTGGCCGATGCGCTCTATGAATTCATCGCCCGCAACAGGCTGAAGATTGCCGGCCGGCAGAGCTGCATGGTGCCGTCGCCGGAGCAGCGACGCCGCTTCATCGCATGAGCGGCGACCGGTTTTCGCTGCTCATCATCGGCGGCTACGGCACTTTTGGCGGGCGGCTTGCCCGGCTGCTTGGCGATCAACCCAGGCTCAGGCTGCTGGTTGCGGGGCGCTCGCTTGAAAAGGCTGACGATTTCGTTGCAGATCTCCGGACGCCGAAAGATGGAGCTGAGGGCCTGGGAAGCAACAATCTCGGCGCGATGGTGCAGGCAGTGGCCTTCGATCGCGACGGCGATCTCATCGAACAACTGACGCGGCTGAGGCCGGATCTCGTCGTCGATGCCTCGGGGCCGTTTCAGACCTTCGGGAAGGATGCCTATAAGGTGGTCGAGGCCTGCATCGGCCTCGGCATCGATTATGCCGATATCGCCGACAGTACCGGCTTCGTCGCCGGCATCGGTGGGCTCGATGCTAGCGCCAAGGCCAAGGGCACCTTCGCGCTCTCGGGGCTCAGCAGCCTGCCCGCCCTCTCCTTCGCAGCACTCGATGCGATGGCGCCGCATTTCTCCCGGATCGACAATGTCGCGGCCGGCATTGCCCCCTCGCCGCATGTGGGGATCGGGCTCAATGTTGTGAGGGCAATCGCCACCTATGCCGGCAAGCCGGTGGCGGTGCTGCGAAATGGGCGGCCGGCCTCCGGACGCGGGCTGATCGATGCGATGCGGGTGACGGTGGCGCCGCCGGGGGTTACGCCGCTGCGCAGCCGGAAATTCCTGCTGGTCGATGCGCCTGACCTGGCTCTGCTGCCGCAGAACCTTGCCGATCTCAAATCCAGTTTCACCGGCGTCGGCACGGAACCACAGCCGCTGCAGCGGCTGCTCAGCCTCGCGGCAAGGCTCGTCCGCTTCCGGCTCCTGCCGTCGCTGCTGCCGCTTTCGCGGCTGCTACAGCGTGCCAGCCATAGCTTCGCGATCGGCGAACATCGCGGCGGCATGTTCGTCCGCGTCGGCGGCCTCGATCACGAGGGAAGACGGCTAACATCAGGCTGGCATCTGATTGCCGAAGGTGATGACGGGCCGTTCATTCCCGTCATCGGCGTAGAGGCGCTGGTGCGCCGGCTGCTATCCGGCGTGCAGCCGGAGAATGGCGCGCGGCCGGCGGCGGGGGAATTGCAGCTTGCGGATTTCGAGGCGGCTTTCCGGCGTTTTTCGATCACATCAGGCATCAGGATGGAATGCGAGGAGGCTCGCCTGCCGCTCTACCGGCAGATCCTCGGCACCGCCTGGGAGCGGCTGCCGCCTGCTATCGCCGCAATGCATGCGGGCGGCGCGCGCGTTGCCTCCGGCCGCGCGCAGGTCGAGCGCGGCGGCGGGCTTCTGGCCGGGATCGTCGCGCGTGTCATCGGCTTTCCCCCGGCGGGCGAGGATGTGCCGGTCACGGTGCGTTTCGCTATCGATGGAAACAAGGAGATCTGGACCCGGGATTTCGGCGGCAAGCCCTTCCGCAGCTGGCAAGTCGAGGGGCAGGACCGCGACCGGCATCTGCTCACCGAGGTTTTCGGGCCGTTCCGGGTGCTGATGGCACTGACGCCGGATGGGCAGAGGCTGCGGCTCGTCGTGCGGGGATGGCGGTTTTTAGGGATTCCGCTACCGATGTTTCTGGCACCGGGTGGGGATACCTATGAGGAGGAGCGGGATGGGCGGTTCTGCTTTCATGTCGAGATCGGCGGGCGGCTGACGGGGTTGGTGGTGCGGTATACGGGGTGGTTGGTGGTGGAGGGGTGAAGGGACTGCGGTGATGACCGTCGGTTCGCTCGGATAGTTGCGCTCTCACTCTAACCCTCTCCCCGCTCGCGGGGCGAGGGGACGTGCCCTGCGAGAGGCTGCGCGGAATGGAGAGGGCGCGGCATCCCCCTTCGCCCCGCGTGCGGGGAGAAGGTGCCGGCAGGCGGATGAGGGGCAAGTCTCGACGAGTTCCTCGGCCGGGGACCTCGCTTTCCATAGCAGCCCCCTCTCCTCCGTTGAAACGGTATAAGGTGGTCGAGTTTGCCGCACCGTATCCCGGCCCTTCGCTTTGGCTCAGGGCGTTCGCCACTGCAATCGATTCACTGGATCGATTGCTGCCGCCTTTGGCGGCACCGCGGCTCACCCACCCGCAATTCCCAAGAGTTCGGCATCCAGCGCTTTCAGATAATCGTCGGCGATTTCGGCGCTGAAGCCGAGGTCGTGCTGGCCGTAGCGGGAGGCGACGCGGATGTCGACGAAGGTGGTTTCGGCCTCTTCGCGCAGGCGGATGAGAATATCGAAGCGCAGGCCGAGGATCAGCGTGCGGGTGGTGCCCTGCAGCGTTACGCCATTGGCGCCGCGGATGAGCTTGGCGACATCATCGTCATAAGGGCGCGGCGTTGGCACGGGGATGATATCGGGCGCATCGGCCACGGCATCGTCGCCCGGCTGCGGCGGCTTGACCGGCTTGTCTTCGGGCTCGCGGCCCGGCTCGGTGTCGCCGCTGCTCCTCGTGATCGTAATGCCGCTCTGCTTGGCGACCTTGCGCACTGCTTCCAGCACGCGGTCGAGCGCACCCTCATAACGCCGGCCGGTCAGCTCGGGATAGGCAACCATCTGCTTTTCGCGATCCTCAGGCGTCACCTGCACGTTGCGCTTCAGCCAGATCTGGTCTGACTTGGGCGGCGAAAGCCAGTCCGGGGCGGAGACTGGATCGGTGGAGACGTCGTAGATCGCAGGCAGGGTGAGATAGTGCTCGGTAGCAAAGGCGCCGAGCGCCAGCGGAAAGGCGGCATAGATCAGCGCGGCCAGCGCCGCCAGTCCGCCTTCGGCGCCTGTCATCCAGAGGCTGCGCAGCCCGACCGCCGCCAGCAGGGCAGCGAGAAGCGCACAGCCGGCAGCCGCAATCAGCAGCAGCACCAGATAGGGTGTGGCGAGCCCGCCGAAGCGGTGGGCGATCATCACCGCCAGCGCCAGAACCAGGGAAAACGCCCCGAGCAGCCGCGAAAAGCGGGCGGCGCTGGAAACGGGACGGTCGAAGCGGATGGCCATCAAACTTACCGGTTGCTCGTCAGCGCCCACGTCCTCAACCACGCAAATCGCTATCACCCTGTTTAGTGCAAGATTCGTCTAAATTGAAACTCTTGTCTGAAGCAATGCGTTGGAATCCACGACGAAGAGGAACGCCACTTCATAAGACCTTGCTGATATGCCAAAAAAAGGTCATTCTGGCGCGGTTTCATCTCCGACATAGAGACAGGAGAGACGGGATGATTTCACCCGACATAGCAGCAATGCCGCAGGCGTCTGCGCTTGGCGGAATCGACCAGTCCGAACCGATGCTGCCGATGGAGCTGCTCGAGCTCGAACTTTCGCTCGAAGGTTACGCGGGCGGCGATGCCGGTTTCTGCGAGGCGGTGCGCCGGGCAGCGGAACGCTCCGGCGGCGAACTGCTGTTCGACCTGCCGGCCGCCGGCCTCGTCCAGGATTGCCGCCGCATCGCCGTGCTGCGCATTCCGGCTGGCGCCCAGGAGATGCGCGTCGTGCTGGCGCTGCTTGACGATAACGGCACTGAAATCCGCATGCAGGCGCCCGATGAAGAAACCGCGCCCCTGGTGCGTTTTGCCGATGCCTTCATCGAATTGCTGGAGCGGATCTGAGATTTGAGGATGGGCGGCCCCTGAAACGGCAGGTGCAGTTCCTGTTTTCGCTTCTCATTGTGAAGCGACAAGATCCTCATCGCCAGTTGGCCGCACGATAGAAAGGCGCGCCGCATTCCCGCTAAACAGCCAGTTCTCTGAGCGTCCAGATTCTCGCAGCCTGCGCCCATTCCGCCATAGCATTGTTGGCAACACGCCTTCCTTGCTGGATAATGATGGTCTGGCGAACCAACATCGCCTCAACAATTGCCGAGCATTCCAACTCCCCGTATGCGTTTGCAAACAACGCTAGCCGTCGAACCTGCTCACGCGGTGAAATTTCCTCGTCGCCAATTTGCAACCAAAGCCATGCGGCATATCCCAGGTCGTACACGCGACGGCCGAAGGAGGCTGCATCAAAATCAATTATGGCGACCGGGATTTGCTGCCGGAACACGAAGTTGCAGGGCGAAAGATCATTGTGGTAGACCACCTCAAACCCAGCTTCGTGTACCTGTGCGCTCAACAATCCTTCCGAAGCGTCGTGAATGATAGGTCAGATCAGTTGGCACATCTCCTTCAACAAATTCGAATACATCACGACCGAGCTCGTCCATGCCGAAGCTGCGAGGTACAGCGTGAAATCCCACCCGCTGGAAATGCGTCAGAAGGAGCCGCACGAACTCTGAATTTATGTGCCTGGATCGATGAACTCTGTTGCCCCTTTGAACTACCTCAGGATTGGTTCGACCACCCACGAGGGGAACGTCCGTTAGCTTGCTCATGCGTCTACCTAACAATGCCGGGATGGGAGATCTGACATCTCACTGAAAATGTCGGCTTGGCACTTTTAATCGCAACGTCCGCTTTTCCGCTACCGGCGCTCGGCCCCGGCTTCCGCGACGCTGCGGAAGGGGAACTTGCGCCCGCACTCGCACTTGATCATGAAATTTTCCTGGTGATTGGCGGGCCGCTGCACGCCAAAGCCGCGCGGCAGCTGATCGACCTTGAAATCCGGGTGCTTGCGCTTGGGATCATCCACTTCCGAGGCTTCGGCAAAGCCCTCATTGCCGCATTGCGGACAGCTCAGTTTTTTCGAAAATCGATCGCGAATGGCCATGCTCGTTCCAGTTTTTTGCAAGACTTCCTCATACAGAGGAATGCCCTGCGACGGAAGTGGAACCAAGTGCTGGCGATGCCGTTCCTTTTTCAAAGGAGGCGATCATGCCCAGTAGAGACCCAATGCCGATCCCGAATGCCGATACGCCACGCGGCCCGACGCCGACACCCGGTATTCCCGATCGCGTCCAGGAAAAACCGCCACTGACGCCGGCGCAGGATCCGGCCGATACGAAGAACCCGGAGGATCCGCCGCTTGATCCGGCGCTGCTGCCGATTGGAGATCCGGCCGGGGCGGCGTAGGACGTCATCGCCCGCTTGGGCAACAACTGCCCCTCACCCTAACCTACCGGGGTCGAGCCGTCCTTCGGACCCCGTCCCGAGAGCGCAGATGGGATCGGAGGGGTCGCGGCATATCACCTTCTCCCCGCGGGCGGGGAGAAGGTGGCGGCAGCCGGATGAGGAGCAGGTCTCGCGGCGATCTCCTAGGCCAAGGGTGGCTTGACGGCCTCACCCGAATGGACTTTGCTCGGAGCGAGCCTGCCTCAAGGAATGAACCAATGCGCTATCCTCTTCTCATCACCGTCATGACCACCATCATCGCCGGGCTCTCCGCCTGCCAGACGATGACGCCGGAGGAGCGGCGGGCGGCGGATGAGCAGCGCTGCTTGAGTTACGGCTTCCGGCGCGGCACGGATGGCTTTGCCACCTGCCTGCAGCGCATCGATCTCGACAGGCGGGCCGAATCGCGAGCGCAGAGCGCGGAGCTGATGGACAGCATGGCCTGGGATCTCAACAATGGTCCGTACGTCTATCGCGATCGCTGGCGGTATCATCACTGAATGCCGCAGCCGTCTTCTGGGCTCCCCGTCAAAGACCTCGCCGGCGTTTTTAAAGACCGCCTGAGATAACTGCCTGCGCCGCCGCGAGCCTGGCGATCGGCACGCGGAACGGCGAGCAGGAGACATAATCGAGCCCGATCTTCTCGCAGAAGCGGATCGAGGCCGGGTCGCCGCCATGTTCGCCGCAGATGCCGAGCTTCATGTCGTTGCGGGTGCGCCGGCCGCGTTCTGCGGCGATGCTGATCAATTCGCCGACACCGTCGAAATCGAGCGAGATGAAGGGATCGTGCTCAATAATGCCCTTGCGCTGATAGGTGGGGATGAAGGCGGAAGCATCGTCGCGCGAGATGCCGAAGGTGGTCTGCGTCAAGTCGTTGGTGCCGAAGGAGAAGAATTCGGCGGCTTCGGCAATCACATGGGCGCGCAGGGCGGCACGCGGCAGCTCGATCATGGTGCCGACGAGATAATCGATCTTCATACCGGCCTCGCTCATGACATTGCCGGCAACGGCGTCGATGCGCGCCTTGACGTAATCGAGTTCGGAGCGGAGGCCAACGAGCGGCACCATGATCTCCGGCACGACCGCCGCCCCTGTCTCCTGCGCTGCGGCGACCGCCGCCTCGAAGATGGCGCGGGCCTGCATCTCGACGATCTCAGGGTAGGAGATCGCCAGACGACAGCCGCGATGGCCGAGCATGGGGTTGAACTCATGCAGCGCATCGACGCGCTGGCGAAGCACTGTCGCCTCCATGCCCATGGCAAAAGCGACTTCGGCGACCTCGTCGTCGGTCTTCGGCAGGAATTCGTGCAGCGGCGGATCGAGCAGGCGGATCGTCACCGGCAGGCCGTGCATGACGGTGAAGAGGCCGGTGAAATCGAGCCGCTGCATCGGCAGCAGCTTGTCGAGCGCCACCCGCCTGCCCTTCTCGTCCTCGGCAAGGATCATCTCGCGCATGACATGGATGCGCTCGCCCTCGAAGAACATGTGCTCGGTGCGGCAAAGGCCAATGCCCTCGGCGCCGAAGGAACGCGCAGCGCGCGCATCGGCCGGCGTGTCGGCGTTGGTGCGCACCGTCATGCGCCGGGCGCGATCGGCCCAACCCATGATGCGGCCGAAATCACCCGACAATTCCGGCTGGATCATCGGCACCTCGCCCTTCAGCACCTGACCGGCCGAACCGTCGATGGTGATGATATCGCCCTTCTTGAGGGTAACGCCGACGCCAAGCAGCCGCTCGTTGCGTTGATCGATGCGCATGGTGCCGGCGCCGACGACGCAGGGGATGCCCATGCCGCGGGCGACGACCGCCGCATGGCTGGTCATGCCGCCGCGCGTCGTCAGAATGCCTTCGGCGGCATGCATGCCGTGAATATCCTCGGGGCTGGTCTCGACCCTGAGCAGGATGACCTTGCGGCCTTCGGCTTCCGCCTCGACGGCCTCTTCTGCGGTGAAGACGATGGCGCCGGTCGCGGCGCCCGGCGAAGCCGGGAGCCCAGTGCCGATCACCTGGCGGGTGACGCGCGGATCGATCGTCGGATGCAACAGCTGGTCGAGGCTCGATGGCTCGATGCGCAGCACTGCCTCGTCCTCGGTGATCACTCCCTCATCGACCATGTCGACGGCGATCTTCATCGCCGCCCGGGTGGAGCGCTTGCCCGAACGGGTCTGCAGCATCCACAGCCTGCCGCGCTCGATGGTGAATTCGATATCCTGCATGTCGCGGTAATGGATCTCGAGCTCGGTGCAGATGCGAAGAAGCTCGTGGAACGCCTCCGGCATTAGCTTTTCCATCGAAGGCTTTTCGGAGCCGGAGGAAATCCGCCCCTCCTCGGTGATGCTTTGCGGCGTTCGGATGCCGGCCACAACATCCTCGCCCTGGGCATTGACGAGGAATTCGCCGTAAAGCGCCTTCTCGCCGGTCGAGGGGTTGCGAGTGAAGGCGACGCCGGTCGCCGAGGCATTGCCGAGATTGCCGAAAACCATGGCCTGAATGTTGACCGCCGTACCCCATCCCTCCGGAATATTGTGAAGCTGTCGGTAGGTAACGGCGCGCGCGCTCATCCAGCTGGAAAAGACGGCGCCGACGGCGCCCCAGAGCTGAACTTCGGGATCCTGCGGGAACTCCTGATTCAGCTCCTCCTCGATCAGGCGCTTGTAGAGAAAGACGATATGCTGCCATTCGGAGGCGCTAAGATCGGTATCGAATTCGTGGCCCAGCTTGGCCTTCTCGTCTTCCAGTATCTCCTCGAAGGCGTCGTTGCCGAGACCCATGACGACATCGGCATACATCTGGATGAAGCGGCGGTAGCTGTCCCAGGCAAAGCGCGCATCGCCGGCATCATGGCCCAGCGCCTGCACCGTCTCGTCGTTGAGGCCGAGATTGAGCACCGTATCCATCATGCCAGGCATGGAGACCCGGGCACCGGAGCGCACCGAGAGCAGCAGCGGCTGGCTGACGGAACCGAAATGTCGGCCGGTGATCGCCTCGATCGCCGAAATGCCGGAGCGCACCTGCGCCTTCAGCCCATCTTCGATATGGCGGCCGTTCTTGTAATAGGTATGGCAGGCATCGCTGACGATCGTCAGCCCCGGCGGCACCGGAAGCCCCAGGCTGCACATTTCAGCGAGATTAGCGCCCTTGCCCCCCAGAATCTCCTGATCGCGCGCCCGGCCCTCAGCCTGCCCGTCGCCAAACGTATAGACCCACTTGGTCATCTTCCCCCCAACACCAAATCGGGGATTAGCTTAATCCCTTGGTGTTGAAATGAAAATCGACAAATGCGGCAAAATGTTGCGCCGCACAATAAATCTCAGTGCGACCGGCCGTCGAAACGATTGAAACATCGCAAGGCATAAAAAAAGCTTTGCGGGACTGCAACAATGTCCCGCAAAGCCTTGTTTCCGTCCGGCCAGGAAAACCGGACGGGGGGTCCCTCAACGCCTCAGCATTCCGGCACTTGCCCTCTGCCCGGAACACCGCATCGCCAATTCGATATGCGCACCGCTGACTGCCCGCTTTTCAGCAAAAATATCAGGTTGCGTTGAAACAACTTCTAATGCAAGTCATCGCAAAGAGCATCACCCAAATGGGGTACAGGCCGTCCAAGAGCCGACCTTTTTTGGTGTTTATTGCCAGTCTTTTGATTTTCCGCAATTTCCGGACGCAAGACCGCTCGCCAGCTTCGCTGAAATTGCTCCGTCCTTTGATTTTACGCAATTCCCGGAAAACCGCCATGGGCTTGCACTATTTTCTTCACGCAACCCTAGGACGCTGCCTCACCAGCCACTTTGCCGGAATTGCTTCAGGCAATTTCGCGCAGGCGCTCGGCCGTCTGGAGATCGACCGAGACGAGCTGGGAGACGCCTTGCTCGGCCATGGTGACACCGAAGAGGCGGTTCATGCGGGCCATGGTGATCGGATTGTGGGTGATGATGACGAAACGGGTTTCGGTGGATGCCGCCATCTCGTCCATCAGATTGCAGTAGCGCTCGACATTGTGGTCGTCGAGCGGCGCGTCCACTTCGTCGAGCACGCAGATCGGCGCCGGATTGGTGAGGAAGACGGCGAAGATCAGCGCCATTGCCGTCAACGCCTGTTCGCCGCCGGATAGCAGTGTCATGGTCTGCGGCTTCTTGCCCGGCGGGCGGGCGAGGATTTCCAGGCCGGCTTCCAATGGATCGTCGGATTCGATCAGCTGAAGCTCGGCCGTGCCGCCGCCGAAAAGATGGGTGAACAGCCGCTGGAACTGGGCGTTGACGATGTCGAAGGCGGCGATCAGGCGTTCGCGGCCCTCGCGGTTGAGGCTCTGGATGGCGCCGCGCAGCTTGCGGATCGCGTCGATGACGTCATCGCGCTCCTTGATCAGCGCCTCGAGCTTCTCGCTCAGCTCCTTCTGTTCCTCGTCGGCGCGCAGGTTGACGGCGCCGAGCCGCTCGCGCTCGATCCTCAGACGCTCCAGTTCGCGCTCGACTTCGCGCGGATCGGGAAGAGCCTGCATGGTCGGGCGACCGGTCAGCTGCAGCGCTTCGTGCGGCGCGACGTTCAGGACTTCACGGATGCGGCCTTCGCTTTCCTGGCGCTTCTCACGGGCGGAGACAAGGCGCTCCTCGGCGCGGCCACGGCGTTCCCGGCATTCGGCAAGTTCCGACAGCGCCGTTGTCGCCTTGTGGTCGGCTTCGCGCTGGATGCGTTCGGCCTCAGCCAGGAGATCGCTGGCATGGCGGCGCGCCTCCTCGGCCTTCTGCAATTCATTGAGCAGGGCACGGCGCTTGTCGTCGAATTCATCCGGCGCCATTTCGAGCTCAGCGGCCTCGTCGCGCGCCTCCTCCTCGCGCTCGCGGAGCGTCGCGACATGATCTTCGCCGCTTGCCGCCCGCTGGCGCCAAGTCTCGCGCTCCTGCGCGATCGCAACGATGCGCCGCTGCCGGGCCTCGTTTTCCCTGGCCAGGCTTTCATGGCGCGCCCGGCTTTCGGCGAGCGCGCCGCGATCGGTCGCAACTTCCGCCTGCTGGAAACGGAGCCGCTCGTCGATTGCGGTGAGATCAGGCGCGTCCTCGAGCTCTATGCGGGCATTCTCTTCTTGGACGGCGATTTCCTCCAGCTGCGCGCGCAGCTGGCTGGCCGCTTCGCTCACGATATCGCGGCGGCGGATCAGCTCGCCGGAGGCACGCTCGGCAGCGAGAAGCACCTCGCGCGCTTCGGCGAGATGACGAGCCGACAGGCGGCTCATATCGCGCGCCTCGGCAAGCCGTCGCTCCTCGGCGCCGATCGCTTCGGCGGCGGCTGCCTGCCGCTCCTCGGCTTCAGCGAAAACGTCGCGGGCGAGGATAGTTTCACCTTCGAGCTCGGCCAGTCGGTTCTTCTGGGCAAGGCGCAAGGCCGCGGCACTCGGCGCGTCGGCGCCGGTGACATGGCCGTCCCAGCGATAGACGACGCCCTCTTTCGTCACCAGCCGCTGGCCGGGCTTCAGCGCTACCATCAGTCGTGCTGCATCGCCCTCGGCGACCAGGCCGATCTGGCGCAGGCGACGAGTCAGTGCGGCGGGGGCGCGGACATGATCAAGCAGCGGCGCAGCACCGGACGGCAATGTCGGATCGGCGGCGCCATCGCCATTGTCCGACCAATAGGCCGGTGCCTCGGCATCGAGCGGCGATTCCAGATCGTCGCCAAGCGCGGCACCGAGCGCGGTTTCAAAGCCGCGATCGACCTTCAGCTCGTCGGCAACCGGTGGAAATTTTCCGGCCGCGGCACCGGCTGCGAGCATGCGGGAAATGGTGCGAGCCTCCGTCTCCAGCGCATTCAGCGCGGAACGGGCCTGATCGACAGGCGCACGCGACAGCGCCTCGGTCTGGCGGGCTGCAGTCAGCGCCTGTTCGACTGCCTGGACGGCGGCCTCGGCGTCGGCAAGCGCGATCTCGCCGGCCTCGACCACGGCGCGTTTCTCGTCGGGATCGGGCAGGCCGGCGATCTTCTCACCGATGGCCGATAGCTCGTGGTTGGCCTCGTCCATCTGGCGCTCGAGGCGCATCCGGCGATCAGTGAGATCGCGGATGGCGCGCTCCAGCTGGTTGCGGCCGGCAGCCGCCTCGGCACGCTCGGCCGTCAATGCAGTAAAGATGCGCTCGCTGTCGGCAAGTTTGGCCGCCGCGCCCTCGAAGGCCTCGCGGGTTTCCTCGGCATAACGGCCGGAATCGGCGAGGATTTCCGAAATCTCGGCTTCTTCTGCGTCGAGCCTTGCAAGGATGACCGCATTGTCGGCCACCAGCCGTTCCTCACGGCGAATATCCTCCGCAAGCTGAGCAAGGCGGCGGGTCAGCTCGTCGCGGCGGCGCAGGATGCGGCCGGCATCTTCCTCCAGCTGGCTTCTGGCGATCTGCAGGCGCTGCAGAGCGGCGGCGGCACGCGCCTCGCCTTCGCGCAGTTCCGGCAGCTTCAGGCTGGCGATGCCCTGGTTCTTGGCCGCCTCCATCTGCAGCTGCGCCTTTTCGGCGACGATGACGGTCGCCTGGTTGAGCGCGCTGTCGGCCTCGGCCTCGGCTTCCTTGGCCTGCACCCAGCGGATATGCAGCAGCATGGCCTCGCGGGCGCGGATATCGGCAGACAGCGTCTTGAAGCGGTTTGCCTGCCGGGCCTGCCGCTTCAGGCTCTCGATCTGGCTTTCGAGCTGCGAGGTGACGTCGTCGAGACGTTCCAGATTGCCTTCGGCGGCACGCAGCCGCAGTTCGGCCTCGTGGCGGCGCGAATGCAGGCCTGAAATGCCGGCCGCCTCTTCTAGCAGCTGACGGCGGGCCTGCGGCTTTGCCTGAATGAGCTCGCCGATGCGGCCCTGCCCGACCATGGAGGGCGAACGCGCGCCGGTGGAGGCGTCGGCAAAGAGCAGTTGCACATCCTTGGCGCGGCTTTCCTTGCCGTTGATGCGATAGAGAGAGCCCTGCTCGCGCTCGATGCGGCGGGTAACCTGGATCTCATCGCTGTCATTGAAGGCCGCAGGCGCGGTGCGCTCGCCATTGTCGAGATAGAGCGCCACTTCGGCGGTGTTTCGCGCCGGGCGGTTTCCCGAGCCCGAGAAGATCACGTCGTCCATGCCGGAGGCGCGCATATTCTTGTAGGAATTCTCGCCCATCACCCAGCGCAGCGCTTCGACGAGGTTGGACTTGCCGCAGCCGTTCGGCCCGACGACGCCGGTCAGCCCCCGCTCGATGATGAATTCCGTCGGCTCGACGAAGGATTTGAAGCCGACCAGGCGCAGCTTGTTGAACTTCATGCAGAAGCTCCGCAGCGCTCTGCGGGCTTGTCACGCAGCCACAAAAAAACGGGCGCACGGCTTTCACCGTCGCCCGTCATTTCGAAACGGTCCGGTTCAGAGCAGGCTGTCGATGAGCGCCGACATGGTTTCAACCGGCATGTCTCCAGAGTAGCGCTTGCCATTGATGAGGAAAGTCGGCGTGGCGTTGACGCCGAAATCCTTGGAACCTCTTTCCCGCGTGGCGTTCACTTCATCCAGAAGCTTCTGGTTCGTCAAGCATTTCGTGAAGCTATCCTCAGTAAATCCGGCAAGCTTCGACATCTGCAGCAGTGCGGCCCGGCCATCGTCGGCGGCAGCCCAGACCTGCTGCTGCTTGAAGAGCATGGAGACCATCGGGAAATACTGTTCCGGCGTGCTCAACTGCTCCGGATTGGAGGCGCTGCAGCGGGCAAGCATGAAGGCGGCGGCCGCGCGCGGATCGAAGGGGAATTCCCGGATGATGAACTGCACCTTGCCGCTGTCGACATACTTCTGCTTGATGGCGTCGAAGGTAGTGTTGTGGAAATGAGCGCAATGCGGGCAGGTCATCGACATGTATTCGACGATCTTGACCGGGGCGTCAGCCTTGCCGAGCGCCATTTCCGGCAGCGCGCCGGGCTTCAGCACCTCAGCCATGTCGACATCGCCATCGGGCTTCGGGATTTCGGTCGAAGACATCGCCGCCGTCTGGATGGTGTCGACATTGGTGCCGTCAGCCATGGTCTTGCCGGAGGACGAAGCATCGGCAGCGTCCTTGCTGTCATTGCAGGCGACAAGCGCTGCGGCAGCTGCGGCGATGGCGATACCACCGAGAAGGCGGCGTTTCGTCAGTTGCATTTCGGACATCTGCATGGGTTCCCCATAAGTAATGAGAGTGACGGCATGACTGTGCGATATAACGGCTGACGGCCGCTCACAAGCCACGGTTCACCAACTTCCTTCAAAGAATTGTGACCGTGATGGGACCGAAAGCGAGCGCTGCGCCCGAAATGAACGATTCTCAGTTTCCAAGGAATGCCGAGGGCGTGTTCCGGCCGGCATAGAACAGCCTCAATATCTGCACCCGATCGTTCACGACCCGGTAGGCGATGGTCACGCGCCGCTCGAAAACCAGAATGCGAACACCTGACGCAAAATCCTCGCGCTGCATTCCCCTTTCCGGCATGTCTTCCAGGCCATGAGCGAACTGCCTCAGCCTGCGGATGAACTCCATCGCCGCTGCAGGATTGTCCGCGGCAATGAATTCGTAGCTATCGAGCAGATCTTTCTCCGCCCTGGGGCGAAATACGACCTTAGGCACCACCGCCCTCAGCCTTCATCCGCTCGGCATGCAGATGTTCGAGCCGCTCGAAGACTACATCGGCATCAATATCCGAGCCCGGATCGTTGATCGCCTCGCGGATTTTCCGACGCATGATTTCGTCGATAGCATCCTCTTCCCGGTCGAGCGCGCGCAATGCTGCGCGGATGACCTCGCTCGCCGAACTATAGGCGCCCGATTGCAGCCGTGCTTCCAAGCTTTTCTGCTGGCTGCCGAGCGTAACCGTAATGGGTTTGCTGCTACGCATTCCTGTCACTCCCATCAAGTGATTACAGTGTAATACGCTCGCGACAGAGTTCAAGACAGGCTTTATGCTCAAGCTTTTTTAACTGAAGTTCGGCTGCTCGACCCGTCGACCGGCGGCTTGAACCAAAGTCCGGCGCTTCTGTTGTCGCGCCGGACTTCGAAGTCTACCTGATCATTTGCATTCGGGGTCGTCGCCGAAGCCCTTGCAGAAGAACTCGGCGGCATTTTCCTTGGTGATCATCTTCGACGCAATCTCGATTTCCATCGAGCCGTCGTCCTTCTTCGTCAAAGTTCCGAGCTTCTCCAATGCTGCCGTGTCGTTGGTGGCAAGCGCGTGTGCGGCGATGACGCCTTCAGGCGCGACGGTGGAATAGGTGAAGGTCGCGGTCAGGTCGCCCTTGGCAACGGCACGGATGGCAGCATTCTCGCCGTCGATGCCGATGATGAGGATGCCTTCCTTGTCACGGCCGGCAGCCTGGATCGCCCGCAGCGCACCAAACGCCATGTTGTCGTTGTGGGCGTAGACGGCCTGGATCTGCCCGGGCGGGAAACGCTGAAGCGTATCTTCCATGAACTTCAACGCCTTTTCCTGATCCCAGTCGGCGTGGGTTTCTGCGATCACCTTGATATCGGTGCCGGCGATGGCTTCGGCAAAACCTTCATGGCGCTCAACCGCGGGAGCGACAGCCGGGTCGCCCTTGATCTCCACGACATTGCCCTTGCCCTTCAGCGCTTCAGCTATGTACTTGCCTGCAAGCGTGCCGATGGGTTTGTTATGCGGGCCGACATGCAGCGTAACGGGAATATCGAGGCTGCGCTCGAGCGTGATGACCGGAATGCCGGCGGCCAGCACCTGCTTGACGGTCGGAGCGATCGCGGCGCCATCCTGAGCCGAGATCATCAGAACCTTCATGCCCTGTACCATCAGGCTTTCGACATCCGAAATCTGCTTTGCGGACTTGCCTTCCGCGTTGGTGACGATCAGATCGACATCCTTGAAGTGCTCCGCGGCATAGGCTTGGTTGCGTTTGGTCATCGTGTTGCGATGCGCCGAGTTCGAACTCGCCTGCGAGAAGCCGATGACGATCTTGTCCGCGCTAAAGGCGGGCGCCGCTGTCAGGACGGTGGCGAGCCCGGCGGAGATAATGAGCATGCGTCTGGTGATGTTGAGCATTTTAAGTCCTCCCTCTGTTGAACACGCTAGGTGCGTGGTTTTCTTCCGGCTTCGAGCAGCACGGCAAGAACGATGATCGCGCCCTTCACCACCTGTTGTGAGAATGGTGAAACGCCTGCGAGATTGAGAATGTTTGCGATGATGGCCAACACCATGGCGCCCCCGACCGTACCGAGAACCGTGCCTTCGCCGCCGAACAGCGATGTGCCGCCGATCACCGCGATCGTGATCGCTTCCAGTTCGAGGCCGAGGCCGGAATTCGGGTCGCCAACGGAAAGTCGGGACAGAAAAATCAGGCCGGAAAGCGCCGCCAGCACGCCACAGATGATGTAGACGCTGAAGATGACGAGCGGCACATTGATACCGGACAGCCTCGCCGCCTCCTCATTGCTGCCGACCGCATAGATCGCCCGGCCGAACGGCGTGAAGCTGAGCACGACGGCCGCTATGATGCAGACGATCGCAAAGACGTAGATCGGCGTCGGTACGCCCAGCATGTAACCGCCGCCGAGGACGAAGAAGCTGTCGGCGAGCTTCCCCGGATTGACGGTCCCGCCATCGGCAATCATCAGCGCGAAGCCGCGCACCATCACCATGCAGCCTAGCGTCATGATGAAGGCCGGAATGCGAAAATGAGAAACGCCAAAGCCGTTGACGCAGCCAACAAGGGCGCCAATGGAGAGACAGATCAGCACCATCAGGGGGACGGGCATGCCCTGCTCCATCAGGACAGCGCCGGTGACGCCGACCAGCGCGACGATCGAGCCCACCGAAAGATCGATCCCCTTGGTCAAGATCACGAATGTCATGCCGATGCCGAGGATCCCATAGAGCGCGACCTGCCTCAGAACATTCAGAATATTGATGGGATTGAGAAAATGAGGAGAGATCAGCGAGGCGGCTATGATCAGTACGATCAGTGCACCGGCAAGACCCGTCCCTCGCGGAAGTTTTTTCATGATAGTCCCCTCATTAATGTAGCGCCGCAAAGTGCATGACTTCTTCTTCCGTTGCGGTGCGTGCGTCGAGTTCAGCCGTTACCTCGCCCTCTCTCAACACGTAGAGCCGGTCGCACAGACCGAGGATTTCCGGCAATTCGGAAGAGGCGATGACGATTGCCAGCCCGCGGGCTTCCGCCAGTTCGACCAGCAGATCGTAGATCTCCCGTTTGGCCCCGACATCGACACCGCGTGTGGGCTCGTCGGCCAACAGGATTTCGCATCCGGCGCTGACGAGCCTCGCCAGCACGCATTTCTGCTGATTGCCGCCGGAAAGGTTCTGCGCCGCCGCTGCGGCGTTCGGCGTCCTGATCCGCAGCCGCTCGATCAGACCGCTCACAATTTTGCGCTCGCGGCCAAGGGACAAGAGCCCGAAACGGACGATCTGCGCGAGGCTGGCCGACATGATGTTGAAACCGACGCTCTGTATCAGGAAGAGGCCCTCCGTCTTGCGGTCTTCCGGCACGAGGCCGAGCCCCTTGTTGATACCCGCGCGCGGCGAACCGATGCTGGTCATCGCGCCGTTGATGCTAACCTCGCCGGCATCGCGCGGGTCCGCGCCGTAGATGGCGCGGAGAAGCTCCGTGCGGCCGGCGCCCGCCAGTCCGAAAAGACCGACGATCTCGCCCTTTCGAACATGGATGCTGACATCTTTGAGCAGCGCCGACGTCGAAATACCCCTGGCGGACAGGGCTTGCTCGCCGATCCGGGGCGTGCGCTTGGGAAAGACGTCGCCCACCTCCCGGCCCACCATGCTGCGAATGAGATCATCCGTCGTCAGGCCGTTGGAAGGTCCGTTGTGGATGACTGTGCCATCACGCAGAACGGTGACCGTGTCGCTCAGTTCAAAAACTTCGCGCAGGCGATGCGAAATATAGACGAAGGCTACGCCGCTCTCGCGCGCCAGCTGCCTGACAACCCGGAACAGCTGGTCGATCTCCGCCTGCGCCAGCACGGCCGACGGCTCGTCCAGAACGATGATCTTCGCGTTGCGAGCAAGCGCCTTGGCGATCTCGACCATCTGCCGCTTCGCAACGGAGAGCGTTCCGATCCGAGCCGTGGGATCGACATCGAAACCGAGCCGGTCGACAACCTCGATCGTCCGGCGCTTTGCTTCGCCCCAATCGATCAAGGCGCCCTTGCGTGGCAACCGCCCCATCAAAACGTTTTCGGTGACGGTCAGGTGCGGCGCTTGAGCCAGCTCCTGATAGATAACGGCAACACCGCGCGCGATCATTCCTGCAGGCGTCGGATCAAGGACCTCTTCGCCGAAAAGCTCGATGCGCCCCTCGTCGGCCGAATAGGCGCCGGAAAGGATCTTCATCAGCGTCGATTTTCCGGCTCCGTTCTCCCCCACCAATGCCCTGATTTCTCCGGGCTGCAGAGAAAATGACACGCCCCGCAGGGCGCGCACGCCCGGAAAGGATTTGGTGATCCCAGCGAGAGCCAGTGCCGACGTCATTTCAATGCCCTCCGCAGCCGCAGGAGCGGCGAACTACCAGTTTTGCCGGCAGGCGGACCTGCCGCACATTCTCCGTGCTCGATTTGATCCGCCTGGACAGCATTTCCGCAGCCTGCATGCCGATCATCTCGCTCGGCTGCGCCATGACGGTCAGCCGCGGCTCGAAACAATCGGCCCAGTCGAAATCGTCAAAGCCGATCAGCGCCAGATCCTCGGAGATGCGCAATCCAAGGTCGCGCACTGCGCGCATGACGCCGATTGTGGCAAGATTGTTGCCCGAGGCGATTGCCGTCGGTCGGTCCGCCCTGCTTAAGATCTCAAGCGCGGATTGACGGGCATCCGCGCTGTTCGCATTGCCTTCGCTCATCAAACTGCGATCGATCTCGAGCCCGTGCTTTCGCATGGCGCCGACGTATCCGCGCACGCGTTCGATCGTGGAACGCAGCCCCGGCTCACCGGCGATGAGGCCGATACGGCGATGACCGTGGCCCGCAAGGTGGTCGATCAGCGTTTCCATCGCTGCCTCGTTGTCCAGGCAGACCCCGTCCGCATCGTCAACGGTCAGACGGTCGACGAGCACGAAGGGCATGCGAGACGATCTGAGATAGTCGATGGCGCGGTTTTCCGGATCGCCTGATGGAGCCAGGATCACCCCATCCACCCGCCGCTGGACGAGTTCGCGGACCAGCCGCAGTTCGGTCTCCGGATCGTTCTGCGTATCGCAGAGAAAAACCAGCTGGCCGATGGCCGCGCAGGCTCGTTCGATAGAAGACACGATATCGTTGAAATAGTAATTGGTGCTGATCGAGATCGCGATCCCCACGGCGTCGGTCGAGGATCGCACCAGTGAGCGGGCCACAGCGTTCGGCACGAATCCGAGGCTTTCGATCGCGTTCTTGACAAGCGCCGCCGTCGCTTCGTTCACATGCCGGGTGCCGTTGACGACGTGCGACACGGTCGAGACCGAGACGCCGGCGGCGCGTGCAACGTCAGTGATTGTCGCCATGATTGCAGACCTCCCCGTCACGCCTGACGCACAGCTTCAGACTACCGCCGCGTCAACTCCCAGAACAAAATCGAAGATTCAACCGACCCCGAACAAGCCTCCCCAGCCTCGGCGGTCACCGACCTATTTCATCCTCCAATGAAATGGTGGAAACAGATGTATTGCTATCGAAACGTTTGCGCAAGCGTTTTCTTCGATGATTTATGGTGGTATACGGATGCAAAGGGAGGAATGAACATGGCATTGAAAAACATCCCCGGCATTCTTTGCCCGGATCTCTTGTGGATATTGAGCGCGATGGGCCACGGCGATGAGATCGCCATCGTCGACAAGAATTTCTCGGCGTGCCGCGTGTCGAAAAAGACCGTCAGCGGCAAACTCGTATCGATGAACGCGGCCAGCGCCTCAGACACCATAGCGGCGATTTTGGCGGTCATGCCGCTCGATCATTTCGTCGAGCAACCGCTCATGCATATGGAGGATCCGGATCAGGCCGGGATATTGCTGCCCGTTCATTCGGACGTGGAGTTGCTTTGCGCGACGGCCGAAAAGCGCAGCATCAAGAGCAAGCCCGTCGAGCGCTTCGCCTACTATCCGATGGCAGAAGCCTGTTTCGCGGTGGTTCAGACGGGCGAAACACGGCCTTACGGAAATTTCATCCTGAAGAAGGGTGTGATTTAGCGGCGACGCTGGAATTGCTCTCCAGCGTCGCAGGTGTTTTCAGAGGTGTCAGATCCGGCAACACCTTGAACCGCTAAATATTTCTCTTTGGATCGATTTCGATTCAAAGAATCAAGAGGCTCGAGTTTGATGAACGGGGTTGCAGTCAATCCGCGTTGGCGATCAAGTCGGATGTTTGCGCGCGCCGCTTTATCGTCCCCGTTTGCCCATCACCGCCGTGCCCAGGCGCTGGATCGCCTGGCGCAGCTTGTCGCCCTCGATGCCTTCCATCATGCCTTCAAGTTTGCGGGCGGCCTCGCCCTTCAGCGGCACGGGAGCACGGGAGCGTCGTACGGCCTGGGAGACCGGCTTCTGGACGATGCGGATCTGGTGGACGGCGGCAAAGCCGAAGAAGCTGTTGATACGCTGGATCAGTTCACCCTGGGCATGGGTGAGGAAGAGCGCGCGAGCGCCCTCGCAGGCAATGGTGAGAACACCGGGGCGGAAACTGCCCTCATCGCCGCCACGTGCCCAGGCGATCTTTTCCGGCCGGGTGCAATCGGCGAAATCCTCGCCGGCGATTTCGCTCCATGAGCCGAGCAGCGCGGTGTTGATGCCGGCGCGACGGGCAAGGACGGGATCGATCAGCCCGTTCGCCAGTTCGGAAATCTGCTTCACATCTTTGCGTGGATAACTCATCGAAACCTTCAAGCGCCGCTGCCAATCGTGCAGGCAATTCGGATAGTCGACTTGATCGCGCGGCATTGCTTCGCCAAGTATAGGCCACTTCCCCTCATCGCGGCAAATCATGACGCTCAAGACACTCGACACGCCCTCAGCAAAGCCCCTGCTCGACTGGTACGACCGGCACCACCGCGACCTGCCCTGGCGGGTATCGCCTGGCATGGCCGCCCGCGGCGTCAAGGCCGATCCCTATCATGTCTGGCTTTCGGAGGTGATGCTGCAGCAGACGACGGTGCAGGCGGTGAAGCCGTATTTCGCCCGTTTTCTCCAGCGCTGGCCTGATGTTACCGGTCTTGCCGACGCCGATAACGACGAGGTGATGGCCGCCTGGGCCGGGCTCGGCTATTACGCCCGCGCCCGCAACCTGAAGAAATGCGCCGAGGCCGTGGCGCGCGGGCATGGCGGCGTCTTTCCCGACACTGAAGAGAGGCTCAAATCCCTGCCCGGCATCGGCGATTATACGGCTGCCGCCGTCGCCGCCATCGCCTTCAACCGGCAGGCTGCCGTGATGGACGGCAATGTCGAGCGGGTGATCTCCAGGCTCTATGCGATCTCGACGCCGCTTCCGGCCGCCAAGCCCGCAATGAAGCAGAAAGTGGCGCTGCTGACACCCGCCGATCGGCCCGGCGATTTCGCCCAGGCAATGATGGATCTCGGCGCCACGATCTGCACGCCGAAGCGGCCGGCGTGTCCGCTCTGTCCGTTCAGGGATGCCTGTCAGGCGCTCAAGCTTTCCGATCCCGAACTCTTTCCCGTCAAGGCGGCTAAGAAGGAGAAGCCGGTACGCTATGGTGCGGCGTTCATCGCGGTGACCGGTGATGGCGAGATCCTGTTGCGGCAGCGCGTTGCCAGCGGCCTGCTCGGCGGCATGACCGAGGTGCCGACGACGGCGTGGACGGCGCGCATCGACGGCGAGACTTCGGCCGAAGCCGCTCCATTCGATGCCGCCTGGCAGGCTTGCGGCACCGTCATCCATGTCTTCACCCATTTCGAGCTCAGGCTTTCGATCTGGCGCGCGGCGATCGCCGCCAAGGTGGGCACGAATGACGGATGGTGGGAACCGGTTATAAATCTTGAAGCGCAGGCCTTGCCGACCGTCATGAAAAAAGCGATCGCAACGGCTATTCCTCTCGCGTTCAAAACATCCAAAGGATGACCATGACGACCGACATACAGCATATCGTTTTTGATATCGGCAAAGTCCTTATTCATTACGATCCGCATCTTCCCTTCACCCGCCTCATCCCTGATGAGACCGAGCGCAATTGGTTCTTCGCCAACATCTGCACCCACGACTGGAACATCGAGCAGGACCGCGGCCGCACCTGGGCGGAGGCCGAAGCGCTGCTGATCGAAGCGCACCCTGCCCGCGAAGAGCATATCCGCGCCTTCCGCAAATATTGGCACGAGATGGTGCCGCATGCCTATGAGGACAGCGTTGCCATCATGGAAAGGCTGATCGCCGAGGGCCGCGACGTGACGATGCTTACCAACTTCGCCTCCGATACTTTCCGCGAGGCGCAGCAACGCTTTCCCTTCCTGACCAAGCCGCGCGGCGTCACCGTTTCCGGCGATGTCGGCCTGATCAAGCCGGATATCGCGATCTACGAGACGCATACGAAAACATTCGGCCTCGATCCGGCCGCGACGATCTTCATCGATGACGCACCGGCCAATGTCGAAGGCGCCAAGGCTGCCGGCTGGAATGCCCTGCTCTTTTCAGGCGCGGAAAAGCTGCGCAGCGATCTCGCCGCTTACGGATTGAAGGTCTGAGACCCATGGCTTTCGACCCCGCAGAAGAAATCGAACGCTTTCATGCCGCGATCAACGCCCTCGATTTTCCCGCGATCGAGGCCTATTTCGCCGAGGACGCGACCTACGTCTCGAACGGCGTCGGCAGCCTTGCCGGCCGCGACGAAATCATGGCCGCCTTCAGGAGATATTTCGACGACTATCCCGATCAGACGGCGGAAAATTCGTTGGTGGAAAGGCTGACGGCCCAATCCGGCCGCGCGGTCTGGTCGCTTCGCGCCACCCACAGCCAGACCGGCAAGCCCCTGATCCGCGAAGGCGAGGAGACGATCACCTTCAATGCGGAAGGCCGCATCACACGCGTCGACGTCACCGACTATCAGGACTTTTGAAACAGGGTTTCTGAATAGAGGACGCCCGGAGCTCGAACTCCGGGCGCCTTGGCCTTCTCCCGCAACTGGAGGGAAATCGGAAGAAGGTATTTCGATCTGTCAGAGGCGCTGCTCACTCCACCTTCGCCAGATCACTGCGGATGACGGACCTGAGATCGTCGATCGGACGCAGGGATTGCCCGTCTTCGAAGTGCCAGAAAGTCCATCCGTTGCATGCATCGAGACCCTGCACCTTGGCGCCGAGACGATGAATGGAGCCGGCCTCGCCGCCTGAGGCTACTGTGCCGTCGGCACGTACGATGGCGCTGTAGCGGCGCTTGGCGTCGGTCAGAACCTGACCCGGCTTGATGAGACCGCTTTCGACGAGCACGTTGAAGGCCACGCGGACGTCAGCCTTCTTGCCCGTCATGACTGTCAGTTCCGCCTTGCCGAGCGGCTCGACGGCGGCGATGCGGGCCGAGGCCGCGTCGATATAATCCTGCTCGCGCTCAATGCCGACGAAGTGACGGCCAAGACGCTTGGCGACGGCGCCCGTCGTTCCGGAGCCAAAGAAGGGATCGAGCACGATATCGCCGGGCCGCGTCGAGGCCATGATGACCCGGGCAAGCAGCGCTTCCGGCTTCTGCGTCGGATGCACCTTCTTGCCGTCATCGCCCTTCAGCCGTTCACCGCCGTTGCAGATCGGGAAAAGCCAGTCGGAACGCATCTGCACATCGTCATTGGCGGCCTTCATCGCGTCATAGTTGAAGGTATAGCCCTTCGCCTTGGCGTTGGGGCTTGCCCAGATCATCGTCTCATGGGCGTTCTGGAAACGGCGGCCCTTGAAATTCGGCATCGGGTTGGTCTTGCGCCAGATGATGTCGTTGAGGATCCAGAAGTTCAGATCCTGCAGCGTGGCGCCGACGCGGAAGATATTGTGGTAGGAGCCGATCACCCAGATCGAACCGGTCGGCTTCAAGACACGACGGCAGGCCAGCAGCCAGGCGCGGGTGAAGGCATCATAGGCCTCGAAGGAGGCGAACTGATCCCATTCGTCGTCGACGGCATCGACCAGCGACTGGTCCGGACGATGCAGCGTTCCGCCGAGCTGGAGGTTATACGGCGGATCGGCAAAGATGACATCGACGGAGTGGCTGGGCAAAGCTTCAAGGGCGCTGACGCAATCGCCCTTGATGATGGTGTCAACCCAGGAGCCCGGCCGGGAATCCGACTTGACGGAAGCCTTGAGGTCGGCAAGCGGAAAAACTGATGCCATTCTGATACTCACTCATACGCTCTACGCTTAACTGTCCGTTATGGTTACGCAACTTAGTTACCAAAGCCTGAAGCGGTGGCCGATTTCGGGAATTTATTCGGTCACCGCTGCTAGAAAACATCAGGCCGCGCCGTGAACCTTGCGGCTGTCCTCCGGCGTTTCGTCGCGTTCGAACATGCCGTAATCGCGGACGACACTGGCGATCCGCAGGCGATAATCGGCGAAGATGCCGCCGCGTCCGGCCTGCTGCGCTGCCCGATGGGCCTGCCGGTTGCGCCATTCCTTGACGGCATCCTCGTCACGAAAGAAGGAGAGCGACAGCAGCTTGCCGCGGTTCGTCAGGCTTTCAAAACGCTCGATCGAGATGAAGCCGTCGATCTTTTCGAGCTCGGCGCGCAACTCGCCGGCGAGATCCAGATATTTGTGACGTTCGCCTACAGAAGGAACGACTTCGAAGATGACGGCGATCATGGCAGCACCAGCTTGGCGTGAGGGGCGGAAACGTTCTTCAGGAAGATGCGGTCTTCCTTCAGGATGAAACGCTCGCGTCTGGCAAATTCATAATTCTCCCGGCCGAGCGGGTCGGAAGCCAGCCGGGCGCGATAGGTCTCATAGGCGGCGAGGCTTTCGACATTATAGACGCCGTAGGCCGTCGTTGCCGATCCCTCATGCGGACCAAAATAGCCGATGAGGTCCGCTCCATTTTTCGGAATCGCCTGGCCCCAGTTGCGGGCATATTCGGCGAAAGCCTCTTTCTTGAAGGGATCGATCTCATAGCGGATGAAGCAGGTGATCATGGTGTTCTCCTTTACTGCCCACCCTTTTTCGCACATTGCCCGACGGCGATGCTTCGGTTACGATCGAAGTATGAAGGAAGGTCCTGACATTGCGCAGATCGGCGCGCTCATCGGCGATCCCGCCCGCGCCAACATGCTGGCAGCACTCACCGGCGGCCGGGCGCTGACGGCGACCGAGCTTGCCGGCATCGGCGGCATTACCGTGCAAACGGCAAGCACACATCTTGCCAAGCTGGAAGCCGGCGGGCTGCTAACCCAGCGCAAGCAGGGGCGCCATCGCTATTTCACGCTCGCCGACGAGGCCGTCGCCCGACTGATCGAAAGCATGATGGGCTTTGCCGCCGGACGCGGCCATCTGCGCCACCGGCCAGGACCGAAGGAGCCGGCGCTGCGTAAGGCGCGCATCTGCTACGATCATCTTGCCGGCGACTACGGCGTGCGCATGCTCGACAGCCTGATTGCTTCCGGATCGATCGACACGGTCGGAGAAGGTCTGGCGCTGACGGAAAAGGGCGAAAGCGATCTCAAATGCATCGGCATCGATGTCGGCGCGCTCCGTTCGTCACGGCGGCCGCTCTGTCGCTCCTGTCTCGATTGGAGCGAAAGGCGGGCGCATCTTGCCGGCAGTCTCGGCAAGGCCCTGCTATCAAACTTCTTCGACAAAGGCTGGGCACGGCGCACGGCCGAAAGCCGCTCCGTCATCTTCTCCCCGGAAGGCGACCGGCAGTTTTTGAGGCTTTTTCCGGTCGACGCGTAGGTTCCGTGTCTGCGGGTTTCAGCGCCCTTAGAACCTGACATCCAGCCGGACGTTGGCGCTATGGCGGTTGAAGCCGTCGGCGAATTCTCCCCGGTAGGACAGGGCTACATCCGCTTGTCCGGTCAGTTGCCAGGCGACGGACCCGCCTGCGACGACGCTGTTTTCCGTATTCCGCAGCCCTTTCACGACGAAACTGCCGCCATTTTCGAATGTGAGGTCGGAGAACGGCGTCTCCTGATCGGCTATCCGTCTCCAAGCCACATCAAAACCGGTGGTAACGTTCTTGCCGGCGATGGAGGCCTGCTGTTTTGCCCGCAGCCCGACCGTCGTTGCAAACATGTCTTCGCGCGCGCTTTCTCCGGAAAGCGAGGCCGCGCCGCCGTTCTCATGGAAGCTGTCACGCTGACCGATTGTGTAATCCACTCTGCCGAACGGGGTGACGACCAGGTTGCGGGAGAGATCGAAGTCGTAGGATGCCTCGGAGAAAAACTGAGCCGTACTGCCATGATAGCTTGCCGTCTGACTGTCGGAAAAACCGGTAAAGGCGATGTCACGGCGCGTTTCGATGTCGTGCCAGCTATTCGACGCCCCGAATTTGACCTGGAGGCCGCCGGATCTGTGCGCGGCATAAAGACCGAGATGCACGCTGTCGACATTGGCCATGGAGCCGAGGTCGGCGATTTCGAAAGAGGACTGTCCGACGCCCGCGAAAACGCCCACCGAACGATCGTCGATTACCCAGTCGACGCCGTAAAGCGCACCGCCGCGTGCTGCGCTCGCGCTCGAGGCGTTGCCGTCGCCCTTCAGCCAGGAAATGTTGCCATAGGCGCTCGTCCATGCCTTGCCGCCGGTCTCGAACGCCTCGTCCAGCCGGTCGAACACCGCATTGCGCACGTCATTGGCCTCGCTGAAAAGACCACTTTGCAGCGAGGCGTGGATCTCGCCGGAAAGCTGGTCAAACGCATCCCTTGCTTCTGCCCCGTCGCTATAAAGGATGGCATTATAGAGCGCGAGGCTGCTGGAGCCGCTCGTCTGATCGAGAAAGTCGAGGCCGTAAGCCGACTGTTGCTGGTTTTCCGTCAGGGCCGCGCTCGGAAACAGCAAACCGGGGCTCAGCACAGTGCGCAGTGTCAAGGTTACGTCGGTGGCGGAATAGCTGAGGAAAGACTTCAGGAAGGCGGAATCGATCTCCAGATCGCCGAACGTGCCCGAGACCGCGCCGGCGGAGACGATCGTGTAGGACTGGCCGTTGACGTAACTGACGGCCGGGTCCCACAGGATTGTCCGGACCTTGGCGCCGTTCAGGAAGGCGGTGCCTGTGACATCGACCCTGTCGCTGAGCCCGGTGCCGCCGATTTCGACCTCGAAAAGGCTGGTTGAATCGAAGTTCAGATCGCCGGTGACCGTCAGCGTCCCGATCGAATTGCCGGGAGCAAGGACGCTGCTTGCAGCAAGAGAGGTCGTGCCAACACTTCCCGTTCCCTGAAGTCTCGCACCGGAACCGATGTTGATCGCACCGGTCAGGCTGCCATTGACCGAAAGTGTTCCGTCGAGCACGTCGGTGTTGCCGGCATAGGTGCTGTTGCCGGTCAATCGAAACAGGCCGTTACCGGTCTTGACGAGACTGCCGTCTCCGGTGATTGAGCCGCCGAACGTGGAAGAGCTGTCGTCGCCACCGACCGCCAGGATCGCCGCATTGGACAGGCTTACACCTCCGCCGGACGAGCCGCCGCCCGAGAGCGATCCAATGGTTTCGGAAGTGGCGACGTCGAGCCCCGCGCCGGCAAGATCGGCAATATTCACGCGGGCGCCGTCGGCCAATGCGTCGCCGTTCTGCACCGCCAGCCGCCCCTCATCGATTTCGGTATCCCCCGAGCGTGTGTTGTTGCCCGAGAGGGTCAGCGTGCCCGCGCCGGTCTTGGTCAACTGGCCGGCGCCGGACACTCTTCCGGCGAAGGTCACCGCATTGCCGTTCATATCCACGGTTGCGCCGGCGCTTCCGATGACCACACCCCGGGCGGCCGGAGAAGCAACGCTTCCGAATGTCTGCAGCGTCGCGCCGTCGAGGGTCAGGGTGTTGGTGGCGCTTCCATCGCCAAGCGACGCGGATGAGGACACTGCAAGCGTTCCACCGACCACAGTCATCCCGCCCGAAAAACTGTTATTTCCGAAGAGACCCAACGTACCTGCGCCGGATTTCGTAACGGACCCGCTGCCGGAGATGACGCCGCTGAAGGAGCCGCTGCCACCCGCCCCGCCAATGGAAAGGATTGCATTGCCGAGAAGAATGTTGCCACTCCCTGTCAGGCTCGCAAAAGCCTGGTTGAAGCCGGCCAAGTTCAACTGCGCGCCTGTTCTCACCTCAAGCGGCGAGGTGGCGGAAACAGCGTTGGCCGACATCAGCTGCAATGTGCCCGCCGAGACGGTCGTTGCGCCGGTATAGGACTGTCGGCTGCTCAGAATGAAGGTGCCGGTGCCGGCCTTGGTAAGGCCGCCCTGACCCGATATTTCCCCGTCGAAGGTCGTGGAACTATCACCGGCGCCGACCGACAGAATGGCATTATTGGCGACCTCGACGGTCCCGCTGCCGGTCAAGGCGTCGACTGCTTCACTCGCATTGACGTGCAGCGCGCCGTCGAGGCTGATATCGGCCGAGCCCCCGAACACATTGCCGCCATCGGCGGTCAGTGTCGCGCCGGACAGGACATTGATCGACAATGCCCCCTGCGACTGTCCCGACCACCGGAAATCACCGGAAATCGTCAGCCCGCGACCCGCGACGATTCCACCGGAATAATTTCCGGATCCGATCACCAGCGTCTCCGTGGTGCCAATCAGGCCTGCGCCGTAAAGGCTGTTGAGCGAGGCGTCATAGCTGGTGAGATCGAAGATCGAGCCTGATGACAATCGAAGCGAATCGAGCGTCGAAAGGTTGGCGGCGGTCCCGGCGTCGACAATGGTCAGCGTCTGATTGGCGGAGAGCGCGACCTCGTCGACGTCGGCAAATCTACCCCGCCAGGTTCCGCCCCGGCTAAAGGTCACGCGGTTTGCGCCGTCAATCGTGCCATCGAAGGAGAAGTTTCGAATCTCGAGATCGGCGTCGTTGAGACGGATCGTGCCGCTGCCGGCAAGGAAGGCTATCCAATCGCTGTGTGTCCCGAGGTCCACGGTCGCACCCGACGCGACGGTTGTCGTGGTGGCGCGTAAAAGCGCCCCTTGACCACTCCCCGGGACCAGCAGCGTGCCGGAATCGACAAAAACGTCCTGGTTTCCGCCGGAAAAGAAGAAATCCGCAAGAGTGACGGTGCCGCTGTCGGCGCCGCCGCCGAAATGAAGTTCGGCACCCGTGCCGACCCGATAGAGCTTGAGATTCAGATCGCTTCCCGGAACGGCCGAGAAACGCACCGTGGCGCCGTCCATAATATCGATTTCCGGGACCAGATCGATCGTTCCGGTGGCCACCGTTCGTATCCATCCGCCGGTGGACATGTCGACCTGATCCGTTCCCAGCTCGTCGCCGGTGCTGATCTCGACATAAGAATTGAGGGAAGAGTCCGCATGAGCGGCAATCGGGAAGAGAAAGGTGGCAATGGCCGATCCGGCGACGGCAAAATGAACTGAAAATCGGCTGTGTGATATCATGGGGAAGGCTTTGCTGAAAATTAATCGCAGAAGCTGTATAGGTCACGTCGCCCGCGCCGCGAGTCCAAACTTTGCATCGATCACCCGGACAGATAAAAGAAGCATGAGCGAAATACGCCTTTATCCCGGAGTGGAGAATTTCGCTGCGGACAGTCTGTGGGTCGAAGCAGCAGAGCTGATGCGCTACGCCTCCTATACTGAGGCGCTTCTGTCCTATTGCGAGGCAATGATTGCGCGTGTGCCGAAGCTGTTGCCTGCAAACAAGCTTTTTGCCCAGAAGCAGCGCTATCTCATCTCTTTCCTGCTCATTTGCTTCTATGTTCAATGGCTTGAATCCCGGGGAGCGCCGCCAACGCTTGCGTTTCTCCAGCGATCGGCGCCAGGCAGCCCGCGCCAGATTGCCGATTTCATCAGCGGATTGCGCGACCGCGGCCTTATCACCGCGACGTCACTGGAGACGGATCGCCGTACGCAAATTCTGAAGCCAAGTCTGGAATTGATGCAGGAGATTGGCCATTCGCCCCTCGCCATTTTGAGGTCCTCCGAACGCTTTGCGCCTGCCCCGCCTCTCCGACCGGACGAGATTGCCAGAGACGAGGATCTGATGGCGCGCTGGCTGGCGCTCTCCGCCGAGCGCTACGCGGTGAAAGACGACCTGTTCGGCCCTTTCCCGGCCATCGTCCGTCACAGCGAAAGAGATGCCGGCCATCTCGTCTTCTGCGCCGTCATGTCGGCGGCGCTCAGCCAGCGTTCTGCCGGCGCGAAGGTCTCCGGGAGCCTGACCTACCGGGCGCTTGCTGATCGCTTCGACGTGTCGCGTCAGCATATCAGCAACATCCTCGACGAGGCGGCAGAGAAAGGCTGGTACCGGGTTTCTCCGGGCGGTGAGCTGGCGCTGATGCCCGACGAAACGCTGCTACAGTTCGAGACCTGGGTGGCCGGACAGATGGTGCATTATCGCCGCCTGGCCCTGGTGATCGCCGGCAAAGCGACAGGGGCTTCCACGTCCGGGAGCGAGATCGGTGCAAGGTCCGGCGCCTTGTCCGACGGAAGGCACCGCGCACGACAACCATAGCAAGAAGGGCTGTGCGTTCGGTCAGGTCAAAAGGACGCCGCCGGCGCCGAAGACTGCAAATGATGTTAGCCGGCGCCTTCACGGCGCACGGCGGAAAGCCGCTCCGTCATCTTCTCGCCGGAAGGCGACCGGCAGTTTTTGAGGCTTTTTCCGGTCGACGCGTAGGTTATTGCGGGGATGTCGCGCCGTCGTGGACGAAGGCGCATTTCTCCGTCTCGGTAACAGGCTCACCAGCTGCCAGACCGCGTTCTATCGGCGCTCGCGAGCTATCGGCGGCTTGCCTCTAGCAGCCTTTCTTCCTCATCTTCCGTTCGATCTTGGCTCTCTTGTCAGCCCATCCCCGGCATGCTTTCCGCCGGTCAGTCCATGATCCATCATCGCCTGCAACTGCGCACAGCTTCGGTGGTGGTTGCCCTTGGCGATGACGTCGGTGGATGTGAAGGCAAACAACAGCACAACGGCCGCCGCCGGCCGGACAACAGCTGAAAGCCCCATGGTCCCCTCCCTGAGCACATGAATGCTACGCCCGAGACCGTGAAGCAGCAATGGGCTGGGCCTTGTCGATGCGCCGGCACTCGCGCAAGTCTATCATTCTATCGGCATCGATGTCGGGGACTAAATCGTCGCACCGGCATCCGCACGAGCCACAAAGAGCTCAACCTTTCATCGAAAATGAACCATCCGCTGCAACCTTTTGTTTTCGCGCCACTAAGCGACATGGCACTGAGAAATAATTAAGCATGTTTCGATACTCTCAAGTTCTAAATTAACGTGAGAGTCCCGCTATGGCGTCGATCCAGCATAAAATCATCTTTGCAAGCATCGCGATTTTCGGCTTGGCAGCCGGCGCCACGGGCGTCGGCATCTGGTCCGCGGCCGCCCTCTCCGCAAACAGCGCCGATGTCGCCCAGTCAGCGCAAATTCTGCGCAACCATATGCAGGCAGATATGATGCATGACGCGCTGCGCGCCGACGTGCTCGCTTCAATGCTGTCCTCCAATCCGGCAGCAGGTATAGAAGCTGCAGCGGTGAAGGCGGATCTGGTGGAGCACGAGGCGTCGTTCCGGGAGATGATTGAAGCCAACAAGGCCCTGGCCACAGACGAAAAGACCAAGGCGATCCTTGCTAACGTCGAACGTCCGCTCATTGTCTATATTGAAAGCGCCACGAAGATTGTCGATCTCGCCAGCAAGGATCCATCGGCGGCTTTGAAGGCGTTGCCCGAATTCATGCAGCAGTTCTCCGTCTTGGAAACGGCTATGGAACAGGCCGGGGATCAGATCACGGCTGCGTCGGACGAGATTTCCAAACGTAGCGCTGAAATCAAAGCTTCGGTCGATCTCATTCTGAAAGCACTTCTGGCCTTGGCCGCGATCTTCGCCATCGGTCTTTATTTCCTGACCCGTAAGACAGTAACCAAGCCCATCCTTGTGCTTTCCAACGACATGCAACGGCTTGCCGGCGGTGACACCGCGATTGCCTGCACCGGGATTGGCCGCACCGATGAAATCGGAACGATGGCATCGGCTGTCGAAATCTTCCGCCAGGCGGCGATTGCCAACAAGCAGCTTGAGCAAGACGCCGAGGCAGCCCGATTGCAGGGCGAAGCCGAGCGGGTCACGGCCCGCAAACAGGCTGACGACGATGCCACCGAACGGTTGCGGGCGGCGACATCAGGCCTCGCCGCCGGCCTGAAGCGGCTTGCATCAGGCGATCTCGCGTTCCAGATCGAAGAACCCTTCGCGCCCGATTTCGAGGGCCTCCGGCATGATTTCAACATGTCGATCAGGCAGCTCGATCAGACGCTCGGCGCTATCGCCACCGCCATTGCCGCGATCGACGAAGGCACCAGGGAAATCGCGTCCGGCGCCGGCGATCTGTCAAAGCGCACCGAACAGCAAGCAGCCTCGCTCGAAGAAACCGCCGCAGCGCTTGATCAGATTACCGCCAACGTGTCGAACTCCAGCAAGCGGACCGATGAGGCACGAACGGAGGCGACCGACGCCAATCGCAATGCGGCCAAGTCTGCCGAGGTTGTGTCGCATGCCGAAGAAGCCATGCGCCGCATCGAGAGTTCGTCCCAGCAGATCTCGAGCATTATCGGCGTGATCGATGAGATCGCGTTCCAGACCAATCTGCTCGCCCTGAACGCCGGCGTCGAAGCCGCTCGCGCCGGAGAGGCGGGCAAGGGCTTTGCCGTGGTCGCCCAGGAAGTGCGCGAACTCGCGCAGAGATCGGCTCAGGCGGCCAAGGAAATTAAAGGCCACATCCAGAAATCGTCGCAGGAAGTGGAAAGCGGCGTCAAGCTGGTCCTCGATACGAGCGAGGTTCTGAACGCGATCAGCGAACAGATCGCCCGCATCAATCAGCATATGGATGCAATCGCCATCTCGGCGCGTGAACAGTCGACCGGCCTTGCCGAAGTCAATTCCGCCGTCAACTCCATGGACCAGGTGACCCAGCAGAATGCGGCAATGGTCGAGCAGTCGACCGCGGCGTCCGTCAATCTCGCCCAGGAGGCCGCCAAGCTTCGTGAACTCGTCTCTCGGTTCAAGCTCGGCGCGGCGCCTTCAACCCAATCTGCGACGGCACGACGGAACGGGCAGCTGGCGGCCTGACGGCTTCTCCAACGACAAGATCAGTGTGGTCCGGTCTGCAGCCCATCGCAGGCCGCATCGCAGCCATGCTTGAGATCAGGTTGAGCTTTGGGCGGCCATCGTGTAAAGCCGCAGCATTCCCGGACAAGACCAGACTCCCAGCAAGGCGTGAACACATGAACGGCTTCGACCTCATCATCTTCGACTGCGACGGCGTTCTCGTCGATTCCGAAATCATCGCCGCGGAAGTCGAATCCGCGCTTCTGATGGAAGCCGGATATCCGATCGGCGTCGAGGAAATGGGCGAGCGTTTTGCCGGCATGACATGGCAAAACATCCTGCTCCAGATCGAGCGCGAGGCGAGCATCCCACTTTCGGCCTCGCTGCTGGATAAGTCGGAAAAGCTGCTCGACGCCAGGCTGGCAAGCGACGTCAAAGGCATACCAGGCGTCGAATTCGCGGTCTCCCGGCTGCCGATGAAGCGTTGCATCTGCTCGAATTCGAGCACCAAACGGCTTGAGATGATGCTGACCAAGGTGGGCTTGAAGCCGCTGTTTGCGCCCAACATCTTCTCCGCCAAGGATCTCGGCCCCGACCGCGCCAAGCCGAAGCCCGACATCTTCCTGCATGGCGCGAGCCAGATGGGTGTGGCGCCTGCCAAGACCATTGTGGTTGAAGATTCCGTGCACGGCGTGCATGCGGCTCGCGCCGCCGGCATGCGCGTCATCGGCTTCACCGGCGCCTCGCACAGCTACCCCGCCCATGCCGACAAATTGACGGATGCCGGCGCCGAAACGGTCATCTCGCGCATGAACGATCTGCCTGGTGTCGTCGCCGCGCTGGCGGCCTGGGAACAGGTTTTCTAAAGAGACCTGCGCTGAGCCTGCCGTCGTCAATGTCACGAATTACGGACATCAGGCCGTCGAGCCTTTGACCCCGTAAGTTATGCGCCTGGTCAGCGGAAAGCCGCTTCACCCAACCGCCAGCACTTCCCCATCGGCGGGTATCAGCAATCGGGAAGCAGGAATGCCCCGTGCCTCTGCCGCGCCACGCAAATTCTCACGGCCAATCGTTGCGTGATCGAGCGCTTCCATGTGGGTTGATATAACGAGGCTGGACGCGGCGATTTCGCAAACCGCGATCGTTTCCTCGGCATCCATGACAATGAGGTCGCCGTTCCATAACGCGCCGCAGGAATGGGTGATGATGATATCGGGACTCGTCGCGCTGATGACATCGGCAACCGGCGGATAGAGCACGGTGTCGCCAGCCCAGTAGATCGAAGGTTCCCCCGCTGCCTCAAGGCTGAAACCCATGACCGAGCCCATATCTTCGAGAACAGGACCAAGCCCATGGCTCCCTTCGCGGCGCGTGAGCGTCAGACCTTCCCACGTCACACTATCGGTCAATGGCGTGACCTCGGTGAACCCTGCTCCGCGAATTTGCGCTTCGTCGCCAGGCTGGCAGATAATCGGCAGGTGCTTCGGCACGAGCTCCATCGCCACCTCGTCGAAATGATCCTCGTGCAGGTGCGAAACAATCACCAGTTCGACGCCGGCGAGGATTTCATCGACGCCAAGAGGAAGCTCGACCAATGGGTTCGGCGAGCGTCCGGCAAAAGAAGGCTGGCTGTGCTTCGGAGCGAAATAAGGATCGACCAGCAGCGTGCGACCGGCGTAGTCGAGCTTCAAGGTCGCATTTCGGATCAACTGAAGCTTCATTACATTCTCCTGCGGCAATTGTCCTGAGATGACCGTTGAGGGTCTTCAACATCACCAAGCTGCGGTCCCGATCAAGAACCTGATCGATGTGATCGAATGCTCGAGAAAGATCTCCGATTTTCGTCAGCCGCCACGACATGTGCGTGGGGTGCATTTTAACGTGCAGAGATCGAAGCCGCGTTGCTCTAGCTGCTTTTCTTGCTCTTTGCCGGCTGGGTGTCGAAGCCGATATTGACGCGCACCAATGAGCCGGAGCCGACGGGCATCTTGATGCCGTCCTTGCGGAAGATCACCTGCGCGCTCGTGGCGCCCTGCGGGATTTCGGTCGGGAATTTGGTGACTTCGGAATAAAGCACGTTGTCGCCGTCGACGACGGAGATGCGGATCGGCAGGGTCACCGAACCAGGCGCGCCGGCCGGGCCGGTGATGAGGCGCAGCTGGGCGACGACCGTCATCGTCAGGTTCGTGTCACTCAGCGTGCACTGGCGGGTGTAATCGCCGAAGGAAGCCTGGAAGACGATCTGCTGCGGATCATCCTTCTTGCCCTTGGCGTAGGTGCGGAAGATCGCATCCTGGTCGCGCATGAAGATTTGCGGGCAGGCGCCTTGGACGACGGGGGCGACGGTGCCCTGCGCGGTCGTAGCCGTGCCGATCGAAGGATTGTTCGAGGATGGATTGGCGGGCGCGAGCGGCATGATCTGGGCGGTGCCGTTCGGCTGCGTCGGCGCCGCCGACTTGCTGTCGCCGCCGATACCGAGCGAATTGCAACTAGAGAGCAGGGCAAGAAAAGATGCGGAAACGATGAGACGCGAGACCTTGCCGAGCACCATATTCCATCCCTTGTGCAAGCGTTTCTTGGAGGCCCATGTCTTTTTCACAGGGCCTTTCATGACGGTTTGCGATGGTCTATATCAGCGGCGCAAAGAAAAATCGATTGGGTAAGCACCGTTTTGATGCACTTTTCGACGCCGGACGCGGGCAACTTCAACAGGATACCCGCGATGCGCGCCTCAAAGGCGGCCTCTTCCCTGTTTCCGGCAGAACCCGGCCATGGTCGCGCCGAGCCGAACTTCCTCCAGCGATAAATCAAGGATGACGAACGTGGACTATATCTCGACCCGCGGCGAGGCCCCTTCCCTCGGCTTTTGCGACGCCCTGCTGACAGGGCTTGCGCGCGATGGCGGGCTCTACGTTCCCAGGAAATGGCCGAGCTTTTCCAAGAAGGAAATCCGCAGCCTGCGGGGCAAGACCTATCAGGAGATCGCCTTTACCATCCTGTCGCCCTTCACCAATGGTGAGATCCCCGACGAGACCTTCCGGGCGATGATCGACGAGGCCTACGGCACCTTCCGCCATCCGGCGATCGCGCCGCTCGTCCAGACCGGGCCGAACAGCTTCGTGATGGAGCTTTTCCATGGCACGACGCTTGCCTTCAAGGACGTGGCGATGCAACTGCTCGCACGGCTGATGGATTATGCGCTGGAGAAACGCGGCGAGCGGGCGACGATCGTCGGCGCCACCTCGGGCGACACCGGCGGGGCGGCGATCGACGCATTCGCCGGGCGCGAGCGCACCGACATCTTCATCCTTTTCCCGCACGGCAAGGTCTCGCCGGTGCAGCAACGACAGATGACGACCTCAACGTCGGCGAATGTGCATGCGCTTGCTGTCGAGGGCAATTTCGACGACTGCCAGAACCTCGTCAAGGCGATGTTCAACGACGCAGCCTTCCGCGACAAGGTCCGTCTATCAGGTGTCAACTCGATCAACTGGGCGCGCATCATGGCCCAGATCGTCTATTATTTCACGGCGGCGGTGGCGCTCGGCGGACCGGACCGGAAGATCTCTTTCACCGTGCCCACGGGCAATTTCGGCGACATCTTCGCCGGCTACTGCGCCAAGCGTATGGGCCTGCCGATCGACCGGCTGGTGATCGCCACCAATGAGAACGACATCCTGACGCGGACACTGAAGACCGGCCGCTACGACATGAAGGCGGTCAAGGCGACGAGTTCGCCCTCGATGGACATCCAGATCTCGTCGAACTTCGAACGCCTGCTCTTCGAAGCCTATGACCGCGACGCCTCGAAGGTGCGCGCTGCGATGGAGAGCCTCAAGCAGTCGGGCGGTTTTGAGATTGCGCCGGAAGCGCTGAAGGCGATTCGCCGCGACTTCCGCGCCGGGCGCGCTGGGGAAAGCCAAGTGGCCGAAACGATCCGCAAAACCCATGCCGAGACCGGCTATCTCCTTGATCCGCATTCGGCGATCGGCGTCTTCGTCGCGGCCAAGAAAGAGAAACCGAATACGCCGATGGTGACGCTTTCGACCGCACATCCGGCAAAATTCCCCGTCGCCGTAAAATCCGCCTGCGGTATTGACCCGGCGCTTCCGACGTGGCTTGCTGATCTGATGGATAGGGAGGAGCGCTTCCAGATCGTCAAACCGGAGCTTAAGGCCGTAGAAACCTTTATCGGCAAGCACGCCCGCGGCGAGACGACGGCAGGCGCAGAAAGATAGCCAATGACAGTTGAGTGCACCCGGCTGAAATCCGGGCTGACAGTAGTCACCGAGACCATGCCGCACCTTGAAAGCGTCGCGCTTGGAGTCTGGATCAAATCAGGGTCGCGTAACGAGACCGCAGACGAGCACGGCATCGCCCACCTGCTCGAACACATGGCCTTCAAGGGTACGGCGCGTCGCACGGCCCGCCAGATCGCCGAGGAGATCGAAGATGTGGGCGGCGAAGTCAATGCCGCAACGTCGACCGAGACGACGTCCTATTACGCCCGCGTCCTCAAGGACCACGTACCGCTCGCCGTCGACATCCTTGCCGATATCCTGACGGAATCCGCCTTCGAGGAGGAAGAGCTGGAGCGCGAGAAGCAGGTCATCCTGCAGGAGATCAACGCCGCCAACGATACGCCCGACGACGTGGTGTTCGACCGGTTCTCCGAGGTTGCCTATCGCGACCAGACGCTCGGAAGGCCGATTCTCGGCACGCCGGAAACCGTCGTCTCTTTCACGCCGCAGCAAATCCGCACCTATCTCGGCCGCAACTACACGACCGACCGCATGTTCGTGGTCGCGACTGGGGCCGTCGAGCACGAAGAATTCCTACGCATGGTCGAGGATCGTTTCGCAAGCCTGCCGACCCAGCCTTCCGCCCCGCCGGTCATGGAAGCGGCGCGTTATATCGGCGGCAGCGTGCGCGAACCGCGCGACCTGATGGATGCGCAGATCCTGCTCGGCTTCGAGGGCAAGCCCTACCACGCCCGCGATTTCTACTGCTCGCAGATTCTGGCGAATATCCTCGGCGGCGGCATGTCTTCCAGGCTCTTCCAGGAAGTGCGCGAGTTCCGCGGCCTCTGTTATTCCGTCTATGCCTTCCACTGGGGCTTTTCCGACACCGGCATCTTCGGCATCCATGCCGCGACCGGCGGCGAAAACCTGCCGGAGCTGGTGCCCGTCATTATTGACGAGCTGCACAAATCCGCCGATGCGATCCACCAGAAGGAAATCGAGCGCGCCCGCGCCCAGATCCGCGCCCAGCTGCTGATGGGCCAGGAAAGCCCGGCCGCCCGCGCCGGCCAGATCGCCCGGCAGATGATGCTCTACGGCCGGCCGATCTCCAATCCGGAGATGATGGAACGCCTGGAAGGCATCACCATCGAGCGGCTGACCGACCTTGCCGGCCGGCTGTTCTACGACACGGTGCCGACGCTTTCGGCGATCGGGCCGTTGGAGCAGCTCGCGCCGATGGAAGACATCACCGCCTCGCTTTCCGTCCCGGCGTCGAAGACGCTGCAGGCAAGCTGAGCTGACGTTCGTCCTGCCGGGAGCAATCGATGGCAAAATCCGTTTTTCGGTTTCTGTCGCGGCAGCCGGAAGCGGTGGAGCTGGAGAACGACAGATATCTCCTGCGCCTGCCGCGCTACCAGGATTTCAACCAGTGGCACCGGCTGCGCGCCGAAAGCCGCAAGTTCCTGGAACCCTGGGAGCCGACCTGGCGGCGCGACGAGCTGACGGAAGGCGCCTACCGCGCCCGCGTGATCCGTGGAAAGCAGGAATATGCTTCGGGCCAGGCGGTCCCGCTGTTCATTTTCCTGAAGGGCGACATGACGCTCGTCGGCGGCATCACCATCGGCTACATCAGAAGGGGCGCGGCACAAAGCTGCATGATCGGCTACTGGATGGGTGAACGCCATGCCGGCCAGGGGCATATGTTCGCAGCCCTTCAAATGGTTATTCCTTACATCTTCTCCGGGCTTGAGTTGCACCGTATCGAAGCAGCCTGTATTCCAGATAACGCGCGCAGCATCCGCCTGCTTGAAAAGGCCGGGTTTCAGCAGGAAGGCTATCTGCGTGGATATTTGAAGATCAACGGTCAGTGGCATGACCATGTGATGTTTTCACGTCTCGCCACCGATACGGATAAAGGCAGGAAAACCGACAGCCGATGACCAGAGACCGCATGCTGCCCAAATCACCGTCCGGACGAGTGATCGCGGTGATCGCAGCCCTTTTCCTGGCAGCCTTCGCCTTGATGGCGAGTGTTGCCCAGGCGGCCGAACCGGTGAAGATTTCCCGCGACGATACCGCGCTCGATCTGACGGCGACCACCGAAATCTATGCCAACCAGGGCGAGGCCTTCCAGGTTTCGACGGCGGCTGGCGCCGACGGCATCCGCCGCCGCATCGAAGTCAGGGCAAGCTCGGAGAACCATCAGGGCGACTGGGCTGTCTTCGCGCTCGCCAACGTCTCGGAAGAACAGCTCGAGCGCGTGATCGTCGCCCCGCATTTCCGCCTCGTCAATTCCAAGCTCTTCTGGCCGGATCTCGGTTCGCAGCGCATCATCGCGATCACGCCGAGCGAAGGTTTCGCGCTCGACAGGCAGCCGAGCGACGAGGCCGACGTCTTCCGCATCACGCTGAACCCCGGCGCCGTCATCACCTTCGTCGCCGAACTGTCGACCCCGGAGCTGCCGCAGATCTATCTCTGGGAACCGGACGCCTACAAGGACACGATCAACGCCTTCACGCTCTATCGCGGCATCGTGCTCGGCATTGCCGGCCTGCTCGCCGTGTTCCTGACGATCCTCTTCGTCGTCAAGGGCACCTCGATGCTGCCGGCGACGGCAGCGCTCGCCTGGGCGGTGCTCGGCTATATCTGCGTCGACTTCGGCTTTCTCGGCAAGCTCATCAGCGTCGCTTCCGCCGACCAGCGAATATGGCGCGCCTGCGCGGAGGTGGCGCTGGCATCGAGTTTCGTCATCTTCCTCTTCACCTATCTGAACCTCAACCGCTGGCATGCGCATCTCGGTTACGCCACACTCGCCTGGGTGCTCGGCCTTGCCCTGCTCTTCGGCGTCGCAATCTACGATCCATCGATTGCGGCCGGCATCGCCAGGCTTTCCTTCGCGCTGACGGCGGCGACCGGCCTGCTGCTCATCATCTATCTCGGCTTCAACCGCTACGACCGCGCCATTCTGCTCGTGCCCGCATGGGCGCTGACGCTCGTCTGGCTGTTCGGCGCGTGGCTGACGGTCACCGGGCGGCTCGACAACGACATCATCCAGCCCGCACTCGGCGGCGGTCTCGTCCTCATCGTGCTTTTGATCGGCTTCACCGTCATGCAGCACGCTTTTGCCGGCGGCGCCTTCCAGCAGGGACTGTTTTCCGATCTCGAACGGCAGTCGCTGGCGCTCACCGGCTCCGGCGACATGGTATGGGACTGGGACGTGGCACGCGACCGCGTCGTCACCATTCCCGACGTCTCGACCAAGCTCGGCCTTTCCCCCGGCACCATGCATGGCGCAGCACGCAACTGGCTGCCGCGGCTGCACCCCGACGATCGCGACCGGTTCCGCGCCACACTCGACGTGCTGCTCGAACACCGGCGCGGGCGGCTGAACCACGAGTTCCGCATCCGCGCCGAGGACGGGCATTTCCACTGGCTGCTGATCCGCGCCCGGCCGGTGCTTGGCTCGAACGGCGAGATCATCCGCTGCGTCGGCACGATCGTCGATGTGACCGAGCAGAAGAATTCCGTCGAGCGGCTGCTTCACGATGCGCTGCACGACAATCTGACGGGACTTCCGAACCGGCAGGTCTTTCTCGACCGCCTGCAATCCGTGCTGGCTCTGGCGCCGGGCGGCGACACGCTGCGGCCGACCGTGATGGTGATCGACATCGACCGCTACAAGCTGGTCAACGATTCGCTGGGCGTCGCTGCCGGCGACAACATCCTCATCGCACTGACGCGGCGCCTGCGCCGGCTCTTGAAGCCGCAGGACACGCTGGCGCGGCTTGCCGGCGACCAGTTCGGCCTCATCCTCGTTTCCGAGCACAATCCGACCAAGGTCGCCGATTTTGCCGATGCGATCAGCAAGGCGATCATGGTGCCGATCAACTTCGCCAACCGCGAGATCATCCTGACGGCTTCGGTCGGCCTCGCCTCCTGGGTGGACCGGCAGGAGAGCGCCACCGGACTGCTCAGCGACGCCGAGCTTGCCATGTACCGGGCAAAACGGGCCGGCGGCAACCGCGTCGAACCATTTCAGCCGGCTTTCCGCGAATTCGGCACCGACCGGCTGCAACTCGAAACGGATCTGCGCCGCGCCATCGAGCGGAAGGAACTGTCGATGGTCTACCAGCCGATCGCGCGGCTGGAAGATGTCGAGATCGCCGGTTTCGAGGCGCTGATGCGCTGGGAGCATCCCAAGCGCGGCAATATCCCGCCGTCCGAATTCATTCCGATTGCGGAGGCCTCCGATATCATCGGCCCGCTCGGCATGTTCGCGCTGGAACAGGCGACCAACGATCTGATGAGCTGGCAGCAGCAGACCGGCGAACTGCCGATCTTCGTGTCGATCAATCTGTCCAGCGTGCAGCTGCTCAACAACGAGCTCTACGACGACGTGCGCTCGGTTCTCGCTAAGACGCATTGCGAGCCCTCGCGCCTCAAGCTTGAACTGACGGAATCCATGGTGATGGAAAATCCGGAACAGGCCCGCCTCGTGCTGCAGAAGCTGAAGGAAGCCGGCATCGGGCTCGCGCTCGACGATTTCGGCACCGGATATTCGTCACTTGCCTATCTCACGCGTTTTCCCTTCGACACGATCAAACTCGATAAGGCGCTGGTGCGCGACAGCAGCGACAAGAAGGCGACCGTGCTCAAGTCCGTGATCGCAATGGCACGTGAGCTGGAGATGAAGGTGGTGGCGGAGGGGATCGAATCCAACGAGGATGCGATCGAGCTCGCCAAGATGGGGTGCAGCTACGGACAGAGCTATCTTTTCGGACCGCCGATGCCTTCCGAATCGGTCCTGCGCCTGCTTCGGGACCGGTTTCCGTTGACCAAACGCGCCTGAGCGACCCGGCCGATCCTATCGGCTTCCAGCGCGCGCCGGGGGCGCGCCGCTTCCTCTTTGTGGATAGCCATTGACCAAGGGCCTACGATGTGCGCCTCTTCTCCACTGCATAAGGAGAATTTGATGCTCAAGTTTTTGCTCGCCCTCGCGATCGGCGTTTTCAGCGTCTCGCCGCTTCAAGCCGGTGACATCATCCCCGTCACCAAGAGCTGTCCATCGGGGGAAAATCAGCCGAACTGCGAGCGTTGGGCAAAGGATTTCAAGACTGCCTTTGAACTGGCCTATAAAGGCGACAACGGTGCGCAGCGGACCGTCGCCTTTTGCCTGTCTACGGGTTGTCATGGCGCCGTAACCATTGACCAGGTCGCATCATGCAGCTGGCATCTCGTCATCGCCAATTCCGGTTCTACAACCGTGCTCGACGGTTCCAACACCAGGAACACCTGCCGGCCGATGACGGCACCCCAGAAGGACGAAGCCCGCGCGCTGGCGAGCGGCCTCGTCCAGAAGATATACAAGCGCCCGCTGGTCAAGACAGACCAGATGTAGTCTGGCCGATCCAGGCCGGCTCCCGGCGCGACGCAGCGTTTGCGTGAAATAATCTCATTGCCCTTGCCGCTTTCGCCGCTATTCTCCTCCCACGAAAATTGGGAGGACCATGATGATCCTGCACTGCGTATTCCTGCGGCTGAAAACCGCGATGACGGCCGACGACAAGCAGTCGTTGTTTGCGGCGATCGTCGCCCTGAAACAGGTCATTCCCGGCATACTAGATATCAAATACGGGCCGAACGTTTCGCCCGAGGGTCTGCATGGTGGCTTCGTCGACGGTTTTGCCGTGACCTTCGAAAGCGCCGAGGCTCGGGATGCCTATCTCATCCATCCCGAGCATGTGGCTGTGGGCGAGCGCATCGTCTCGTCGACGGATGGAGGCCTTGCCGGCATCCTGGTCTTCGACCTCAATCTGTAGAGCGACCGCAGGCTCAGCCTGCGGCCACCCGAGATTCTCAGCTCGATTTCGCCATGGCGGCGGCGAGCTGGTCGACATTGTATTTGAACATCTTCTCATAGGTCGGCGCCGGTCCCTTGGCGTCGGACAGGGATTCGACATAGAGCTCGCCGCCGGGCTCGGCACCGGTTGCCTTGGCGACCTGCTTGACCAGGCGCGGATCGTTGGAATTCTCGAAGAAATAGGCCTTTACGCGCTCGCTCTTGATCTGTTCGATTAGCTTGGCGACGTCGGCTGCGGATGCTTCGCTTTCGGTCGACAAACCAAGAGGCGCGAGGAAGCTGACTTTATATTCGCGTCCGAAATAACCGAAGGCATCGTGGCTCGTCAGCACCTTGCGGCGATCATCGGCGATCTTGTCGAATTTCGCATGGGCGTAGGCGTTCAGTTCATCCAGCGTCTTGGCGTATTTCTCGGCATTGGCCTTGAAAGCGCTCGCATCGGCCGGATCGGCTGAGGATAGCGCCTTCTCGATATTGGCTACCCAGATCTTGACGTTGACGGGGCTGTTCCAGACATGCGGATCGGTAATCTCTGCGCCGTCCTCCTCCATGGTGCGGGTGTTGATGCCTTCAGAGACGGTGACCGGTTTTCCCTTATAACCCGAGGCGGTGATCAGCCGATCCATCCAGCCTTCCAGCCCCTCGCCGCTGACGAAGGTGACTTGAGCCGCGTTCAAATTCTTCGCATCGGCCGGCGACGGCTCGAATTCATGGGGATCGCCGTTCGGCCCGACGAGGCTATTCACATCAACGTGGTCGCCGCCGACCTGTTTGACGACATCGGCAAGTACGGTGAAGGACGCCACCACCTTCAGCGTTTCGGCGGAGGCGGGCATGGCCGACAGCGCCACCAAAGCGGGAATTGTTGCGGAGAGAAGCAGTCTGTGCGGGTTCATCGAAGTCTCCTTGGGATCAGCCCTTCAAATGCGGGCGGGGAAAGAAGCGCCGGGCCAAGCCGGAGGGCGCAAAAAGGATCGAAAAGGCGTAGAGGATCGCCGCCGTCATGATGATCGTCGGGCCGGAGGCGAGTTCGAGATGGTAGGAGGCGATCAGGCCGAGATAGCCAGATGCGGCGGCGCTGCCAGCCGCAATCACGATCATGGACGGAAGGTTGCGTGACCAGAGCTGGGAGACGGCCGCCGGCAGCATCATCAGGCCGACCGCCATCAGCGTGCCGAGCGCCTGGAAACTGGCGACCAGGTTCAGCACCACGAGCAGCAGGAAGAGTACGTGATAGACCGGCCCGCGCCCGCCGACGGCGCGCAGGAAACCCGGGTCGAAACATTCGGCCACCAGCGGCCGGTAGATGAAAGCGAGGACGATGAGCGTCAGCGAGGTGATCGCACCGATTAGATAAAGGGCTAGCGCATCGATCGCCAGGATAGTTCCGAAGAGCACATGCAACAGGTCGATATTCGAGCCGCGCAGCGAGACGATTAGCACGCCGAGCGCCAGCGAAGCGAGATAGAAGCTGGCAAAGCTCGCATCCTCCTGCAGCACGGTCATTCGGCTGACGGCGCCGGACAGCAGCGCCACCGATAGCCCGGCTATCAGGCCGCCGAGGCCCATCGCCGTCAACGACAGCGAGCCGGCGATGAGGTAACCGATTGCCGCTCCCGGCAGCACGGCATGGCTCATGGCATCGCCCATCAGGCTCATGCGCCGCAGCATCAGGAAGACGCCAATCGGACCGGAGCCGAGCCCGAGACAAAGGCAGGCGACGAGCGCGCGGCGCATGAAACCGAAATCGGCAAAGGGCGCGAGGAAGAGATCGTAAGCCGTCATGCCGCCGGCGCTTCTTCAGGCTTGCAGGCCTCGGCGTCCTCGTCCCACCGCTCGGCCATGGCGCGCGCCTTCAGGAGATTGGCTGACGACATGACCTCAGTGGTCGCGCCCCAGCCAACCAATTCGCGGGCGAGCAGCAGGGTTTGCGGGAAATGTGCACGAACGAGTTCGAAATCGTGCAGCACCGAGATGACCGTGCGGCCCTCGCCGTGCCAGCGGATGACGATATCGATAAGGTCCTTGGTCGTGCGGGCGTCGATCGCCGTAAACGGCTCGTCGAGCAGGATGACGCCCGCATCCTGCAACAGCAGCCGGGCGAAGAGCACGCGCTGGAACTGGCCGGCCGAGAGCGAGCCAATATGGCGCCGGCCGAAGCCTTCAAGGCCGACGGCAGCAAGCGCCTCGCCTGCCCTTTTCACGTCGGCGGCGGCGATACGACCGAAGGCGCCGGCACTCTTCCAGGCGCCGAGCATGACGGTGTCGATCACCGAGATCGGAAAGCGGCGATCGATCTCAGCCGCCTGCGGGAGGTAACCGAATTCCGCCCGCCCCAGCCGGTGCTCGACCCTGCCCTCGGCCGGACGAAGCTCACCTATGATCGCCTTCAGCAGCGTCGATTTGCCCGCCCCGTTCGGCCCGGCGATCGCCGTCAGGCTACCCGAGGCGAAGGCACCAGAGACATGATGGACGGCGGGGTGCCTGTTATAGGCGATCGAGAGATTATCGAGACGGATCAGCGGCGTCATGGCAGCAGAACCGCCCAATGGATCACCAGCCAGAGGACGGCAAGGACCGGCGCCATGCCGATCACCCTTGAAAAAGCCGACTGTCCCAGCAGGCTGACGGAGGGGCGGTCGGGGCTCGTGGGCATGGCACATCCTATAATGTAATAACATTACTGTCATGTTATAACAATTGCGGCGAGATTGAGGCGAGGATTGAAGCTATTCACGCAATTGAAAAAGGCGACCGAACGGCCGCCCTTCATGTGTCGCGATGTCTGTGTGATGTTTTGGACGTTGCGACCGCTCGACCTCTCGTTGGCGCGGCCCCCCATCCGCCTGGCCGGCACCTCTGCCTGGGTCGAGACGAGTGGCTCGACCCCGGTTGGGTTAGGTAAGGGCAATTGTTATTCGAAAGATCAGAGCTGTTCCAGCATCGCGGCAGCACCCGAGACCGTTGCCTGGCCGGGGCTTTCCTCGACGTTGAGGGCCTTGACGACGCCGTCTTCCACCAGCATCGAATAGCGCTTTGAGCGGAGGCCGAGGCCGCCGGCGGAGAGGTCGGCATCAAGGCCGACGGCCTTGGTGAAGCCGGCATCCCAATCGGCGAGGAAGTGGATCTTGCCAAACCCGCCGGAAGATTGCGCCCAGGCGCCCATGACGTGCCAGTCGTTGACTGCGATAACGGCAATGTCGTCGACGCCCTTGCCGAGGATGGTGTCGCGATTTTCGAGATAACCCGGCAAGTGGTTCAGCGAGCAGGTGGGCGTAAAGGCGCCCGGCACGGCAAAGAGCACGACGCGCTTGCCGGCGAAGAGCTGATCGGTGGTAATTTCAACAGGGCCGTCGGCCGTCTTTTCCTTGAAGGTGGCGGCAGGAAGCTTGTCGCCGATCGCGATGGTCATGGTTCTCTCCTTGGCTTTTGGCTTGCGGACGGCACCGCATGGGTCTGGCTTGGCGGCGAGCGCCGCGCGGGATCGCAGGCGACTATAAGACCCGGTCATTCAAAGGCAAGAGTCGTCTCCATCGCCTTATCGCCGTCGATGACCAGCACGCCCCAGCGCTTGCCGTGGATATCGTAATTCTGAGGCAGTTTGCCGATCGACATTTCGGTCTTGAACGTCAAACCGTCGCGCTTGCCGCCGATCTGCTTCGTGAAGGCATAACCGCTCGGGCCGGTGACGATGATATCGGGAACATTCTTCGCCTCGCCCGGCAAAACGAGTGTCAGCGACAGCACCTTCATGTCGGGTGACATCGCATGGTCCGTGACGGCGAAATCCGCCGATGGTGGCTTCGGCAATGTCGCATCGGCCGTCTGAAGGATCGCCTCCTCCTGCGGACGCGACTGGATGGCGGGGCCGAGTTTCAGCTGAAAATTCGCCTGGAAGGGAATGCAGATATCCCTGCAAATGCCGATAAAGGCGGCGGCACCGATATCGACCGGAGCCTTGCCTGCCGCACTCAGCGACAGCGGCAGCGTGACCGGCGCGTCATAGGCGATATCCTCGATCGCGCCGTTGAAAAAGTGTTTCGGGACGGGATAACCCATAGCATCGAGCGTGACGCCACTGCCCGGCGCGATGGTGACCTGGGGCGGAATGCCATTGCCGCCGGGCTCTTTCCAATAGGTGATCCAGCCGGGTTTCGGCTCGATCTGCAGAGCGGCGCGGATTTTGCCGCCGGCGTCGGCCGGCAAGGCCACAAGGCGCATGCGGCCGCCCTCGTTTTCCGCCCAGGCGCTCATTTCCGCATGAGCCCGATGAAAGGCGACGAGTACGGCGGCCACCGAAATGGCCGCAATTAAAAAGCGGCGCGGAGCCACGGAAATAATCATCATGGAACAACGGTTTACCGAAAGTGGCGTTTGGCCGCCAGAAGCTACGGCGATTTAAATCTTCATTTTCAGTTGATTGATGTGTGACATTGGCCCATGTTTCTTTTGTCGAGGCCTTGGTGCGGTCTGGCAGCAGGAGGAACGATGTCCTTATCGACGCTGAAGAACAGACGGGAACGTGGCTTCTTCGATGGCCAGTTCCTCATCGCCATGCCGGGTATGGAAGATCGCAACTTCGCACGCACGGTGATTTACATCTGCGCTCATTCGGATGCCGGCGCCATGGGCTTCGTCATCAACCGGCCGCAGAGCCTCACCTTCACCGATGTGCTGCTGCATCTCGACATGATCAAGCAGGAAGATTCCATCGTGCTGCCGAAGCGCGCGCGGGAATTTCCGATCCAGACCGGCGGCCCCGTGGAAAGCGGCCGCGGTTTCGTGCTGCATTCAGACGATTATGCCAGCGACTCCTCGATCCCCGTCAGCGACGATATCTGCCTGACGGCGACGCTCGACATCGTGCGCGCCATCTCCAAGGGCAATGGCCCGACGCGCGCGACGATGCTGCTCGGTTATTCCTCCTGGGCAGCAGGCCAACTGGAAAACGAGGTCGTCAACAATGGCTGGCTCACCTGCCCGGCCAATGAGGAACTGATCTTCGACCGCAGCCTCGACGACAAATACGAACGGGCGCTCGCCGGCATGGGCGTGACCGCTGCCATGCTTTCGGCAGAGGCCGGCCACGCCTGAGGGCGGCTGGAACGAATAGTCTCGACTGACGTTCTCTCTCGGCAAACAGGGACAAAGGTCCCGCGCCGACGAAGGAGACATCAGACATGGGTAGCACCAGCGACAAGATTTCAGGCAAGGCGAACGAAATCGCCGGCAAGACCAAGCAGGCTGTCGGCAAGGCGGCCAACGATCGCGACCTGCAGGCCAAGGGCGCCGTCCAGGAAGCAAAAGGCAAGGGACAAGTCGCAGCCGGCAAGGTCAAGGACAAGCTCAAGGGCGCCATCGACCGGCTCTGAGAAAGAAGCTCATTCTTTATGACCTATGCCTGCCGCGCCTTGCGCGGCGGGCATTTTTAATCCGCCGTCCTCATGCTTTGCAGAAGGCAGACACGATGAAGCTTTTCGCCTGCGACAATTGCGATCAGGTCGTCCACTTCGACAATCGTCAATGCGTGCGCTGCAACCATCGCCTCGGTTTCCTGCCCGGCGACCTCGCCATGCATGCGCTGGAGCCGCGCGACGAGACGATGTGGCAGCTCGTCTCCGATCCCGACCGCGAAGTGCGCTTCTGCGCCAATGCCGGCCTCGACATCTGCAACTGGCTGGTGGATGGCGGCGGTGAGAGCGAATTCTGCGTGGCGTGCCGCCATAACCGGCTGGTGCCGAACACCAACACCCAGGACGGCATCGATCGCTGGCGGCGCATCAGCCAGGCGCAGCGGCATCTGTTCTATTCCCTCCTACGCTGGAAACTGCCGCATCCGGATCGGGCGCAAGACCCGCAGGGCGGCCTCGTCTTCGATTTCCTCGAGGATTCGATAGAGAGCAACGGCTATATCGTTCCTGCCATGACCGGCCACGAGGAAGGCCTGATCACCATCCGCGCCGCCGAGGCCGACGACGCGACCCGCGAGCAGGCCCGCACCCTAATGAACGAGCCCTATCGCACGCTGCTCGGCCATTTCCGGCATGAGGCCGGCCATTTCATCTGGAACAAGCTGGTGCGCGACCGCAATGCCCTTCAGGAATTTCGCGCCATCTTCGGCGACGAACGGCAGGACTATGCAGCAGCTCTGGAAAGAAACTATGCCGGCGGGGCGCCCGAGAACTGGCAGGACAATTTCATCAGCGCCTATGCGGCATCGCACCCCTGGGAGGATTTCGCGGAATGTTTCGCGCATTACCTCCATATCGTCGACACACTCGAGACGGCGCGCGCCTTCGGCATAGCGATCGATCCGAGCGGCCATGAGGAAATATCAGGCGAGGTGGATTTCATCCCCTACAGGGCAAGAAGCGCCGAACAGCTGGTCAGCGCCTGGGTGCCGCTCAGCCTCGCGATCAACGCCATCCAACGCAGCATGGGACAGCCGGACTCCTACCCCTTCGTGCTGTCCTCGCCCGTCGTGGCAAAGCTTGAATATCTGCACCGGCTGATCCAAGGCGCTGCGGCGCGGCAACAGGTAGGCTGAGTTGCTGGAAGCGTGGATGCGGCGCGGCGACGCCAGAGCCGGCGGCTTGGCCTCACTACGCTGAAGCGAGCCATATCCCTTCCCGTGACCGACATAGGAATGCGACGGGAAGTACTCGACAATCCGGCAGTCGACTCCGTAGGTTTGCGAGAGTTATGGAGGATGCAGAGATATGGACGATGCCGGGCGAACTATGATCGTGCTCGATGCCAGCGATTCCCGCTTTCAATTGCGTGCCGGCGCCTTGATCCGCTCGAATGGCCACATCCTCATTCACCGCGCCCTTGGCGATACGTTCTGGGTCTTGCCCGGCGGAAGGGTGGAATTTCACGAAGCGAGTGCCGAAACGCTTGCACGCGAGATAGAAGAGGAGATCGGCTGTCAGGCTACAATCGGGCCGCTGCGCTTCATCATCGAGAATTTTTTCGCATTGGCGGATCGAAGGGTGCATGAAGTCGGCTTCTACTATGAGGCGGAGCTTTCAGTCGCCCTGCCCTTCCATGAGACCGATATTATCCACCGTGTCCGCGACGGTACCGCCGATCTGGAATTTCGCTGGGCTTTCCCAAGCCGGTCTGTCCTCGATCGGTTCGATCTGCAGCCGATGCCGCTGCGTGACCTCATCGAGAGGATGCCCGACGGCGTCCAACATCTGGTGCGCCGCGCTCCTTCAAGCGCACTAAGGGTGTGATCCGCTCTGTTCAACCCAGTATTTTATCATCATCATCGCTGCTGCCTTGCTGAGTAACAGATCGCGCTCGTCGGCCAAATCTTGTTCGAAGCGCTCGCCGAGCTTTTCATAGACATCGAAAAGAAGCTCAGCCTCATCGTGCCGACGATATCTGCCCTCCATGCGAACGATCGTTGACCTCAACTCGGCTATGGTCGGGATAGACGCCACACTGACCTCCTGAACAAAATGATCCCAAGCCTGAGAAAAAATATGCGCGCAGTTTAGACGTAACAAGGGTCGGGTCGCTCCACGCATAGCCAGGCGGAACGTCCGATAAGTCAAAAATCTGCATGGAAACATTGTCCACATTCAACGGTGCTGACTTAAAACGAAACCGCCTTGCCCTTCTTGAAGGGCTCCATGCCCCGGCGGGCGAGTTCGTCGGCGCGTTCGTTTTCCGGGTGGCCGGCGTGACCCTTGACCCAGTGCAGCGTCACCTTGTGGCGGTCACGGGCCGCCTCCAGCGCCTGCCAGAGCTCGGCATTCTTCACCGGCTTCTTGTCAGCGGTCTTCCAGCCGTTTTTTTTCCAGCCGAAAATCCACTTGGATATACCGTCCTTGACGTAGGCGCTGTCGGTATAGAGATCGACCTCGCAGGGTGTCTTCAGCGCCGACAAGGCTGAGATCGCCGCCAGCAGCTCCATGCGATTGTTGGTCGTATCCGCCTCGCCGCCGCAAAGCTCCTTCTCGACGTCGCCGTAACGCAGCACCGCGCCCCAGCCGCCGGGGCCGGGGTTGCCGGAGCATGCGCCGTCGGTGAAGATATCGACGTGTTTCATAGGCTTAATCCATATTCGGCCGGCGAGCTGATCTGGCGGTGGAACCGCAGCTTGCGGAGATATTCGAGCGGGTCCTTCTTGGTGACCATGGCGCCCTCAGGCGTGGTCAACCAGTCATAGAGCCGGGTCAGGAAGAAACGCAGCGCGGACCCACGCGACAGCACCGGCAAGGCAGCGATCTCGGGATCGCTCAACGGCCTGACGCTCTGGTAACCCTCGAGCATCGCCGTGCCCTTGGTGATGTTGTAGGCGCCGTCCTTCTCGAAGCACCAGGCGTTCAGGCAGATCGAGACGTCATAGGCGAGCAGGTCGTTGCAGGCGAAATAGAAGTCGATCAGGCCCGAGAGTTCGTCGCCGAGGAAGAAGACGTTGTCGGGGAAAAGATCGGCATGGATGACGCCGGCGGGCAGGCTTTTCGGCCAGTAAGCCGCGAGGAAATTCAGGTCGCTGCGGACCTCGTTCTGCAGGCCGCGCTCGACCTCGTCGGCGCGATCCTCGGATTTTTCCCAGAGCGCCCGCCAGCCGTCGATCGAGAGCGCATTCGGCCGCTTCAGTTCGAAGCCCTCGCCTGCCACATGCATCGCGGCAAGCGCCCGGCCGACCTCGCGGCAATGCTTCGCCTCCGGCTTTCTCAACCACATGCCTTCGAGGAAGGAGATCAGCGCGGCCGGGCGGCCGGAGAGCGAGCCGAGCAGCGCGCCGTCCCTGCGCGGTAGCGGCAGCGGGCAGGAAAGACCGCGGGCGGAAAGATGCTGCATCAGGCCGAGGAAGAAGGGCAGATCGCTCTTTTCCACGCGCTTTTCATAGAGCGTCAGGATCAGCGGGTCTTTCGAAGTGTGGAGCAGGAAGTTGGAGTTTTCGACGCCTTCGGCGATACCCTTGTAGGACAGCAGTGTGCCCGCATCATATTCCGTCAAAAACCATTTCAGATCGTCTTCCGCGATATCGGTATAGACTGCCACGTGGGGGTCTCGCCTTCGTGCATTGTTGATACTGGATGTGCCGGACCGGACGTCCGGGCTGGGATAAGGTCCGGCTTACCCATTGACGAAGGCCATGTCGGCCGTCGTCAGTTCGATACTGCGCAGCTCGCGGTTGACGAGGAAATGCTCGTTTTCCTGGACCGTTTCGGCAAGTTCGACGCGGGCGTCGAAGCGGGCGCGGAAAGCCTCGATGATTTCGTTGACGATGACCTCAGGCGCGGAGGCGCCGGCAGAAAGGCCGAGCGTCGAAATTGCGCCGATCTCGTCCCAGTCGAGCTCGGCGGCGCGCTGCACGAGGATCGATTTCTTCGCCCCTGCCCTGAGAGCCACTTCGACCAGGCGTTTGGAATTGGAGGAATTCGGCGCGCCGACGATGATGAAAAGATCGCAGCCGGGGGCCGCCTGCTTCACTACTTCCTGGCGGTTGGTCGTCGCATAGCAGATCGAATCCGCCGCCGGCGCCGTCAGGTTCGGGAAGCGTTCGTGCAGGCGGGTGATGACGCCGGCCGTATCGTCGACCGAAAGCGTCGTCTGGGTGACGTAGCCGAGATTGTCGGGATCAGCAGGCGCATAGGCATCTGCATCCTCGATGGTCTCGATCAGCGAAACGGAACCCTCAGGCAGCTGCCCCATCGTGCCGATCACCTCGGGATGGCCGGCATGGCCGATGAGGATGACGTGGCGGCCGAGGCGGTTGTGACGCATCGCCTGCTTGTGGACCTTGGAGACCAGCGGGCAGGTGGCGTCGAGATAGAAGAGATTGCGGCTCGCCGCATCCTCCGGCACGGATTTCGGCACGCCATGGGCGGAGAAGACCACCGGCTGGGCGCGATGCTCGGCCGGGATCTCGTCCAGCTCCTCGACGAAGACGGCGCCCTTGGCCTCCAGCCCCTCGACGACATAACGATTGTGGACGATCTCGTGGCGCACATAGACCGGCGCGCCATAGGATTTCAGCGCCAGCACGACGATCTGGATGGCACGGTCGACGCCGGCGCAAAAGCCGCGCGGGCCGCAGAGCCTGATCGTCAAAGGAGGTTTCGCCGCAATATTCATGTCTGGTCCGGGTTGAGAGATTTATGGACCTCTAGCCCAATATAAGTGAGAATTGAAGCAATACTATTGCGCAGCCGCCTTGGCTCCCTTGCGGAACCAGGAGAGCGCCACCACGACGATGAGCACGGCGGCAAGTCCGTACCAGGTGAAAGCGTATTGCAGATGGTCGTTCGGCAGATCCACCTGGGTGACGCCGCCGATCGGCAAGCCGGCCGGATTGGGGGTGGAATCGGCGTCGACGAAAAAGGGAATGACGCGGGCCTTGTCCAGCCCGACGCTCTCCGCCATGACGTCGAGATCCTTCCAGTAGAAGATGTTTTTGACAACATCGTTGTCGGGCACCACCCAGGAAGGTTTGCCGGGAAGCTTGCTGCGCGCCAGGCCGGTGACGGTCTGCTGATCCGTCAACTGGCCCTGCATGCGCATTTCGGGCTCTTTGTTCTCATAGGGAACAAAGCCGCGATTGACGAAGAGCGTGCGCCCGTCGGCAAGCTCCAGCGGGGTGTACACGTAAAAACCCGTCTGGCCGCGCCAGGTGGCGAAGAAGTGCCGCTCCTCATTGTTGATGTAGCGGCCGGTCGCGGTGACCTTGCGATATTCGATGTCGCCACCTGTCGCTGCCATCGCCTCGATATCCGCCAGTGGCACGGGGCTTGCTGCCTGCCGCGCGGCGATATCGGCGAGCAGGCCTTCCTTCCAGTAGAGGCGCTGCACCTGCCAAGTGCCGAGCGAGATCAGGATCGCCAGTGCGATCAGCACGAGGATGCCGGTGAAGACAGGCAGCCGGCGGCGCGGCGCGGCATGTTCGATATCAGTCACTCAGACGTCCTTCGCGGGCACTATGACGGTATTGCATGGCGATCAGGATGCCCTTGAACCAGCGTAGCGTCAGCAGCGACAGGATGATCGTCAAAGGACCGAAGAGCAGAATATGCACCCAGATCGGCGGCCCGTAATTCACCTGTAGCCACAGCACCATGCCGATAATGATGAAGCCGACGATGAGAATGACGAAAACGGCGGGGCCGTCACCGGAATCGGCGAAGGCATAATCCAGACCGCACGAGGCGCAGCGCGGCTTCAGCCCTAGCAGGCCGTCGAAAAGCTTGCCCTGGCCGCAGCGCGGGCAGCAGCCCTTGATGCCGGTCTTTACCGGATCCACAGGCGGGAAATGGGCGCTGTCCTCGTTCATAGCATTCCTTCTGGCCATTCTTTCCGGCAGCTTGGCGGCCACAGCTTTTTCGATGCTGCCTTAACTCTCCCATAAATTATTCGCAGGACGAAGGGAAATGCCTGCGCGATTTCGCCGCTGCATAATTCCCTAAATCAGAAACGATTTAGGGAATTATGCAGCAATTCAAGGTGTTACAGCGTCCTTTGTGCGTCTGAAAGACGCACGGCGCTGTAGTGATTCGCGCCAAACAGAAGAAGAAGACTGATGACGAGAGATAGCCATTCCGCACAGATCATTATCCTGAACGGCGCGCCGCGGAGCGGTAAATCAAGCATCGTGCGTGCAGTACAGGAACACTTCGAAGGGCCGTGGATCAACCTCGGCGTCGACGGCTACAATGCCATGACACCGAAGCGCTACCTGCCCGGCATCGGCCTTCGCCCAGGCGGCGAGCGGCCGGAACTCGAGGAACTGGTGCCGTTCCTCTATGCCGCCCTTTACGAATCGATCGCCATCCATGCCGGGTTCGGCCTCAACGTCGTCGCCGATCTCGGCCATCACGACAGCTATTCCAGGCCGCTCGGCATTCTTGCCGATTGCGCCCGGCGACTGGAAGATTTTCCGGTGCTGTTCGTCGGCGTGCGCTGTCCGATCGAGACGATCATGCGGCGGCGCGAAATTGCCCAAGAAGGGCGCGAGACGCTTTATCTCAACGCCACGGAGGAAGTGCCCGTTCCAGAACCGGTACAACGCTGGCAGGACGAAGTGCATCGGCCTGGCATCTACGATATGGAGGTCGATACCTCGGTGCTGACACCGCTCGAATGCGCCGAGGCGATCCGCCATCAGTTGGATCTCGGTATTCCCGAGCCTTCGGCCTTCGAACGGATCGCAGGTATGCGCTGAGCCGATAACCTGACAGCCGTAGCACCAGGCCAAGTAAACGACACTCGGCAACAAAAAGGCGGGCACCATTCCCGCCTTTTCTCAAATTTCGTTCCGATCAGCCTGCGGCTAGCGGAGCGCCCCAACCGCCCCAGACGTAGATGCAGAAGAACAGGAACAGCCAGACGACGTCGACGAAGTGCCAGTACCAGGCAGCTGCTTCGAAGCCGAAATGCTGCTTCGGGGTGAAATCACCACGCAGAGCGCGGATCAGGCAAACAGCCAAGAAAATCGTGCCGACGAGAACGTGGAAACCGTGGAAACCGGTCGCCATGAAGAAGGTCGCGCCATAGATCGAATTCTTGAAGGCGAAGGGCGCGTGGGCATATTCGTAAGCCTGCACGGAGGAGAACAAGATGCCCAGCAGCACCGTCAGCGTCAGGCCCTGGATCAGGCCCTTGCGGTCGTTGTGCAGCAGCGCATGGTGCGCCCAGGTGACCGTCGTGCCGGAGAGCAGCAGGATGACGGTGTTGTAGATCGGCAGATGCCAGGGATCGAGAACTTCGATGCCCTTCGGCGGCCAGGTGCCGCCGGTATAGAGCATGCGGGCAGCCTGAATCGCTTCGTTCGGATAGAGGCTGGCGTCGAAATAGGCCCAGAACCAGGCGACGAAGAACATCACTTCCGAAGCGATGAACATGATCATGCCGTAGCGCAGGTGAAGCGACACGACGCGGGTATGGGCGCCCTCATGGGCTTCCTTCACCGTATCGGCCCACCAGCCGTACATGACGTAGAGAACCAGCACCAGGCCGATGTAGAAGAGCCAGGGATTGGCGAGTTCCATTCCCGCGAGCTTGAACGAGCCGGCGCTGAGATAGCGCATGTAGCAGACGCCGCCGATCGCCATGATGAAGGCGCCAAGCGAGGCGAGAATCGGCCACGGGCTCGGATCTATGATGTGGTAGTCGTGGTTCTTCTGATGAGCATCGGCCATGTAGCTATCCCCGGATGTCTTCCTTCACTCCGTTCCCGGCATAACCGGAAACGAGCCTTGATCAAAGTTTCTTTTCAATCTTCACCGCACCACCCTCATTCGAAGCCACCGGCTTCGGTCCCTCTTTCGGGTAGAACGTATATGACAGCGTGACCGTGTGGATATCCTTCGATTCCACGGCCTTGACGATCTCCGGATCGATGTAGAACACCACCGGCATTTCGAGCTTTTCGCCCGGCTTCAGGTCCGTTTCCGTAAAGCAGAAACATTGCACCTTGTTGAAATAAACGCCCGCTTCGCCCGGGGTGACGTTGAAAACCGCCTGGCCGCGCTGGGTTTCGTTCGAACGGTTCTCGGCGATGAAATTGACCTTTATGGTCTCGCCGATCTTCGGATTGACTTCGCGCTCGACCGGCTTGAATTCCCATTGCAGGCCGGGAGCGACATTGGCATCGAAGGTGACGCGCATCGTGCGGTCGAGCACGACGCTCGATACCTGATCGACGCGCTGCGTCGTACCGTTATAGCCCGTCACCTGACAGAAGATTCGGTAGAGCGGCACGGCGGCATAGCTCATCGCCCCCATGCCGAAGACGAAACTCAGGCACATCATAACGACAGCGCCGTTGTTGCGGCCCTGCTTCTTCGGCGCGCCGGCGTTTTCGCTCATCCAGCCATTCCCCCACTGAACTTCACGATGGTGATCGCGTAGAAGAGGATGACGAGGCCGGCAAGCACCAGTCCGAGGGCGACGTTCCGGTTGCGGCGCGATTTGCGCTGCGATTCCGTGAGCTTGACCAATTCCATCAGAGCCAACCTCCAGCGTGTGAGGCGAGCATCGAGGCCAGCCGGTCGAACATCAAGGCGGAGAACACGGCGAAGAGATAGAAGATCGAGAAGCCGAAGAGCTTCTTCGCCGGGATCATCTTCAGATCGCCGTCGGGCATGCGCCAGACGGCGATGGAACAGTAAATGAAGACCGCGCCGAGGACGGCGGCGACAAGGCCATAGCCGAAGCTCGCAAAACCGAGGAAGAACGGCAACACTGCGCAGATGGCGGTCAGCACCGCATAGGCAACGATCTGATGCTTTGTCACGCGCTCGCCGGCGACGTTCGGCAGCATCGGCACGCCGACAGCCTCGTAATCGCGCATCTTGAAGAGCGCGAGCGCCCAGAAATGCGCCGGGGTCCACAGGAAGATGATGAAGAAGAGAACGGTGCTCTCAATCGTCACCGAATTCGTGACGCAGGCCCAGCCGATCATCGGCGGAAAGGCGCCGGCGGCACCACCGATGACGATATTCTGCGGCGTCGAGCGCTTCAGCCACATGGTGTAGACGACGGCATAGAAGAAGATGGTGAAGGCGAGAATGGCCGCCGAGAGCCAATTGACGGCAAGGCCGAGAATGACGACAGAAAAGCCTGAAAGCACGAGGCCGAAAGCCAGCGCTTCGGACGGCGCGATGCGGCCGGCCGGGATCGGGCGCTTGGCCGTGCGGCTCATGACGGCGTCGATATCGGCATCGTACCACATGTTAAGCGCGCCGGAGGCACCCGCGCCGACGGCGATGCAAAGGATGGCGATCAGGCCGAGGACGGGATTGATGTGACCCGGCGCCAGCACGAGGCCGGCAAAAGCGGTGAAGACCACGAGCGACATGACCCGCGGCTTCAAAAGCTCGAAATAATCGCGCGCACTTGCTTCCGACATTTCGCCGTCCTCCGCAAGCGCCTCGTGATTGTCGATAACCGTCATCATTCCGTCCTGAATGTCTCAATGTCAGGACGCCGTATTGAATGCGGCGTCCTGATGCTTGCGCGTATTACTTGATGCGCGGAAGCTGTTCCCACTGGTGGTAGGGCGGCGGCGAAGGCAGCTGCCATTCGAGCGTCGTTGCCCCCTCACCCCACGGATTGTCGCCGGCGACGCGCTTCCTGGCGAAGGCTTCGAAGACGCCGTAGAGGAAGATCAGCACACCGAAGGCCGAGATGTAGGAACCGACGGAGGAAACATAGTTCCAGCCGGCAAAGGCATCCGGATAGTCGATGTAGCGGCGCGGCATGCCGGCGAGGCCAAGGAAGTGCTGCGGGAAGAACACCAGGTTGACGCCGATGAACATGATCCAGAAATGCAGCTTGCCGACGAACTCGTTGTACATGTAGCCGGTCATCTTCGGGAACCAGTAGTACCAGCCGGCGAAGATCGCGAAGACGGCGCCGAGCGACAGAACGTAGTGGAAGTGAGCCACGACGTAATAGGTGTCATGCAGCGAGCGGTCGAGACCGGCATTGGCGAGCTGGACGCCGGTGACGCCGCCGACCGTGAACAGGAAGATGAAGCCGATCGCCCAGAGCATCGGCGTGCGGAACGAGATCGACCCGCCCCACATCGTCGCGATCCAGGAGAAGATCTTCACGCCTGTCGGAACAGCGATGACCATCGTCGCGAAGACGAAGTAGCGCTGCGCGTCGAGCGACAGGCCGACCGTGTACATATGGTGCGCCCAGACGACGAAGCCGACAGCACCGATCGCGACCATGGCATAGGCCATGCCGAGATAGCCAAAGATCGGCTTCTTCGAGAAGGTCGAGATGATGTGGCTGATCATGCCGAAGCCCGGCAGGATGAGGATGTAGACCTCGGGGTGACCGAAGAACCAGAACAGGTGCTGGTACAGGATCGGATCGCCGCCGCCTTCCGGCGAGAAGAAGGACGTACCGAAGTTACGGTCGGTGAGCAACATGGTGATGCCGCCTGCCAGAACCGGCAGCGACAGCAGCAGCAGGAAGGCGGTGATCAGCACGGACCAGGCAAACAGCGGCATCTTGTGCAGCGTCATGCCCGGGGCGCGCATGTTGAGGATTGTCGTAATGAAGTTGATCGCACCGAGGATCGACGACGCACCGGCAATGTGGAGCGCGAAGATCGCAAGGTCGACTGCCGGGCCGGGCGTGCCGCTGGTGGCGAGCGGCGGATACATCGTCCAGCCGCCGCCTGCACCATAGGCGCCTGCCGGACCTTCGACGAACATCGACAGCAGCAGGAGAGCAAAGGCAGGCACGATCAGCCAGAAGGAGATGTTGTTCAGGCGCGGGAAGGCCATGTCGGGCGCGCCGATCATGATCGGCACCATCCAGTTGGCGAAGCCACCGATCATCGCCGGCATGACCATGAAGAAGATCATGATCAGCGCATGCGCTGTCGTGAACATGTTGAACATCTGCTTGGCGCCGTCGATCGCGGCATCGCCCTCATAGCCATAAACCATCGAGGCGAGGCCGTGGAAGATCTGGATGCCCGGCTCCTGCAACTCCATGCGCATGGCGACGGAAAGCGCGCCGCCGATGATGCCGGCAATGATCGCGAATATCAGATAGAGCGTGCCGATGTCCTTGTGGTTCGTCGAGAACAGCCAGCGATTGGCGAAGCTCGGCTTGTGCGAGTGATCATGGTGATCATCATGCGCGTGATCGTGGTGGGCGTGATCATGAGAATGATCGTCGTGAGCGGAAGGTCCAGCCATTGTCCCGGTCCCCTTTAATTACTGTGCTTCGGCAACGTCGACGGTCTTTGCGGGACCATCGGTTGCGGCCATGAGTGTCTTGTAGGCGCCGGGCAGGTCGCTGGCGGCCGTGGTCAGCCACTGCTTGTACTTGTCCTCGGAGACGACGCGGATGGCGATCGGCATGAACGCATGGTCCTTGCCGCAGAGCTCGGAACACTGGCCGTAGAACAGGCCCTCGCGCTCGGCCCGGAACCAGGTTTCGTTCAAGCGGCCCGGCACGGCATCGATCTTGACGCCGAAGGACGGCATGGCGAAGGCATGGATGACGTCGGTCGGTGCTGACGTGACGAGAACGCGCACAGTCTTGTTGACCGGCAGGACCAGTTCGTTGTCGACGGCGAGAAGACGCGGGTAGATCGACTTGTCTTCCTTGCCGGCGGCGGCGCGGTCCTGGTCCTTCAGGAGGTAGGAATCGAAAGCGAGCGGGCTATCGCCCGAACCCTCGTATTCATAGTTCCACTGCCACTGGGTGGCGGTCGCCTTGATCGTCACATCGGGGTTTTCGGGCAGCGTCAACTGCGCCGTCAGAAGATTAAACGAGGGAATTGCGAGAAGAAGAAGCACCAAGACCGGCCCCACGGTCCAGAAGACCTCGATCAGCGTGTTGTGGCTCGTCCTCGACGGAACCGGGTTCGCGCTGGCGCGGAACTTGACGCAGACGACAACAAGCAGGATCAGAACGAAGAGCGTAATCGGAACGATAAACCAAAGAGTATATTGTTCGAACCAATGAATTTCCCGCATGATCGGCGTCGCCGCCGGCTGCAACGTCGCCTGCCACGGCATCGGCTGGTCGGCATATGTGCCGGAAGCAAAAAGCAGACAGACCAGCGCGGTCAGAGCTGCATAAGCCTTCTTCATCACCTTATTATCTCCCTCGAGCGCTTGACCTGCAAAATCGAACGCAGAATCCTTGCCATCTTCAGCGCTTCAAACCACAGTTTGGCATTTGCCGCAACAGGCCAGAGCAATTGTCTATGCGGCATTTTTGCTCAAAGTGTAGGCAGGCCAGAACGGCAAAACACCCCAAGTTTTTCATCAGCATATGAAAAATCAGCTTTCCGGCCAATCCGAGTGCTGCACATTCTTTCCGAAAGGTCCAATTTCCGCCGCAGTCCCCCGGTTTTCACGGGGTGGGGCTTTTCATTTTTGGTGGGCAGCTTCAACAATAGCCGCAATGATTCGATATCCAGAGGTTTCCATGGGTTTCCGTTCCCTCGCGCAGTCGCTTCTCGTGACTGCCAGCATCGCGGCCGCAGCGACGACGCCCGTTTTCGCACAGCAACCCACGCCGTCACAGGCCAAGCCGCCCGCTTCCGCGCCGGCTCCGGCTCCCGCCCAGCAACATCCGACGCCGATCAATCCGAATCCGGCCAGCCCGAATATCGAACAGGTGACACCCGGCCAGACGCAACCGCAGGCGCCCGGCACGGTGAAATCCAACCACGGCGCATGGTCGGTCGTCTGCGACAAGCCGGCGGGTGCCTCCACCGAACAATGCGCGCTGATGCAGAACGTCATCGCCGAGGATCGGCCGGAGGTCGGCCTTTCCGTCGTCGTCTTGAAGACGGCCGACCGCAAGTCGAAGATCCTGCGCGTGCTGGCCCCCCTCGGCGTGCTCCTGCCGAACGGGCTCGGGCTCAATGTCGACGGCAAGGATATCGGCCGCGCCTATTTCGTGCGCTGCTTCGCCGACGGCTGCTATGCCGAAGTCGTGCTCGAGGACGAACTGCTGAAGACCTTCCGCAGCGGCGCCCAGGCGACCTTCATCGTCTTCCAGACGCCGGAAGAAGGCATCGGCATCCCCGTCGACCTCAAGGGCTTCGCCGAAGGCTTCGACGCACTGCCGTGAGGTGGGGCTAATTCGATTCAGCAAAGCTACAGACGTATTCGCTGCGATCGCCCCGGTCGAATATGTACCCGGGCATCTCGTCTACATCGCCGGTACGCGGGCTGCTGGGGGAATATATTTCCAGCCTCTTGCCAGTTTGCTTTTCGATTTCGCCCCTGACAGCAACCGCTGGCTTTCTAAAGAGGATCGAATACGATGCGGATGAATCGCATCCTCCGTTCGAATACCCCGAGACCGGCACCTCGAATCCGAAATATTGATTTCCGAAAAAACTTCCTTCCGTCTTCAGCCTAAGCTGATCAAGCGCCGCACCGCCTTTGCACTGTCCCTTCAAAACCACATCTGCGGAAGCGATGTTGTTTTTAACTGTCTCTTCGATTTCGGCATTCGGAAAACCCATCACAACCAGTTTCCCCTCGTCGAAACTGAAGAATATATTCCCCGTCTGCGACAGACAGTCCTCGGGGTCGGGGAAGACTTTTTCAAGCCAGTTATCTGCAGTCAGACCAACGACTGGAAATAGCAAAGCCAGAGCGGCTCCGCAGAAAATGCGCCTCATAAATCCTAACAAGGATTGCCCCCGAACAAATCACTATATGCCATCGGCAAGAAGAATACGGAATGCAAATCAGGCCAAGTTCCCCGTGACGGGCATCCCATTCCTGCATAGGTTGTCCGCCCGCGCAAAGGATAATTCTCTGGCAGGCCTTCACTCTCCCTTAAATCAGACCCTATTTAAGGGTAGCCATGAATTTTGATACTCAGCCGGAGAAAACCATGACCACCGATCTCCTGACGCTTTTCGATGCCGACGAAGCCACGATGCGCGGCCTCGTCGCCGAGGCGCTTTCCGGCGCCGATGACGGCGAGCTGTTCATCGAGCATGCTCAGGCAGAAGCACTGACCTTCGACAATGGCCGGCTGAAGGGCGGCAGCTTCAACACCGAACAGGGTTTCGGCTTGCGCGCGGTTGCCGGCGAAGCTGTCGGTTATGCGCATGCGGGCGATCTTTCCGTCTCGGCGCTGAAGCGGGCGGCGGATGCGGTCGGCGCGGTGACCCGCGGCTATTCCGGCACCTATGCCGCCGCCCCGCAAGGCACCAACAAGAAGTTCTACGGCGACCAGAACCCGATCGGCCAGCCGAGCTTCGAGGAGAAGGTCAAGGTCCTGCAGGACATCGACGCCTATCTTCGAGGCAAGGATGACAAGGTGCGCCAGGTAACGGCTTCGGTCGCGGCGAGCTGGCAGGTCGTCGATATCCTGCGGGCCGACGGGCACCGCGTTCGCGACATAAGGCCGATGACACGCATCAACATTTCGGTCGTGGTTGGCGAAGGCGAGCGGCAGGAGAGCGGCTCCTACGGCAGTGGCGGGCGCATCGGCTTCGGCGATTTCATCGCCGAAGGCAGCTGGCAGTACGGCGCCGACGAGGCGTTGCGCCAGGCGCTCGTCAACCTCGAAGCGATCGATGCGCCGGCAGGCACGATGGACGTGGTTCTCGGCTCCGGCTGGCCAGGCGTGATGCTGCACGAGGCAGTCGGTCACGGGCTGGAAGGCGATTTCAACCGCAAAAAGACGTCGGCCTTTGCCGGCCTTCTCGGCCAGATGGTGGCCGCTCCTGGTGTTACCGTCGTCGACGACGGCACGATCGACAACCGTCGCGGCTCGATCACCATCGACGACGAAGGCATGCCGTCGGGCTATAACGTATTGATCGAGAACGGCAAGCTCGTCGGCTATATGCAGGATCGACAGAATGCCCGGCTGATGGGCATGGCGCCGACCGGCAACGGCCGCCGCCAGGGCTATGCGCATGTGCCGATGCCGCGCATGACCAACACCTATATGCTCGGTGGCGACAAGACGCCTGAGGAAATCATCGCCTCGGTGAAGAAGGGCATTTATGCCGTCTCCTTCGGCGGCGGCCAGGTCGACATCACCTCCGGCAAGTTCGTCTTCGGCTGCACCGAAGCCTATCTCATCGAGAACGGCAAAGTCGGCGCGCCGATCAAGGGCGCGATGCTGATCGGCAACGGGCCGGATGCGATGAAGCGGGTGTCGATGATCGGCAACGACATGAAACTCGACACCGGCATCGGCAATTGCGGCAAGGCCGGCCAATGGGTGCCGGTCGGCGTCGGCCAGCCGCATCTGCGCATGGATCAGGTGACGGTCGGCGGCACGCAGACCTGAGGCGGGAGGAGCCTGATGGCGGACATCGAAATCAGACCCTTTGCCGTTGATGACGCGGATGCCGTGCTGTCGGTGATCCTGCCGATCCAGCGCGAGGAGTTCGGCATCGATATCACCGCCGATGCGCAGCCGGATCTGAGGGTCATCCCGGATTTCTATCAGTCCGGCAAAGGTCAGTTCTGGGTCGCCGTCAAGGACGGCGCCGTCGTCGGCACGGTCGGGCTCAAGGACATCGGCAACAGTCAGGCGGCGCTGCGCAAGATGTTCGTCTCAGCCGAAGTTCGCGGCCGCGAGCACGGGGTGGCGGCGCGGCTTCTCGATCGCTTGTTCACCCATGCCAGGGACGCCGGCCTCACCGACATTTTTCTCGGCACAACCGACAAGTTCGTCGCCGCGCATCGCTTCTACGAGAAGAACGGCTTTACCGAGATCGCCAAGAGCGCCTTGCCCCGCTCTTTCCCGCTGATGGCGGTGGACAGCAAGTTCTACCGGTATAAGGTCGGCTGACTCGAAGCTCTGAAAACGCCTCGAATATAGCCGCTCGATCCACATTGTCGTGTTGCATCGCTATCGACGGCTATTCGCCTTCAAAAGCGCGGGCACTTTTACTCTTTACGCTCAATTTCCGACGTCTGCGCCGGGCTGAAACAGCCACTTCCGCTCGATTGCGGCGGCAAGGTCGATGTCGTTGCGGCGCGCGAACAGCAGGAGGTGGCCGAGAACGTCGGCGGTCTCGTCGGCGAGGTCGCGCTGCATGTCTTCGGCTGAGCGGCCCTTCGCACGGCCGCGGCCGGTCAGCCGGTTCCATGCCTGCGTCAGCTCGCCCATTTCCTCCTGCAGTTTCAGGAGAAACCAGTCTGCGTCGCGCTCGATACCGTTGGCGGCGACATGGACAGAGGATGATTTTTCGAACTGATCGGCGAGACGGCGCAACATGGATGTTCTCCTTTTGTTTGTGAAGGAGAACGCTGATTCCCGATGATTGTCCAGAGCGCGGCGGCGGTCAGCCGTGGTCCGGCAGCAGCATGCAATCGTAAGACCGCTGCTTCAACGCATCGCAGGCCGACTCCGCAGCGTCCTTGCTGGCGAAGCCGACGAAGCGGGCGCGGTAGATCTTGTTTGCCCCCTGCCCGACCGCCTCGGTATAGGGCGAGGCGGAAACGAGCGGTGCGCCTCCTTCCGACTGCGCCTGGGCGAGAAGCGCGCGCGCCGCATCGGCGCTCGGCGCGGCCGAAATCTGGATCTGCCAGTTTCCATCAGCCTTCTCTGCCGAAGTCTTCGGCGCCTTGCCGGCCGCCAGGATCTCGTCCATTGCGGCGGGACGGTCCAGCGGCACGACGGCATCGTCGGCATAGGCCAGGCTGTTTGCCGCCAGGCTCTTGGGGGCGAGGTTCTTCGGCTCGGCCTTGCCGGCCGAGCGCGGTGCGTTCAGCGGCACCGGAGCATCGGAAGCATCGGCGGCGGACGCGACTTCAACGGATTCCTTGGCGCCGACGCTCGCCATCAGCCCGGCGACGCCGGAAGACGAAGCGCGGCCGAGATAACGGTCGAGCAATGCCGCCATCTTGTCGTCGCGGCTGCGGGCAGTACGGCCACCGAGCACGACGCCGACCACCCGGCGGTTGCCATCCTTCACGGCACTGACGAGATTGAAGCCGGATGCATTGGTGTAACCCGTCTTTATGCCGTCCATGCCCTGGTAGCGGTACATGAGATTGTTGTGACCGCGCACGATGCGGCCACGGAAATTGAAGCTTGCCACCGAAAACAGCCGGTATTCGTTCGGATAGTTCTTCATCAGGGCGATTGCGAGCGTCGACATGTCGCGCGCCGTGGTGACTTGGCTGCTGTCCGGCAGACCTGATGCGTTGACGAAGACGGTGCGGCTCATGCCGAGCTGGCGGGCCTTTGCCGTCATCATCCGGGCAAAGCCGCTTTCCGAGCCGCCGAGCTTCTCAGCCATGGCGGAGGCGGCATCGTTGGCGGATTTGACGATCATGCCATAGACCGCTTCACGCACGGTGATCGTGCCGCCCGCCTTGACGCCAAGCTTGGTCGGCGGCCGCGCGGCGGCGTATTTCGACACCGCGATCGGCGTATCCCAAGCGATCTTGCCACGCTTCAAGGCCTCGAAAGTGAGATAGATCGTCATCATCTTCGTCAGTGACGCCGGATGGTTCAGCGTATCGGCGTTTTCGGCGGCGAGAACCTTGCCGGTGCGGGCATCAAGAACCAGTGAAGCGCTGCCGGCAAGCGCAGCAAGAGGCGCCGAAACGGCAAGCGTCACGGTCAAAACAGCCGCCAAAAGCTTTCTCATGCACTTCCCCTTGATGCTCCGGCTCCCGACACGGCCGGCATTTGTCCCGTAATGTGACAGAAGCCGCAAGTTTGGCGCGACTTTGAGGCAACGCCTACCATTTTTCTAGTCTTTTCATCGTCTTGGTTAACCGGACATAAAAAGACCTGTGCAGCTCCGGGATTCAGCAAGGCTTAAGTCGAGCCTGCTAACTTCCGGCGAACGCAGGGGACGAACGCCGCATGACGGGACAATGGAAGCGACTGGCAAAACGCGCGGCGATCGGCGCCGGGCTGGAAGCCTCCTGGCTGCTCGCCTCTGCCGGCCTGATGCGAGCTGCGCGTGGGCGCGGCGTCGTCTTCACGCTGCATCATGTCCGCCCGCACGTGCCCCAGGCCTTCGAGCCGAATGCGCATCTTGAAATCACCCCCCGCTTTCTCGACACTGCGCTGCAGCGCTTGACGCGGGAGGGCTATCGCTTCGTACCGCTCGATGCGGTGCCGGCGCTGCTGGCGGAACCTGAAGACGGGCGACCGTTCGCGGCCTTCACGCTCGACGACGGTTACCTCAACAATCTGGAGCATGCGCTGCCGGTCTTCGAGCGGCACCGGGCGCCATTCACGGTGTTCGTCACCAAGGGTTTTGCCGAGGCCTCGCACAGCATCTGGTGGGAGACGCTCGCCGTGCTGCTGCGCCAGATGCGAGAAATCCGCTTCGATTTCGGCCGCGGCATGGAGCGGCTGGCGCTCGACAGCCCGCGGCAGCAATGGGATGCCTTCGACCGATTCGCCGCTTACATCCACCGCTCCGACGAGGCCTATGCCGTCACCGCCATCGATACGCTGGCGCGGGAAACCGGCATCGAGCCGACGGATATCGTGCGAGATCTGGCGATGAGGCCCGACGAATTGCAATGGCTCGCCAGACGTCCGCTCGCAGCGCTCGGCGCCCATACGATCAGCCATCGCGCGCTTGCCCGCCTGCCGGAAGCCGAAGCGCGAATCGAGATGCAGGTTTCGGCGGATTATGTTGAGGCGCTGACGGGCATCCGTCCCGCTACGATCGCCTATCCCTACGGTACACCGGATGCCGCGACTGGCCGCGAGGCGCGCATATCAGGCAAACTCGGCTTTGCTGTCGCGGTCACCACGCAACCCGGATTGCCGGCGGCGGGCAGAACCGCCTATCTGCCGCGCATTTCGCTCAATGGCTTCTATCAGAAGCGACGTTACGTTTCCGCACTCGCCTCCGGCATACCGCTGAAGCTCATGGGCCGTTAACCTTCAGGGATACATTCGCACTTTTGTCCATTCACCTTCCGGCGAGGGCCGGCGAAATTCGATGCGGTCGTGCAGGCGGAATTTCTGATCCTTCCAGAATTCGATCGAGGTCGGGCGAATGCGGAAGCCGGACCAGTGGGCGGGGCGCGGAATGTCGCCGATGGCATAACGAGCAGTATATTCAGCCACGGCCTTTTCCAGTGCGAAACGGCTTTCGAGCGGACGCGACTGCTTGGAGGCCCAGGCGCCGATGCGGCTGCCGCGCGCACGCGTCTTGAAATAAGCATCCGCTTCGGCATCGCTCACGATCTCGACGGGACCGCGCAGCCGCACCTGGCGGCGCAGGCTTTTCCAATGAAAGCACATGGCCGCTTTTTTCTGCCCCAAGATTTCGCGACCTTTATGACTCTCGAAATTGGTGTAGAAGACGAATCCGTCGTCATCGAATCCTTTCAGGAGAACCATGCGGACATTGGGAAGACCATCCTCGTCGACGGTTGCGAGAGCCACGGCATTCGGGTCGTTTGGTTCGGAAGCCTCCGCTTCCCTGAGCCATTCAGCAAAAAGCTTGAAGGGTTCGCCGCTTTCGGTAAAGTCACCGCTTGTTAACTCGTTTGCCGACATATTAGCTCAAATGCCCCGGATTATTCAAAACTCGCCCAGCTTTTGATAACTGGACAGGATGCAGGGTGGAAGTCATAGCAAAGTCAAATCGCCATACAAAGGGCCTGCGGCAACGCAGCAGTTCGTTCTTCGTCATGGCCGTCGCGATGCTGTCGCTTTCCGGTTGCGTTGGCACCGGCATGGATTTTCTGAGCGAGGCCAAAGTGGACCGGTCGGTGGCAACCGGCACCGTGCCGCAGACACCGCCGAGCACGGACACGCTCTCCGACGAGATGACCGTGCGCAACGCCGTGACCTCGGCCGACGTGCAAAGGCTCGAAGGCCAGCCGCTTCCCTGGGCGAACGCATCGACGGGCAGCGCCGGTGTCATCGAGACGATCGTCGAGAACAATGAAGCAGGCCAGGTCTGCCGCCAGTTCCGCACGACACGGCATTCCTATGTCGGCATCGCCAAATTCTACGGCAAGACGTGCCTCGTCGGCGGCGGCAACTGGCAGCTCTTGAGTTTCCAGCCGGAAAGTTAATTCCAGCCGGAAAGCTAATTTCGACGGGAAAGCTGATCGGGCCGGCCGACAGGTTAATATCCGGCCCTGTTCGGGCGAATGCTTAGCAAAGAGCTAACCATTTACGACAAAACACCCCACATCTCTCCACAGAAATAAGAAGTGATTAGCAACTCGGCCGCACGATCAGTGTCGAGAGTGGCTCTTCCTGCCTTTGCGGCGGGTGGCGCCGCGCAAGTGATATTTGGAGTTTCGGGATGCCGGGCAAGGATAAGGCTTCCCGCATCGCAACACCGGCGGTTTTGACATGCGCGATCCTTACAAAATTCTGGGCGTCAAGCGCGACGCGGCGGCAGACGAGATCAAGGCGGCCTGGCGCAACATGGCCAAGGCAGCCCATCCCGACCACAATCAGGGCGACCCGACGGCGACGGCCCGGTTCGCCGAGATCGGCCGCGCCTATGAAACGCTGAAGGACCCCCGCAAACGCAGCCTGTTCGACAGCGCCGTGCGGATGGCGGAAGCCAAGAAACAGGAACAGACGATCATGCAGCAGCGGCAGGCTGCGCGCGAGGCGGCGATACGCGCCAAGGCGGCGCAGGCCAATGCCGAGCGCGTGATGGAAGAGTTGGCACGGGCCGCCCAGAAGGCGGCCGCCGAAGGCTCCAAGCAACAGGCAGGTACAGGCGAAGCAGCCGACGAGATAGTCGATCGCATCTTCGGCGCTCAGGCCCGCGCTGCGGCAGGCGGCCAGGCGCAGCCCCGCGCCCGGCAGGCGCAAACCCAACAGACACAGAACCAGCAGACGCAGGCCGAAGCCGGCAAGCGCATGGATGGCGAGGCCGCCGAGGCCGATATCAAGGGCGAGGAAGAGCCCGGCGAGAGCGCGGCGAATGCCGGCGCCAACCTTTCGCTGCCGCTTAGCATCCTGACGTCGCTGGTCCGCCGTTTCACCGGCGCCAAGGATACGGGCCTGGAAAAAGCCCCAGATGAGGTGACGACGGCGACGGTCACGATCGACGACGTATTGAAGAGCGGCTGGATCACAACGTCACTGCCGGAGGGCCGCGAAATCGGCTTTGCGTTGCCGGCAGGCACGACGGATGGTCACGAAGTGCGGCTCAAGGGACAGGGCTTCAAGCTGCCGGGCATGCAGCGCGGCGACGCAGTGGTCAATATCCGCATCGCGCCCGATCCGCGCTTCACAGTCGACGGTTTCGATCTGCACGCCGTGCTGCCGCTCAGCATCGAAAATGCGGTGCTCGGCACCGAGGCCCGCATCGACGGACCGAACGGGCCGCTGAACGTTACCATTCCCGCATGGTCCGGCTCGGACAAGACCATCCGGATTCCCGGCCAGGGACTGCCCCGCGAAGAAGGTGGAAGAGGCGATCTCGTGGCCGAATTGCGCATTATGTTGTGGGAAAAACCCGACGATAAGGTCACCGATCTCATGAGAAGCATGCGCGAAGGCCTGTTCTTGTGAAATTTTCATGACATTCGCACCCTTTGTTACGATCCCTAACAGTTGATGATCCAGGCCAAGCTTGAACCGATTAACGGCCTATGCCATAGGCAGGATCGATCAGATTCCTAGGGAGCGAAATATGGCTCAAGCATCCGGCCTCATGGCAGGCAAACGCGGCGTCATCATGGGTGTCGCCAACAATCGTTCGATTGCGTGGGGTATTGCCAAGGCCATTCATGCGCAGGGCGGAGAAGTTGCATTCACCTACCAGGGCGATGCACTGAAGAAGCGCGTCGAGCCGCTCGCCGCCGAAATCGGCGCGACGCTCGTCGGCCACTGCGATGTCAGCGACGAAGCCACGATCGATGCCGTTTTCGAGAATGTCGAAAAGCTCTGGGGCAAGATCGATTTCATCGTGCACGCGATCGGTTTTTCCGACAAGGACGAACTGACCGGCCGGTATGTCGACACGACACCCGATAATTTCACCAAGACGATGCAGATCTCCGTCTATTCGTTCACTTCGGTCGCTCGCCGCGCCGAGAAGCTGATGACGGAAGGCGGCTCGATGCTCACCCTCACCTATTACGGTGCGGAAAAGGTGATGCCGAACTACAACGTCATGGGCGTCGCCAAGGCCGCGCTCGAAGCGAGCGTCAAGTATCTCGCCGTCGACCTCGGACCGAAGAACATCCGCGTCAACGCCGTGTCGGCCGGTCCGATCAAGACGCTTGCCGCCTCGGGCATCGGCGATTTCCGCTATATTCTGAAGTGGAACGAATACAACGCACCACTGCGCCGTACCGTTACCATCGAGGAAGTCGGCGATGTCGGCCTCTATCTGCTGTCCGATCTCTCGCGCTCCGTCACCGGCGAAGTGCATCATGCCGACAGCGGTTACCATGTCATCGGCATGAAGGCTGTCGACGCGCCTGATATTTCCGTCATCAAGGACTGACCACTCCATAAACGGAGCCGAGACCGTGCTTATCTACGTGATCAGACACGGCCAGACCGACTGGAACGCTGAGCGTCGCCTGCAGGGTCAGAAAGATATCCCGATGAACGCGACGGGCCTGGAACAGGCCCGTCGCAACGGCCTCGCACTCCTGGACATTCTCGGCGAGAAGATTGACGAATTCGATTTCGTCGCAAGCCCGCTCAAGCGGACACGGGCGACCATGGAGATCATCCGCACCGCAATGGGCCTGCCGCCGCTTGCCTACCGCACCGATCCCCGGCTGGTGGAAATATCCTTCGGCGACTGGGAGGGCTCGACCCTCAAGGAACTGAAGGCGACACAGCGCGAGCGGGTGGCGGAGCGCAACGCCTCGAAATGGGATTTCATTCCGCCCGGCGACGACGCTGAAAGCTATGAAATCCTCTCCTGGCGCACGGGCTCATGGCTCGCCTCCGTCGATCGACCGACGGTCTGCGTGACGCATGGCGGCGTCATCCGCACGCTTTTCCAGGCGATATCAGATCTGCCGAAGAGCAGCGCCGCGGAAGGCGAAATCCCGCAGGACCGCATTGTCAGGATCGAAACCGCCGAGCGGACGATCGTCTGGCTGTAAGCACCCGGGGACAGAACAAAAGAAAGTGCGTCGCATGATCCTGTTCGAGCGCGACGCGCTTCAATCAGGCCCGCCTACTTGACGATATCGAGATCGTTGATGACGCGCTTTCCATCGACCTCGGTATAGAAGACGATTACCTTCACGCCGGCTTCGAGGCCGTCGAAATTGAATTCTTCGGGCGCCTGGTAGGTCTTGCCGTCATCGAGCGTCAGCACGAGATTTGTTGTGTCGACCTTCTTGATCGTCGCCTCGACATCGGCGCTCTCGGCAAAACCGCTCATCGGCGACAGGAAGCTTGCTGTTGCCAAGAGCGTGGCGACGACGAAACGCATGGCGACAATCCTTTTGAAACGCTGCACGATCTGCACGGAAAAATGACTGGCCACAGATAAGCTCCTGAATATGGCGAAAATTGCCCGTAAGAATGGCTTTTCCCGCCCAATTGATGAATAGGATTTTAAACATAATCAAGATGCCGCGTTAACCCTGCCTCTCCCGCCTCACGACTTTTCGACATCCATCGGGCAATCGTAAATTAACCCCTGCGCCCTACAGTCGCTTCGAACATGAGGGTTTAATTTTGCTATCCAGGCTTAGCGACAGCAAGCAGTTGCGGCGCGTGTTGAAGAATACCCGCGTTTCGTTTCTGGTTTCATCGCTTGTTGCCCTCGTCGTCATCATGATCGGCGTCGGACTCGACCGCGCCAATACTGCGTCTTATGTGCGCGAACTTCATATCCGCACCGAAAACGAGACGAATCTCATCCGCGCCCGCGTCATGGCGCAGATCAACATGGACCTCAGCATCGTCCGCGATCTTTCGAACCTGATCTCCGTCAGCAGCGCTGCAAACAGCGAGGAGATGGAGCGCCAGATCAACTGGCTGCTGATCCAGAACCCGCCTTTTATTCATATCGCCGTCGCCCCTGACTTCATCGTCAGCGGCATCTACCCGCCACAATCCGACAATGGGATCGGCCGGGACGTGCGCGAGGCTCTCTTCTTGCGCCAGGCGATCACGCGCGCGGCCGGCGACCAGTCGGCGCGCTTCTATGGCCCTATCAAGACGGACGGACGGAACACCTTTGCCATCTTCTTCCCGGTTTTCGCCAAGGAGAACGGCCAGCGGCGCATCTGGGGGGCGGTCGAGGTCGTCATCGATCAGGACATGTTCTACGAGGCGACAGGACTGAAGCCCGCCCATGACCGCGAGAACCGGGAACGCTACTCGCATCTCGACCATCTTTCGATTGCCATCAGGGATATGGCTTCGCCTGCCGCCGCGTCGGCGCCTTTCTTCGGTTCGCCCGATATTTACGACAAGGATCCGGTGCACCGGGAAATCGGCTTTGCCGGCGGCAGATGGGAGATTTCCGTCGTCCCGAAAAACGGCTGGGAGGCAATACCCGAAAACCGCACTGAGCTGCGCCTGATCATCGCCGCCGCCAGCTGCATCATCATCATTCCGATCTTCTTCGCCACACTCCTGCTCGGCGAGCGCAACCGCAACATCAGCGAACTGGTGGCGCGCGAGGCGAAACTGCTGGAACTGTCGCAGCGCCTCAATTTGGCGCTCCAATCCTCAAATATCGGCATCTGGGAGCTGCAGGACCATTCAAGCAGCGTGCTCTGGGACGCGCGCGCCGCAGCCTTGCACGGCAAGCCGGCGACGGAAGGAAGCTGGCCGCTCGACGAATGGCTGGCGGCAATCCTGCCCGAGGACCGTGAAATCGCCGAAGTGCATTTCTTCAGCTGCAGCATCGCCGGTGCTGCCTGCACGGGACAATACCGCATCATGCTTGCCCACGGCGGCATTCGCTACCTGCGCTCGGCCGGCGCCTTCTATACGGATGCCGGCGGCACCGGCAAAACGATCGGCATCGTCTGGGACGTAACCGCCGATGCGGAGACTACCGACACGCTGCGCAAGGCCAAGGATACGAGCGAGGTCAAGAATGCCGAGCTCGAGCTGGCGCTGGAAGAACTCTCGAGCCGCGAAGGGCAGCTCGCCGAGCTTTCGAGCCGGCTCGACCTTGCGCTCAATTCCTATCAATGCGGCATATGGGAGGCGCGACCCGGCCGAGGCGGCTCGATCTGGAACGAGCGGATGCACGAGCTCTACGGCCTCCCGCCCCGCAACGGTTTCATGACCGAGGAAACCTGGCTGAGCCGCATCCACCCGGAGGACCGCAGCCTAGCGCTCGAAAGCGCCCGTTACTTCAAGCAAAGCGGCGATACCCATACTCTCGTCTGCCGCGTGATCGCCGATGACGGTTCGGTGCGCTATGTGCGCTCGGTCGGCAAGGTCCACCAGACGGCGAGCGGCGAGATGAAGATCATGGGCATCGCCTTCGACGCCACTGAAGACGTGCTGATGACGATCCGGCTGAAGGCGGCCAAGGACGAGGCGGTCGCCAAAAACATCGAGCTCGAGCTTGCCAAGAACAGGATCGAGCACAATTCGCTGCATGATCCGCTGACCGCGCTCGCCAATCGCCGCAAGCTCGACATCGCACTGGCGAACCTGACCCATGACGGTCGCGGGCAGCGGCAGAAATTTGCGATCCTGCACATCGATCTCGATCGCTTCAAAGAAATCAACGACACGCTCGGCCATGCCGCCGGTGATGCGATGCTGGTGCATGCCTCCAAGGTGCTCGCCAAGAACGTTCGCGGTAGCGACGTCGTCGCGCGCATCGGCGGGGACGAATTCGTCATCCTCGCCTTCGACGTCGGCGACAGGGATATGGCCGAGCTCTCGACGCGGATCATCGAAGAGATGCGCCTGCCGATCGACTTCCAGGGTTTTTCCTGCCGCTGCGGCGTGTCGATCGGCGTGGCGCTCGCCAACGGCATTCATGTCGATGCGCGCAAGGTGCTGATCAATGCCGATATCGCGCTCTACCGCGCAAAGAGCCTTGGCCGGAACCGCTTCGAATTCTTCAATCACAATCTCCAGGCCGACATCGTCAACACCAAGCGTACGGCCGACGAGATCCTCGCCGGCATCGAAAATGGCGAATTCACCGCTTGGTATCAGCCGCAATTCTCAGCCCGCACGATGGAATTGACCGGTGTGGAGGCGCTGGTACGCTGGGTGCATCCGTCCAAGGGGCTGCTTTCGCCCGACAAGTTCCTGCGCATCGCCGGCGAGATCAATGTCGTACAGACCCTCGACCGGATCGTCCTCGAAACGGCGCTGCACGACAAGATGCGCTGGGCGGCGCGTGGCATCGCTGTTCCCAAGGTTTCCGTCAACGTTTCGGCACGGCGGCTGCATGACGGCAGCCTGCTGGAATCGCTCGCCGGCCTGCATATTCGTCCGGGCGAACTCTCTTTCGAACTGGTGGAATCGATTTTTCTCGACGAGAGCGAGGATGTCGTCTCGCACAACCTCGAGCGCATCAAGGCGCTTGGCATCGATATCGAGATCGACGATTTCGGCACCGGCCATACGTCGATCGTCAGCCTGCTGAAGCTGAAACCCAAGCGGCTGAAGATCGATCGTCAGCTGGTGCAGCCCATCATCGCATCCTCACAGGAGCGCGCGCTGGTCAGCTCGATCATCGAGATCGCCCGCTCGCTCGGCGTGGAGACAGTGGCTGAAGGGGTGGAGACCGCAGCCCATGCCGAACTGCTGCGCGATCTCGGCTGCGACATCCTGCAGGGCTATGCCTTCTCGCGGCCGCTCTCCTTCGACGATTTCACCGCGGAAGCGACCGGAACGGGGTGGCGGGTGGCCTCATGATCGCCGCCGGCCGGCCGGTCTCCCCGCTCGCGGAAAGAGCTGGGGTCGTTCATCGTTCACAAAAGACGGAAACAGCATTTCCGCCGCTGCCGGTTTGACGCAAAGAAAGGCTTTTGCCTCGACGGTTTTTTGGCCTATGAGTGTCGCGCCTTTTCAAGCAATGGCGCGGCCGGCGGCGACCGGCCCTGGGGCGCCACCGTGGGAACACATGTCGCACAATACATTCGGTCACCTCTTCCGCGTAACCACCTGGGGCGAAAGCCATGGTCCGGCACTCGGCTGCGTCATCGACGGCTGCCCTCCCGGGCTGCGCTTCAAGCTCGAGGACCTGCAGGTCTGGCTCGACAAGCGTAAGCCGGGACAATCCCGCTTCGTGACACAGCGGCGCGAGGACGATCTCGTCAAGGTGCTGTCCGGCGTGATGCTGGACGCCGATGGCGAGACGATGACCACCACCGGCACGCCGATCTCCATGCTGATCGAAAACACCGACCAGCGCTCCAAGGATTACGGCGAAATCGCCAGGCAATACCGCCCCGGCCATGCCGACTATACCTATGACCTCAAATACGGCATTCGCGATTATCGCGGCGGCGGCCGCTCTTCGGCGCGCGAGACCGCAGCGCGGGTCGCGGCCGGCGGCATCGCCCGCCTCGTCGTGCCGGGTGTTACCGTGCGCGGCGCGCTGGTGCAGATCGGCAAGCACAAGATCGACCGCCGCAACTGGGACTGGGACCAGGTCGGGCAAAACCCGTTCTTCTCGCCCGACGCCGCGATCGTGCCGGTCTGGGAGGAGTATCTCGACGGCATCCGCAAGAACGGCTCCTCCATCGGCGCGGTCGTCGAAGTGATCGCCGAGGGCGTGCCGGCCGGCCTCGGCGCGCCGATCTATGCCAAGCTCGATCAGGACATCGCCTCGCTGCTGATGTCGATCAACGCCGTCAAGGGTGTGGAGATCGGCAATGGTTTTGCCGCCGCCGAAACTTCAGGCGAAGACAATGCCGACGAGATGCGCATGGGCAATGACGGCACGCCGATCTTCCTTTCCAACAATGCCGGCGGTATTCTCGGCGGCATCTCCACCGGGCAGCCGATCGTGGCGCGTTTCGCCGTCAAGCCGACGTCCTCCATCCTGACCGAGCGCCAGTCGATCGATGCCGATGGCAAGAATGTCGAAGTCCGCACCAAGGGCCGGCACGACCCCTGCGTCGGCATCCGCGCCGTGCCGATCGGCGAGGCGATGGTCGCCTGCGCTATCGCCGACCATTATCTTCGCGACCGCGGCCAGACCGGCCGTCTGAAATAGGAGTGCCCTATGTCTTATGACCAGAAGCGCGTCGTCGACGCCATCCGGGCCTTCGAGGCCGGCGAGATCGTCGTCGTCATGGACGACAACGACCGCGAGAACGAAGGCGACCTGATCGTCGCCGCCGTGCACGCCACGCCAGAGAAAATGGCCTTCATCGTGCGTCATACTTCGGGCATCGTCTGCGCGCCAATGCCGAAGGAAGAGGCCAGGCGCCTCAACCTCAACGCCATGGTGGCGGAAAACGATTCCGCCCATACGACGGCTTTCACCGTCTCGGTCGATTTCAAGCACGGCACGACGACCGGCATTTCCGCTGACGACCGGACGATGACGGTGCGCAACCTCGCCAATCCGAATGTTGGTCCCGCCGATTTCGTCCGCCCCGGGCATATCTTCCCGCTGGTTTCCCGCGAAGGCGGCGTGCTGATGCGCTCCGGCCATACCGAGGCGGCCGTCGACCTCTGCAAGCTTGCCGGCCTGCCGCCGATCGGCGTCATCTGCGAGCTCGTCAATGATGACGGCACCGTCACGCGCGGCCCGCAGGTGGTCGATTTCGCCGAACAGCACGGGCTGAAGCTCGTGTCCGTCGCCGATCTCATCGCCTATCGCCAGCGCAAGGAAACGCTGATCGAACTCGGCACGAGCTTCGACATCGAAACGCCGTTCGGCAAAGCCAAGGCGCACACCTATTCCCTGCCCTGGGACCCGATGCAGCACCTCGCCGTCGTCTTCGGCGACATCCGCGACGGCGTCGACATCCCTGTCCGACTGCATCCCGAGAATGTCGCCGAGGATCTTTTCGGCAAGAAGAGCCCGGTCGATTTTTACATGAAGAAGATCGCCGAGATCGGTCGCGGCGTCATCGTCTATCTGCGCGAGGGCTCGGTCGGGGTCGGCCACTACGATAACGGCCGCAAGGCCCGCAGCCAGGGCCGCGAGGCCCATGCCGAAGCCCAGACCCGTGACAATGAATGGCTGGAAATCGGTCTCGGCGCACAGATCCTCAAAGATCTCGGCGTCAGCTCGATCACGCTTTTGACCAGCCGCGAACGGCACTATGTCGGCCTGGAAGGTTTCGGCATCAAGATCAGCAAGACGGAGATCTGCTAGAGGTTTTCCCTTCTCCCCAGCGGGGAGAAGGTGGCCCGAAGGGTCGGATGAGGGGGCGGCCCGGCACACCCTATCCGTTGCCCTTCGCTTACGCTCCGTGCATTCGCGGCTTCGCCGCTTACCCCGGCATCTTCTCCCCGCTGGGGAGAAGCGGAGCCGTGGTAACGTCTCAATCCCTTTCTTCTCGGTAGGAGCAAGATATATCGGACGAAGACTCTACCCTCTCCACCCGTCCAAAAACACGACCTTCTCCACGCCGGCGAACCGTGCGACCCGCTCCAGCTCCGCTTCGAGCCTCTCCAGCCGCCCGGCCGACGGCTTCACGCCCGGTTCCAGCCAGAGTCGCTTGACATCGAGCGTCGATTTTTTCCGGTCGGCCTTCATGTCGATGCGGCCAATCAGTTTATCGCCTTCGAGCAGCGGGAAGACGTAGTAGCCGTATTCGCGCTTCGGCTCGGGAACGAAAATCTCGATGCGGTAGAAGAAGCCGAAGAGGCGTTCGGTGCGGTTGCGGTCGCGGATCATCGGATCGAAGGGGCTAAGCACGCGGATGCGGGGCGGAGCGCCGGGGTAGCCGTCGAGCGACGAGAGGAAATCGGCGAAGGCCCAGGAAGGGCGCGCCTTGCCGCCGAGTGCCGGTTCGATCATCACCTCGATCAGTTCGTCGCGACGGGCTGCGACCCAGGCCTTGGCTTCATCGGGCGAAACCAGGTTCCAGAAGGCGGCGATTTCGCCGTGGGTCGCGAAACCGAGGCGGGTGAGAGCGCTGCGGCAGGCCCAGTCGACGAATTCATCGCGGCTCACCTCCGGCTCGCGGAATTTGTCCGGTATGACCCGCTCCGTGAGATCGTAGATCTTCTGGAAGTTCGAGCGGCCGGCGATGGCGATCTTGCCGGTGTGCCAGAAATATTCGAGCGCCGTCTTGTTCGGGTGCCAATTCCACCAGCCGCCGGAGACGTGGCCGTCGGCCTTGACGTCGCGCGCCAGCATCGCGCCGTCGCGCTGCACCCGCTCATAGGTTTCCTCGAACGCCGCCTCGAAGCCCTCGCCCCGCCATTTGCGCCAGCGTTCGATAATTACCTTCTCCTGATGGCGGAACTTGTGTTTCCAATAGACGAAGAAGGCGCTCGGCAGGATGGAGGCGTCATGCGTCCAGTGTTCGAACAGCACCCCGTCCTTTTCGAGCAGCGTGGTCAGATGCTCGCGTCTGTAGGTCTGATTGCGGGAAAACAGGATCTGATGATGCGCCCGCTCCACCGTCTGGATGCTGTCCACCTGAACGAAACCGAGATCATGGATGAGTTGCAGCAGCCCGGCCTTGGTCAAGGCGCGGTTCGGTGGGGCGCTGAGCCCCTGCTTGGCAAGAAAGACACGGCGGGCGTCGGAATTGGAAAGCAGATTCGTCATATCAGCATCATAATCCGGAAAATCTTCCTAGCCACCCGATATCGACAGCGAGTTTTGCTCTTTCATCATGCTCGATTACCCGTATAGAAGCAGGAATATCTGGATGCGAGGATTGGTTTGGATATTCGTTTCGAAGGCGCCGGGGTCAGTTTTGGGGCGCGGGTGGCGCTGGAACCGCTGACACTCGGCATCAGCGGCAAACGCATCGGCGTCATCGGGCTGAACGGCTCGGGCAAAACCACTTTCGCGCGCCTCATCAACGGGCTGACCAAGCCGTCGGTCGGCCGTGTCACCGTCAATGGCCGCGACATGGCCGACGAGAAGGCCGCGGCACCCGATGTCGGCTTCATCTTCCAGTCGCCGCAGAACCAGATCATCCTGCCGATCGTCAGGGACGACATCGCCTTCGGACTAAAGCGGCGCGGCTTCACCAAGGCGGAGATCGAGGCGAAGGTCGATGGCGTGCTTGCCCGTTTCGGCGCGCAGGCGCTGGCCGATCGCCGGGCGCACGAGCTTTCCGGCGGCGAACTGCAGGTGGCGGCCCTCTGCTCGGTGCTTGCGACGGGGCCGAGCATTCTTATCCTTGACGAACCCACCAACCAGCTGGACCTCAAGAACCGGGCGCTGGTCGAGAAGATCATCACCGGGCTCCCGGAAAGCGCCATCGTCATCACCCACGATCTGGACCTGGTCGCCGATTTCGAGCGGGTGCTGCTGTTTCATGAAGGGCGGCTTGCCGCGGATGCGCCGGCTGCCGAAGCGATCGCCCGCTACAAGGAGATCGCCGCCTGATGCAGTCGCTCTACGTCGAAGGCAACAGCGCGATGCACCGGCTTTCGCCGCGGGTAAAGCTATTGTCTCTTGCGATCTTCAGCGTCGTGCTTTTCATCAGCACGGATATCGCTCTGCTTTCGATCGCCATGCTGCTGGCGGCGATCGTCTGCCGCACGGTCGGCATGCCCGTGGTGGAAGCGTTGAGACGACTGCGGCCGATCTTCCTGACGATCGTCATCGTGGCGCTCTTCAACCTCATCTTCAACCCCTGGCACGACGCACTGGTGACCCTGCTGCGGCTGACGGCACTGATGCTGCTGGCCGCCGCCGTGACGGCGACGACGACCATTGCGCAGTTCATCGACGAGGTGACGGCGCTTGCCCGCCCGCTGGAACGCACCGGCTGGGTGCAGGCCGACGATATCGGTCTCGCCATCGGGCTCGTCCTGCGCTTCGTGCCGGAAATTCTCGGCCGGTATCAGGCAATCCGCGAGGCACATGAGGCGCGCGGCCTGAAGGTCCGGCCGACAACGCTGCTTGCACCGCTGATCATCCTGACGCTCAGGGATGCGGATAATGTCGCAGCGGCGATTGACGCGCGCGGCATTCGGCGGCATGTGAGTTAACCATTAAAAATTACGGAGTTCATGATGAGCACCCGCGACCTCGTTCTTACCGCCCTCTTTGCCGCGATCATCGTGGCGCTCGGCCTGCTGCCGCCGATCACGCTTGGCTTCATCCCGGTGCCGATCACCGCCCAGTCACTCGGCGTGATGATGGCCGGCGTGGTCCTCGGCGCCCGGCGCGGCGCGATCGCTGTATTGATCGTGCTGCTGCTGGTCGCTTTCGGGTATCCGGTTCTCTCCGGCGGCCGCGGCGGGCTTGCCATCTTCGCCTCGCCATCGGCCGGCTTCCTCGTAGGCTGGATCTTCGGCGCCTTCGTCACCGGCTATCTGAGCGAACGGCTTGTCAATGAGCAGCAATCCGGCCTGGTGCAGACAGTAAGCTTCTTCCTCGCCGCCATGGTCGGCGGCATCGTCGTGCTTTACGCCTTCGGCATCACCTATCTGGCGACCGCCGGCGGCATGGGCTTCCCGAAAGCCTTCGTCGGCTCGATGGTCTATCTCCCGGGCGACGTGACCAAAGCTGTCGTCGCCGCTCTCCTCGGCCGCGCCGTCATGGTCGGCTACCCGCTGCTGCCGGCGCGCGCCTGAGCACGTAGGGACCGGGCTTGTCCGGCGAATGCCATCAGTGGCCGCCTTCGGTTTGTAGGCGGCCATCGTCATTCCACCCCCGGAGCCTCGAATCTATGCCCGCCGCCGCGGGAGGCATCGTGGATCCTCGGGTAGGAGCGAGTGTAAAGTAAGCCCTAAGGCAAGAACCATTCATACTGCCGGAATGGGTCGAGCGCAGTGCCACATTCACAGTGGACACTATGACAAGCTGCCGAAAGCGCTAAATGTCAAACGGTGCTCCTTCGACTGAACGCCGGCTACGCGTCTGAAACCATCGAAGACCAAGCGCAAATAACGGCGCGATGGAGCACTCCCAATTTGCATGACCCGGAATCCGGGCAACAAAAAACCGCCTTAAGGCGGTCGGGCATCCTGTCTATTTTACTTGATTTAATCTCCTCCCCCACAATCTCCGCCGCCGCCATCACCGCCGTCGCTAGGATCTCCCCAATTGTCCGACCCGTGCTTTCCTCCTCCTACACCCGCGATCAGAGCAAAAACCAAGACCAAGCCCACGACGAGCCCGTCAGTCGAAAAAAAAGTATCCAATCAGTCTCCTTCATTTGCCTCAGGAAATCTCTTTTCCTATTGAAATAGTGGATTATTTTATTGATCCTCGCAATAGATCGAAATATGAAACTTTCATGACGTTCTGGATCACGTCAAAAGATCTGATCTAAACCATAACGTTCTGACTTTGTGATCCTAGTTGGCGCAATGCAGCCAGCTTGATCAGCGAGAGATCGAGGCGTGCGCAACGCGTCCTGCCAGACGCACAGCATCCTAATCCAAAAAGCGATAGAGCCAGTCGCGGGTTTCTTCGGGCAACGAAGCTGGCGACTGGTCTTCGCGGGCGCGGGCCTGCCAGATGATTTCTACCTCGGCGGCGCGCTCCTCCCCTGTCTCGATGGAAATCAGGAAGCCGATGGAACGCACGCCGATCTTGTCGACGGCGGCGGTGAAGGTAGCCGGTTCGTCAAAGTGCAGCGGCCGGTGGAGAATGCAGGAGACTTTACTGGCTATGTAGAGCGGTTCGTCCTCCACGTCGGGGCGTGACGACCAGAAGCTTGAAAGAGCGGACTCTGCATAAGAGATATAGGATGCCAGAAACATCTGGCCGTTCATATCGACATCGCGAAACGGCACGTGTATTTCCGCCACACCAGGGCGTTTCGACTTACTCATCAACAAAACTGCCTTACAATAGTCCCCAAACCCGACATTACTGCATAAATCTTCAAACCGGAAACGATTTAAGGACGAAATCATACAGTAGTTCAAAGCGTTACAGCATAGTTTACGCAGCTGTATGAAGATGAGGCGCGACAAGAGCGCTTGTTGAAATCGCCTGGCGATGCCCCATCTGCTGTGGAACATGACATAAGCGATCGATAGAATGTCTCCATGAGCACCCGTCTTTATGAACATCCGATCTTCCTGGAACACGTGACGCCCGCCGGCCATCCGGAGCGGTCGGACAGGATCCGCGCCATCAACATGGCGCTGGAACACCCTAATTTCGAGCGGCTGGAGCGCAGGCAGGCGCCGCAGGCGAACGAGGATGCGGTGCTGCTTGCGCACCCCGAGGAACATCTGACCGCCGTCATGCGGGAGATTCCCGAGGAAGAGGGAGAGATCAACCAGCTCGAAGCCGATACCTATGCCAGTCAAAAGAGCCTCCAGGCGGCGCTGACCGGCATCGGCGGGGCGATGGCGGCGGTGGACGACGTCTTTACCGGCCGGGCCGACAATGTCTTTGTCGCCGCCCGCCCGCCGGGGCATCATGCCGAGAAGATGACGGCGATGGGCTTCTGCTTTTTCAACAATGCAGCGATCGCCGCCCGCCACGCGCAGAAGGCGCACGGCGCCGAGCGCGTCGCCATCATCGATTGGGACGTGCACCACGGCAACGGCACGCAGGATATCTTCTGGGATGATGCCTCGGTGCTGTTCTGCTCGACGCATCAGATGCCGCTTTATCCCGGCAGTGGCGCCAAGGACGAGAAGGGCACGCACAACACCATCGTCAATGCGCCGCTTTCGCCGAATGTCGGCAGCGACCATTTCCGCGAGGCGTTCAAATCGCGTGTGCTGCCGGCCGTCGCCGATTTCCGGCCGGATCTCATCATCATTTCAGCCGGCTTCGACGCGCATCACCGCGATCCCTTGGCGCAGATCAATCTGACGGGCGAGGATTTCGATTGGGCGACCGGGCGCATCCTCGAACTGGCAGACAGGTACGCGAAGAACCGGGTCGTCAGCCTGCTCGAAGGCGGTTATGATCTCGAAGGCCTCGCCGAATCGGCGGGCATGCATATTCTGAGAATGATGAAGGGTTGAGAATGACTGACAGCGCCAAGCCTGATGTATCAGGCCTTTCCTTCGAAAAGGCGGTTGCCGAACTCGAAAGCATCGTCGCCCGGCTGGAACGCGGCGACGTGGCGCTTGATGAATCCATCGAGATCTATGAGCGCGGCGAAGCGCTCAAGAAGCATTGCGAGACCCTGCTTTCGGCCGCGGAAAACCGCATCGAGAAGATCCGACTCGACCGTGCCGGCAAGCCGCAGGGCGTCGGGCCGCTGGACGGCGCCTGAGGCGCAGCAAAACTCCCTCTGACGGCGCTTGGCGTTCGGCTTCCGACCGCTCTATGATCCCCTTGCGAAAACAAAGGGGGGGCAAGGAAATGACGGACAGGTTGAAGGGCAAGGTCGCTATCATCTCGGGCGGCGCGACCGGCATGGGTGGTGCCGCCTCGAAGCTTTTTGCGGCGGAGGGGGCGTGCGTTGCGATTATCGACCGCAATGGCCAGGCGGCTGATGAGACCGTCAAGGCGATCCGTGATGCCGGCGGTGAGGCAGACTGCTGGACGGCCGACGTCTCGGACGAAGCCGCCGTCAATGCCGCCGTTGCAGGTGTGGAAGAACGCTACGGCGCGGTCACTGTGCTTTTCAATCATGCCGGTACGATCGTCATCAAACCCTTCCTCGAAACGACGCTTCAGGAATGGGACTGGCTGCACGCCGTCAACGTGCGCTCGATGTTCCTGATGACGAAGGCTGTGCTGCCGAAGATGATTGCCGCGGGCGGCGGCTCGATCGTCTGCACATCGTCCATCTCCGCGGTCGCCGCCACACCGATGGAAGTGCTTTACGACACGACCAAGGGTGCCGTACACATGTTTGCCCGCGCCATCGCCGTCGAATTCCGCGACCGCAATATTCGCTGCAACGCCGTCTGCCCCGGCTTTATCCGCACGCCGCACGGCCTGCGCGAGGTCGCCGACCTGCAGGCACTCGGCGTCGATGTTTCCGATGCCGCCATCGCCGCGCAGCAGGGGCGGATCGGCGAACCCGAAGATGTGGCGCGGGCCGCCCTTTATCTGGCAAGCGACGAATCGAACTTCGTCAACGGCGCCCATCTCTTCGTCGACAATGGCTTTACTGCGATCTGAGCCGACGCTCTTTCGCAATGAACCGCAAGGCGCTATTTCTGATCGATGCGCCTGCTGCGTAACTCAAAATGCTACAGCGTTTTCTGCGCGTCTGAAAGACGCGCGGCGCTGTAGCGACTGGAGATCCGTCATGTCCTTCTTTCCCGGTAAAGACCCCCTGCCCGGCGATGCCTTCGCCTGCGACGCGATCGAGAACCTGATCATTCCACGCACCAGCGATATCGGCGGCTTCCAAGTGCGACGCGCGCTGCCCAGCCGCCAGCGCCGGCTCGTCGGCCCGTTCATCTTCTTCGATCGCATGGGGCCGGCGATCCTGAAGCCGGATGAGGCGCTCGACGTGAAGCCGCATCCGCATATCGGATTATCGACGGTCACCTATCTCTTCGACGGCGAGATTCGCCATCGCGACAGCCTCGGCACTGAAAAGGTCATCCGGCCCGGCGATATCAACCTGATGACGGCGGGGCGCGGCATCGTGCATTCGGAGCGTACGCCCGACAATCTGCGCGGTCATCCGCTGTTGATGTCGGGGCTGCAGACATGGCTGGCGCTCCCCGACGACAAGGAGGAGATCGATCCTTCCTTCGCCCATACGGAAAAGACCGAAATGCCGCTGATCGAAACAACAGGCGTGCGCGGACGTGTCGTCATCGGCTCGTTCGAAGGCATGACGTCGCCCGTCCACGTATTTTCCGACACGCTCTATGTCGATCTTAACCTGCAGCCGGGCACCCGATTTCCCTTTGGCGCGGGCCACGAGGAGCGCGCCGTCTACGTGCTCTCCGGCGAAGTCGTCATCTCGGGCGACCGGTTCGCCGCCGACCAGCTGCTGGTCTTCCGGCCGGGCGATGCGATCACACTCGAAGCCGGCGGCGAGGGTTGCCACCTGATGCTCTTCGGCGGCGCGGCCCTGAATTCGAAGCGTTATATCTGGTGGAATTTCGTTTCTTCCTCGAGGGAGCGGATCGAAAAAGCCAAGGAGGAGTGGCGCACCGGCCGCTTCGATATCGTTCCTGGCGACGAAGAGGAATTCGTGCCTTTGCCGGAAAGCTGAACCGCCCCGCGCTGACGAATTAGAGCAGGATATCCTTCGAAAACCGCTCACACTTTTCGGTATCATGCTCTAAGGTGAAAACCTTCGGTTCCTGAAATGCACTTGTTTTGCCGTATTCTAATCGAATAAAGCGAGACAAGGAAAAGCAAGAAAGAGCGCCCGCCCGTGACACAACTGCCGAAGACCCCTCTGCTCGACCAGGTTAATTATCCCGCTGACCTGCGCAAGCTCGAGGATCGCGACCTGCCGCAGCTTGCACGCGAGGTCCGCGACGAAATGATCGATGCGGTGTCACGCACCGGCGGTCATCTTGGCGCCGGTCTCGGCGTGGTCGAGTTGACGATCGCCATCCACAGTGTCTTCGACACGCCTGATGATCGGCTGATCTTCGATGTCGGCCATCAATGTTATCCGCACAAGATCCTGACCGGCCGGCGCGATCGCATCCGGACGCTGCGCCAGGAGGACGGGCTTTCCGGCTTCACCCGCCGGGCGGAGAGCGAATATGATCCCTTCGGGGCGGCGCATTCCTCGACCTCGATCTCGGCCGGTCTCGGCATGGCGATCGCCGCCGATCTCGACAAAACAGACCGCCGCGTCATCGCCGTCATCGGCGATGGGGCGATGTCGGCCGGCATGGCCTATGAGGCGCTGAACAATGCCGGCGCGCTCGACGCGCGGCTCATCGTCATTCTCAACGACAATGACATGTCGATCGCGCCGCCGACGGGCGCGATGAGTGCCTATCTCGCCCGCCTCGCCTCGGGTCGCACCTATATGGGCTTCCGCGACTTCGGCAAGAAGCTGACGGCCTATCTCGGCAAGAATATCGACCGGGCGATCACCCGCGCCGTCGAGCATGCGCGCGGCTACGTCACCGGTGGCACGATGTTCGAGGAGATGGGCTTCTATCACATCGGGCCGATCGACGGGCATTCCTTCGACCACCTGCTGCCGGTCTTACGCAACGTGCGCGACAATGCGCGTGGACCGGTGCTGATCCATGTCGTTACGCAGAAGGGCAAGGGCTATCCGCCGGCGGAAGCTGCGGCCGACAAATACCACGGCGTCAACAAGTTCGACGTCATCACCGGCGCCCAGGCACGGGTCAAGCCGAATGCGCCGAGCTATACCAGCGTCTTTGCCGAAGCGCTGGTGCAGGAAGCCGCCCTCGACGACAAGATCGTCGGCATCACCGCCGCCATGCCGAACGGCACCGGCCTCGACAAGTTGGCCGAGGCCTTTCCGTCGCGCTGTTTCGACGTCGGCATCGCCGAGCAGCATGCCGTCACCTTCGCCGCCGGCCTTGCTGCGGAAGGCTACAAGCCATTTGCGGCGCTCTACTCCACCTTCCTGCAGCGCGCCTATGACCAGGTCGTGCACGACGTGGCGATCCAGGGCCTGCCGGTGCGTTTTCCGATCGACCGTGCCGGCTTCGTCGGCGCCGACGGGCCGACGCATGCCGGTTCCTTCGACACCGCTTTCCTCACCACCCTGCCCGGCTTCGTGGTGATGGCAGCGGCCGACGAGGCCGAACTCAAGCACATGGTCCGTACGGCGGTGGCCTATGACGCCGGACCGATCTCGTTCCGCTATCCGCGCGGCGAAGGTGTCGGCGTTGACATGCCGGCGCGCGGTGAAATCCTGCAGATCGGCAAGGGCCGCATCGTCAAGGAAGGCACCAAGGTGGCGCTGCTCTCCTTCGGGACACGTCTTGCCGATTGTCTGCTTGCCGCCGAGGATCTCGACGCTGCCGGGCTTTCGACGACGGTCGCCGATGCACGCTTCGCCAAGCCGCTCGATCACGATCTGATCCGCCAGCTCGCCCGCCACCACGAGATGGTGATCACCGTCGAAGAAGGCTCGATCGGCGGCTTTGGCAGCCAGGTGCTGCACTTCCTGGCGACCGAAGGCCTGCTCGACAACGGGCTGAAGGTGCGCTCGCTCGTCATGCCGGACATCTGGATGGAGCAAGCCAAGCCCGAGGCGATGAACGCCCATGCCGGGCTCGACCGCGCTGGCATCGTCTCGACGGTATTCCGGGCGCTTGGGCGCGGTGTTGCCGTTGGTGTTGCGGGATAACGCAACTGACGGGCGTGCCGTAAGTGCCCCTCATCCGCCTGCCGGCACCTTCGCCCCGTAAACGGGGCGAAGGGTATATGCCGCGGCCTCCCCGTTCCTCGCCAGCATCTCGCAGGGCACATCCCCTCGCCCCGTTTACGGGGAGAGGGTAGGGTGAGGGGCAGTTCTTGCTCCCGAGTGCGCCGTTTCGCCCAATAAAAAAGGGCGGCGCATCTCTGCCCGCCCTTCCATTTAACGTCCTTTTCCTTAAACAGACGCGCCGTCAGAACTCCGTCCAGTCTTCCTGAACCACAGCCGCGGCACTCGCCTGCCTGCCACCGAAGGCCTTGGCGACGGTGCGGGTCAGCGCGCGGGCCGGAGAGGCGACCGGGCGGGCGTTCGTGCCGGCGACGGCTGCGCGGAGGGCTGGGGCGATCTGGCCGAGCTTGAACTGATGCAGCAGCTCGTCGAGAGCGTTTGCCTCCTGGGCGAGCGCATGGCTTGCCGCGGTCTGCTCCTCGACCATCGCGGCGTTCTGCTGCGTGCCCTGGTCCATGTTGTTTACGGCGGTGTTGATCTCCTGCAGCCCGATTGACTGTTCGCGTGTAGCGGTGACGATCGCGCCGACATGGCGGTTGATTTCCTGCACCTCGGCGACGATCGCCTCCAGTGCCTTGCCGGTCTCGCCGACCAGGGAGACGCCGGCAATGACCTGCTCGCCTGACGTAGTGATCAGCGCCTTGATTTCCTTAGCAGCATTGGCCGAGCGCTGGGCGAGCTCGCGCACTTCCTGGGCCACGACGGCAAAACCCTTGCCGGCATCACCGGCGCGGGCCGCTTCCACGCCTGCGTTGAGCGCGAGAAGGTTCGTCTGGAAGGCGATGTCGTCGATGACGCCGATGATGTTGGAGATTTCGCCCGAGGACTTCTCGATCTGCTGCATGGCGGAGACGGCCTTGCGGACGACATCGCCGGACTTTTCAGCGCCAAGGCGGGTGCGCTCGACCAGATTGCCGACATCCTCGGCGCGTTTGGCGCTGTCGCGGACAGTCGTCGTCACTTGCTCGAGTGCTGCGGCGGTTTGCTCGACGGCGGCAGCCTGCTGTTCGGTGCGGTGGGCAAGATCGTCGGCCGCCGAGCGGATCTCGCCGGCGCCTGCATTGATTGCGGAGGCATTGCGGCCGACCGATTGCAGAGCTGCCTGCAGCTTTTCGACGGCATTGTTGAAGTCGTTGCGCAGGCTGTCATATTGCGGCGCGAACGGCATCTGGATACGCGCGGCGACATCGCCGACGGCAAGGCCGGCAAGACCGCCCGCCAGGGCGTCGATGGCATGGCGGATCTCGCCTTCCTCGCGCGCCTTCTGCTCGTCGCTTGCCTGGCGTTGGCGCTCGGCTTCGTCACGCATGCGGTCGGTTTCGCCGGAAAGCCGCAGCTTTTCGATCGCCGCCTGCTTGAAGACCAGCACCGACTGGGCCATGCGGCCGACTTCGTCGCCGCGATCGGTGGCGGGAACTTCGATATCGTTCTGACCGCCGGCAAGGCGATCCATGGCGGTGGTCATGCCGACGATCGGGCCGACGATGGTGCGCGACATGAGCCAGGCGAGCACGGCGGCGGCAAACGAGGCGATGATGCCGCCGGCAAGCAGCGTCGTCTTCAGATCGCTATTGGCATCGGCCTGGACCGTGGCGAGCGCATCCGACTTTTCGCGCGCGGTGGCCTTGATCTTGGCGGAGGCCTGGCGGAAACCGTCGAGCTGGCCCTTGGCGGCGTTGACGCCGATCTTGACGACCTCCTCGATTGGCGTGTCGGTCTCCTTGCGGGCCTTGGCCTGCGGCTCGGCGAGCTCATGGAAATAGAGGTCGGCCGCCTTCTGCATGCCGTCGATCATCTCGACCAGCTGGGGCTCGGCGGCGGCCGTCTGCTTGGCGGCGGCGATCGCCTTCAACATGCGCTCGCGATTGGCGAAAATATCGCCGTAGGTGCTGTCGCTGCGGAACAGGATGAAGCCGCGCAGATTGACGGCCTGCTCGAGCATCGCCTGCAGCGCATCGTCGATCTGGTTGACGAGCAGCTCGGACTTTTCCTGCTCGGCAGAAGCGGCTGCGGACGCCGTCGCCTTGGAATAGACGAAGACGGAAACGGACATGAAGATAAGGATGAGAGCTGCGAACGTGGCCGCAAGCTTACCATTCAAGGATATGTTTTTAGCGGACATCGATGAATTTCTCCTGACGACAGTCTACGCGGCGAGAGGCGGGTCGCGCGAAACGCGCAACCGCAGGGACGTCTGAATTGGGAACATGATTGGCGGAAAAACGCCTGCGCCTTCATGGCGTGAAGCAGTTCGCACGAACCGCTGCAATCGAGCCGAACCTATGCGGGCAGGCTTTAAATTTGTTTAAATTGTGCGGCGCAGCAGCGCCGAAGCCCCAGATTTATTGCGCTTCCGGAGGGCTGAGGATCAGGATATCAAGGTCCTTCTCTGGATCGAAATCCTCCGCCGTCATCCGGAAAGTCGTCGGACCGATCTTCTGAACATTGCTGCCGCAGAAGCTGATGAGATTGCCGGGCTTGCCCTTGTCGATCGTCAGCTGGAAGCGCCTGATCGGTCCCGCCCAGTTGGCGCCGGTCGACAGAACATAAGAGATCCAGCTTTCCGTATAGTTCGCGCCTCCGGCCTCGGCCTCCCTGGCGCGCTGCTGGGCGACCCTGGTAAAATCACCATCCAGGCAGTATTTGCGGGAATACTCCTCGAAGCGCTCGCCTTTCGGCTCACCGTCTTCGAGGAAGCTGATCGCCACGGTACCGCCGACGGCCGGCTTGTAACGATGCTCAACGTTGACCTTCTTCTTCGCCGGAAAGGTGGTGCGCCACCAATAGGTCGAGCGCAGCGTCCAGAGCGGCACGAGAGTAACCTTCTCGGCGCCGTCGCCATCGCCCTCCGCCATGGGATAGACGAGGCCGCGCGCAATCCAGTCCTTCCGGACGGTTTCGGGAAGCTTTGCCAGCGCCTCGGTCGTCTTCTGACTGAAAGGCAGGACGGAAATGCCATATTTGGCGAATTCGTCCGTCACGTCGATGCCGAGCGAGACGACGCGCTGCTGCAGCTTGGCGGTGATTGGGCTGCCGTCCTGTACGGTGGAGAAATGCAGGAAATTATCGCTGTCATAGTCGGAGATGGCGGAATTGTTGTCCACCTGACCCGTGATGTCCGGCATCGGGAAGGCGACCAGGCTTTCGACATCCTTGTCGGACGTATTCTCGAACACGTAGTCGACGCGCACGTCGGACGCGGAAATGAAAAGATCCTCCTCCGCCATGCTGACATCGTCGGACTGGGCGAAGATCAGCCCGCCGGTCTTGACCTCGGCCATCGTATCGTTCGCAAGCGCAGGCGATGCGATCCCCGCCGCGACAAGAAGAGTGAAGAGCTTCAGCATAAAACACCCCCGTGCCTGCGGCCGCCCCGCATTTCGCCGCGGCAGGATTATCGCCTAAAGCTTTTGAGGGTCAATGACGGTTTCCGGAACAAAATACTTGCAACCGGCGGCTTTGCCGGTCATTCACAGCCGATGTCCGATCAAAACAGCCAACGCCTCGACCAGCTTCTCGTCTCCCGCGGCCTCTTCGCCAGCCGCTCGCGTGCCCGCGACGCCGTGCAACGCGGCACCGTCAGGATCGGCGGCCAGGTGGTGACCAAGGCCGGTGCGCTCTTCGGCGAGGACGCCTTCATCGAGATCGACGATCCGGCGCAGGACTATGTTTCGCGCGCCGCACTTAAGCTGACCGCCGCGCTCGACCACTTCCGGCTCGATCCCGCAGGGCATCACTGTCTCGACATCGGTGCTTCCACAGGCGGCTTCACCGAGGTGCTGCTGCAACGGGGTGCCGCGCATGTCACCGCGATCGATGTCGGCCACGGGCAGATGCATCCGCGTATCGCGACCGACCCACGCGTAACGAACAAAGAAGGCCTCAACGCCCGCAACCTGACGGCAGATGATATCGGCCATCCCGCCACCTTCATCGTGTCCGACGTCTCCTTCATCTCGCTGAAGCTTGCGCTTGCGCCGGCCCTCGAGATCGCCGGGCCGGGCGCCGTCGCCGTGCTCCTGGTCAAGCCGCAGTTCGAGGCGGGGCGCGAGGCGATCGGCAAGGGTGGGCTGCTGAAGGACCCGTCGTCTGCTCCCACTGTTGCTGCGGAGCTGGAACGCTGGTTCGTCGAGGACATGGGCTGGAAGAGCCTCGGCCTCATTCCCTCCCCGATTTCCGGCGGCGACGGCAATCAGGAATTCCTCCTGGCAGGATTGAAACCATGAGCACCGAAACCGTCACGATCGAGAAGCTCGGCGCCCAGGGCGACGGCATCACCAGCAGCGCCGGTGGACCGGTCTATGTACCCTTTTCCCTGCCCGGGGAAACCGTGGCGATCGCCCGCGTCAAAAGCCATGGCACGATCATGTCGATTACGACATCCTCGCCCGATCGGCAGGAACCGGCCTGCCGTCATTTCGGCCCCGACGGCCTCAACGGCACCTGCGGCGGCTGCACGCTGCAGCATCTGGCGGATAATCCCTACCGCGCCTTCAAGCGCCAGCTGGTCGTCGATGCGCTGAAATCCAAGGGGCTGACGCCAGAGGTCGGCGAGATCGTTCCTGCCCGGCCGGGCGAACGCCGGCGCGTGGTCTTTGCGGCGCGCAAGACCGAGAAGGACATGCTCATCGGCTTCAACCAGGCCGAAAGCCATCATATCGTCGCGATCGAGGAATGTCCGATCTCCTCGGCTGGGATCATCGCACGGCTGCCGGCGATCAAGGCGATTGCGGCTTCGCTTGCGACCAATGCCGAGCCTTTCCGCGTTTCGGTGCTCGAAACGCTCTCCGGCCTCGATATATCGGTCGACGAAATCAAGAAACTGCCCGACCCACAGCGGCGCAAGGCAATCGAGACGGCGCTCAGCCTGCGCGGTATCGCCTGTGTTTCGCTGAACGGCGAAATCCTCGTCGAACCGTCCAAGCCGCGTATCGATTTCGGCGGCGTCCAGGTTTCGCCGCCGCCGGGCAGTTTCACCCAGGCGACGAAGCCGGCCGAAGAGGCGATGGCGGAACTGGTGCTCGCCCATGCCGGCAAATCGAAGCGGATTGCCGATCTCTTCGCCGGCGCCGGTACGTTTTCGCTGAGACTGGCGCGGATCGGGCGCGTCCACGCCGTCGAGGCCGAGGGCAAAGCGCTTGCCGCACTCGACCATGCCGCCCGCAATACGCAGGGGCTGAAACCGGTCACCGTCGAGAAGCGCGATCTCTTCCGCCGTCCGCTGATGACGCAGGAATTCAAGCCCTATGATGTGGTCGTCTTCGACCCGCCGCGCGCGGGCGCGGAGTTTCAGTGCAAGGAGCTTGCCCGCTCGGCGGTGAAGAAGATCGCGGCCGTCAGCTGCAATCCGCTGACGCTGGCGCGCGACCTCGCAATCCTCGTCGAGGGCGGCTACCGGATCACCGGTGTGACGCCGATCGACCAGTTCCTCTGGACCTCGCATGTCGAGGTGGTCGCAACGTTGGAGAAATAGATTTCTCCAGCAGATCAACGACGCATGAAAGCTTCGAAAGCGGCGCGGGCCTCCGCGCTTTTGAGGCGCGCCGAGAAATGGCGGGCCTCCTCGTCGATGCGGGCGATGATCTCACCCCGGTCGCCGCGGATGAGGTCGCGGGCGATGCGCAGCGCCTCCGGCGGCTTGGCGGCGAGCCGGGCGGCGGCGGCAAGGGTTGTCGCATCGACCTCGCCGGGTTCGACGATCTTCCAGATCAGGCCGGCTTCCCTTGCCTCGGCGGCCGAGAATGCTTCGCCTGCCGCAAGCAGGGCGAAGGCGCGCTGATGGCCCATGAGGCGCGGCGCGACGAGGCTGGAGCCGGCTTCCGGCACCAGCGCTAGGTCAACGAAAGGCGTGCGGAACTGGCTGCGGTTTGAGGCTATGGTCAGGTCGCAATGGAGTTGGATCGTCGTGCCGATACCGATCGCAAGACCATCGACGCCCGAGACGACGGGTTTTTCGGCATTCACCAGTGCATAGAGGAAATCGATGATCTCCGTCACCATGCCGTCGCCCATCGCGGCGGTGAGAAAATCGTTCAGGTCGTTGCCGGCCGAGAAGCAGCCTTCGGTGCCGAGAAAGGCGGTGGCGCGGATATCGGGATTCGCGTTCGCCGCATTCAGCGCATCAGTCATCCGGCGATACATGGCGCGGGTGATGGCGTTCTTCTTTTCCGGCCGGTTGAAGCGGATGGACTGAACGCCGGGATAGGCGGGAGGCTGCTCGACAACGATGTGGTCGGTCATGGGATCTCCTCAGGCAAGCAGGATGCGGGCGGCGGCAAGGCTTGCCGCGCCGTTGACGACCCGGTCGCGAAGGGCTGCGGTTTCGGCAAGCAGGTTTTCGGCGGCGAAGCGGCAGAGCGCGATGCGGCCATCACTTCCGCCATCGCCGCTTTCGGCGAGCCCGCCCTTGGCGAGATAACAGCCGGTGAGCACGAGGCCGAACAGGCGTTGATAGGGCGTGGCACCGGAGAGCGCCTCGGCCGCCTTTTCATCAGCAAGCGTCTTCAGCAGCCAGTCGGTCGCCTGCTCAAGGTCGGCGATGCCAGCATCGAGCCGGGCAGCGGTATCGCCAAAACCATCGAGATTGGAGCAGCGGACAGAATCGGCGATCTCGCGGAGTTCGGCGATGAAGCCTTTCACCTGATCGCCGCCGGATAAAGGCAACTTGCGAGTGACGAGGTCGATCGCCTGAATGCCGTTGGTGCCTTCGTAGATCGGCGCGATGCGGGCGTCGCGGAGATAACGCGCGGCACCCGTCTCCTCGATGAAGCCCATGCCGCCATGCACCTGGATGCCGAGCGAGGCGACGTCGACGCCGGCCTCGGTCGAGAAGGACTTGGCGATCGGCGTCAGCAGGGCGGCACGCTCCTGCCAGTGCCGGTGACCTTCGCCTGCCCGGTGGGACATGTCGATCGCGTGGGCGCAGGCATAGGAGATCGCGCGCGCCCCTTGCGTCAACGCTTTCATGGTCAGCAGCATACGGGCGACATCGGGATGCTCAACGATCGGGCTCATGCCGGCGCCGCTCCAGCCGGGCGCCCTGCCCTGCGTGCGTTCCCTGGCATAGGCGACAGCCTTCTGCGTGGCGGCTTCGCAGATCGCGACACCCTGCATGCCGACGGCAAGGCGGGCATTGTTCATCATCGTGAACATGCAGGCCAGCCCTTTGTTTTCCTCGCCGATCAGCCATCCGACAGCGCCCTTTTCGTCGCCGAACTTTCCGTCGCCATAGATCATCGTGCAGGTCGGCGAACCGTGGATGCCGAGCTTGTGCTCCAGCGAATGGCAGAAGAGATCGTTGCGGGCACCGAGCGAACCGTCGTCGTTCACCAGGAATTTCGGCACCAGGAAGAGCGAGATGCCGCGTGTGCCGGCCGGCGCATCCGGCAGGCGGGCAAGCACCAGGTGAATGATGTTCTCGGCCGCGTCATGTTCGCCCCAGGTGATGAAGATCTTCTGGCCGAAGAGGCGGTAGCTGCCATCGGAGCGGCGCTCGGCGCGGGCCTTCAGCACGCCGAGATCGGAACCGGCATGCGGTTCCGTTAGGTTCATCGTGCCGGTCCATTCGCCTGACACCATCTTCTCCAGATATTTGTCTTTCAGCGCAGCGCTGCCATGGGCGCTCACGGCCTCGATCGCCCCCATCGTCAGCGTCGGGGCGAGCGCAAAGGCCATGGAACCGGAATTCCACATTTCGAGGGCCGCGACGTTCAACATATGCGGCAAGGCCTGGCCGCCGAATGCCTCCGGCGCCGTGAGGCCGTTCCAGCCGCCGGCGATCCAGTTGCGATAGAGATCGCGCCAGCCGTCCGGCAGCCTGACCTCGCCATCGGCCAGACGGGCACCCTGGCGATCACCGATTTCGGCGAGAGGGGCCACTTCCTCTGTGGCAAAACGTCCCGCCTCGGCGAGAATGGCGTCGACCAGATCTTCGCCGAGATCGCCGAGCAGTCCTTTTGAAAGCGCCTCGCCCATGCCGGCTACGTGCTTCAACGTAAACGCGATTTCCTCGACGGGCGCTTTATACATGCTATTTTTCCTCCTGAGATCGCCTGCGCAAGGCAAACCCTCCGGGTTCAGAGCTAATTGATTTTTACGTAAACGTCAATTTCGATTTCCGCAACCGCTGTGCGATAATTCGCCCGCCATGGCGCTTGGCTCTTGCGCCCTTGCACAAATGAACGTCATGGAGAATCTCTAGTGCATAACGTGATAGAGGGTGCTTAGCGCGTCCGACTAGACGCGCTGCGCCCTGAGAAATGAAATCGCCTTCGCAAAGGATCGGCGAACAATGGATACATTGCCCGTCAACATACCCGGTTTCGTCTGGGCCTATCGTTTCTCGCCTGAGGAAAAGACCGCGGTGCGGTTGAACAACAGCGCGACCGTGGCAGAGCTGACCGCCGACAATTGTTTCTACTGGCTGCATCTCAACCTTGTCGACGCCCGCGTGCCGGCACTGCTCGATACCCTGGACGGATTGACGGAGGACGCGAAATCGGCGCTGACGACGCGCGATACGCATGCGGCCATCACCGTCGACGAGCAGATGCTCTACGGCACGCTCGTCGATTGCCAGCGCGATTTCGCCCAGGATACCAACAATCTCGGCTGGCTGCATTTCGCCATGTCCGACCGCTTCATCATCACCACCAGACTGCAGCCGCTGCGCAGCGTCGAACGGGCGCGCGCGTTGATCGAGAAGAATCCGGGCAAATTTTCGCGGCCGGTCGATCTCTTCGAACTGCTGGTCATCGAATTCCAGCGCACGCTGATTGCGATCGTCATCGAACTCACCGAAGAGCTGAACCTGATCGAGGACATCGTCTACGACAACGCACCACGCGACGAACGCCGGCGCCTGGCGCCGGTGCGGCGTACCGTGGTCAGGCTGCATCGGCATCTGCGCACGGTGCTGGCGCTGATGCGCCGGGCCGCAGCGACCGATGACGATGAGATGCCCTTCGGCTTCGACGACGTAGCGCGGCGACTGACGAGCCGGCTGGAAACGGTCGACCACGATATCTATGCGCTGCAAGACCGGGCACGCCTGCTGCACGAAGAAATCGATTCGAAACAATCCTCCGAAACCAACCGCCACCTCTATTTGCTGTCGATCATGACGGCCTTCCTGCTGCCGCCGACCCTGGTGACCGGCTTCTTCGGCATGAACACGGCAAACCTGCCCTTCGCCGTCGGCGACTACGGCACGGAATACGCCGTCGCCCTCATCATCGCTTCCATCGCTTTCGCGTGGTGGCTGCTGAGGCGCGTGGATATTCTTTGAATGCAAAACGCCCGGCGTGACCGCCGGGCGTTTGGCAGTTCAGCAGGCAGGCATCAATAAGGCGAATAGCACTGCTGGCGCGGGCCGTTATTGGGCTGGAACGTGTTGTCGTAGGCCCGATAGGAACGGTAGCGGTTTGCGCACCAGGCCACGTGAGCCGAGCCCATGCTAGGTGCGGGCGCGACATAACGCGGTTGCGCGGCAATGGCCCCGCCGATGATCACACCGGTGCCGAAGGCAGCGAGCGGATACCAGTAGCCGTTATAATGGCGATATCCCGGACGGTAATAGCTATATCCGCGATAACCGCCATACCAGCCGGGCCGGTAATAATCGCCGCGATAATAACGGCGGTACTGGACGCTCTCGACCGCGGAGGATTTTTCCACCTGCGGAGCAGTGGGCATCTGGATTGCTTGCGACGGCACGAAACCTGTCAGAACGACGGCGGCGGCCAGCACTGCGGTCGCGATCTTGTTTCTCAGCCCGATCATTGCTTCATCTCCCATTCAACAGCGATCACCGCCTGCCCAGCAATGCTTTGACGCCAGAATGGTTCCAAAAGCAGCCGGGGCCGGCTGCTTTTCCTTTTAGATCAGCTGAACTGAACCAGACATTAACTGGTGCGGACAGCGAAATCAGGCAACGGCCGAGATTTTCGCCTGATCGCCCTGCAGGCGGTTCACCATGAAGTTCGAATACCATTCGAGGAACTGCATGACACCGCCCTCGTGCACGGCGGAATAGGGACCGGGCTCGTAGGCCGGCGAGTGAATGCCGAAGGCGTTTTCCTCGACGATGCGGCGATCCTGGTCGTTGGTCTCCGTCCAGACGTGCGTCAGCTCTTCCAGATTGTAATCCACCCCTTCGACCGCGTCCTTGTGGACGAGCCACTTGGTCGTTACCGCCGTCTCGTTGGCACTGAGCGGCAGCACGCGGAAGGAGATGGCGTGGTCGCCGAGCAGGTGGTTCCACGTCGTCGGATAATGGAAGAGCAGCATGGTGCCGATACGGTTGATCGAGATGTCGTCGGACATCCGGCGCTTGACGGCGGGCTTGCCCGACATTGTGTAGCTCTCGGCATCCTCGATCAACGGCATGCGGGCGGTGCGGAACTGACCGTCCGGCGAAATCTGGAACTTGCTGGGCAGTCCGGCGGCTTCGCAGCGCTCCCAATGGCCCGCGATCTCCGGATCGTCGGCGCCGCCGTCCGTGCCGGTGACGCTCGGGGCTTCGGGATAGGTGCGGCAGAGTTCGGGATGGTTGGCGGCGCAGTGATAGCACTCGCGGTTGTTTTCCCAGACGAGTTTCCAGTTGCCCTTCTCTATGATCGTGCTCTGGAAGGCTACCTTGGTCTCGCCGATCCGATGCGGCGCCATATAGGGCTCGATCTTGTCGCGCATCGGCTGGAAATCCGGGGCGGTGTTGGCAAGGCAGATGAAAATGTAGCCTGCCACGCTCTCACAATGGACGGGCTTCAGGTTGAAGCCGCTCTTGTCGAAATCGTCGCCCATATGGCGGGCGAATGCGAGCTTGCCGTCGAGATCATAGGTCCACTGATGATAGGGGCAGACGAGACGCACGGAGGAGCCATGCTCCTTTGTGCAGACGCGCGAGCCGCGATGGCGACAGCTATTGTGGAAAGCGCGGATGACATTGTCGCGGCCGCGGACGATAACCACAGGATAAGTGCCGATCTGAACGGTGAAATAGGCGCCCGGCTTCGGCAGCTCGCAATCATGACCGATAAACAGCCAGTCGCGATAGTAGATCATCTCCATATCAAGCCGGAAATAATCCTCGTCGGTGTAGAACGGCTGCTCGAGGCTGAAGCCCTCACGGCGGTTCTTGAGCTGACGCAAAACGTTGCTGCGAATATCCATCTTTGTGTCCTCGTGCATCAGGCTGCCAGCCTTGAGAAGAAGGCCGGCGGAAGCGCGCCCGCTTCCTTCTCCTCGGGAGAATTGTTCACGGCGTCATTTAATCACCGAGCATGTCTGCCGCTTGGTTATAATGCGACATCGGCTTCGAAATTGACGACAGGATGCCGCAAGGCGCCACTGGCTTATCCTGGTCGATCGCATCGCCCGACTCTTCAGGCAATTATCGTCAATTGCGCCATGGCGTAAAGACCGGTTCGGCAAAGAGATCCGCTGCCTGATACCGACAGTCGTCGCATCTGCGACATATGCCGGTGCTTGCCTTAGCATTCCCTGGGTTGCCGGGCCGCTTTAACATCGCGTTAAGCATACCGCTCTATCCTCGTGGTGATTGCAGACTGACCGAAGAACGCGAACCATGGCCAAACTCCGTTATTTCGATGCGAAAGAAGCAGGCAAACTGCAGGAACCGCAGCTGATTGCGGCGCATTCCGAATTCTTACGCACCGGCCGCATCACACGCGAGCGGCGGCACTGGCTGGCCGAGGAAAAACGCTACCTCACCCATGAGGAGGTGGCGGCAAAAACCGGCCGCAAACTGCAGGTGGCCGGCGAGAAGACGCATCAGCACATCAACGGCTTCCACCGGTCGATCCAGTTTCCGAAGATGATCTTCCACCGGACGCTGGAGGACAGCCCGCATCTCGGCTATTGCCACGTCACCGCCGCGCGCACGAAATTCGCCCACTACGAAGAGGTGAGCTGGGCCTTCTACATCGCCAATTTCTATTCCGACATCGGCGAGAACGACAACTTCTTCGAACATATCGATGTCGGTTACTCCCGCATGTATTTCGCCGTCGCCATCAAACCGGGCGACAACTCCGCGGAAAGGATGACCATCGACAGGTCCGTGCGCGGCAACGGGCTGCTCTTCCGCACCCATGATCCGCAGGCGGCGATCCGCAACATCCTGCTGCTCGGCGCTCGCAACGAACAGCTGCGCGAAATCATCCGCCAACTCTAAAGCGCGTCGCGCCAAATCGGATTCATGCGGCGCGCTTTGGGTCTTCATTCGATGCATGTCGTTGTCCCAAAACCGCGCCACACTTTTGGGCGACATGCATTGGACGAACATCGCGATTGATCGCGGGCGACGGAAAGCCTAATGACTGCCGGGAAACCACCGGACGGGACATGGCACGCATAATCGACATTACGGCAGATAGACAGGCAGCGCTCGAAGCGGCCTGCGCGGCTCTTGCCGACGGCTTTGCAATCGCCGTGCCGACGGAGACCGTCTATGGTCTTGCCGCCGACGCCACCAATCCGGCAGCCATCACCCGCATCTACGAGACGAAGGGACGGCCGCGCTTCAATCCGCTGATCTGCCACATGGCCGATCTTGCGATGACCGAGGAGTACGCCGAATTCGATCCGGTTTCGCGGGTGCTCGCCACAGCTTTCTGGCCGGGCCCGCTGACCTTGGTGCTGCCGCTGAAACCTCAAAGCCCGATCCATTCGCTGGCAACCGCCGGGCTCGACAGCGTCGGCGTCCGCGTGCCGAAGGGTTTCGCAGGCGCGTTGATCGGCGCCTTCGGACGGCCGCTCGCAGCCCCCAGCGCCAATACATCAGGCCGAATCAGCGCAACGAGTGCCGCTCACGTCGAAGCCGATCTCGGAGCGAAGATCCCGCTGATCCTCGATGCAGGAGCGAGCGCCGTCGGCGTCGAATCGACGATCGTCAAGGTGGAGGACGGGCAGATGAGACTGCTTCGGCCGGGCGGGCTGGCGGCACGTGAGATCGAACGCGTCGCAGGCAAGCCGCTGCTGCGTGCGAACAAGGCATCGGCCGCAATCGAGGCGCCCGGCATGCTCGCCTCACACTACGCGCCCGGCGCTTCCGTGCGCCTCAATGCGACGGCGGTGGAACCGGGCGAGGCGTTGATCGCCTTCGGCAGCGCTGCTGTATCCGGCGCGGACGGTGCGCGGATCGTTCTCGACCTCAGCCCGCGCGGCGACCTTGCCGAAGCGGCGGCAAATCTTTTCGACTACATGAAGCGGGCCGATGCCAGCGGGGCGTCGAGCATCGCCTTTTCGCGAATCCCCGAAGAGGGACTGGGCGAAGCCATCAACGACCGCCTGCTGCGGGCGGCCGCTCCCCGCGACTGAAAACCGCCAAGCATAGAGATAGAGAAGCGAGCCGATGACCAACGCCAGCATTTCCACCGAGCATCTCGACCGCTTCGCCGCCATCGTCGGCGACAAATACGCGCTTCGCGGCGAGGCCGACCTTGCTCCGCATCTGATCGAAAACCGTGGGCTCTATCACGGCTCCTCCCCTCTCCTCCTGAAACCAGGCTCGGTCGCCGAAGTCTCAGCGATCATGAAGCTTGCGACGGAGACCGGAACGGCGATCGTGCCGCAAACCGGCAATACCGGCCTTGTCGGCGGCCAGACGCCGCGTGAGGGCAAGTCCGATATCATCCTGTCGCTCGAGCGCATGAACCGGATTCGCGACGTCGATCCGGTGGCCAACGTGCTGGTGGTCGATGGCGGGGCCATCCTTGCCGAGGTTCAGAAGGCGGCCGAGGAGCATGGGCGGCTCTTTCCGCTGTCGCTTGGCTCGGAGGGTTCCTGCCGCATCGGCGGCAACCTTTCCACCAATGCCGGCGGCACGGCCGTGCTTGCCTACGGCAATATGCGCCAGCTCTGCCTCGGCCTTGAAGTGGTACTGCCGACCGGCGAGATCTGGGACGGGTTGCGCCGCCTGAAGAAGGACAACACCGGCTACGACCTGCGCGACCTCTTCATCGGCGCCGAAGGCACGCTCGGCATCATCACCGGCGCGGTGCTGAAGCTCTTCCCGCAACCGCTCGGCCATCAGGTGGCCTTTGCCGGCCTGAATTCGGTCGAAGACGCGCTTGCCCTCTTCAACCTCGCCTCCAGCCTCTGCGGCGCCTCGCTCACCGGTTTCGAGCTGATGCCGCGCTTCGGCGTGGAGATTACCGCGCGTAACATCGACGGTGTCCGCGATCCCCTGGAAACGGCCTATCCCTGGTACGTGCTGATCGATATTTCAACGTCGGACTCAGCCGAGACGGCGGAGCGGATGATGAACGCTCTCTTGGAACAGGGATTCGAGGCCGGGCTGGTGCTGGATGCCGCGATCGCCTCGTCGGTGGCGCAGCAGAAGGCGCTGTGGCACATGCGCGAGAGCATGTCGGAAGCCCAGAAGCCGGAAGGCGGCTCGATCAAGCACGATGTTTCCGTGCCGGTGTCAAAGATTCCGCATTTCATGGCTGAAGCTGAAGAAGCGGTGATGGCGGCAATGCCCGGAGCCCGCATCTGCGCCTTCGGCCATATGGGCGACGGCAACATCCACTACAATATTTCCCAGCCGCTCGGCGCCGACAAGGACGCCTTCATCGCCCGCTGGCACGAGATGAACCACATCGTTCACGGGCTGGTGCTTGCTCATAACGGCTCGATCTCAGCCGAACACGGCATCGGCCAATTGAAGCGCGACGAGCTGGCGACAATCCGCCCGGCGATCGAAATCGAGCTGATGCGCCGCATCAAACGCGCCTTCGATCCGGCAAATATCATGAACCCGGGAAAAGTGGTCCGCCTCGATCCTTGAGGCCGACGGTCAGGACGATCAGCTTTTCTGCGTACCGCCGCCGGTCAGGAGCTGTAGTGCCGGTGACTGTTGCGTATTGTTCTTGACGTCGTACATCGCGGTGAACCGCCGCAACAGCTTGTCGACCTTCTTCGGATCCTGAAGATCCTCGAGCTTGACGAAGCGGCCAACGAGATCGGCCTGCTTGGCGACATCCATGCCCGATATCTGCGTCGGCAGGCTGTAGGCGGTGGTGATCACCTGGTAGAGCGCCTTGTCGCCGAGGATCGAATAGATCGAGGTGATGCTCGGGGCCTTGCGGCTGAAATAGAGGGCGAGACGGACACCGTCATTGCTTTGGCCCTGCTGGCTTTCCATCGTCTGCTGGACGAAAAGCTGCTGAGTGTGGTCCTCGGCCGCCTTGTTCTGGATGGCGCCGATCTTGGCGCGGGTGAGGTTGCCGTCCTTGTCGAAGTTGAAGGCAGCGACAATATCCTTGAAGCGCGCGTCAGCCTTGGTGTTGAGGTAGCTCTTCTTGTCATCGGGATCCGAGGTGAAGATCTTCTTCAGCGTGGCCCTGTCGTAATTCTTCGGGTCGAGGTTGTTCGCCTTCAGCACCAGGCCAGTCAGTCGGCTGTCGTTCAGGAAATCGTCGAGCGACTTCACTTTCGCCATGCCCTTGGCGAAATAATCGACTTCGGCCGTCGCATCCTTCGATGCCTTGTCCTTCACCGGCCCGGCCTTCAGCAGCATGGTCATATGCGACTTGTAGTCGGTGGCGTACTTGGCCATGGTCGCGTCGGGCAGCGCCTGGAAGGGTGAGGCCGCCTTGCCGTCGGGACCGAAGTTGAAGGCGCGGGCCATCTTGGTGATGCGGTCATCCTTGAGGGACGCGATATATCCCTTCGGATCGTAGGCATCGCTGGTCAGGATCTTGCGCATCATCGACCGCGGCACGTCCTGCTCCGTCAGGCCGAAGGCCTGCAGCGCCACGTGATAGGGATCCGGCAGATTATCATTGCTCTTAGTGAAATCAGCCGTCGCATTGGTGCGCAGGAAATCATTGACGGTCTTGATATCGGAAAAGTCCAGCAGGCTGTTGCTGGGGGCCAGCATGCTTTTATAGTTGGACGCTACCTCGTTGATCGCCTCGTCGCGCTCGTCGTCGTAGCGTGCAGCATAGTTGTCGTTGGTGGCCTGGGCCTGATCGGCGTTCTGAACCGAGCTGAGAGCCGGAAGCGATCCGTCGGCGGCAAAGTTGAAGTCCGCGTTGAGATCAGCATGGCCGGCCGCGGCAGCTGCCGTGGGATCGGTCAGAATACTCTTCAGATCGGCGTCCGAGATATCGAAAGGCAGATCGTAGGTGCTTTTCAGAAAATTGGTGATGGCGGGATCAGCTAGCAGCTCGTCGACGTTGCCGATCGACGTCATCCGGGCAGAATAGTCGTCCGTGCGTGCCGAGGCGCTGAATTTCGTGCTGTTGATCTGGCTGGCGGTCTGCGCAGCCATGCCGTCCTTGAGCGAGCCATCCGCCTTGAAATTGAAGGCGGCGGCGACGTCGGCATAAGTGCCGGTGCCGCTCTGGTCGGTCAGGATAGCGCGAAGAGCGACGTCGCTGACCGTCGACGGGATGCCATAGGCGTTCCGCACGAAATTGTTCAGTTTGCGATCCGCCAGCAACTGATCAACGTTGGAGATGCCCGCGATCGTCGACTGGTAGTAGACTGCTGCACTGTCGGCCTTGCTGGCAGTGCTCGCGCTCTGAGAGGCGCTCTGGGAGGCATGAAGGGTCGCAACCGATCCGTCCGCCTTGAAATTGAAGAGGTCGTGAACGTCGCCATAGCCTTGCGCGGCAGCGGCCGAAGGATCGACCAGGAAGGTCCTCAACGTCGCATCGGAGACGCTGTCTGCGATCTGCATGCTGTTTCGGATGTAGCTCACCGAAACCGGATCGGACATGATGTCATCGACATTGGTAACATTGCCGATCATGCTGTTGAAGTGTGCTGCGTTCGCCGCCGACTTGTCGGTGGTCGATTTCTGTTGCGCCGCCGTCTGGATCGCGGATCCGTTGATCGAGCCGTCCGCCTGAAAGTTGAAGTCAGCGTTGATGTTGGCATGTCCCTGAGCCGCGGCATAGGATGGATCAGTCAGGATGTTCTTCAAATCGGCATTGCTGAAACTCGTGCCGAGACCGTAAGCATCCTTGATGTAGCGCGCCAACACGTTGTCCGCGAGCAGGTCGTCGACATTGGTGATGCTGCTCGATTGCGAGGTGACGGTGTAATACTTGTTCGTGCTTGAGGCAGCCGACTGCAGCTTGTTCGCCTGGTCGATCGACTGAACACGCACGGTGTTCGAGGTCGTGCCGTCAGCCTTGAAATTGAAGGCGTTATAGACATTGGTAAAGCCCATCAGCTGGGCATAGCTTGGATCGGTGAGCACCATGCGCAGCGCTGGGGCCGTAAAGTCAGCCCCCATGCTGTAGGCGGTCTTGATGTAGGAGGTCAGACGGTTGTCCGCGACCAGATCGTCGACATTGGTGATCGTGCCGATCTTGGCGGTGTAATAGGCCTTGTTGTAGTCGGCCGCCGTCTTGCTGACGTAGTAGACATCCGAACCGACCGAATTGTCGATGATGACCGATTGGGAGTTCAACGTGTAGGTCTCGATGACCGAGGACTTCTGCGCGGCGGTCTGCGCCGTGCCGGTGACCGTGCCGTCGGCGTTGAAGCTGAACTGGGCGGCCAGCGCCTTGTATTTGTCGCCGCCTTGCGTATTGACCACGCTCGAGGGGTCGCTGAGATCGCTCGTCAGCACCTGCCGCAGGAAATCCTTCGACGCATAGGTGGGATCGATCTTGAAGGTCTTCAGCACATAGGTGCGCAGCCGGGTGTTGTTGACGAGATCGTCAACGGTCTGCACGGAGTCGATATTGTTGCTGTAATAGGTGCTTTCGGCAGTGGCGGCGTTGTCGGCATCGACAAAGGATTGCTTGTAGAGGCCGATGAGATCGTCCTCCTGCGCATCCGTCTGCACATCCTTTTCAGGCGAGTTGAAATTGAAGGCAGCGGCGAATTCGCGGTAACGCGTGTCGGAGAGCTTGTTGGCGTAGCTGTTGGGATCGGTGAGATCGCTTTCCAGCACCTTCTTCATGAAGGCCTTGGCGTAGGTCATATCCTCGAGGCCATAGGCCTTCATCGCATAGCTGTAGAGCTTGTAATCGCCGAGGAAGTCGTCGACGGTTTTGACCTTATTGATATTGTCCGCATAGTACTGGGCTTCCTTCTTGACGGTCGACTGCGACGCAACCTTGGCGAGGCTGGACGTCATATCCTTCGACAAAATCGAATATGCGAGGGAAGCCGTAATCATGAAAAGCGCCCTTTTCGGCAAATTCTTTAAGAGAATCACGCACTGCTGGTGACGGCATTTTGCCACGAAAAACTTACCTGAGGCTTACCCCAGGATGTGCCGCTTCAGGACACCACACCGTTCACCTTCCGGAAACCCTGCCGGATTCGGTTTTGATAACCATCGCAGGAGGCAAAGTTTTCTTAACCGCAATTTTTAAGCTGTACGGAACGGGGCACGCCTATTGTCGGCCATAGAGGACGAAAAGTCCCAAGGAGAAGACCGGAAACGGCTCTCAGGTAAGACAAGGGTAGAATGAAATGAACAATCCCGTTATGAAGCCCGCATGGGCTGGTACGACGTTGCGCCTCGATCCGTCCCGCTTTCCCCAGCAGGTCAGCTACGCCATCCATGATTGTTCGGATGACGTCAACATCACCATAGACGAGCGCGGCGCAGTCCTGCGCAAGGTCCTTCCCTCCAGCGGCCTACCACTCTCGATTGCGCTGCCGAAGCGCGTCTTCAAGGGTGTCGCCGCCCGCGCCATCGACCATGGTGACGGCGAGGTCACCGTGACGCTCGAACTCCACCACGCAGACCCGGAACTCTGCGTTCCACTGCTTGTCGCCCATGATCTCAGCGATATCGCCGCCGACTGGCGCAGCTGGTCCGAAGCCTTCCGCATCCCGATGCTGATGGTCGAGGCCGACGGCGTCGCCCGTCCGCTCGAAGACCATATCGGGGCCTTGCGCACCAGCGACCTCAAGCCGCGCCGCCGCCATTCCTACTTCGCCAACCGCCGTCCGCGCTTCCTCGTGCGCCGCACCACCGGCCGGCTGGGCGTCGCCATGAAGATCGAAGGCAAGGAAATCATCGCCCGCAACTAAAGCGCCACGCATCGAACTTGATGCGCGCAACGCTGCGCACTTCCGGGCGACATGCTTCGGAACCATTTTGAAACCCGGCGCCTGCGCCGGGTTTATCGTTTCATGCATCGTCCCATTCAGGGAATGGCGAAGAGCAGCGAGAGGAAAAGGCCGAAGAAGATGATGAGGCCGACGCGGTTGTTCGACTTGAAGAGCGCCAGGCATTGGGCCGGATCGTTGATATCGAGCCGGATGATCTGCCAGCCGAACATGCCAGCCGCACCGATGAGGCCCAGGAAGGCAATCAGGTTGGCGCCCGCGAGCGCGAAAGCCAGGAACATTAGCACCAACGTCAGCCCGTAAAGGCAGATCAGCCATTGCCGCGTTTTGTCGCCGAAGAGGCGGGCGGTGGAGCGCACGCCGATCAGCTCGTCGTCCTCCTTGTCCTGATGCGCATAGATCGTATCGTAACCGATTGTCCAGGCGACGGAGGCGGCGTAGAGCAGGATGGCGGCGAAGGAGAGGCCGCCCAAAATGCCGGCCCAGCCCATCAGCGCGCCCCAGGAGAAGGCAAGTCCCAGGAAGAATTGCGGCCAGTCGGTAAAGCGCTTGGCGAAGGGATAAAGCGCCACGATGCCCAGCGAAAGCACGCCGAGGAAGACGGTGAGCCAGTTAAACTGCAGCAGCACGAAAAGGCCGACCAGCGCCTGCAGGCCGATGAAGATCTTCGCCCGGGCGCGCGTGACGCGGCCGGAGGGGAGCGGACGCGAGCGCGTGCGGGCCACTTCCATGTCGATCTTGTGGTCAACGAGATCGTTGTAGGTGCAGCCGGCGCCGCGCATGGCGACCGCGCCGATGAAATACAGGAAAAGATGGGACACTAGCAGGCTGCCGGAATAAAGCCCCTCGTCAATCGCCGCATTGGCGGCAAGTGTCGCCGACCAGAAGCACGGCCACATCAGGAGTTGCCAGCCGATAGGGCGATCCCAGCGCGCAAGCTGCGCATAGGGCCAGAGCCATTGCGGCAGGATCCGGTAGACCCAGTTGTCGGAAGGCGCGTCGGAGACGCGGTCATTGAAGTTGTCGGTATCTTCCATGCCGCCCATCTAGCGATGGGCCGGCAATCCGGTCAAGAAGCGATCACCGCGCCGCGACCGCATAATTCCTTAAATCGGAATCAATCCAAGGGCATATCCCGTGGCAATTCAAAGCGATACAGCGCCGCTTGCGCGCCCAAAGGGACGCGCAAGCGGTGTCAATCACTGCAGCGAAAAATTGAACTTGTAAGTCGCCGAGACGCCGATCAGGACCTGGTTCTTGGAGCCGCGCTCGCGCACGAGACTGCTGTCGGCGGCGGGACCGGCCAGCCGCTTATATTCCAGGAAGGAACTCGCCGAGAGGTTTTCCGTCGCCTTCCAGGTGAGCGCCGTACCTGCACCGTAGGACTGGATGCCCGACGACGGCTTATAAGGATCAAGCCCGCTTGCCGCCGCCTGCTTGGCGTTGACGCCGTAATAAGCGTCGTAATAGCCGCTGGTGGCGAATGTCGCGCGCGGGCCGCCGGATAGTTGCAGGTCCGGGGCAATATCGGTGAAGGCATCGACGGCGAGATCGGCGACGACGCCGTCATGGGCGCGGATGCCCTGGCGAACCTCGGCGCGGGCGCGAAGGAAATCGGTCGGATAGACCTCGACGAATCCGCCGGCTTCCGCCCCCCACTTTACCTTCTTCATACCCTTCAGTTCATGGCCATCGCCGTCGTCACGCGACGGTACGAACCGGCCGACAATGCCGGCGCGGAAGGCGCCGTTGTCGATGAGAGCGAAGGAAGGATTGTCGTTGCGCGAGGAAAACCGCGGGCCGGAGCCCTGCTGGCCAACTGAGATCAGCGGGCTGAACTTGAATTCGTTACGCGACGAGCCCTCGAATTTCGGAGCGGAGAAGCCGGCGACGCCGACGTTCAGATACCAGTCGCCGGACCAGAAATGTTGGCCGCTTTCCTGCGCGGCGGCTGATCCAAAAGAAGAAAGGGCAATAGCCAAAGAAATCGATACGACTGATCGATGAAACACGTCCGCACTCCAGAAAACGCAAAAACAAAGCCGCGGAGGGCGGCAGCCGCTACACTTATCCCGATCTCGTTACCCCAATGTTAACCACGGCAGCGAGATGAGGACGGCTTTCTAACGCTGGTTCCAGCGGCGGATGACCGGTTCGCTCAGGTCGTGCTCGTAGCCAAGCACGCTGATGCTTGTGGTATCGAGCACGAAACGCGCGCCGTCTTGCGGCGGCAGGCCGAGCCAGCGGGCGGCGAGCACACGCAGGAAATGCGAACTCGAAAAGATCAGGATGGTAGCGGCCTCCGCGCGAAGCGCATCGATGACAGCATCCGCCCGTGCGCCGACATCGGCTGCCGTTTCGCCACTCGGGCAGCCGTCGCGAAAAAGCTGCCAGCCGGGGCGACCCGCAAGGATCTCCTTCGTCGTGATGCCTTCATACGCGCCGTAATTCCATTCGGCGAGATCCCCTTTGATCACCGCACCCGAGCCGAATCCGGCAAGCGCGCAGGTCTTCCGGGCCCGCTCGGAGGGGCTCGACCAGACGGCGGAGAAGGAGAGGCCCGCCAGCCGTTCGGTAAGCTTGCCGGCAGCGGCCTCGCCGTTCGCCGTCAAGGGAATATCGCTGCGTCCGGTATGGCGCCCGGACAGGCTCCATTCGGTCTCACCATGACGAACCAGATAGATCTCGGGAAATGGGCTGCTCATCGACACGTCCTTTCATGATGGCCGGTCTCTCGGCGAAGGCGTTGCTGGATCAGAACGTCACCTTCTCGAGCGGCGCACGCCTCGCCTCGAATTCCCTCAGCTTGGCTTCGTTGCGCGCGATGTAATTGCGATTGTCGGGAACGGCGAACTGGTTCTTGGCGATCTGGATCTGCAGGATGAAGAGCTCGTCCCAGCGGAAGCCCATTTCGGAACCCGCCAGATAGAATTCCCACATGCGGAAGAACTGTTCGTCGTAAAGCGCTACGGCCTCAGCTTTGCGCGCTACGAAACGCTCGCGCCAGTGGCGCAGCGTATAGGCATAGTGCATTGGCAGGATTTCGATATCCTTGACCAGGAGCCCCGCCTTTTCGAGCGGCGGAACGACCTCGCCCACCGAGGGAATATAGCCGCCGGGGAAGATATACTTCTCGATGAAGGCATTGGTGGCGAAGCTCGGCTTCGGACGGCCGATCGAGTGCAGGACCATGACGCCGTTGTCGTCGAGCAGGTCGAATACTTTGCGGAAGAAATTGCCGTAGTTGCCGATACCGACATGTTCGAACATGCCGACCGAGACGATGCGGTCAAACTTCCTGCCAGTCATGCTGCGATAGTCCTGCAGCTCGAAACGCACGCGGTCGGCAAGGCCGCGCTTTTCGGCGCGCGCGCGGGAAACCTTGAGCTGTTCCTCGCTGAGCGTGATGCCGGTGAAGTCAGCCCCTTCCGTTGCCTCCGTCAGGTACATGCCCATGCCGCCCCAGCCGGAACCGATCTCCAGGATGCGCTGGTTCGGCTCGAGCAGGAGTTTGGCGGCGATATGCCGTTTCTTGGCAAGCTGCGCCTCGTCAAGGCCGATACCAGCCGGCTCGAAATAGGCGCAGGAATATTGCCAGTCCTCATCGAGGAAAAGGTCGAAGAGCTTGGCCGACAGGTCGTAGTGATGGGCGACATTGTGCTTGTTGCGATTGACAGGCACGCGGCTTTTCAGCTGCTGCCAGGCAATGCGGCCGAGGAGTAGTGCCGCCATCTTGAAATCGAAGATTTCGTTGGTGGTGTTCTGCTTCACCAGCGACAGGAAATCGTAGATGTTACCCTGTTCGAGAATGAACCGGCCTTGCATGTACATTTCGCCGAGCTTCATGGTCGGGTCGCGCCGGATGGCGTCTTCCGCCTCCTGATCGGCAAGGCGGGCCACAACGGTTTCACCCGTGCCGTCGCCGACCACGTGAGTCTCGCCATTGGCAAGGGTAAGTTTCAAAGAACCCTTGCGGATGATTTGCTGGACGATCGATAAGAATGCCGACGCCATTGACGCCTCGCAAATGTGACAGGATGGTCACATCAACTTAGGCGATCTCTTTCGCCTTACAAGCGCCGGATTTAGCACTCCGTTCAGAACGCTGCCAAACTGTTGCATTTTTGCCGATGTGGTGGCTAAGCCATTATTTTCGCTTCATGGCTTCGGCAAGTGCCGCGCCGAAGGCACCCTGACTTTCCGGCTTCGGTGTGGCGGGCCGACGCTCGTTCTGCGGCCGGGAACCGGAATTCCCGCGAGAATCACCACGCGGCGGCGGCGCTGAAGAACCGTCATCGCGCCGCATGGAAAGACCGATGCGCTTGCGCTTGGCATCGACTTCAACGACCCGCACCTTGACAACATCGCCCGCCTTGACGACCTCGTGGGGATCCTTAACGAAGCGATCGGCGAGCTGGGATACATGCACCAGACCATCCTGGTGCACACCGATATCGATGAAGGCGCCGAAGGCGGCGACATTGGTCACTGTGCCTTCCAGCACCATGCCGGGCTTCAAGTCGGAAATTTCGTTGACGCCCTCTGCGAAGGTCGCGGTCTTGAAGCTCGGGCGCGGGTCGCGACCGGGCTTCTCCAGTTCCGAGATGATGTCCTTGACCGTCGGCAGGCCGAATTTCTCGTCGATGAACTGGCGCGGATCGATCGATTTCAGGACGGCGCTGTCGCCCATCAGCGCCCTGAGATCGCGGCCGCAGGCAGCGACGATCTTCTTGGCGACGCCATAGGCTTCCGGGTGGACCGAGGAGGCATCGAGCGGCTCCTTGCCATTGGGGATGCGCAGGAAGCCGGCGCATTGCTCGAAGGTGCGGCCGCCGAGGCGAGCAACCTTCATCAGATCGCGTCGTGTTTCGAAACGGCCCTCGCTGTCGCGGTGGCGGACGATTGCGTCGGCAATCGAAGGCCCGAGCCCGGAGACGCGGGCGAGCAGCGGCGCGGACGCGGTGTTCAAATCGACGCCGACGGCATTCACGGCATCTTCCACCACGGCATCGAGCGAGCGCGACAGCTTCTGCTGGTCGACATCGTGCTGATACTGGCCGACGCCGATCGACTTCGGCTCGATCTTGACGAGTTCGGCCAGCGGATCCTGCAGACGGCGCGCGATGGAGACCGCGCCCCGCAGCGAGACGTCGAGATCGGGGAATTCGGCGGCCGCCGTTGCTGAGGCGGAATAGACCGAGGCGCCCGCTTCCGACACGATGACCTTGGTCGGCTTCGGCGCCGGCAGTTCGGCCAGCATGTCGGCCACCAGCTTTTCCGTTTCGCGGCTGCCGGTGCCGTTGCCGATCGAGATCAGCTCGACATTGTGCTTGCGGATCAGCGATGCGAGCTCGATCTGGGCGCCGCGCACGTCGTTCCGAGGCTGGAAGGGATAGACGGTCGATGTCGCTACCACCTTGCCAGTGCCGTCGACGACAGCGACCTTGACGCCGGTGCGGATGCCGGGATCGAGACCCATCGTCGCGCGCGAGCCGGCGGGTGCCGCCAGCAGCAGATCCTTGAGATTGCGGGCGAAGACATGGATCGCCTCTTCCTCCGCCCTCTCACGCAGCTCCCGCATCAGGTCGAGCGAAAGCGACATGGAAAGCTTCACGCGCCAGCTCCAGCTTGCGACCTCCATCAGCCAGCGGTCGCCGGGGCGGCTTGCGCCGATCTCATAGGCGGCCGCGATCATGCGTTCGACCGGCTTGTTCGGAGAGACGGTCTCGGCATCCGCCTCGATCGTCAGCGTCAGCACCTCTTCGTTCCAGCCGCGCAGCATGGCGAGCGCGCGGTGGCCGGGTGCGGTCGCCCAGCGTTCGGAATGGTCGAAATAATCGGAAAACTTCTCGCCCGTCGCCTGCTTGCCGTCGACGACCTTGGCCTTAAGCAACGAGGCCTGGCGCATATGGGCGCGCAGCCTGCCAAGCAGATCGGCATTTTCGGCAATGCCTTCGGCGACGATGTCGCGGGCGCCTTCGAGCGCCGTCTTCACGTCGGGCACATCAGCAGTGATGAAACCTTCGGCCAGCACGGCCGGTTCCTTGGCGCGCTCGGCGAGGATTGCCTCGGCGAGCGGGCCGAGGCCGCGTTCGCGGGCGATCTCGGCGCGGGTGCGGCGCTTCGGCTTGTAGGGCAGATAGAGGTCTTCGAGCTCGGCCTTGGTTTCGGCGCCGGCGACCTTGGCCATCAGCTCGTCCGTCATCTTGCCCTGACCGGTGATCGATTCGACGATCGCATCGCGGCGGGCTTCGAGTTCGCGGAGATACACCAGCCGCTCGGCCAGATTGCGCAGCTGCGTATCATCCAGCCCGCCCGTCACTTCCTTGCGGTAGCGCGCGATGAAGGGCACGGTGGCGCCCTCGTCCAGCAGCTCGATCGCGGCTTTGGCCTGGTCGGGCCGGGCGTTGATTTCGGCAGAGATGCGGGCTGCGAGGAAACGGAGGTCAGCGGCCATGGGATTTCCTGTTTCGACTGAGGTGGCGGGACCATAACGGCGAAAAGCGGCAAGGCAATGTTGGAGTTTGCTGCCCGGCGCCGATCCACAGGAAAGCATGCCGGAAAGGCGGCGATTTTGCGGTTGTGCAGATGCGGCATTCTTTGCTAGCAGAAGCAACGTTTTGACCCGGCGCCCAAGCCATCCCTCCCCTCTCGCGGGAGGCAAGGAAATTCGACATGCCAAACCTTCTTCTCGAACTCCGCTCCGAAGAGATTCCGGCCCGCATGCAGCGCAAGGCTGCCGGCGATCTGAAGAAACTCGTCACCGATGCGCTTGTCGAAGCCGGCCTGTCCTATGAGGGCGCGCGCGAATACTGGACGCCGCGGCGGCTAACCCTCGACATTCACGGCCTGACGGCGCGTTCCGCCGACGTGCGCGAGGAGCGCAAGGGACCGCGCACCGACGCCAACGAGAAGGCGATCGAAGGTTTCCTGCGCGGCGCCGGCCTTTCCTCGGTGGCCGAGGCGCAGGTGGTGAGCGATCCGAAGAAGGGCGATTTCTATGTCGCAGTCATCTCCAAGCCGGGCCGCGCGACGGAAGAGATCATCGCCGAGGTGATGCCCGGCATCATCCGCGATTTCCCATGGCCGAAATCCATGCGCTGGGGCAAGGCCTCCTCCAAGCCCGGCGCATTGCGCTGGGTGCGGCCGCTGCAATCGATCGTCTGCACCTTCGGCCCGGAGCATGAAGAGACCGTCGTCATCCCCTTCGAGATCGACGGCATCACCGCCTCCAATGTCACTTACGGCCATCGCTTTCACGCGCCCGAGGCAATCACCGTGCGGCGCTTCGACGACTACGTCGCGAACCTGGAAAAGGCGAAGGTCATCCTCGACGCCGAGCGGCGCAAGGACAACATCCTGCACGACGCACGCGACATCGCCTTTGCCAACGGGCTTGAGCTGGTGGAAGACGAAGGCCTCCTGGAGGAGGTCTCCGGCCTCGTCGAATGGCCGCAGGTGCTGATGGGCTCCTTCGAGGAGGATTATCTCTCCATCCCCTCCGAGATCATCCGTCTGACGATCAAGACCAACCAGAAGTGCTTCGTCACCCGCAAGCAGGGCGGCGAGACGCTTTCGAACAAGTTTATCCTCGTTTCCAATATCCAGGCCAGCGACGGCGGCAAGGAAATCGTCCACGGCAACGGCAAGGTGGTGCGGGCCCGGCTTTCGGACGCGCTGCATTTCTGGAAGCGCGACCAGGGAAACATGCCGGATCTCGAGACGCTGGAAGCTTCGGCCGAAAAATTCGGTCTCGATCTCACGAAGCCGCTCGACCAGCGCATGGCCAAGCTCGATGCGCTCGATGTGACGTTCCATGCCAAACTTGGAACGCAGGGCGCGCGCGTCGCCCGCATCCGTGCGCTCGCATCCGAGCTGGCTGGTATCACCGGCGCTGATGCAGCGCTCACCGATCGCGCCGCGGTGCTGGCGAAGGCCGATCTGCGCACCGAAGCCGTTGGCGAATTCCCAGAACTCCAGGGCTTGATGGGCCGCAAATATGCGGCGCTTCAGGATGAAAACGCCTCTGTCGCGCTCGCGATCGAGGATCACTACAAGCCGCAAGGCCCATCCGATCGCGTGCCTGCCGATAAGGTAGCGATCACCGTCGCACTCGCCGACAAACTGGACACGCTGATCGGCTTCTGGGCGATCGGCGAAAAGCCGACGGGTTCAAAGGATCCCTTCGCACTGAGGCGTGCAGCACTCGGCGTCGTCAGGATCCTGCTGGAGCGCAATGTCAGACTGCCGCTGCTGAAGATCGCGCGCCAGACATCGGTGCTCGCCAAGGCGAGCGGCGAGGCGGAGTTTTCGTTCGCAGGCGATCCGGCCGAGACATTCGCCGACCTCCTCTCCTTCTTCCATGACCGTCTCAAGGTCTATCTGCGCGATCAGGGCGCCCGCCACGATCTCATCGACGCCGTGCTGACCCCGGAGGCCGACGACCTGTTGATGGTGGCGCGCCGCGTCGAAGCGCTGACGGCCTTCGTCACCTCGGAGGACGGCAAGAACCTGCTCGCCGGCACCAAGCGCGCCACGCAGCTGCTCGCCGCCGAGGAAAAGAAGGGCACGGTGATCGCAGACGCCGTCTCGGACGCACTCTTCAAGCTCGATGCCGAAAAGGAACTGTTCGCCGCGATATCAGGCGCATCGAAAGAGGCGGCGGATGCTGTCGCCCGAGAAGACTTCCGCTCGGCGATGGAAGCACTTTCCAGGCTGCGCGCCCCGGTCGACCGCTTCTTCGAAGATGTGCTCGTCAACGACGAGGACGCCGCCATCCGCGCCAACCGCCTCGCCCTGCTGCGGTTGATCCGCGAGGCAACGGGAACGGTTGCGGATTTCTCGAAGATCTCGGGGTGAGAATGACCACCATCGGCGTGCTGGCATTGCGGCCGCCGAGACGCTATTCATGAAGCATGCAAAACAAAATCCTCGTCAGCGCCTGTCTCATGGGTCAGGCCGTTCGCTATGACGGGCGGGCGAAGCCATTGCTTCATCCGGTAATCGAGACATGGCGGGCAGAAGGGCGGCTGGTGACCATCTGTCCGGAGATTTCGGCAGGCATGCAGGTGCCGCGGCCGCCCGCGGAAATCCTAGGCGGAGCGACCGGCGAAGAGGTGCTGGCTGGCAAGGCGCGGGTTGTCGAGCTGACGGGCGCCGATGTGACGGAAGAGTTCCTGCAGGCGGCGGAGAATGCCGTGGCGCTCGCCAGGCAGGCCGGCTGCCGCTATGCGCTGCTCATCGACGGCAGCCCGTCCTGCGGATCCGATTTCATCTATGACGGCACGTTTTCCGGCCACAAGCAGGCCGGCAAAGGCGTGACGGCGGCCGCGCTGAAAGCTGATGGCGTCGAGGTGTTTTCCGATCGCGAGATCGAGCGGCTGATCGATCGTATCGCGCAGTAAGCTTCAAAAGGCACGGCCGCCGGAGAACCGACGGCCGCTAAGAATTTGGTGATAAAAAGGCGTGTTGCCTTCGCGCCGTTTAAGCAGCACGGCGACCTTGATGTATGGCCGAGGCATTGCTTTCGCCACTCACGCGGAAGCCGCGGATGAGGTCGATCAGTTCGTCGGTGTCGCTGGCCAGCGTTTCGGCCGATGCCGTGGTCTCTTCAGCCATGGCGGCGTTCTGCTGGGTGGCGGCGTCGAGCTGGTTCATCGACGACGAGATTGAGCGCAGCGTGGTGTCCTGCTCGGAGGCGCTGTGGGCGATCTTGGCGACGATCTCATTGGCGGCCTTGATCTGGTCGGAGATCCGCTTCAGCGCCTCGCCTGCCTCGCCGACCAGACGAACGCCGTGGTCCACCTGAGTGGAGGAGCGGGCGATCTGATCCTTAATCTCCTTGGCCGCGGCGGCGGAGCGCTGGGCAAGTTCGCGCACTTCCTGGGCGACGACCGCGAAGCCCTTGCCGGATTCGCCGGCGCGGGCAGCCTCGACGCCGGCATTCAGCGCCAGAAGGTTGGTCTGGAAGGCGATCTCGTCGATGACGCCGATGATCTTGGTGATCTCCGAGGACGACTTCTCGATGCCGCTCATCGCTTCGATCGCCTGGCTGACGATTGCATCGCTATGAGTGGCTTCGGTGCTGACGGCGTGGACGCGCTTGCTCGCCTCGTGGGCGCCATCGGCGGTCTGACGGACGGCGACGGTGAGTTCATCGAGCGCGGCCGAGGTTTCCTCCAGGCTCGCAGCCTGGCGTTCGGTGCGCTGCGACAATTCGTTGGAGGCGCGGCGGATTTCCTCCTTGCTGGTGCCGATATCGCTACCCTTGGCGCTGACCTTGGCCATGGCAGCTTCGAGATGCGACAGCGCATCGTTGAAGTTATCGCGAAGGGCGGCGTATTTCTGACCGAGATCGGCGCAGCGGACAGTGAGGTCGCCGCGGGCGATCATCTCCAGCGCCTTGCCGATCGTTGCCACAACCCGAGCCTGGATCGTTGCTTCATCCTGCTGTTGGCGAAGATTGTTTTCGCGCTCGTTTTCCAGCGCCAGCTGCTGGGCCGCCTCGCGATCCGACATCGCGTGACGTTCCCTGATCTTTTCCTGCAGCGACTGCGTCGCCTTCGCCATCATGCCGACTTCATTGTTCATGCCGGTATGCGGAATGGCGATGGAAACGTTTTCTTCGGCGACAGCTTTGAGGGCGGCATGGACCTTGTTGAGAGGTCCCGATATGCCGCGGATGACAAAATAGGCGGCCGCCATGGCGAGGAAGAACAGTATGATGCTGCCGGACAGAGCGGTCAGGATCGTGCCGTTCACCTGAGCATCGAGATCGTCCATATAAACGCCGGTGACGACGACGACCTTCCAGGGGTCGAAGGCCAAGGCATAGGCCGTTTTGCGGAAATCGCCGGCAGGATGGCCCGGTTTGGCGGTAGAATAATATTCGACGAGACCGCCGCCCTGCTGTCCCAGCTTGACCAGCTCTTCGCGGTAGAGCTTGCCTTTGCTGTCCGGCTGACCCTTCGAGACCTGCCCGACCTTCGAGGCGTCGTAGTGGAACATCATCTGGATGTCGTAACTGTAGCCGAAGAAATAGCCGTCAGGGTCGTACTTCATCCCGTTGACGGTGGCATAGGCCCGCTTCTGAGCATCCTCGAGCGTCATTTCACCTGAAGTGACCTTGGCCTGGTAAAGCTTGAGAACGGAGACGGCCGACTGAACCTCAGCGCGGAGCATGTCATAGCGCTCCTGGTAGATCGCATTGACCGAGGAGCGGATCTGCAGGGACGTGGCGATCGCAAACGCTACCATCAGGCCGATGACCAGCAATATGAGCTGCTTCGATATCTTTAGGTTTTTCATGAATCCTCGCAACGGGAATGGGCAAATACATTCCGGTGCGGTCTTCTACCGCCTGTGCGAGCGCCGAAGAGGACGACGCGTCTACCGCTGCTAAAACAACATGCTGCGACCGGCGAGTAAGAATTGACGCCTACCCTATAAGAAATCTTTAATTTAATTAAAAACGCGACAAAATTTCCCTAAAAATCAGGGGGCAGAGTTACAAGGCAAAACTGCAGATTTTCATCCGTCGGTCGAACATCACTCGTTTTCGAATTCTCAAGCGACCGGCAGCGCTCCAAAACAGGAATGCACCCTCGCTGCTCATCGAGGGTGCATTCGGTCCACCGGTGGTGGAACCCCAATCGATCGAAACCTTGATCAGGCGGGGCAGGGAACTTCTTGTTCTTACGCAACTCCGGACGCAAAACCGCTGCGCACTTTTGCTGGAATTGCTTCTAAAACCGCAGCTTGAATTCGGAGGCGTCGAGGGTGGCCGGCTGTTCAGCCATGCCTGCCACAACGGGCTTGGCATCGCTGCCGATGACGGCCGCGGTCGTGGCGTTCATGTCGATTCCCTCGGCAGGCACGACCGAGGGCTCGGCAGCAACCAGGGCTTCAGGGGTTGCCTTGCTGACGAAGAGCACGGGCGAGCCGCCCATCCAGCCTTCGGTGCGATAGATCTTCTTTTCGCCGCCGACGTCGCGGATCTCGCTCGCCTCGACGACGCCGGGCTTCAACTCCGGCACGGTGTAGTCCTTCTTGGTAACGTCGATCTGGAGCGGCGGGCAATTGCTGCAGGATTGGGTGAGGATGCTGCTGTCAGCGCTGGGGGCAGCCTTGCCGATCACCTCGATAGAAGATGCCATCGCCGAGCCCGCCATCAGCAGGATCGCCGCACCGAAGAAAATCTGACGCATCAATGCTACTCCGTCTCACTATAGGAGCGATATAGCGCAGCTTTGTTTCTATCCCGTCAGGGGAAAAGGTAAAAATTTAAAGAACGCGACGATTTATACTTTATCTGGGGCTGTTTCGCGCTCGATCGCACGCCAGCCGATGTCGCGCCGGCAGAAGCCGTTTTCCCACCTCACCTTGTCGAGCAACGCGTAGGCACGGTCTCTCGCCTCGCCGACCGTACCGCCTGACGCCGTGACATTGAGCACGCGGCCGCCGGTCGCAACCAGCGCGCCGTCCTTCAGGCCTGTGCCGGCATGAAACACCTTCTCACCGTCGCCCGCATCCGGCAAAGAGAGGATCGGCGTGTTCTTCTCGTAGGCGCCGGGATAACCCTTCGAGGCCATCACCACCGTCAGCGCCGGATCGTCGCTCCATTCGGCGCTGACCTGATCGAGCGTGCCGTTGGCTGCCGCCAGCAGCAGCGGCAGAAGATCGCTCTTCAACCGCATCATCAGCACCTGGCATTCGGGATCGCCGAAACGGACATTGTATTCGATGAGCTCCGGACCCTTCGCGGTGATCATCAGCCCGGCGAAGAAGACGCCGGAGAAGGGATGGCCGCTTTCGGCCATGCCGCGCATCGTCGGTTCGATGATCTCCTTCATGGTGCGCTCGACCATCTCGGCGGTCATGACAGGCGCCGGCGAATAGGCGCCCATGCCGCCGGTATTGACGCCGGTATCACCCTCGCCCACCCGCTTGTGGTCCTGGGCGGTTGCCAGCGGCAGCGCATGTTTTCCGTCGCAGAGGCAGAAGAAGCTCGCCTCCTCTCCGTCGAGATAGGCCTCGACGACGACTTCGGCGCCGGCAGCGCCAAAGGCGCCCTCGAAGCAGTCGTCCACAGCAGCCAGCGCCTCATCCAGCGTCATCGCCACCGTTACGCCCTTGCCGGCAGCAAGGCCATCGGCCTTGACCACGATCGGCGCACCCTGGGTTCGGATATAGGCTTTCGCCTTCGGCGCATTGTTGAAGCGCTGGTAGGCGCCAGTCGGAATGTCGTAGCGGGCGCAGATATCCTTGGTGAAACCCTTCGAGCCCTCGAGCTGGGCGGCGGCGGCGGAAGGACCGAAGACCGCAAGGCCATCGGTGCGCAGCCGGTCGGCAAGGCCGGCGACCAGCGGCCCCTCCGGGCCGACGACGACGAAATCGATCGCCTTGTCCTTGCAGAAAGACGCGACGGCTTCGTGATCCTCGACGTCAACGGACACCAGGGCAGCGTGTTCGGCGATGCCCGGATTGCCGGGTGCGGCGTAGAACTCCGTCATCACAGGCGATTGCGCCAGCTTCCACGCGAGCGCGTGCTCGCGTCCGCCCGATCCGATCAACAGAACCTTCATGCGCGACCCTTTTCTGTTTCGTCTGGCCTGGTCCGACTGGCGGTTAAGGGCGAAGAACCGAAAGGTCAAGCGGGAAAGCTTACCAGCCCCCGCCTCCACCGCCTCCGCCACCCCCGCCGGACGAGCCGCCGCCGGAAAAACCGGAGGACGAACTCGATGGCGGCGGCGAAGGAATCGTCGAGGCGATGGTCGAGGCCATCGAGGAAGAGAAGCCGCCGATGCGATCGGAGAAGCTGCCGCTGTTGAAATTGCCGGAGTACCAGGCCGGCGCATAGGCAGCGGCGGCACCTGCGGCCGCCGCCGCGAGCCAGGTTTCGAAGGCGCGCGACCAGGGCTTCTCGACGCCGAGCGCCACCGCATAGGGCAGCAGCGTCTCGAAATGTTGCGGCGACATGTCAGGGGCGCCCGCGGTGTTCATGCGGTCCTTCTCGGCAAGCGTCAGATACTGGCGCAGGCCGTCTATGCCGTCCATCATCTTGGCGCCGAGCGGGGTCGGTGCGCCCATGATGAAGACATAGAGGATGTTCAGGAGCACGATGCCGCCGACGGCAAAGAGCATCGGCGTTTCATGCAGCTCCATCAGTGACGAGGCGAGCGCCAGGACCACGGTTGCCAGGATGCTGATGCCGACGAAAACACCGATCGCGGTGGCGATGATGGCCAGGATCTTGCCGAACAGCGACTTGCCGCGATGCAGCGACCTGACGAAGCCGGCGACGAAAACCGCAACAAAGACCGAAATAGCGATCGGAATCAGCATCAGCGCGATCGTATCGGGCTCCAGCGAACCATAGACGAACAGCACCACGAGGGCTGCGGCGCTGAGCGCGATGCCGCCTGAGGTGTAACCCAGGTTGGAATTGTAGTATTTGCCGCGATGCTCCTTCTCGATCGCCGAGCGGAAGGCCTGGCCAACGGATTTCACCCGCTCGCCATTGGCCTTGTCGATCGTCAGCGTCGAGCCGGTGCCGCCGGCAACCTTCAGCAATTCGGTCTCGCCGGCCTGGAATTTCTCCTTGCCGAGCGGTTTGCCGGTGCCACGGATGACGATCGAATTCTTCAGGTCCTCGAGCTTGACGTAACCGCGCACAGCAAGATTGAGCGCAGTGGCGGACAGCGCCGTCCAGCCTTCGCCAGAGAAACCTTTGTTGTCGATGTAGTTGACCAGCGCCGGCGAGATGCCGTCTGGCGCATCCCAGCGCGGAACGACGACGCCGCGGGCGGGATCGCGGCCGACCTTCAGCCAGGAGCGCGTGTAGTAAGCGAAGACGAGGAACAGGCCGCCGAAGCCGATGAAATAATTGCGGTTGTCCTTGAGCCACCAGCTGCTTTCCATATCGGCGCTCGGCGGATCGATGGCGCCCTTCGCCATCTTGATCGAGAAGGTCAGGCCTTCGCGCGCACCAAGCGGCTCGGTCGTCGAAAAGACCAGACCGGCGCCGGTTTCACTGACGCGGGCATTCTTGCCTGTCGCGCCCTCCGGGCCGGTGAAGAAGATCGTGTCGGTGGCGCCGACGCCGGGCGGCAGCTTCACCGTCGCCGTGGCCGAGCGGATCGGGAAGATCCAGCCATTGCCGGTGACATTCCAGTAGAGTTCGTCATGATCGTCGAAATAGCGGATCTGGCGGTTGGTTCTGTAGGTGAAAGCATATTGGTGACGACCCGGAGTGACCGTCACGTCGGCAGAGCCTGCATAGATGCGGATGCCGCCCGAAATTGATTCCGTGTGCCAAGGCTCGTCGGCACCATCGCGCTTGACCGACACCATATCGAAATCGACGCTGCGGCGACGGCCCGACGCATCGGTGAAGTAGAGCGGGAAATCACGGAAGATGCCGTGATTGATCTGGTTGCCTTCGGCGTTGACGGTGATCGTTTCCGTCACCGTCATCGCGCCCCTCTTTTCGAGCGCGATATCGGAGGCGAAGCTGTCGATGACCTCGGCGGCAAACGCCGCCGGAGCCGCAAGCATCAACAGCAGCGCAAAGCAAAATCCGAAAAACCGACGCCCCATCCCTGTCCCCCCGGCGGCAGCCTCGGCCGCGCGTTCCGTCAATCGTTATCCTGATATGTCACGCCGAGTGCCGCGAGCGTCCGCCAGTAGGCGGGGAAGGTCTTGCCGACACAATCGGGATCGAGAATGGTGATGCCAGCGATCTTCAAGCCAGCGAGTGCGAAGCTCATGGCGATGCGATGATCGGCGAAACTATCGATCTCCGCCGGCAGGCGCTTGCCCGCAAGGGCCGGATCGGACTGTACGATCAGATCGTCGCCCTCTTCGCGGGCAAGATTCGGATCGATGCGTGTCAGCCCGGTCGAAAGCGCGCGGATACGGTCGCATTCCTTGACGCGCAGGTTGGCGATGCCGACGAAGCGGACCGGCGTCTCGTTGAAGGCGGCAAGCACGGCAAGCGTCGGAATGGCATCTTGCATCTGCGAGCCGTCGATTTCGGCCGGCAGATGCGGAAACCTGGCGATCATGTCATAGGCGCGGGCATCCGGCTGCGAGAAAGCTTCGGCGGGAACGCCGAGATCGATCGCGCCGCCGGTCAGGACTTCGGCGGCCCAAAGATAGGTCGCGGCCGAGGCATCCGGTTCGACGATGAAATCGGCGGCATGGTAGCCGGTCGGCTCGACACGCCATGTGACGGGGCTGGTCTTCTCGACCTTGGCGCCGAAGGCCTTCATGGCCGCCGTGGTCAGATCGATATAGCCGAGCGCGCCGATATCCTCGCCGACGAGTTCGATATCGACCGGCCGGTCGCCGCCCGCCGCCATCATCAGCAGGGCCGAGACGTACTGGCTGGAGAGGCCGCCATCGATGCGGATGCGGTCAGCCTGGAAGCGTCCGGTGCCCCTGACGGTGACCGGCGGGCAGCCGGTCTCGGCCGTGGCATCAATACCGAGCGCGCGCATCGCATCGACCAGCGGGCCGATCGGGCGCTTGCGCATATGCTCGTCGCCATCGACGATGACGGTGCCGTCGACCAGAGCCGCGGCGGCCGTGAGGAAGCGTGTCGCCGTGCCGGCATTGCCGAGGAAGAGCGGCGCCTTCGGCGGCAGCAGCCTGCCGCTGCCGGTGACGACGAAGGTGGTATCATCGGGCTCGTCGATCGTAACACCCATGGCGCGCAGCGCATCGGCCATATAACGCGTATCGTCGCTCTCCAGCGCCCCGGTCAGCCGGCTGGTGCCTTTCGCAAGGCCCGCGAGCAACAGGGCGCGATTGGTGATCGACTTGGAACCCGGCGGCATGGCGCGGCCCGAAAGCGGCTTGCCCGGCGGGATGATCGTTAGTTTGGCTGTGCGTGTCATGCTGTTCTTCCGTCCATAAGGCAGCCCTAAAGCGCGTCGCGATCTTTCAGATTCGCTTGTCGCGCTTTAGCTCTTTGGTTTTGCGCATGTCGTCATCGCAAAACCGCTGGACACTTTTGCGCGACATGCTTTAGCCGGCCGCAAATCTGCCCTTGCTCTTAATCGCTTTTTTGCAAAGGCAAAATGCCGGATCTTCAGAATTTCACGGTCGGGACGGCGCGATCGGCCTCTTTGGTGATTTCGAAATATTCCCGCTTGGCGAATCCGAACTGGCCGGCGACAAGATTGGAGGGGAAGCTTTCAACCTTGACGTTGAGATCGCGGGCCGCACCATTGTAATAACGCCGCGCCATCTGCAACTCGCCTTCCATGGTTTCCAGCGAGGCCTGGAGCTCGGCAAAGTTCTGGTTGGCCTTGAGATCCGGATAGGCTTCGGCAAGCGCGATGACCCGGCCGAGCGCCTGGCCGAGCAGCCCTTCCGCCTGCGCCCTGCCCGCGACATCACCTGATGGAACGGCCTGCGCCTTGTTGCGAAGTGAAACCACCTCTTCGAGCGTGGTCTTCTCATGGGCGGCATAGCCCTTGACCGTCTCGATCAGGTTCGGGATCAGATCGGCGCGGCGCTTGAGCTGCACGTCGATGCCGGACCAGGCTTCCTCAGCCATCTGCCGCGAGCGAACCAGGCCGTTATAAATAAAAACGACGTAGAGTACGACCAGAACGATGACGCCAAGCGCAATATACATCGCGAATCCCCCGCAACGAAGTAATGTCCGGGCGGAGACTACGCAGGTTTCCCGGCTGCCGTCAAACGCCGATATCGGCGAGGATTCGGGCCATCGCCTGATCCGGTGAAAGGTCTGTCGTGTCGATTTCGATGGTGCGTTCAGCCAGTCCGCGCAGCAGTTTATAGTTTGCCCGCAGCCGCCGCAGCATCGCAATATCCGTAAGCTTGAGCGCCTCGGATCGACCGGGAAAAGCAAGGCGCCTGGCATTCTCCTCCGGGGCGCAATCGAGCAGGATCGCTACGAGATCGGCGCCCCTTGCGGCCGCCAGATCGCGGTACCAGGAGAAGGTCGCGCTGTCATCTTCGTCGTCCGACAGGGCATCGGTAAAGACGAAGCTTTCAGCCGGGTCGGCGCGCACGGCATGATCGAAGACTGCCTGTCGAATCTGCCTGCGCAACGAGGCATGCAGCGGATCGCTGCGGGAGAACAGGGCCTCGGCCGGATTGAGCAAGGTGTGATTGTCGACGAGCCGCGCGCTGAGCCTTTTAGCCAGCAAGCGGCCAACGGTCAGCTTTCCCGTGCCCGGCCAGCCGTTGATATGGATGATATGGCCGGCGAGCTTCTCCGTCACGCTGCCTCTTTGGCCAGGTTGACGCCGCCGGCATCGGTCAGCAGAAAGGCTTCGCCGCAGGCCTTCGCGAGGGTGCGCACACGCAGGATATAGCTCTGGCGCTCCGTCACCGAGATGACGCCGCGGGCATCGAGCAGGTTGAAGACGTGGCTTGCCTTGATGCAATGGTCATAGGCCGGGAAGACGCATTTGTGCAGGCGCTGGTTGGGGTTGTCGCCCGGGGCGCCGGCATCGAGCAGTGCCCGGCATTCCTTCTCGGCATCGACGAAATGGCGATGCAGCATCTCGGTATTGGCGAATTCGAAATTGTGACGCGAATATTCCTGCTCGGCCTGCAGGAAGACGTCGCCATAGCTGATCTTCTCGTCGCCCTCCCGGCCGTTGAAATTCAGGTCGTAAACATTGTCGACGCCCTGGACATACATGGCGAGGCGCTCGAGACCATAGGTCAGTTCGCCGGCGACGGGCGAGCATTCGATGCCGCAGACCTGTTGGAAATAGGTGAACTGCGAGACTTCCATGCCGTCGCACCAGCATTCCCAGCCGAGGCCCCATGCGCCGAGCGTCGGGCTTTCCCAATCGTCCTCGACGAAACGGATGTCATGCAGCAGCGGATCGAGGCCGATCGCGGCCAGCGAGCCGAGATAGAGCTCCTGAAGGTTGGGCGGGTTGGGCTTCAGGATGACCTGGTACTGGTAATAATGCTGCAGGCGGTTCGGGTTTTCGCCGTAGCGGCCATCGGAGGGGCGGCGTGACGGCTGGACATAGGCCGCCTTCCAGGGCTTGGGGCCAAGCGCGCGCAGCGTGGTGGCGGGGTGAAAGGTGCCGGCGCCGACTTCCATGTCGTAGGGCTGCAGCACCGCGCAACCCTTGTCCGCCCAGTAGCTATGCAGGGTCAGGATCAGCGCCTGGAAGGAGCGCTTCGGGTTCATATGGTCTGGGATAGCTGACATCAAACGGCACCGATTGCTTGGGAATTATCGGCGCGACAGGTGCCATGGAGGGCCGCAACGGTCAAGACTTTTGCGGCGGCGGACATTTTCGACGCACACCGAAGCGCCTTATTCGTCCTCGCGCTTCAGCCGGTATTCTCCAGTCGCCGGATCCTTGACCAGGGTCCCGATCGCGCCAGTTTGGCGCTCCTTTTCAGCACGGCGCGACTTTTCGGCGAGCTTGCGGGCATCGGAGACGAAGCGGCGGTAGAGCCACCAGGCGGAAAAGACCAGGATCAGGATAGTAATAAGTTGCGGCATGGCCTTCTCTTGCTCTCCTTAAAGCCCGAAACGGCTCCACAATGCTCTCTCTTCCGCCGCTTCGACAAGCCCCGTCGCGAGGCCGGACGCCGCGCCTTCGAAGGAGACCGGCGAGACGCCGGGAATGCGGCGGCCAAGCAGGCCGCGGCCGGCGGTGACAAGCTCTAGCTTGGCTTTCTGACCGTAGCGCCTCTTCAACTCCTGGCGCATGTCGCCGAGGCCATCGATGAGGCCGAGCTCGAGGCCGCGCGTGCCGCTCCAGAACAGGCCGGAAAAAACCGTCGCATCGTCCTTCAGTTTGCCGGCGCGACGCTCGCGCACCATCGATATGAAGACCTGGTGGATCTCGAGCTGCAGGCTCTTCAGGTACTCGATATCCTTCTCCTTTTCCGGCTGGAAAGGATCGAGGATCACCTTGTTTTCACCCGCCGTATAGACGCGGCGCTCGACGCCGATCTTTTTCAAGAGTTCGGGAAAGCCGAAGCCGCCGGAGACGACGCCGATCGAGCCGACGATCGAGGTGGCGTCGGCGATGATCTCGTCGCCGGCAAGGGCGATCATGTAACCACCGGAGGCGGCGACGTCCTCGACGAAAACAAGCACCTTCTTCTGCTTTTCGCGAGCGAGCTCGCGAATGCGGGTGAAGATCAGGCGCGACTGCACCGGCGAGCCGCCCGGCGAATTGATGGAGATGGCAACCGCCGGCGCGTCCTTCATGGCGAAGGCCTTTTCCAGGACCGGCGCGACATTGGCGAGATTGAGGGTCGGGCGGAACTGGCCGCCGCCGCTGATGATCGCGCCCTGCAGCCGGACGACCGGGATGGTGATGCCGTCCTTGCGGAACCATTTAGGCAGCAGCTTTCTCAAGAATCCGGCCATTTCCCATCCTTCGCTTCGGGTCGCACGATCGTCACCCATGTATGCGTTGGAACGCCAAACGCAATGGCCGTGTTCTGGAAATCACCGAGTTTGATTTTCCTGTTGCGAATGACTTGCATTATCATTCTAATCCGTCATAGTGCGCGGACGATAGAACAGGTGGAAATCGCATGGACGTCCTCAATCCGAATGCAAGAAGCGGCTGGCGGCACGAACGCGGAGAGGCATCGCTGTCCGATGTCTACCGCACCGTCGGAACCGGGCGTCCCAGCTCGAGGTGGCGAAGGGCCGCCGCCTTCGCCGGGCCGGGCTACATGGTGGCCGTTGGCTACATGGACCCCGGCAACTGGGCGACCTCGCTCGCCGGCGGCTCTAAATTTGGCTATGCGCTGCTGACCGTCGCCCTGCTTTCCAACCTGATGGCGATCGTGTTGCAATCGCTCTGCGCGCGCCTGGCGATCGCCTCCGGCCGTGATCTTGCGCAGGCCTGCCGCGACGCCTTTCCCAGATATGTTTCGGTGCCGCTCTGGGCTTTCGCCGAGATTGCCATCATCGCCACCGACATCGCCGAGGTGATCGGCACCGCGATCGGCCTCAACCTGCTGATGGGCATCCCCCTCGAACTCGGCGTGCTGATCACCGCGCTCGACGTCTTCGTGATCCTCTTCCTGCAGAAGCTCGGTTTCCGCTGGGTGGAAGCCTTCATCATCGCGCTGCTCGGCGTCATCGCGGTCTGCTTCGGCGTGCAGATCCTGCTTGCCGACCCGCAATGGGGCGCCGTCCTCACCGGCTTCTTCCCGACCACCGAAATCGTCAGCAATCCGGAGATGCTCTATCTGGCGCTTGGCATTCTCGGCGCGACCGTGATGCCGCACAATCTCTACCTCCACTCCGGCATCGTGCAGACGCGGGCCTATGGCCATACAGTGCCTGAGAAGAAGGAGGCGCTGACCTATGCGACGATCGACTCGACGGTCGCACTCTGTTTTGCGCTGCTGATCAACGCCTCTATTCTGATCCTGGCGGCGGCCGCCTTCAATGCGCATGGCAGGACCGATATCGTCGAACTCGGCGAGGCGCATTCGCTGCTGTCGCCGCTGCTGGGTCTTGCGATCGCGCCGACCTTGTTCGGCATTGCACTTCTCTGCTGCGGCCTCAACTCGACGGTGACGGCAACGCTTGCCGGCCAGATCGTCATGGAAGGCTTCCTGAAGATCAAGCTGAAGCCCTGGGTGCGCCGCCTGATCACCCGCGCCATCGCCATCGTGCCGGCGGCGATCGTCACCATCTGGTATGGCGACCAGGGCACGGCGCGGCTGCTGATCCTGACGCAGGTGGTGCTCAGCCTGCAGCTTTCCTTCGCCGTCTTCCCGCTTGTCATGTTCACCGCCAGCAAGGCCAAGATGGGCGAACTTGTGGCGCCGCGCTGGCTGAGCGGCATTGCTTACGTGATCGCGATTGTGATCGCTGTGCTGAACGTCAAGCTGCTCTCCGACTTCGTCACCGGCTAAAGCAATTTCAGCCTAGAGCCTGTCATAGGCCGCCCGGCCATTGTTGAAATCATCGACGAGAGGGGAGAACTTGTGGCTCCCCTCTTCGTGCATGATGAGCGGCGCGCGCAGCGACAGACGAGCCCTCGATCCCTTGATTGCGGTCACCAGGATGCGGACGGCGTTTTCACGCTCACGCGGATGAACGGCGGTGATCTCGATGCCGCCGAAGCGCCGGCCGCAGGCAGTAATGATCTCGGCGATCGATTGGGGCCTTGCGATCAGCGACAATTGCCCGCCCGGGATCATGATGGCGCCTGCGGTGCGGACCCAGCTTTCGAACAGGCCGTCGGTCATCGCATGGGCTTCGGCCTTCAGCGCATCCGGCGTGCGCCGGTCGCCGGCATCGTTGAAGGGCGGGTTCATGATGACGTGGTGGAAGCTCTCGTCGAGGAGGCCGGCCTCGTTGCGCGCCTTGGCGGTCAGCGTCACATCGGCCTCGACGACGCTGACGCGGCCGGCGACATGGGCATTGCCGGGCAGGAGGATGCTGCGGCGGGCATAATCGGCCATCTCGGCCGAGCGTTCGAATAGCACCACTTGCGTATCGGCAAGGCGCGAGGCGACGGCAAGGCCGGCTGCACCCGCACCGGCGCCGAGATCGGCGACCCGGACCGGACGGTCGTCGGCGACGAGAGCCGCAAGCAGCATCGCGTCCATGCCGGAGCGATGGCCCCTGCCCTTCGGCTGCAACAGATGGAAGGCGCCGCGATGGAAGGCATCGATGGTTTCGGCAGGCTTCCCGGTCATCAGGCGCTCACTTCTTCTCGCGCAATTCGCCGCCGAGACCGGCGTCGATCAGGATGCGGCGCGCCCGATCGGCCATGTCCTCATCCACCAGAAGACGACGCGGCAGCATGCCGAGCGAGCCCTCCAGCACGCTCATTCCCTGATCGGCGATGAAGCAGTGAATTCCCGCATCCTTCATCAAGCTCTCGGCAAAAGAGAGAAGAACAGGATCGTTGGCACGGATAAGTTCATGCATTTGCCGTCATTTTCCTTCCAATTTCGCCCAGCGCGACAATTCACCCCTTGCCGCGTCCACCGCCCCTTTCTATTGTCAGCTGTAATGAATGAACAGGAGTCCGGGTCGTTGGGCGTGGTCATACCGCTTGAAGAAAGCAAAAACAAACTGGCATCCATAAAGCCATTGGTCGATCTCACCAAGGCCGACATGGAGCGGGTGAACCAGCTCATTCTGTCCAAGGCCGGCTCCGACGTGCAGATGATCCCCGAGGTGGCGAACCATCTGATCTCATCCGGCGGCAAGCGGCTGCGGCCGATGCTGACGCTGGCTGCCGCCTCGCTGTTCGACTACAGGGGTGAAAACCACATCAAGCTCGCCACATCGGTCGAGTTTATGCACACGGCAACGTTGCTACATGACGACGTCGTTGACGAAAGCGACCTTCGCCGCGGCAAATCGACCGCGCGGATGATCTGGGGCAACCAGGCAAGCGTGCTGGTGGGCGATTTCCTGCTCGGCCAGGCCTTCCGCATGATGGTCGATGTAGGCTCGCTCGATGCGCTCGACGTCCTGTCTTCCGCGGCCTGCGTGATCGCCGAAGGCGAGGTTCTGCAGCTTTCCGTCGCCAAGAACATGGAGACGACCGAGGATGACTATCTCTCCGTCATCCGCGCCAAGACGGCGGCTCTGTTTGCGGCTGCCGCCGAAGTCGGGCCGATCGTCGCCGATGCCGGCAGATCCGGCCGAAACGCGCTGAAATCCTATGGCATGAATCTCGGCCTGGCCTTCCAGCTCGTCGACGACGCTCTTGATTACGGCGGCAAGGCGGCCGATCTCGGCAAGAATGTCGGCGATGATTTCCGCGAGGGCAAGATCACGCTGCCCGTCATCCTCGCCTATCGCCGCGGCACCGAAGACGAGCGCGCCTTCTGGCGCGATGCGATCGAGGCCGGCAATAGCACCGACGCCAACCTGGAAAAGGCGCTAGGGCTGATCACCAAATATGGCACGCTGGGCGACACCATCGGCCGTGCCGTCCATTATGGCACCATCGCGCGGGACGCACTTGCGCCGCTTCCCGATACGGTATGGAAATCCGCCCTGATGGAAGTGATCGATTTCTGCATCGAGCGCGTTAATTAATCGAACATCCTCGGTTGCAGTCTGATTTTCTTGCGGCGGCGCTTCAAAAAAGCCATCCTGTTATGAATCAGTGATCGCAACTGGTTTTGCGACCGGCACCATGGCCGGGACGCTCTCGAAGAAAGGTTTCCGAATGCGGCAGAGATTTGCCATCCGTCTTCTTACGAGCGCAGCGCTAGTGGCTGTCCTTTCGCTCGGCGGCGTCGGCGGCGTGAGTGCCGAGGATGCGGTCAAGGCCAGCGATGCCCCCAAAGCCGACAACTTCGATGCCGACAGCGTCACGACCTTCTCCGGCGCCTTCCTTGCCGCACGCACGGCCGATGTCGATCACGATTACGAAACAGCGATCGAGCTCTATAAGAAGGCGCTGCAGATCGAGCCCGGCAATCCGGAGATTCGCCAGCGACTGATGATCTCGCTGCTACTCAGCGGCGACATCAAAGAAGGCGTCAAATATGCCAACGACCTGAAGGGCGATCCTTCCGTCGAGCGCATCACCACGATCGTGCGCGGCATGGATGCGGTGCGCCGCGGCGACTACAAGACCGCCGAGGCCATCCTGAAATACAAGGGACCGAACGATCTCGACCGGATGATGAACGACCTCCTGCTTGCCTGGGCCCGCGTCGGCGCCGGCCGTGGCAAGGAAGCGCTCGCCATGGTCGAGAAGATGAAGGGACCGGATTGGTTCCGCATCTTCCAGAATTACAATGCCGGCGCGATTGCCATCGTCAGCGGCGACGTGAAATCCGCCCGCCAGCATCTGAACGATGCCGTGCTCGACAAGGAGGGGGGCGCGACGGCGCCCGACACCTTCATGCGCGCGGTGATGGCGCTTGCCCGCCTCGAAGCCACGCAGGGCAACAAGCAGAAGGCGCTCGACGCCGTTTCCGTCGGCGACAACCTGTTGCCGAACTATGCGCCGCTGAACGCGCTGCGCGACAGCATCGAGAAGGATGAGAAGCAGGAGCAGCAGGTCAAGACGGCGGAAGAAGGGGCTGCCGGCGTGCTCTTCTCCGTCGGCGGCGCGCTGAACCGCGACGGCGCTGAGGATATCGTCTCGCTTTACCTGCAGACGGCCAATGCGCTCGACCCGAACAGCGCCGATACGCTGGTATTACTCGGCGGCATTGCCGAGAAGCAGAACCAGATGGACCGCGCCATCGCGCTCTACAAGAAAGTGCCTGACAATTCACCGATGCGGCGCATCTCCGAGCTGCAGCTCGGCCTTGCCCTTGCCCAGGGCGGCAAGGTGGACGAGGCGCGCAAGCACCTGCAGGCTCTGATCGCTTCCGACCCGAAGGATATCCGCAGCTACCTCGCCTATGGCAGCGTGCTGTCCGATGCCAAGGACTACGAGGCGATGGCCACCAATTACGACAAGGCGGTCGAAGCGATCGGCCCCCTACCCGGCCGCGCCAACTGGAGCGTCTTCTTCCAGCGCGGCATTGCCTATGAGCGGCTGAAGAAGTGGGACCAGGCGGAACCGAACTTCCGCAAGGCGCTGGAACTCAATCCCGACCAACCGCAGGTGCTGAATTACCTCGGCTATTCCTGGATCGACATGAACCGTAATCTCGACGAAGGTCTCGGCATGATCAAGAAAGCCGTCGACCTTCGCCCCGACGACGGCTACATCATCGATTCACTGGGCTGGGCCTATTTCCGGCTCAATCGCTTCGACGATGCCGTCGAAGAGCTGGAGCGGGCGGCGCAGATCAAGGCCGGCGACGCGACGATCAACGACCATCTCGGCGATGCCTACTGGCGCGTCGGGCGCAAGCTCGAAGCCGTCTACCAGTGGAACCGGGCACTCAGCTCCGAGCCCGAGGCTGCCGAAATTCCGAAAATCAAGGACAAGATCGCCAACGGCCTGCCGGCCGGCAGCGACGATGCCAAGGCGGCCGACAAGAAGCAGCCTGACCCAGCACCCGTCACTCCGCCGCCGGTCGATAAGAAATCCTGACGGGCGGCCGCGTGCCTGAAGAAGGCTTGGCGGGTTCGAGATCAGAGAAATAGAGCATGATGCCGTCCGAAAACCACTCACACTTTTCGGCATCACGCTCTAGCGTCACCGAAGAAGCGCGCGCGAAGATCAACCTGGCCCTGCATGTGACGGGCCAGCGGTCGGATGGCTATCACCTGCTCGACATGCTGGTGACCTTCGCAGGTCATGGCGACCGCCTGAGTTTCGCGCCATCGCAGACCGATGCGTTCACTTTATCGGGCCGTTTCGCTGTAACGCTCGCCGGCGACGGCGGCACGAACCTGGTGCTGAAGGCGCGCGACCTGCTGCGCGAGGCGGTCGGCGCCCTCGCCTTCCCCGTCCGAATTCACTTGGAAAAGAACCTGCCGATCGCCTCCGGCATTGGCGGCGGCTCGGCCGATGCGGCGGCAGCGCTGCGCGGGCTGATGCGGCTCTGGGGCGCGACGCTGCCCAAGGAGACGCTCGCCGCGCTCGCGCTGAAACTCGGCGCCGACGTGCCGATGTGCCTGGAGAGCCGGCCGCTGATTGCCCGCGGCATCGGCGAAAAGATCGAACCGACGCCCGATCTGCCCGCCCTTGCCATGGTGCTTGCCAATCCGCTGAAAGGCGTCTCGACGCCCGACGTTTTCCGTCGGCTGACGACAAAGAACAATCCGGCCTTGACCCTGCCTCGGACTGGCGACTGGATTGCTGCGATCGCAGCTGCCCGCAACGACCTGGAGCCGCTGGCGCGCCAACTGGTGCCGGAAATCGGTGAAATCTCGGCCCTGTTGCAAGCCAGCGGCGCGCTCATGACCCGCATGTCCGGCTCCGGCGCCACCTGCTTCGGGATCTTTGCGAGCATGAGTGCGGCGGAAGAGGCCGCCGCGACCCTTCACGGCGAGCGGCCTGACTGGTATTTCCAAGCAACGGAAACGGTTTCGGGAGGCGCATAATGGCAAGTCTGAACGAAAAGCGGCCCTTCATCGCTGTCGGCATCGCGATTCTCACCATCTCGGACACCCGCACGGCTGAGACCGACAAATCAGGCGATACGCTGGCAGAGCGAATCTCCGAAGCAGGCCATCGGCTGGTTGACCGGGCGATCGTGCCCGATGATCGGGAAAAAATCGCCGCGCGGGTGAAGGCCTGGACTGACAGCAAAGACATAGACGTCGTCATCACCACTGGTGGCACCGGCTTTACCGGCCGCGATGTGACGCCCGAGGCGCTGGAGCCTTTGTTCGAAAAGCGGATGGAGGGCTTTTCCGCTATCTTCCACCGCATCTCCTACGAGAAAATCGGCACCGCGACGATCCAGTCGCGCGCCACGGCAGGCGTTGCCAATTCCACCTTTATCTTCGTGCTGCCGGGCTCGCCCGGCGCCTGCCGGGATGCCTGGGACGGCATTCTGAAAGGACAGCTCGACTATCGCAGCGCGCCGTGCAACTTCGTCGAGATCATGCCGCGGCTGGACGAGCACCTGAGACGCGGCGCAGCCAAGTAGACTGCCTGTTTTCGGTGCGCTGGGAATCACCGGCACCTCGCCTATGTGGCAATGCCCGGCAGAGCGGGCATCGTATCCCAGCTGTCACCCGACAGCAGGATGCAGCTCACGCCGTGAACATCCGTCACGATGAGTGTCCAGGTGCCGCTTTCGGCGGCATAGACCTCAAGAATCGCGTTCTGGTTGATCAGTCCGACTGCCGTGAGCTTTTCGGCGAAGTTCTTGTCCAGGAAATTGACGATTTCGGGTCGGCCTGCGCAACTGCGCATCGTCTGCGATGCTGCCGAATGCGGATGCGCGATCACCAATGTCGGCAATATGACGGCCAGCAGGCCGTAGATCATACCGCGTACCATGACGCACCTCCTTTCGCCGGGAACCCGGCAGAAGAGGAGATTTTCGCTGACCTGTTCTGCCGTTACCGGCATCCATGGCCTTCCGTTGCGAAGCGAGGCGCTTCGACGGCGCCATAAGGAAATTATAGCGCGAAATCGTATCGGGCGCCATCTTTACGCGCGACACCTACCGCGCGGTGCGGGCGACCCAGGATGGAATCAGTTCGCTCGAGAGCTTCCGCGGTTTCTGGCCCTTCACGAATTCGGCAAGCGGCATGCCGCTTTTGGCGATGGCGAGCGCCTGCTTCTTCGGCAGGAGAAAGCCGAGCTCCAACGGCGGCACTGTTCGGCCGACACGCTGGAAGAACGGGCGCCGGTAGCCGCGCGACGCGGTAAAGCGCGCCGGCAGCTTGTTCAGCGCCACATATTCGGCGATCTCATCGATCCAGCCCGCCTGGGGTCTCGCGCCGGGCTCGACGAAAAGCAGCCATTCGCCGCGGGCCGATCGGACGATGTCCTTGATATCCCATTCAGAATGGAAACGGCAGCCGGCCGCATCCGCCACCCTCGAGGTGCCGTCGCGCGAGCCATGATCGAGCACGATCACATCGCTCACAAGCCCCTCGACCGCGCCGGTTACCAATACCGACAGGGTCTGGGCAAGCTCGGATTCCTGATCCAGACATTCAAGAACAACTGTCAACATCGGCTATCTATAATGCGCCGCACAAATTTTTACCAGCAACGTTTCCCTCATTTTGTTCTTGCATTGTTCTCTTTTTGCCGATAGGAATTTAATCATCAAAACGGGCGGAGGCGATAGCTTCTCCGCCACGGGAGAATCCGATGAGAGAGCAGTCCCTGGCAGGGCAGGCCGCATTCGCGCCTGCCAATACGGCAGATATTGCCGATGCGATGATCGTGTCCTCCGGTCTCAGGATCGAAGTCGACCGCCGGCGCGGGCGCGGGGCCGGACTGAATCCGACAGGACGGTTCGAGGCATTGCAGCGGGAGACCTTCGACGACGGCTGGCAGAGCCTGGAAGAGCTTCCGCCTTTCAAGACGGAAGTGCAGGTCGAGAAGCCGCGCACGGCCATCACCCGCAACGAATCGCCCGATATTTCCTTCGACCGCTCGATCAATCCCTATCGCGGCTGCGAGCATGGCTGCATCTATTGCTTCGCCCGGCCGACCCACGCCTATATGGGGCTCTCCGCCGGTCTCGATTTCGAGACGAAGCTGTTTGCCAAGCCCGATGCGGCAAAACTGCTGGAGCGGGAGCTCGCCAAGCCGGGCTACAAAGTGCGGGTGATCGCAATCGGCACCAATACCGACCCCTATCAGCCGATCGAGAAGGAATGGCGCATCATGCGCGGAATCCTCGAGGTTCTGAACAAGGCGAACCATCCGGTGTCGATCGTCACCAAATCGGCGATGATCCTGCGTGACCTCGACATCCTGCAGGAGATGGCAAGCAAGAACCTGGTGCGCGTCGGCATTTCGGTGACGACGCTCGACCGCAAACTTGCCCGGACGATGGAGCCCCGCGCCGCCACGCCGCCGCGGCGCCTGGAGACGATCCGTGCGCTCGCGGAGGCAGGTATCCAGACGGCTGTGATGGCCGCTCCGCTCATCCCGGCGCTGAACGACCACGAGTTGGAGCGTATCCTCGAATCGGCCAAGGCTGTCGGCGCCGCGGAGGCAAGCTATGTCATCCTTCGGCTACCGCTCGAAGTCAGCCCGCTCTTTCGCGATTGGCTGCTGCAGCATTATCCGGACCGGTACCGGCATGTGATGTCGCTGGTGCGTTCGATGCGTGGCGGCAAGGACTACGATGCCGACTTCGGCAAGCGCATGAAGGGTGCGGGTCCCTATGCCTGGCAGATCGCGCGCCGGTTTGAAATGGCAGCCAGGCGTTTCGGCCTGACGCGACGCAGCGTGCCGCTGCGCGACGATCTGTTCGTGCCGCCCGATGGCAGCGGCGTGCAGCTGTCGCTACTCTAATTTTTCCAGCTTGCGCATCGCGTCTCAAGAAAACCGCCCTGTTTTCGAGCCCCGAGCGCAATTCCCGCGGATGGCCCTGACCGCCACCATCCGCCGGACCCAGTCCCCGGCCGCCGCCCTGATCCGGGGACTTGCGGGAAATCGGGTTGGCGTGCGAGTTTCAGCCGCATGAAACGTCGCACGCCACCCGATTCTCCCCTGCTTTTCGACACGGCTCCGCTCGTGCCGGACTTCCGCCTCGAACTGAAAGCCCGCAAGGCCGGGCATTGGCCGGTCGCCGGCGCCGATGAGGCAGGCCGCGGACCGTTGGCCGGGCCTGTGGTGGCTGCCGCCGTGATTCTCGATCCGAAGCGTATCCCTGAGGGCCTCAACGATTCCAAGCAGCTTTCCGCGCAACGGCGAGAGGAGCTTTTCGTACAGATTCTGGCGACCGCGACCGTCTCCATTGCCTCATCCAGCTCGACGCGCATTGATGAGACTGACATTCGCAAGGCGAGCCTCGATGCCATGCGCCGCGCAATCTGCAGCCTCGCCATTCCCGCAAGCTATGTGCTGACGGATGGGCTCGACGTGCCGCCCGGCCTCGACTGCCCAGGACAGGCGGTGGTTAAAGGTGACGCCCGCTCGATCTCGATTGCGGCCGCCTCGATCGTCGCCAAGGTGACGCGCGACCGGATGATGGCGCGCGCGCATGCCGTCTTTCCGGACTATGGTTTTGCGGCACATGCGGGCTACGGCACGGCGCAGCACCGCGCCGGCATCGAGAAGCATGGCCCCTGCTCCCTCCACCGGATGAGCTTCAGACCGTTGCGCAAGGGCGATGATGGTCCCGAGACGGACGAGCTAATCCCGGAGTAGAGTTGCTCAAAAGAAAAAGGCCGGGACAAGCCCGGCCTTCAGACTGCTGACAAACCCGTCGATTTTTTCGGCGGGTTTTGCTTTTTTGGCGATTGGATTTTTTGCCGGTTGTGTTGGCAGAGGGCGAAGAAGGAGGTTTCGGCTTACGCCGTGGCCGGTTTTGGTGCTTTTGTCAGGGCCATTGCGATCTTCTTGATGTTTTGGGCGGCCGCAGCCAACAGGCACTGGCATGCGACGCGGGTGCGACTTCGGAAGCGGGCATAGCGATGCCCGTGAAGCTGCTTGGCATCGGCA